>NZ_JBFUAE010000006.1:0-384085 GCF_056406435.1 Pseudomonas sp. P1_C12 | reverse complement strand
ACTGCGCACCGCGCTGGCTCTGGGTGCCGACCGCGCCATCCTCGTCGAGTCCGCCGAAGACCTGACTTCCCTGGCTGTTGCCAAACTGTTGAAAGCTGTTGTCGACAAGGAACAGCCTCAGCTGGTGATCCTTGGCAAACAGGCCATCGACAGCGACAACAACCAGACTGGCCAGATGCTCGCTGCATTGAGCGGCTACGGTCAGGGCACGTTCGCGTCCAAAGTTGAAATCAGCGGCGACACCGTTGCCGTGACTCGCGAAGTCGACGGCGGCGCACAGACGGTTTCCCTGAAACTGCCGGCCATCGTCACCACCGACCTGCGTTTGAACGAGCCGCGCTACGCGTCTCTGCCCAACATCATGAAAGCCAAGAAGAAGCCTCTCGAAGTAGTGACCGCGGACGCTTTGGGCGTTTCCACCGCCGCCACCCTCAAGACCGTGAAAGTCGAAGCGCCTGCTGCACGCAGCGCGGGTATCAAGGTCAAGTCGGTGGCTGAACTGGTCGAGAAACTGAAGAACGAAGCGAAGGTGATCTGAATGACGATCCTGGTGATTGCTGACTATTCCAATGACAAGCAGGGCAACAAAGTCCTGGCCCCGGCCACGCTGAACACCGTGGCGGCTGCGGCTAAAATCGGTGGTGACATCCACGTTCTGGTGGCCGGCGCATTTGTCGGTGCAGTGGCTGAGGCGGCTGCGAAAATCGCTGGCGTGGCCAAAGTGCTGGTCGCCGACAACGCCGTTTACGCCAATCTGCTGCCGGAAAACGTAGCTCCGTTAGTCGCGAATCTGGTCATCGAACAACGCACGATTTACAGCCATGTCCTGACCTCCGCCACCTCCAACGGCAAAAACATCCTGCCGCGCGTTGCCGCTGCGCTGGACGTTGACCAGATCTCCGAGATCATCTCGGTGGAAAGCGCTGACACCTTCAAGCGCCCGATCTACGCCGGTAACGCCATCGCCACCGTGCAGTCGAACGCTGCCGTGAAAGTGATCACCGTACGTGCTACCGGTTTCGACCCGGTGGCCGCTGAAGGTGGTTCGGCATCGGTTGAAGCCGTTGCCGCTGCCCACGACGCAGGCACTTCGAGCTTCGTTGGTGAAGAACTGGCCAAGTCCGATCGTCCGGAACTGACCGCTGCCAGGATCGTCGTTTCCGGCGGGCGCGGCATGCAGAACGGCGACAACTTCAAACACCTGTACGCCCTGGCCGACAAGCTGGGCGCTGCCGTCGGTGCTTCCCGCGCCGCGGTCGACGCAGGTTTCGTACCCAATGACATGCAGGTCGGTCAGACCGGCAAGATCGTTGCTCCACAGCTGTACATCGCCGTCGGTATCTCCGGCGCGATCCAGCACCTGGCCGGCATGAAAGACTCCAAGGTGATCGTTGCGATCAACAAGGACGAAGAAGCGCCGATCTTCCAGGTGGCCGATTACGGCCTGGTGGCGGATTTGTTCGAAGCGATTCCAGAAATGGCCGCCCTGGCCTGATCACCGACCGACAGGAGCGATAAATATGAGCAGTACCGATTTTTCAGCCTGGATTGGACGTCGTCAGGAAAGCCAGGACCGGATCAGTTTCACTTTGGTGAAACGAATTGCCGCGACGTTGAGCGAAGTGGCACCGCAGCCTGGCGAACCACTCCCCCCCTTGTGGCACTGGGCGTTTTTTCAGGAATCGGTTACCGCCGACGAACTGGGCCCGGACGGTCATCCGGCGCTCGGAGGATTCCTGCCGCCGGCCCACAACCGCAATCGCATGTGGGCGGGTAGTCGACTTGAGTTTTACCAGCCGTTGAAGGTGGAGGCTGACGTGACCTGTGTATCAACCATTCTCAACGTCGAAGAGAAGCACGGTCGCACGGGTTCCTTATTGTTTGTCACGGTACGCCATGAGTATTTCCAGGATGGCAAACGCGCTCTTCAAGATGAGCAAGACATCGTCTATCGGGAACCCACTCCTCCCAAACTGAGCGGCACCGAAGCACTCCCTGAAGGCCAATGGCAGGCACGCGTCGAGCCCTCGGCGCCCCTGCTGTTCCGCTACTCCGCCGTCACCTTCAATGGCCATCGAATTCACTATGACTGGCCATACGTCACAGAGACCGAAGGTTACCCGGGATTGGTGGTGCATGGTCCTTTGATCGCCACCCTGAATCTGCGTGCCTTTACCGAAGCGCACCCGAACGTGCGCTTGAAGCGCTTCACCTTCCGTGGCGTCCGACCTTTGATTTCGCCTCACCCTTTCGAGGTCGGCGGACGTCTGATCGACAGCGGCAAGGCACAGCTCTGGGCAGGTAATCAGGACGGTACAGCGCAGATCGGCGAAGTCGAGTTCAGCGCGGGAGAAACACCATGAATACGTCCATTGTTCGCTCCGCCCTGTTTGTGCCGGCCACTCGTCCAGAGCGCATACCCAAAGCCATCGCTACCGGTGCGGACCGGGTCATTGTTGATCTGGAAGATGCCGTGCAGGAAAACCTCAAGGAACAGGCCAGGGATAACCTGGAGCGCTTCTTGAGTGACAATCCGGACGCCCCGATTCTGGTGCGAGTGAATGCCCCGGATCACTGGGCCCACGTGGCAGATCTGGAGCTTTGTCGACGACACGCCGCCGTGATCGGAGTTTTGCTGCCCAAAGCAGAAAGCGCGGAGCACGTCCTCACGGCTGCCAATACCCAAAAGCCGATCTGGCCCATCATCGAAAGCGCCAAGGGCCTGGCCGAACTCCAAGCGATTGCCCAGGCCCAGGGCGTTGAACGCTTGTCGTTCGGCAGCCTTGATCTGGGCCTGGACCTGAACTTGACCACCGGCAGCCATGCCGCCGAAGAGATCCTGAGCCACGCTCGATACGCAGTACTGCTCGCGACTCGGGTGGCCGGCCTCGCTCCGGCGCTGGATGGCGTGTTTCCTTCCATACAGGACACCGTCGGCCTGCACAGCACCGTTCAGTTTGCCCGCGAAATGGGGTTTGGTGGCGCGCTATGTATCCATCCGAGCCAAGTGGCGATTATCCATCAAGCGCTAAAACCCGGTCTGGAGGAACTGCACTGGGCGCAACGCATCATGGACGCCGCCAGTTCGGGTGAAGGTGTATTCGTGCTCGATGGGCAAATGGTCGATGCGCCTGTCATAGGCCGTGCACAGGCCATCCTGGCGCGCGCGACCTGACTCGACGGCAGCACTCTTGCGTCGTGCGCGAATTCTGTAACGCACGGACCGTCTGCCTGGACCGTCACTGACAACCGGCAAATCACCAAGCTCCGCGAGACCTTTCGCCGAGCCAAAGATGGGCGAGTCCGAAAAAGACTCGCCTGCCCCTTATGAGGAGCTTTTGATGCGTGCCTTCCCTACAATCCTGGGCGTTACCCTGACTGCGGCCTTAAGCAGTACTCCCCTTATGGCTGCCGAACTCACCGGCACGCTCAAGAAAATCAGGACCTCGGGAACCATCACCCTGGGTCACCGAGACTCGTCCATTCCCTTCTCTTATATTGCCGACGGATCCGGTCAGCCGGTGGGCTACTCCCATGACATTCAATTAAAGATTGTCGAGGCTATCAAGCAAGAACTCGGTATGCCCAAGCTGAACGTACGATACAACCTGGTGACATCACAGACGCGTATCCCGCTGGTGCAAAACGGCACTGTGGACCTGGAGTGCGGCTCCACAACCAATACCGCCGAGAGAGCACGGCAGGTCGACTTCTCGGTCGGTATTTTTGAAGCCAGCACCCGCCTGTTGGTCAGGAAGGATTCGGTTTACAAGGACTTTCAGGATCTCAATGGCAAGAGCGTCGTGACCACTGCTGGCAGCACTGCCGAGCGGATGCTCAAGGTCATGAATGCCGAGAAAAAGATGAACATGAACGTCATCTCTGCCAAAGATATTGGCGAGTCTTACCAAATGCTCGAGTCCGGTCGCGCCATTGCGTTTATGCAGGACGACGCATTGCTGGCGGGAGAAATGGCCAAGGCAAAGAGACCGGAAGATTGGGTGGTTACCGGCACCCCGCAATCCAACGAAATCTATGGTTGCACAATGCGTCGGGGTGATCCGGATCTCAAAAAAGTCGTGGATGACTCGATCAAGTCACTTTTCGCCTCGGGCGAAATCAACGCCATCTACGATAAATGGTTTACTCAACCCATCCCTCCCAAAGGCTTGAATCTCAAATTCCCCATGAGCACAGAGCTCAAAACAATCATCGCCCACCCCAACGACCAACCGGCGCCGGAAAAGACTCTTTAACGGTCGTCCCCTTCTGCTCAAGCGACCAGGACACAGCGAGGCAGTCTTCTCGCGCCATGACCTTGGTATCAGCTGAAGAGTCCACCCAGAGCCAGTCGATTTGTAGGGGTAAAAACCAATAAAAATAAAAAGGGGTCGCGAAATAAAATCTCGCAACCCCTTGAATTATATGGTCGGGACGGAGTGATTCGAACACTCGACCCCTAGCACCCCATGCCATTATAGATCGGATTCCACTGGACGTTAATAAAATCAAATAAATCCAGAACACCCTAGTAAATACAACACCTTCAGGCTAATCTACCGTCCAACACCACCCAAGACGCAGCAATACAAGCCAGCGTTTTCGGTGGGGTAAAAGTGGGGTAAAAATACAAAGGCAGAAGGGGCATGGCAAAAATCCAAGTCAAGCAACTGGAAGCGCTTACCGCTGATGATGGCGGCCTTACTCTGCGAGAAGATGGCGGAATTGTCGGGCGCGTTCGCGTCGGGCAACGGGGCATTACTGTTCTGTTTCGTTTTGAGTTCAAGTTGAATGGCGTCAAGCGCGACCAAGCATTAGGTTCTTGGCCCAAGAAAAGCCTTGCCAGCATCCGTGCCGAGCGCGACCGCCTGCGCGTTACGGTAGGCGAAGGAATCAACCCCACCGCCGCGAAGAAAGCCGCCAAGATCGAAAAACAGGCCGCTATCGAGGCGACCATTGCCGGGGCGAAGCGCCTGGCTGCCGAGAACCTGACAGTAGCCGACCTGTTCGTCGAGTGGCTAAAAGACGGCGTGGCCCGCCAAGATGACAATGCAGAACTAATCCGCAGCTTCACCAAGGACGTGCTACCCAGCATCGGCAAAAAGTCTCTGCGCTCTCTTACCGAGAAAGATATTCTCGCCATGCTGCGTACCGTACGCGAACGTGGCGTCAATCGGTATGTAGTCAGTCTGTTTGCCGATCTGAATCAGATGCTCGCATGGGGCGAGAAGCGCAAGCCTTGGCGCGGCCTGATGATCGACGGCAACCCTGCCAACCTGGTGGAAGTCAAAAAACTTCTAGACCACGACTATCAAGAAGAACGCGACCGCATTCTGACTGTCGATGAAATCAGGGAGCTGCGCGACATATTTGAGCGCATGGAGCGTGATTATTCCGCCCTGCCCCCCGGCCAGAAATATTCCGGCGTCCGTCCGCTGGAAAGGAAAGCACAGCTTGCACTGTGGATATGCTTGGGCACCCTCTGCCGCATCGGCGAACTACTCAAGGCCGAATGGCGCCACATCGATTTAAGCAAGGGAACATGGTTTTTGCCTGCCATGAACACCAAAGGTCACCGAGGAGCGCGCCAGGATCACCATATTTTTCTGTCTACCTTCGCCCTGCGCCAGTTCAAAGAACTGCATACCCTGACGAGCAACACGCCATACCTGTTCCCCGCCACCAACCATACCGGCCACGTAGACCTAAAGAGCATTTCCAAGCGCGTAGGCGACCGGCAAGAACAGTTCAAGAAACGCAGTAAACCTTTATCCGGCCGGCGCAATGACAATACGCTGGTACTGAGCAAGGGCACCAATGGCGACTGGACCCCGCACGACCTGCGCCGCACCGGCGCAACGACGATGCAGGCGCTAGGCGTCACCTTGGAAATTATCGACCGCTGCCAGAATCACCTGCTGGGTGGCTCCAAGGTTCGCCGACACTATCTTCACCATGACTACGCCAAGGAAAAAACCGAAGCATGGCGACTGCTGGGCGAACATATCGACGCAATATTGGCTGCTGACAACGTCGTGCCAATCAACCAAAAGCACGGCTAAAATTTACCGGCTGGCCAAGGGTAGCTCCCGAAAAGCAGGTGCCCCACCTGTGAGGCCAGCCAATCTATTCAAGACGGGGACGCCCGGGGAGGCGCAAACATGAGCAAACTTCTAACGCTTAAAGAATGGCTAACCGTTAAGGACACAGCAAAGCGCCTTTCGATAAGCACTGGGGAGAAGATAAAAGAAGCCGACGTTCTGCGCCTGGCGCTTGACGGCCATCTAACCCTTTCTGTGTACTTCGTGAATCACGCAAAAGGTAGGCCAGCCAGAATCGAGCCTCTCGGCATACAGCATGTCAATAATGCGCCTTCATTTTACGAGTATGGCCCCCCTAATTACATAACTATCGAGGGAGAATTACTCCCGAACGAGAAGGAGGTACTTATCTATGAGGGCGACATGGCAAAGCCGCAAAAGCTCGAGGGGGTGTGGGATTTGCTGATGCTGGGGGCGGAAAAGTTGGATGTTGAGAACTTATTCCAGGCCATGACCGGTGGCCCAGAGGTTAGTCTAATTTGTCTTGGTGGCCCTTTGGTTGCAAGCGCCGACCGAACCAAGGTCTTTCAGATTCTCAATAGCTACAGGTGCAAACCCGTCCCCCTGATAAATGTCATTAATGGCGTCACAACCATTACGGAGCAAGAAAAAAAGGAGCCTCCGCACCAGCCTTATGAGATCGACTACTACCCAGCCGAAGCCCTGCCAGAAGGCAGCGTTTTCGTTGTGAGGATTGGCGCTTTGCGGGAGCTTGAGGAAAAACTGCTTGCCCACGACAACCCGCCAGAAAAACCACTTCACCCCAGCGAACGAAAAAGCGTTGCCCAAATAATCGCCGCGCTTTCCGCAATGGCCAGGCTTGATCTGTCTACCCCCTATGCAGCAGACGAAACTCTGAGAGCAGCCGCCGCGGCCAATGGTCTTGAATTACCCAGCAGCCCTGGAACAGTGGTGAAGTTCCTTACAGATGCCGCCGCACGAGTCGGCAAAGCCTAACCCCTATTTACCCCAATGGGGTTTTGCCCACCCCCATTAGGGCACAAGCCACGTCACAACCTGTTGAATGCCGCCTTAATCCACTGAGCGCCAGCTGGCGCGAAGGAGTTATGGCAATGGCCGCAATAGCAACCACCCCACCCCGCCGCATCATGCGCCTACCGGAAGTCGTCACCATGACCGGCTACGGGCGCAGCTCCATTTACAACTTTATGGATGCTGGAACCTTCCCCAAGTGCCGCCGCATTGGCCCACGCGCTGTCGGCTGGGACAGCCTGGAGGTTGAACAGTGGATCACTGATCGCCTGGAGGGCCGCGCATAATGGATAAAAAGAAGCCCACCACTAAGGGTAAGTTCGGGAATGAATCGCGCATAAATAACCCCCGCAGCCACACCCAGCTCACCCATTTTATGGCTCAGATCAAGCTGGGGCCGACAAACACTTTCACCACCATGCGCGACCAGAATATCTGCCGCCCAAGCGCCCGTGCTTCCAAGCTGCGCGCCATTGACCACTCAATCAAAACCCCAAACCTGGTCAGCCTCTACCTGTTCACCCTGTCACCGACTGGTGCTGATCTAGCGCTGCTGATCTGCCTGGAGGTGGCTTTATGGATTTCGTGATCCTGTTTCGTGACGCCATGCAATCCGTGCTCGGGTCGCTTGACTGGCTGCCGATACCAGACGGCGACATCCACCGCTTCCACGTGCCAGGTGACAAGCCTGGCACCCGAAACGGCTGGTATGTGCTGTTTCTGGACAGCATCCCCTGCGGCGTGTTCGGGAGCTGGAAAACTGGCGGCTCGCAGATCTGGCGTAGCCGCAAACCAGCCGATCACTTGGAGGCTCAGCTAGTCACCCTACGCATCGAGCAGGCCCGACGCCAGCGGGCAGTTGAGCAACACCAGAGCCAGCAAGCCGCCGCCGAACATGCCAAACGGATGTGGCGCAACGCCCGCAGCGCCGATCCGGAGCACCCCTATCTAGCGGCAAAAGGGGTGCGTTCTTATGCCCTGCGTCAGACCGGTGACGTGTTGCTGGTGCCGCTTATGCGTGACGGGGTGCTGTTCAATCTTCAACGCATCAAGCCAGACGGCGACAAGCGCTTTCTGTTCGGCGGCATGATCAAGGGTTGCTGTTCACTTATCGGCACGATTCAGCCAGGCCAGCCGCTCTACATCTGCGAGGGCTGGGCGACTGGCGCAACGCTCCACGCCGAAACCGGCGCCACCGTGGCCTGCGCCATGAATGCCGGCAACCTGCTTGAAGTCGGCCAGCGTCTACAGCGTCAGCACCCAGACGCCGTGTTGATCGTAGCCGGCGACGACGATCGCATGACCGAAGGCAACCCCGGGCGCACTGCTGCCAACAAGGCGGCCGCCACCTTGGGCTGCGGATTGATCTTTCCGCCCTGGTGCGGCAGTGAGCCGCTGACCCTTACTGACTTCAACGACCTGCGCCAATGGCAGGAGGCCAACCAATGACCCTGACGGATGAAAGTAATCTGGCCTTCGATTTTTCCGAGGGAACCGGGGGAACCGAGGAAACCGTCAACAATGACGGGGCTTCCAGCGGTTCCCCCAGTGAAAAGGCAGAGGGAGCCAAGGGAACCGCGCTGGTGCCGGAGGCCAAGCACCCGGAGATCGAGCGCCCCGCCTTTCGCGTCTATGACCGTCCAGCCAAGACCCTATGCGGTACCTACTCGGCAGGCGTGTGGTGGCATGGCGTCAAGGAGGAAAAGGGCAAGCCGGTAAACTATGACAAACGCGTCTGTTCGCCGCTGCATGTCGAGGCTGTCACCTCAAGCGACGGGGGCGACTTCGGGCGCCTGCTGCGTTTTCGCAACACCTTGGGCGACTGGGGCGAATGGGCCATGCCCATGCAATTGCTCAAGGGCAGTGGCGAGGATATGCGCGGCGAGCTGCTGAACATGGGTGTGGAAATCGACCCCGACGCTTTCAAGCTGCTGAACCATTACATTCAGGGCCAGCACCCCAAGCGCCAAGTCATTGCGGCCACTGCCACCGGCTGGCATTCGCCTACCCTGTTCATTATGCCCCGGCAGAACATCGGCACGGGCGAGGCCATCTATCAGAGCGAAGCGGCGAACTTCGACGACTTCCGCCAAGCCGGCACCCTAGAGGGCTGGCAAGCCGAGATCGGCACACGCTGCGCCGGCAATCCCTTGCTGATGTTGGCTGTCTGCGCGGCCTTGGCCGGAACGTTGCTGTATCACTTGCAACGCCAGGGTGGTGGCTTCCATATCGTCGGGGACAGCTCCACCGGCAAGAGCAGCGCCATTCAGGCCGCCGCCTCGGTCTGGGGCCATGGCGAACAGTTTAAGCGTACCTGGCGCGCCACCGGCAACGGCCTGGAGGGGATCGCCGCCCAGCGCAATGACACACTGCTGGCCCTGGACGAGATAGGCGAGGCCGACCCGCGTGAAATTGGCGCCGTGGTTTACTCCCTGGCCAACGGCACCGGCAAGGCCAGAGCCGGGCGTACCGGAGCCGCACGGGCGACCCGGCGTTGGCGGGTAATGCTGTTTTCGTCCGGCGAGTTGGGACTGTCCGCGCACATGGCCGAGGGCGGAAAGCGCAGCCGTGCCGGACAGGAAATCCGCCTGCTGGACATACCGGCTCGCCGCACTTTTGGTGCCTGGGATGAGTTGCACGGGCTGCCGGGTGGCCGGGAATTTTCCGACGCCATTCAGCGCGCCAGCGTGACCCATTACGGGCACATCGGCCCGGCCTTTATCCACAAGCTGCTGGAGTGCGGTGAGGCCGACGATCTGCCCGCAGTGCTCGCCAAGCTGTGCGAGTCATACCCCAGCGGCAGTGGTCAGGAAAGCCGCGCGGCTGAGCGGTTTGCCATTGTCGCTATGGCGGGAGAGCTGGCTATTGAGTGGGGTTTGCTGCCGGGCCCCGCTGGCGCTGCCCGCGACGCCATGCTGGTGCTGTTTGACGCTTGGCGAAGCAGCCGGGGGCAAGGCCAGGGCGAGGATGCGACGATCCGAGCCAGCCTGTGCGATTTCATCTCTCGCCACGGCGATGCGCTGTTCTCTGAGCTGGGCGGGGACGCCATAGTCAGAGATCGCGCCGGCTGGTGGAAAAATGAGGGGGAGCGCCGCGTCTGGCTGTTTACCCCCGAAGGGCTGCGCCGAGCGGTGCCAGGCTTCGACGTGACGCGCATCCTGGACGCCGTGGACGCTGCCGGGTGGATCACCGAACACAACGCCGGCAAGCGTGCCAAACGCGTAAAGGTGGATGGGCGCAATCCATCGCTGTATCACCTCGCCCCACTGGAGGTGTGACATGGGTCGACTCTTGGACTTAGCCAACCGCCTGGCCGGGGCAGTAGTTCCCCCGGTTCCCTCACTGAAGTTTCAGAGTGAACCGCTACAACGCGCGCCAGTACTGGAGGTTCCCCCGGTTCCCTCGACTCCCCCAGGAAAACAAAAAGTCGAGAAGCCAGCGCAACTCGGCGCGAACGACCACCCAGCGCCGGAGCCGCCCAAAGTAGAGGCAAGTCGATGGCCTGGTCATGTTGCTCGCCTACTGGGATGCTCGCCGGCATATCTGCTGGGGCTGGGGTTTCTGACTGCGGATGACTTGGCCGAGCAGTACGGCACACCCCCATGCTTTGCCGCCCGCCTGATCCGTAGCCATCCGGCATGGTCGCCACCAGCGCCAATGGCTGACCCAACAATCGAGCAGCATAACGCCGGGGAGCCGAAGCACATCTACCACAGCGCCGCCATGGCATCGCCTGAATGGCTCGAGGCCCGTGACCAGTACCATCGCCACTTGTTCGCCTGCCGCACCTGCTATGCGCCGGCAGGCCGTTACTGTGTAACGGGTACCGAGTTGCGCCAGCAGTATAACCAGACGCCAATGGAGCCGAGACCATGACCCAGAACATTGCAATCACCCTGGCCGCTATCGCATCAAGCCAGGCACCTACTACCCGATTTGTTCATAAAGTGTTCGGGGCGAAGCTGCCGCCACAATTGCGCGCAAAGTGAGGGGCGTCGTTAGCGAAGTCGACTGACACCAGGCAGGCCTTGGGGAAATGCAAAAGGTACTCCCAAGCCTCCCCCCTATTGCGGGTAAAACGTGGCCTAATGCTGGACTGCATACGACTCGGCCTGGAGTGGTGGTGGTTGTTTAGTTGTCCGGCACCAAGACGCACATATCGGGCGCTTGGGCAGGGGGCGTTGATTGGCTCTCGATGTCGAAAGCATCAGGAATGTGCCTTCCCCCTCTAATCGCGTTGAATACGTTTTGACGGGCAAAGAACGGCCGATTCTGTTGAAAAAGTCGGCCATGGTTTCTGCAGCTAAAAAGTACGCGTCCGAGATTGAAATCTTTACTTTCGGCAGCGGTTTGCAGACGCAGATTTCACGCAGCAGCGTGCAAAAAAGGCGTTTTCACCGGTCAACGATCATGCAGTTTTGGATGACCGACTTTTTCAACAGAATCGGCCAAAAGCAGTCAGTGAACAGATTAGTGGCAAATAGGTAGCGTCGACCTGCTACGCTGAATCTTTATCGCAGTTGAGCTTGCCGTCATCCATGTCACTTTTCTCTTTGGGCTATGCTGTGTTTGCTGCGACGCCCCTCCCTACTAGACAAGGGCTTACAGGACGACAAGGAACGTTATATAAAAAGGAAAGTATCATGACCTCCATTCTCAAAATAATTATTTGTATGCTCGCCATAAGTATCATAAGCGGCTGCGCCTCTACGATACTGGAGAGCAAGCCATATAAAACATACTCAATTGGGAGCACCGTCACTGCTAGTGTAGGTATGCCATTCATCCAGGCTCAAACAGGAACGATTACAAAAGTAAAGCGCTGGGTCGGCGTACTAAATTCGCCAGACGGATGGAAAATTGATGACGTCTACTCATCCGACTTCATAAAAAAAGAGCTTGTTTATTCTGGTAAATCCGGAAACACAATTGAAATTGGTTACCGTGAGTACAGAAGCGGCCTTGCTGCGCCAGCATTTTTTCAGTCAGTAAAATACGACTTGAATGAGTCAAAACTGATCGGATTTCAAAATTTCCAATTTAAGGTTAATTCGGCGGACAATTCATCAATAAGTGTTGTAATCATCAAGGATTGAAGCGCTGCGCTCTGCTCTGCAAGAAAATTGCGAATCGATCTCCAGACACTTTATTACAGTACTATCAAGGCAGCAAACAATCATTCGACGCCAAGATTGTTCTTCCCAACGGAGAAACTCTCGAAACCCTTGAGGTCACCTTCGCGTGCGATGGCCCCCAAGAAACAATTGCTGCGGAGTGTTTGGAGCTCCATGGTTATGCACCGTTGTACTCCAGCATTCCCAACTCGGGTCTTTGTCCCCATTAAACGCCCGCTATTGGCCTAGGTTGTGTAAAAACGTGCGTTTAGATCGACTCAGTCAAAATCCGACCTCCTGCGGTCGATTACATGCACGAAGCACGATGACCAACCCGTAGCCAGAGTTTGGCGTCCTCGCTCTGTGCAGCAAGGCGCCGTACAAGAGGGGACTTGCCGGCGCCCGGAGCACTGCTCAGCAGCAGATTTTGCAGGGATTCACTTAAGAAACCCAGAAATTTTCTGTTTTTAGCCTAAACTGAAAAATGGTCGAAATAGCCTACGCCCGGCTATTGCGCTTATTTTCGGTTTCGGTCTGATAGGAATGGCAAGAGCAAAAAAACTGACAATTAATAGCCACGTTCAAGGCCTGCTAACAATGAAATATTTTCACTAGCTAAATTTTTTAACCTACCGCTATGAAAAGGATGGAGAGTCATGAGTGATTCTTTTGACGACTCAAAACTTGGAACTGTTGATTTTTTTGTCAGTCCTTACCTGTCTGCATTGTTGGTTAGAAGTGGTTTTTACATAAACGCTTTGCGCGCACTCTATGAAGAGTTGGTTGATGATGACCTATTCGATAAAGTTGAACCAGAAAGTTGTGGCTGCGAAATGGAACGTTGTGCTTATGATTGTTACATGGAAGAATTCGACATTTGGTCAGAAACCATCACTCCCATAGATGATATTGGTCACCATACCAATCTTGATCAGTTACTAATGTTTATCATTAGAAAGATCACAAGACATCAAGTTCTTGAGCATTTAAATATTCTTCTTAGGAAAAAGGCTCAGTCAGAAATTAAAGACGACTATGGTCGCAAGAACTCCAAGAAATGGGATCGTGAAGTGGAGTACTTTGCCAGAGAAGTAGTTATTCCGATTATTTCTGAAAAATTCAACAACAGCAATGATGCCACCCTGGGCGATATTTATAGATACATTGAATCAAGCGAGTACTTTGAACATCTTGGGTTTATTACACTCGAAACCCATTGCTTCATCATCATTTACCAAAGAGACAATCCCCAAGAAAGCGAATCAAGACTACATAATGTATCTTTTTCTGATATTTTAAACGGGCATGATTATGAAAGTCGCGTGTCAGATCTCTTTAATTCTCTTGGATGGAACTCTCGGGTGACCCCGAAAGCAGGCGACAATGGAGCTGACATTATTGCAGAGAGGAATGGAAAAACCATTGTAATACAGTGCAAGTTCTACTCTTCCCCGGTGGGAAACAAAAGTGTTCAAGAGGTATATTCAGCAAATGGTTACTATGATGGCGACCATGCGTGCGTGGTAACAAATATGAGTTACACGACAGCAGCTAAGTATGCAGCTGCAAAGCTGGGCGTGGCCTTGCTACACCATGAGCAGGTTAAGGAATATCTGAGTAAATTTTAGAAAGATAGTGCAGCACTGTTTGTGTCTAGGATTGTCTTCGGCTGAGTTTGCAATGCTAGACCAGATGCCTTTGCCGGACTCTTACCCTGGATGTTAAAATAATCGGGGGGCGAATCACTATTAATTAGTAGTCGCGGTTCAAAGCAAAAATCGTGGTCTGCCCCCTTGTCCACCCCCCCACAGTCTAATGCCGCAACTCACCGGCGGCTAAAAGCATAGCGAGGGATGAGCGATACTTTGTGATGCCAACTTGAAATCACTTTATCAACTCGCTTTACCTGCCAGAAAGGCATTTAGTTCTTGCCCTAGATTTACGTATTCGACTGACAATTATTTTAACTCTTCCAAAAAATCAGCACCCCACTTTGCTGGATGATAACGATTCTGAATCTGGAACACCTTAAATCTGACTCCATGCGGGTGTTCCCCTTTCCCTGTTAAGTCTACGGTATATTCGGATTCGACCAGCCTGACATGCTTTGTTGTGTTTACAACGTCCTGTAGGTATCGGAACGATTTAAAACCAGAGACTCGAACTATCTTATCTTTGAGCCCCCTACTTTGGACGTGCTTCTGGATGAATTTGAGATTTAGATTCTCTTCGTCCACCCCATTGATTGCAATAACATCAAGAATCACATGACTGATGATGTCCGCCGCAGAGCGCGTTACTTGTGCGCAAGCAGTTATATTGGCCTCATAAATAAATATTGCTTCGTGAAACCTGGATGCTTCCTCGCCTGCGCTAAGAGTCATCTTTATAGCAGATATAGATGCATGCTCTTCGTCTTCGAAATCCGAGGAAAATGCATTGCTAGCTGTATATGAATGGTAACAAGCAGATCGAATTTCCAAGTCTACTGAATTAATATGACTTGACGCTTTAGAAAGTTTCTCGTCTCCGTGAATCTTTTCTATCAACTCGCGTAGCTCTTGTAATTTCCATGCTGACATTTACGCGATACTCCATTGCATGTAGAGCCAACTGTAAATAGACCCGAAGTTGGGTGATAACGCCTTCACGAGCTTGGTGGATAACACTCCTTGTTCTCTCCTCATCCCTGACTAGTCCGGGCATTGAGACGGTCAGGTGTTGCACTTGGTTTTTGCGGCCGCCGAGTTATGCACCATTGACGGAAACCCAACCCGCTCGATCAGTTCCGGCAACAAACCAAGCATAGCCACTCATTGGCCATCGCTCCGTCCACCGGCTGCTTTTGGCTGTGGATTCAACCGGTCGATGCAACAGATTGGCTAAATCGTTCAGCGGGCGTTATCTACAAAACTGGGTCGATTCACGCTGTAAAGATAAACAGCCCATGTATTTATCGAATCCGAATTACCGGTTCCTGCTAGACCGACCGATAGCGTTTTGATAGCTTCTGGAGTATCCGAGGTCGCAGGGCCACGCGGAGCAAGCAGATGACGCCCAACCGGCACCTATAGATTTCGGAAGGATACGATGAGCATCGCCTCCCGATGAGTATTCACAAGGCAGGTATGCAGTGATCACTACACCCGTTGGCAAATTCACAGGTACAACTTGGGAAGCGCAGTGTCAGCTTGCATTTAAACTCAAGCATGGCGGCGATGGATATCAGCATATACCCGCCTCGCCTGGCGATTTTGGGATCGAGGGCTACACGAAACACACCGGATATGCGTTCCAATGTTACTGCCCAGAAAGGCTTTATCATCAGGACGAGCTTTATGAGAAGCAGCGTACAAAGATCAACGACGATCTGAAGAAACTCAGAGATTATTCTGATGATCTACAGAAGATACTGGGCGGTACAAAGATCAAAAATTGGTGTTTTGTCACCCCCGAAATCAGCAGAAATAAGCTGCACTCCTACACCCAGATCAAACAGACAGAGGTCAGGGGATGGAGCCTTCCACATCTCGATGAAGATTTCACGATCTTGCTCCATGATCATGAGTTCTACATAAAAGAATTTAATCTGCTGCGTACGTCAGAAGGCCTGCCCCCATGCTTGGGTTCGGCGACAGAATTGTTGCCAAGAGTAAGCATTACCCCTGAACCGTATGACGAGAATTTGGAAAGGAAATGTCGCCTACGAATGCTAGGGAAACCCGCTCAAAAAATTGAAAACCTGATCAAGCTTACAACCAATAATTTCCTTGATCACGACACATATTTTCAGTCTCTGTATGACCGTTCGCCCCAAACGTATGTAAACATCGCCCGAATAGTGAATACCTTTGAACAAGATGTCTTGGAGTGGGGACTTACATCTGACGCAACACCCGAGGAACTCACAACACTGGTAAGGGACAGGCTGATGGAATACCTGACCACTGATCGCCATCTCAACATAGACAAGTCCATGGCAAGTGATGTGGTACGTAGGACTGTCGCGCGATGGCTTGCGATCTGCGAACTGGACTTCAACGAGTAAATAATGGCTCAGCTCAAATTTATAAGGCGGCCGATTCCGGTGCTCTCGGAGCTTCGCCCTCTCTACAAAATTTCCCAGGCGCTTCTGATTCTACATCTGTCCGGACGTAGCGGCAGATCAAGCCTTCCAAAAATTCACCTGCTGAATTGGGCACTCAAGACGCCCGAGCGTACCCGGTCACTCACAATTGGTGCCCAACAAGGTCAATTGCAACTCCCGATCTGGGGTTTTGATCCTGCAATGGCAATCGCACTTAATCTTGCGTTCAGTGAATCATTGATAACGCCCACTACAACAGGATTTGAGCTAACTACCTCCGGTAAATCTTACGTGGAACTGATACTCGCTGACGACTCCGTACTCAGCGAAGAAAAGGCTGCATTGAAGCTGATCGGAAAAAAAATTACGGAAGACATGGTGAGTACCGTGTCCAAGGGATGGGAATAACGATGTACATCAAAGCAATCCATATCGACATTCAGACGGATAGTGGGCCGTTTGGATTCTTTACCGAATTCAATCGAAACTTGAACATCATCCGCGGCCGAAACTCCGCAGGTAAAAGTACAATCGTACACGCGATCATGTATGCCATTGGTATGGAAGAGTTACTGGGTGCGCAGAATGAAAATGCACTGACCTATGCCTTGAAGGACTATCTGGAGCACGAAGGACTTAAGCATCAAATCCAGACCTCCAGAGTTACAATCGAAATCGAGAGCAACGGTAAGACCATCACCGCAAGACGCAGCGTTAAAGAAAATGGGCTCAGTACGAAGCTCGTTCGTATCCAGGAGTGCTCAGGGCTAACCAAGGGTGAAACTGCCCCCACCCTCTACAAGTTCATACATGACGCAAACAGCGCTCAGATCGAAGAGGGCTTTTTTAGATATTTTGAGAAATTTCTCGGCCTGCAGCTGCCCCTTGTACCGCGGACAAACAACAAACCAGCAAAGCTTTATTTACAGTATATCTTCGCCGCGATGGTGATCGAGCAGAAACGTGGATGGACTGACTACATTGCAAATCTTCCATATTTCGGCGTGCGAGATGCACGCATCAAGATCGTCGACTTCTTGGTTGGCACCGATGTGTTCGAAACAGATGCCAAGCGCGACATATTGGATCAAGAATCCAAACAGATTTATGATGAATGGCAAATTATTTACCGAACACTTTTGGGTGAAACCCTTAAACAGGGTTTCAAATTTTCCAACGTTTCGAAAACGCCAGTACCAGATTTCAATGCAGAACTAGTTAACTTCCAAAAAAACTCTGAGGGCGTAACAGAGAGCATCTTGGAGTATAGGCAGCGCAAGATTAGCGAGCACCAAATCATTGGCCTAAAACTCTCTAGCCAGGGTGAAACACCAACACAAGAAATCACTCAAGCAATTGAAAAACACACCAATGAGCTTGAGCGCTTTACAGTTGCTTATGAGACCTGCCTAGGTGATCTCGCCCTATTGCGCGTCAACCTAAACAGCAACAGACTCAACACTCGACAGGCCAAAGATGAACTAACCAAAAACCACGCTGCACAGAAGCTGATTAAGTTCGGTGCATCGCTCAGCCTGTCAACTGCAAGCAACTCTTGTCCAGCCTGTCATCAATCTATTGGTAACTCTCTCGTTGATCTGCATGAGAGTACGCCGCACATGGATATCGACACCAACATAGACTACTTGTCTGCCCAATTGCGGATGCTCGAAAGAGAAAATGGTGGAATTGAACAGTCCATCAAAGAATCTGAGGCGCTAAAGGATCAACTAGCAAGAATACTGTCGACTTCAAAGTCTGCTCTCAGGGCTCTACGATCCGACCTGAACTCCAACTCGTCTGTCTCCAAATCCGGGATCAGACTGCAAGTTCAAATCGAGATGGAGCTCGAAGGCCTTACTAAGTTTGAAGAAAGCTCGGACCGGGCACTCGATGCTCTCGGCGCGTTGTCACAACGTTTCCTCGATAATCAAAAAAGTCGGGGGATGATGCCAAGCGATCACTACTCGCCCGCTGACCTAGCTAAGTACTCACTCTTCGAAAGAATGTTCCGCGCCAATATCAGTGCATTCGACTATCACAGCGCGGCAATCGAGGACATCGAGTTCAACAGAGAGAATCTCCTCCCGTACCTCGCCAAGATTGAGCTCAGAGAGATCAATGGTCAAAGACAACCATTTAATTCCGCAGCCCTCAACTCCCCCACAGCTTCAAACATTGGAAGAAGCGATGACAGTCCGAAAGGCAAGGGCAACATTGCCAGGGAGTCCAGCGCTAGCGACTTTGTTCGTCTGATCTGGAGCTACCTGCTTTCCATTTACCAAACCTCCTCTCACCATACGATCAATGGCAATCACTTGGGTTTCCTGTTGCTGGACGAACCTGGACAGCACTCCATGGCTACCAAAAGCCAACAAGCACTCTTCCAGCTTCTGTCGTCAGAGAAAGGACTGCAAAGCATCGTGGCAGCCTCGTTTGATGACAGTGAGGCCACTTACAGAGAGGCAACCTCTAACGTTGAGTTCAAGCTTATTCAGCTGGGGGACAAGTCGATATTGCCGCTTAAGTGAGTCGCCTCTGGTTGCGTAGACAAGTGTGAGCATAGGCTGACCTCGCTCCCCCTAGAAGATTAGAGCCTAAAAACAAGGTAGTTCAAAAAAATGAGCACACAGAATGACTCCTACTGATTTATCCAAAAACATTGGACTGCTTCGAACCAAACATCAGAAGTCACTAAACAACATCTATATTTGGACTTCTTTTGCACGCGACGCTCTTAATGTTGCAAAAAATGATGCAGCATTCTTGAGTCAGACCCGATTAAAAGTCCCCTCAAAAGTAAGAGGGAAAGAAGTTGCACGAACGGTTCCTCAGCTAAAAGAAATCGCTGAAGTGGCAGTTGCTTGGGAGATCTACTATTCCGTATTTGTTTATGCGGTCGCCCAGGTTGAGGCATTTTTTGGGGATGCTTTGTTTGAAATTCTTAGCTTTGATAGTCGTCGACTTCAAACTCGCGTGAAAGGAATTGACCACACAAACAAGATTGATGTCTCAGATATAATCAAAGCATCTTCTCGTGAGGAAATCGTAGCAGGCATAATCGAAAAAGAATTGGCATCACTATTTTATGCTGCGCCCTCACTGCAGATGGAGTATTTTCAAGCGGTAGCCGCCATATCACTTCCTGACGACTTAGTTCTCCAGTGGCTCGAAATCAAAGCAACTAGAGACATCATTGTTCACAACTCTGGGGTTTCGAATTCTGTATATATAAAAAAATCAAGCTCTTACGCACGCGCCATGGATGGTGAAACCCTGCCGATGGATGATAAATATTTTGCGCTCGCAGTCTCCTCTATGAAATCACTTATCGGAAAATCTTCATCCCTTATCCAGCAGAAGTTAAAAGGAAAGGCCGTCTAGAAAGATTTTATGCCATATGGGGTCAGACTACGTTTATACGATTTTCTGAATCTTGGCCTGAGCCCCGAACCTAGACTGACTGCATCAGAGCTACCAGCTATTTTTTCAAGATTTAACTAGGCATTAATAATTTCCCGAGCCAACTGGAACCCCATGATTAAGTTATTCGCCACATCAAATGATCTTGGCTCTTTTGATTTCTACTCAAACCTCATAGAGATTAGAAACTATACCGGATCGGCTAGAAAAGTACTTGAGGAGTCGTTAGCTGAGTCCCTGCCTACTAAGTGGGACAAATACTGGTCGGTACGAGTCAATTTTAGGTCGTTGCTGATTCACGAAGCTACCCATTTCAATGACTGCTTAACTACTACATGGGGAATGGAGTTCCTATATCGCAAGCTCAGGCTAATGAAGTTTATAGCTGAAAACAAAGACATTGAACAGCCGCTTTCTGTGTTTTATCTGAATGTTTCAGAGTTGCGATCTCATAAAGAGCTGATAGTAATCGGCGAGCACCAACTATCTCTTGCCACTTCAATGACTCATACGGTGACGATTGACGACCGCTTCGGCCCCATAATTTATATAAATTACAATCTTCAGGATAAAATTATCCAGAAGACTCCCCTAAGCCTTTTGTCTGTACTCGAAGCGCACGCACTTTCGAACGAAGTGTTAGTGAAGATTGTTGCTTCTGAAGCTCTGGATGATTGCTCAGAAAAAACAGAGTACATTAATCAAATAAATTCAGATTTCAATAAATTGCTATCTGACAGGACTCAGTCAGAGTACACAGCCTTGATCAATCTGGCTAGAATGCACTTTAAAGAGCTTAATCTTAAAGAGCTATTAGTATTTACTGCTACACTTTGTCGTTTTTCTCTAGATCTTAATGGTTTGGCATGCTCCAGAATCAGTTATCACATAGAAAACTCGATAAATGACAAAGAGGCTGGAGCGACAATATGTCAAGACATGCGGAGGGAAGGATCGAGAGCAGTAATTTTCTTTAAGACATTACTATTCATTCATGACTGGCTGAAAACCTCTAACTACTCCACCCGCACCAACATAGTAAAACTCCTAAAAACAAATCCATTGACTGCAATTATAAGATTTTGGAGTTATATCTATAAGGATTTTCCTATGATTTATGGTATGGGAGATAAATTTCTATTCGAGTTCTCACTTAAGCTTGTTTCCGATCTCTCAAGTGTGATTGATGAGGAGATTATAAATAGCTGCACCCTACACAATCGGGCTGTCCTAAAGGATCGCCCACTGGGCCTCTGTAGCGTCTCCGAAATACGTCTATTAGACATATTTCTATCTGATGAAACCGAAATACGGGCTCCTAATCGAACAGAGTTAAGTATCTCCGACTATCTGATCGATAACATTGATATCTTTAACGAGACTGAGGAAAATTGTAAACAAACTGTGCAAAAATTCTTTATGCGTCCTGGTGATGTAATTTTAAATATAAATCCGTTTGCAGCTAATGTCTTAGATGACTGTGTCGACCTAGGTCATGTCTAACCGCGATCATCCATACGGTGCTTTCGGTCTCCGATTAGTTGTAAGCGTGGGGGAGTTAAGGACCAAAGGTTGTTCAGTTCAGCTTGATCGGTCAGTCGATGATCGGCTGCCGACTTAGGCTGAAAACTGCAAAGGCCGAACGTTTGTTCCAGCCCGTAGCTACCTTCCGCGAAGGGCCACTCTTGGCCGATTCTGTTGAAAAAGCCGGTCTGCCTAAACTGCCTGATCATTGACTGGTGAAAACGCCTTTTTTGCACGCTGCTATTTGAAATCCGAGTCCGGAAGCCTCTGCCAAAAGTAAAGATTTTAATCTCGGACGTGCACTTTTCTGCTGAGCAAACCATGGCCGACTTTTTTGAACAGAATCGGTGCTGCCTTTGACGAAAGGCCGGAACCGACCGAGGCTGTGTAAAAACGTTTTTGAGCGCGACAGGTACTCAAAATCGGACTGGAAATCGCGTTTCTACGCGAAATCCACATCTGCTGACGTGCCGATAAACTTCAGATTTAACGTAGATGCGCATACTTCAATTTTTGTGAAGCGTTTTTACACACTCTGGACCCAAAGCATAGGCAGGGATGTCTACCATATCGGGGGTAGCCCAACAGACGCTCAAGGGTGTCTACTCAACCTTGGTGCGATTCACGCTTTCACTCAATATCGGCTGGTCAGTTTGGGGTCTTCGCAACCATGGGACGAACCGCAATTACCTTGCAACAATCAATGGTGTCACCGGTCAACTGCATCTTCATGATCGATTGCTTAGGACTCTCTGATCAGAAATCAGCCAGGCGTAGGCACGAAGGCATATGTGACGAGCTGATGGCCCTGGCGTCGTCGACGTTCGAGCAGGATCGAACACGTGTCCTGCACTGCAAGTGTGCAGACCTGAATGAGCTTGTCTTCCTTCTGTCTGTGATTCGCGAGTACTGCCAGAAGGGAGCGCTCCCCCTACTGTTCATTGATGGTCACGGTGACCGCGAGAAAGGTCTGAAATTACCTTCAGGTCAATTCATGGGTTGGGATATGTACCTTGACCTTCTTAATCACATCACCCTCGCAACAGGCGGTGAGCTGACTGTCATCGCAGCATTTTGCAATTCGATGGCTATCGAGCCCATGCTATCGCTTAGCGCGCGACTACCCTTCTCCTTCTATTACGGATACACGAGCGAGGTCCCAGCAGGCTTGGTCGAAACTGAGACAAAGATGATCTATGAGTCTCTCCTCCGGGACGGTGGGCAGCGTTTTGGGGAGCTCCCCCTTCAAATTTCAAGCTACTCGGAGTACCACCACGCAAACCAGCTTATAGCTCCTGCTCTGCTGCTCGCCTGGGCACCAGAAACCCTCGCCGAGATTGCTCCTGAGCTTTCAAGGGGAACCCTCAGAGCTTTCTATGAGCAGCGACAAGCAGCCAATGGCGTGCCATTGTCCGGCGCCAGAAAAAACTTCAATAAGTTGATCCGAGGCAATGAGCTGGTATCCGCGTTGGTCACCTCAGGTATGCATGACACACCCCGACGCGAACGCTACTTGTATGAAATTCTTCAGCAGATGGGCATTTGACTTCGTGGTGACAGGCATAAGCGCAGAATCACCCCATCTCCTCAAGCTGCCGGGTGATGTGAAGTCCACTGATGCCGCGGTCCATCAGGATACCCACCGACTCCTTGGTGAAGTCATCGATCACCTCCAGAGACCTGGCCCGCTCCCCGTACTCAGCACATCGAAGAAGATGTGCATAGGCAAACCTGATTGGGCTGACTCTGATCACGGATGGCCATCGCCCCTACGTCTGGCCAACCTACCAGGGCTGCTCCAGAGCAAGTCATCCACCTAAGTCCGATAGTTCAAAGGCGTCCCAGACCTCCCCCTTTGCGGGTATTCGAGGCCCGACACTGGGCCGCATGGCAGGACGTGGTGAATTGTCTGTTGATCCGCAACCCGCCACCAGGCAGCGTAACCTGGGCGACTGGTGCAGCTCGACAGAGCTATCAGGGAGGGGCAGGTCAAAAGTCTGGAGCTTTCGCCTCGAAGACCGCTCCGGAAAACTTTCTCACATTAAATCGTAGATTTTTTGTCCATATAAGATATCTGATCCATGAAGCAAGTCGGTGGCCCCGCTGGCTAAAAGGCTGAGGGCTTCGCGCCAAAGACCGCAACCAATCTATTTTTAAATGCTAACCGCTGACCGAATAAGTTCCATGAAAAACAAGCGCTCTGACAGAGCTGCCGCAGCCATAGGTACAGCGTTCTGCCGCAAACCATATCAAGACGCCAGACTACCCATCTTCAGTACCACCGATGTGATGCATTGTGAATCCATCACGTGCGCGCGAGGCGGCCCCCCCATGATTACTGAAAAACTGAAGGAGTAGGCAAATAGCTCAGAACCGACAATCCTCGAACGATAGGAAAAGCCTGCTTAATCGCCCACCCGGAAACGCTATCGTGCGCGCGGACGAGACTGGTCATTACTATCAAGGAATCAATTAGACACCCACCCGCTGTACGTTCTGCTGGCGGGGCAATTTTTCAGTGGGGTAAAAAGTGGGGTAAATTCATAAATGAAAAAGGCCGGCGCTTTCGCTACCGACCTAAGTCATTGAAAAATATGGTCGGGACGGAGTGATTCGAACACTCGACCCCTAGCACCCCATGCTAGTGCGCTACCGGACTGCGCTACGCCCCGACTAGGCGTGAAACTCATCCCTCATCTCGAGGAACGCTCAAGAATATATCGCAAGCTTTTGAAAACTGGAAGTATTTAAAAGCAGGAATTTATTTCTTGAGTACCACCAGAACATCTTCGAGCTCGGCGATCATCTGGCGGATCATTTGCTTGTATTGGGTGGTGTCGTCTTTGGCTTCATCGCCGGACAAGCGCAGGCGCGCTCCGCCGATGGTGAACCCCTGATCGTAAAGAAGCGCGCGGATCTGCCGGATCATCAGCACGTCCTGGCGCTGATAATACCGACGGTTTCCGCGGCGTTTGACAGGGTTGAGTTGAGGAAACTCCTGCTCCCAGTAGCGCAGCACGTGTGGTTTTACCGCACACAGCTCGCTGACTTCACCAATGGTGAAGTAGCGTTTGCCCGGGATGACGGGGAGCTCGTCGTTATGACTTGGTTCCAGCATAAGCCTCAACTCGGGCCTTCAACTTCTGCCCTGGACGAAAGGTGACCACACGGCGAGCCGTGATCGGGATTTCTTCCCCCGTTTTCGGATTGCGGCCAGGCCGCTGGCGTTTGTCCCGAAGGTCGAAATTGCCGAAACCGGACAATTTGACTTGTTCGTTGTCTTCAAGAGCGTGCCTGATTTCTTCAAAAAACAGTTCGACCAATTCCTTGGCCTCCCGTTTGTTCAGGCCCAGCTCTTCATACAGACGTTCCGCCATCTCAGCTTTCGTCAGAGCCCCCATACGTCACTTCCTTAACGTGGCGTTCAACCTTTGTTCGAGCGAGGTGAGGATGTTTTGCGTTGCGGTATTCACCTCATCGTCATTAAGAGTGCGCGATGGATGCTGCCAGGTCAAGCCGACTGCGAGGCTTTTTCTATCAGGATCAATGCCTTTACCCTGATACACGTCAAATAGCCTGAGGTCTGTCAGCCATTCGCCTGCATTTTCACGGATTACGTCCAGTACAGCCGTGGCTGCAACGTCTTTATCCGCAATCAGTGCAAGGTCACGACGAACTTCAGGAAAGCGTGATAACTCGTGGAATTTTGGCATTTTGCCCGACGCCACTTCCGCCAGAACCAACTCGAAGACGAAGACCGGACGGTCGAGACCGAGGGTTTTCGACAACTCAGGGTGGATCGCGCCAATGAAGCCGACCAGACGACCATCACGCTCGATGCGCGCGGTTTGACCCGGGTGCAACGCTGGGTGTTTGCCCGGCACGAAAGTGAACGCTTCCAGAGCACCGGCGAAGCCCAGCACCGCTTCGACGTCAGCCTTGACGTCGAAGAAGTCGACGGTATCGCGACCCTGCGCCCAGCCTTCCGGCAGGCGACTACCGCAAACAACACCCGCCAACATCGGCTCTTGCTTCAGACCTTCGAGCTGACCAACGAAACGCAGGCCGCTTTCGAACAGACGCACGCGATCCTGCTGACGGTTCAGGTTGTGCTGAAGCGCCTTGACCAGACCTGGCCACAGCGACGAACGCATGGCAGCCATGTCATTGGAGATCGGGTTAGCCAGCAGCAGCGGCTCAACACCCGGATTAAACAGTTCGAACTGTTTCGGGTCGATGAAGCTGTAGGTAATGGCTTCCTGATAACCACGGGCAACCAGCAGACGACGCAGTTCAGGCAGGTCGCTACGGGCTTCTGCCTTGGCTTGCGGCGCCAGACGCGCTTGCGGATAACGAACCGGCAAACGGTTGTAGCCGTACAGGCGTGCCAGCTCTTCGATCAGGTCGACTTCCAGGCTGATATCGAAGCGATGGCTCGGTACGTCTACACGCCACTGCCCTGCCCCGTCGGCAGTAATGGTCAGGCCCAAGGCATTGAGCAGACGCTCCACCTCAGCCGAATCCATTTCCATACCCAGCATCTGGGTAATGCGCTGGGCACGCAGGGTGATCGGAGCAATTTTCGGCAGGTGCTGTTCGCTGACGGTCTCGATGATCGGACCCGCTTCACCACCGGTGATCTCCAACAGCAAGCCAGTCGCGCGCTCCATGGCTTCGCGGGCCAGTTGCCAGTCCACACCACGCTCATAGCGATGCGACGCATCGGTGTGCAGGCCATAGGAACGGGCCTTGCCCGCTACGGCGATCTGGTCGAAGAAAGCGCTTTCCAGGAACACATCACGGGTGGTCGCGGAAACACCGCTGTGCTCGCCACCCATGACACCGGCAATGGCCAGCGCTCGGGAATGGTCGGCAATCACCAGCGTATCGCTACGCAGGCTGACTTCCTGACCGTCGAGCAGCACCAGTTTCTCGCCCTCTTCGGCCATGCGCACACGGATGCCACCGTTGATTTCGGCGAGATCGAAGGCGTGCAGCGGCTGACCCAGTTCCAGCATCACGTAGTTGGTGATGTCGACGGCAGCATCGATGCTGCGCACATCTGCACGACGCAGGCGCTCAACCATCCACAGCGGCGTAGGCCTGGACAGGTCGACGTTACGAATCACACGACCGAGGTAGCGCGGGCACGCGGCGGGCGCCAGCACTTCTACCGAACGCACTTCGTCGTGGGCGGCAGGAACCGAAGCCACCACCGGACGGACCACAGGAGCGGCGTACAGTGCGCCGACTTCACGAGCCAGACCGGCCAGGGACAGGCAGTCGCCACGGTTCGGGGTCAGATCGACCTCGATGCTGGCGTCTTCCAGGTCCAGATAAACGCGGAAATCCTCACCCACCGGCGCATCGACCGGCAGCTCCATCAAGCCGTCATTACCTTCACCAACCTGCAGCTCGGATTGCGAGCACAGCATGCCGTTGGACTCAACGCCACGCAGCTTGGCCTTCTTGATCTTGAAGTCACCTGGCAGCTCGGCGCCGATCATGGCGAAAGGAATCTTCAGGCCCGGGCGCACGTTTGGCGCGCCGCAAACCACCTGGAAGGTTTCCGAACCGTTGCTGACCTGGCACACGCGCAGCTTGTCGGCGTCCGGGTGCGGTTCGGTGCTCAGCACCTCGCCCACTACCACGCCACTGAAAACACCGGCGGCCGGCGTAACGCTATCGACCTCAAGACCGGCCATCGACAGACGAGCAACCAGCTCGTCGCGACTTACCTGCGGGCTAACCCAGCCACGCAGCCATTGTTCACTGAATTTCATCCTGCTCTCCTAAGAATTCGTTACGACTAGCGAAATTGCGCGAGGAACCGCAAGTCGTTGTCGAAGAACAGACGCAAGTCATTCACGCCGTAACGCAGCATGGCCAGACGCTCGACACCCATGCCGAAGGCAAAGCCCGAGAACTCTTCCGGGTCGATCCCGGACATGCGCAGCACGTTCGGGTGAACCATGCCGCAGCCCATCACTTCCAGCCAGCCGGTCTGCTTGCAGACGCGGCAGCCTTTACCGCTGCACATCACGCATTCCATGTCGACTTCAGCGGATGGCTCGGTGAACGGGAAGTACGAAGGGCGGAAACGCACGGCCAGTTCTTTTTCGAAGAACACCCGCAGGAACTCTTCGATGGTGCCTTTGAGGTCGGCGAAATTGATGTCGCGATCGACCAGCAGGCCTTCGACCTGGTGGAACATCGGCGAGTGGGTGATATCGGAGTCGCTGCGGTATACACGGCCTGGGCAGACGATGCGGATCGGCGGCTGTTTCGACTCCATGGTGCGGACCTGTACCGGCGAGGTATGGGTGCGCAACAGCATGTTCGCATTGAAATAGAAGGTGTCATGCATCGACCGGGCCGGGTGGTGGCCTGGGATGTTGAGCGCTTCGAAGTTGTGATAGTCGTCTTCGACCTCAGGGCCTTCGGCGATGCCGTAGCCAATACGGGTGAAGAACTGTTCGACGCGTTCCAGAGTGCGGGTAACCGGATGCAGACCACCGGAGGTCTGACCACGGCCAGGCAGGGTCACGTCAATGGACTCGGCGGAGAGTTTGGCAGCCAGATCGGCTTCTTCAAACAATGCCTTGCGCGCATTAAGGACCTCTGTGACACGCTCCTTGGCAACGTTGATCAGCGCACCGACCTGCGGACGCTCTTCTGCCGGTAAATTCCCCAGGGTCTTCATCACCTGAGTCAATTCACCCTTCTTGCCAAGGTAGTGAACCCGGATTTGCTCCAGGGCATTGATATCTTCAGCGCTTTGCACAGCCTCTAGAGCTTGAGAGACGAGCGCATCCAGGTTTTCCATGTACAGACTCCAGATACAAAATAGGGGAAGAGCTTGAAGGCTCTTCCCCTATTTATGACGTTTAACACCTGGCCCCACAGATGCGAGGCCGGGTGACTGTCGGGGGTACTTAAGCCAAGGTGGCTTTAGCTTTCTCGACAATCGCAGCAAACGCCGCTTTTTCGTTCACTGCCAGATCAGCCAGAACCTTACGGTCGATCTCGATGGACGCTTTTTTCAGGCCGGCGATGAAACGGCTGTAGGACAGACCGTTGATACGAGCACCAGCGTTGATACGAGCGATCCACAGAGCGCGGAACTGACGTTTTTTCTGACGACGGTCACGGTAGGCGTATTGGCCTGCCTTGATTACCGCTTGCTTGGCAACACGGAATACGCGGGAGCGTGCGCCGTAGTAGCCTTTAGCAAGTTTCAGAATTTTTTTGTGACGCTTACGGGCAATGACGCCACGCTTTACACGAGCCATGAGTTACTTCCTCTATTCTTGACTAAAATTAACGAAGGCGCAGCATGCGCTCGACTTTTGCCACGTCAGACGGATGCAGCAAGCTGCTACCGCGCAGTTGACGCTTACGCTTGGTCGACATTTTGGTCAGGATGTGGCTCTTGAAAGCGTGCTTGTGCTTGATACCGTTAGCAGTTTTCAGAAACCGCTTAGCAGCACCACTTTTGGTCTTCATTTTTGGCATGTTCGGATACTCCGCATTCAGTTGATAAACATAATCAGAAGGCCTGCCGTGCCCTGTTGATTACTTCTTCTTTTTCGGGGCGATGACCATGATCAGCTGGCGTCCTTCCATCTTAGGATGCTGTTCGACCGAACCGTACTCGAGCAAGTCACCTTCAACTCGCTTGAGGAGTTCCATCCCCAGCTCCTGGTGGGCCATCTCACGGCCGCGGAATCGCAAGGATACCTTGGCCCTGTCCCCATCACTCAGGAAACGTACCAGGTTGCGCAGTTTTACCTGGTAATCCCCTTCCTCCGTCCCTGGACGAAACTTGATTTCTTTAACCTGGATCTGCTTCTGGTTTTTCTTGGCCGCGGCAACCTGCTTCTTCTTTTCGAAGATCGATTTGCCGTAGTCCATCAGTTTGCAAACAGGGGGTACTGCATCGGCGGAAATCTCCACCAGATCCAGCTTGGCCTCTTCAGCCTTAAGAAGCGCGTCTTCAATTGACACAATCCCAAGCTGTTCACCTTCAGCTCCAATTAACCGAACCTCGCGTGCCGAGATATTCTCGTTGATCGGGGCTTTCGGTGCAGCTCGTTTATCTTGTCTCATTTCACGCTTAATAATAATTACTCCGAATCTGGGCGACCACGCCGGGAAACCGCTTGCGCGAGAAACTCAGCGAACTGGGCGACGGGCATCGAGCCCAGGTCAGCACCTTCACGAGTACGCACAGCGACAGTCTGCATCTCGACTTCCCGATCTCCGATAACCAAGAGAAAAGGAACCTTGAGCAAAGTATGCTCGCGGATTTTAAAGCCGATCTTTTCATTTCTCAAGTCAGACTTGGCACGAAACCCGCTTTCGTTGAGAGTTTTTTCCACTTCGGCGGCAAAATCAGCCTGTTTATCAGTGATATTCATCACCACTGCCTGGGTCGGAGCCAGCCACGCGGGGAATGCGCCCTCGTAGTGCTCGATCAGGATTCCGACGAAACGTTCGAAGGACCCCAGGATCGCCCGGTGCAACATGACCGGGTGCTTGCGACTGTTGTCTTCGGAGACGTATTCGGCTCCCAGACGGACAGGCAGGTTAAAATCGAGCTGCAGGGTACCACATTGCCAAACGCGGCCGAGGCAATCTTTCAGCGAGAACTCGATCTTCGGACCGTAGAACGCCCCCTCGCCCGGCTGCAGATCGTACGGCAGGCCCGCGCTATCAAGGGCTGCGGCCAGCGCAGCTTCGGCGCGATCCCAAAGCTCGTCGGAACCGACGCGTTTTTCCGGACGAGTGGACAGCTTCATCTCGACATCGGTGAAGCCGAAGTCGGCGTAGACATCCATGGTCAGCTTGATGAACGCAGCGGATTCAGCCTGCATCTGTTCTTCGGTGCAGAAAATGTGCGCGTCGTCCTGGGTGAATCCACGCACGCGCATGATGCCGTGCAAGGCACCCGATGGCTCGTTACGGTGGCAGGCACCGAATTCGGCCAGGCGCATCGGCAACTCGCGGTAGCTCTTCAGGCCCTGGTTGAACACCTGCACGTGGCACGGGCAGTTCATCGGCTTGATCGCGTAGTCGCGGCTTTCCGACTGGGTGGTGAACATGTTGTCGGCGTAGTTGGCCCAGTGCCCGGACTTTTCCCACAGGCTGCGGTCAACGACCTGGGGCGTCTTGATTTCCAGGTAACCGTTGTCGCGCTGCACCTTGCGCATGTACTGCTCGAGCACCTGGTACAAAGTCCAGCCATTCGGGTGCCAGAACACCATGCCCGGCGCTTCTTCCTGGGTGTGGAACAGGCCCAGGCGCTTGCCGATCTTGCGGTGGTCGCGCTTCTCGGCTTCTTCGATGCGCTGGATGTAGGCGGCCAGTTGCTTCTTGTCGGCCCAGGCGGTGCCGTAGACGCGCTGCAATTGCTCATTCTTGGCATCGCCGCGCCAGTAGGCACCGGACAGTTTGGTCAGCTTGAAGGATTTCAGGAAGCGGGTGTTCGGCACGTGCGGACCGCGGCACATGTCGACGTATTCTTCGTGATAGTACAGGCCCATGGCCTGCTCGTTCGGCATGTCCTCGACCAGGCGCAACTTGTAGTCTTCGCCACGGGCCTTGAACACTTCGATCACTTCGGCGCGCGGAGTGACTTTCTTGATCACGTCGTAATCTTTCTCGATCAGCTGCTGCATGCGCTGTTCGATGGCCGCCAGGTCGTCCGGAGTGAAAGGACGCTCGAAGGCGATGTCGTAATAGAAACCTTCGTCGATGACCGGACCGATGACCATTTTGGCGGTCGGGTACAACTGCTTGACCGCATGGCCAACCAGGTGGGCGCAAGAGTGGCGAATGATCTCCAGCCCCTCTTCATCCTTTGGCGTGATGATTTGCAGCGACGCGTCGCTGTCGATGATGTCGCTGGCGTCGACCAGCTTGCCATTGACCTTGCCGGCCACGGTGGCCTTGGCCAGGCCTGCACCGATGGATGCGGCGACCTCGGCTACGGAAACCGGGTGATCGAATGAACGTTGACTGCCGTCGGGAAGAGTAATAGTTGGCATGGCGCCTCCTCTCCTAGTGGTGACCCCTACCAAAGGTCACGTGGGTTGGGATGAGCCAGTACAAGATCCGGTCCAGGCCATTCAATGACGAACGCCTGCCTTACAGCGGCAGGAGCCTTGCGGCCAACCGGAAAGCCGAACCAGAGTGACTGGGATTCAAATCAGGGTTAATCGCGCATCTGCCGCCGCCGGGACTGAAGGTCATCCGGAGCTTGCAAACGCCCGAGCGAGGCATGCTAGCACAGATGAACGGTCGTCGATGCACGCAGACTTTGTGCGGGGGCAAATCGGTCATTTTTATGCCAGAGTGATGAACTTGAACACCGCTTCGCCCCTCAGATAACACGTCATTGACCCACAAGGAGCATCCCAGCATGCGTCTGAACCGTTTGTTCGCCGTAGTCGCACCCATCGTTCTGCTGCTGCCATTGGCCGCCCACGCCGACTGGCCAAAGGGTGAGCGCGAGAAATACATGGCGCAATGCGTCCCTGCAGCGGCACAAAAGATCGGTGATGCGAAGGCAAAAGCCGTCTGTGGTTGCGGCGCCGACCAGCTCAAATCCTATCCTGCCAAAGACCTTCAGGCATTGATGGACGGCACGGCAAGTCAAGAACTGGGAAATCAGGCGATGCAGAAAATCGCCACTTGCAGGGTCGATGCCGGGGCGAAGAAATAAGCTTCTCGCATTGATTTTTTCACCTGCAATGACCGAAAAAACAGGCCGAATGTCGCTTTGCCTGACATTTTATGAAGGTTTTTCGTCTTTTTTTTCGTCTTTTCTTTCGGCTGAAAGCCTTTTAAAACGGGGCCTCCAGCGATATGAAGCACCAAAGACCGCTCGACAGTAAGGCAAACAGCTCGCCCGGGGGGCTCCCAAAGCGAACATTTCGACTATGATATCCGGGTGTGCCCAGTTGGCCTGAGCAGCACAGTACTACTGAAAATATATGTTTCTTGGAGATACACCATGTCTAATCGCCAAACCGGCACCGTTAAATGGTTCAACGATGAAAAAGGCTTCGGCTTCATCACTCCTCAAGGTGGCGGTGACGACCTGTTCGTACACTTCAAAGCTATCGAAAGCGACGGTTTCAAAAGCCTGAAAGAAGGCCAGACTGTTTCCTTCGTGGCTGAGAAAGGCCAAAAGGGTATGCAAGCTGCTCAAGTTCGCCCAGAGTAATTTCCAGGCGCACTAAAAAAACCCCGTCCATGTGACGGGGTTTTTTATGGGCGAAACAAAAGCCGAGTGATCAGCCGCAGTTGACGCGAGTGACCACTTTATTGGCATCGGTGTTCAGGTTAAGACGGTCTGAACGGTACTCCAGCGTCACCATATCGGTTGGCAGCAGGAACCGCGCGTTTTGCGCTCCTGCGCGGGCACGCGCTTGCTCAAGCAATTGCGGCGATGCCTGTTTGCCAATGGTGAACTCGGCAGCCTTTGCTTCACAGCGGCTGTGACCCGTGTCAGTCATCGCAACATCAGTTGCTGCCGACTCGGTAGAGGTAGTGCTGCAACCGGCCAGTGTGGCAACGGCCAACAAAGTACCCAATGACGCGAGCTTCCAAGGCATGAAGCCCCTCCTTATTCAATGATTAAGCTGAGATCGTGCGACAACCAGACTGGCGTTTGGTTTCACAGGCAGTGCTAGCACCCTGCCCGTAATCCGGACGAGCCGCGATTCTGCCTGAGCGCGGCGCTGCCCTTGATCATTGAATCGTGACTGAATATGAACGACGCTCAATAGACGTCGATGTAGTCGTAAGGCGGATTGGGCCAGTTCTCTTTCAAGGCATTGAAGATTTGCATGACCCAGACTTCATCGCTGGCCGCGACCCGCCCGACATAACCGGAGCCCTTGGCCCAGGTTTCGAGTCGAAACAACAACCCGTCGATATCGTTACCGCCCACGACACCCGAGGAGATATAGGCAATGCCTCCTTTGGTGACCCGCAACTGGGTGTGCTCATCGTCACTGGCGCCGGCCAGCAACTGACGCACCGCCTCGAGGGTCAGGCCATCCGGGGAGTTCAAATCGATCTGCACAGCGCATTCCTTGAATATTCGTCAGAGACCAAGTGTCGCACAGCCCTCCTTTCATGCCTAAGTCGACGTGTCAAAAGCCCCGTAAAATGGTTAACTCGGCACTCAGACTTCCCCGACCTCACGAGCGCCATCATGACCACCGTAAGCATCGACGCTGACATCAAGGCCAAGTGGCAAGACGGCCACAGCTCCTACAGTCCAGGCAGCACGGAAGAGCTCGCCATTATCGGTATCGACCTGCTGGTCAGGGACCTTGGAACCGAAGCCGCCCAATCGTTCATCGAGCAGATTTTCGAGAAACATCTGTCGGACCAAAAGGCCGAAGCGGTTAGCGCGAGGGAGTGAGCCCCGCAGGCAAGCACCTGCGGGAGATGATGCTTATTTCAGGCGGGCCAGGCGCTCGGTCAGCAGATCGAAGAAGCCCTGGGCATCGCCGCTTTCAACCCAGAAGGCATTCTTTGGCGCTTTCAAGCCGCCATACCAGTCGACGATGGTTTGTCCAAAGGTCGGCCCTTCGCGGCTGTCGACCACCACGTTGACCGAGCGACCGCTGAACAATTGCGGCTTGAGCAGATAAGCGACAACCGTGGCGTCATGCACCGGGCCGCCCGGAATGCCGTAGTGTTCCATGTCGCCTTTGATGTATTCATTGAGAATGTCGCCCACCAGACGGCTGGCGTTGTTGTTCAGCGCGGCAATCTGTTTCAGACGCGCTTCGCTGGTAAGGATCTTGTGGGTCACATCCAGCGACAGGTAGGTCAGCTTCACGCCACTGCTGAGCACCACTTCGGCCGCTTGCGGGTCGGCGAACAGGTTGAACTCGGCCACCGGCGTGATGTTGCCGCCATTGAAGTGCGCACCGCCCATGACCACCACTTCCTTGATGCCCTGAACGATACCCGGCTCCTGGATCAGCGCCAGGGCCAGGTTGGTCTGTGGGCCTAGCATGGCGATAGTAATGCTGTGGGGCCTGGCCGATTTCAGGGTATCAATCAGGTAGGTGATGGCGCTGCCCTCGGCCAGACCTTGTCTGGGCTCATGCACCACAATGCCCGACAACCCTTCCTTGCCATGAATGTCCTCGGCGTAGATGGGTGTGCGCATCAGGGGCTTGGGCGCCCCCGCATAGACCGGAACCTCTTCGCGCCCCGCCCACTCCCTGGCCAATCGCGCATTGCGCGAGGTCTTGTCCAGGCGAACGTTGCCGGCAACGGTGGTCAATGCGCGGACATTCAGCTCGTCCGGCGATGCCAGGGCGAACAACAGGGCAACGACATCGTCAGCCCCTGGATCGGTGTCGATGATCAAGTCGATCTTTGGTGCCGCCTGGGCGTTGGTTGCGGTCATCAGGGACAAAAGCAGCAGACTCCGGAGCAGTGGGTGCAGTTTCTGAGCATAGCGATACGGGGCGCACTCCTTGTGCCTGGGACATCAAAACGCGGACAGTCAGTCAAAACGTAACGCCGGCGACCAGCACAATGTTGCAGTACGGTTGGCATTCGCCTGTACGAACAATCGCCTTCGCTTGTCGGCTCAGGACCTTGAATTGTTCATGGGTGAGCACTTCACGCCGACCCAACGCGCCTTCGCCGTTCAGTTCTTCCAGCGCGACCAGGGCCGACGGCTTTTTATCGAAGATTTCCTGTGCCAGCACATGGCTTTCGACCTGCATCTCACTGAGCACGACCTTCAAGGTGCTGACAAAATCCGGTATGCCGGGGGTCAAGGCCAGGTCGATCAATTCAACGCCCGGTGGAACCGGCAGCCCCGAATCTCCGATGACGACCAAGTCGCCATGTCCCAAAGACGCGATCAGTCGCGACAGCGCAATGTTGAGCAGCGGTGTCTTTTTCATGGAATTTTAAACGCCTGTACATCGCTCAAGGCGGGAATCGAAGGTTGCGCGCCGGCCCGGGTCACCGACAGCGCTGCGGCCACCTGCCCGAAGCGGATCGCCTGCGCTTCATCTTTACCCGCGGCCAGTGCCGCAGCGAAACCGCCCACGAATGTATCGCCGGCCGCCGTGGTATCGACAGCCTTTACCACGGGCGCGGGGAAATGTTCGAAGCGTCGGCCATCGGCAAACAGCGAACCTTGCGCACCGAGGGTGATGATCACCTTGCCGGCGCCCAGGGCAATCAGGCGGGTCGCCGCGGCTTGCGCGGTGTCCAGGGAGTCCACCGACAGACCGCTCAGGGCCGACGCTTCGCTTTCGTTGGGAATCAGGTAATCGATGGACGCGTACCAGTCCGATGGCAACGGACGACTGGCCGGTGCCGGATTGAGGATGACGGTCTTGCCCAACTCGCGACCGCGCTTGAGCGCATGGCCAACAGAAGCATCGGGCACTTCCAGCTGACAAATGAGCACATCCGCCGCGTGTATCACCGAATCAAAACGGTCAATGGCTTCAGCGGTCAATGCACCGTTGGCACCGGGGACGATCACGATGGTGTTCTGACTGCTGTCGTCGACCACAATCAACGCCACGCCGCTGGAACCGTCAATGGTGCTCACCGCTTGGCAATCGATCTGCTCGGCCAACAGCGCCCCGCGCAGCGCCTCACCATAGGCGTCACTGCCCACGCACCCGATCATCGACACCCGGGCTCCCAGCCGCGCCGCAGCCACGGCCTGATTGGCGCCCTTGCCGCCGGAGACGGTGGTAAACGACTGACCAATCAGCGTTTCACCGCCCTTGGGCAAGCGCGGCGCCCGGGTCACCAGGTCCATGTTCAAACTGCCTATTACCACTACTTTTGCTGGCATACATTGCTACTCACGATTCTGTTTCGGCGGCGCTGTTGGTTCAGCGGCGTTCTATTTTCAACGGCTTTCTGTTTTCAACGGCTCTCTGTTTTCAACGGAATTGGGCAAACACGCCGGCCAGCGGCGCCGTCGATTCACGTATGACGATACTCGGCGTCACGATCCGCTGATCGGTCGCCAGGCCCGGCGTGGCGATTCGCCGTAAAAGCACTTCGGCGGCCATTTCACCGAGTTGCAGGATCGATTGCCCCACCGTGGTCAACGACGGATAGACATACCGACTCATCTGGATATCGTCGAAGCCGATCACCGACAACTCAATCGGTACGCGAATATTGCGCTCGGCGGCGGCCCGTAGCACGCCGATGCCAATCATGTCGTTGGCCGCAAAAATGGCGGTAGGCGGCTTGTTTTCCAGCAAAACCGCGGCAGCGCTGTAACCGCCAGTGCTGGTGAAATCGCTTTCCAGCATGCGCTCGGGAGAGACTTCGACGCCCGCCTCCTTCAAGGCCCGGCGATAACCCGCCAGACGCATCTGCGCCACGCTGGTGTTCTCCGGCCCGCTGATCGTGGCGATATCCCGATGCCCCAGTTCCAGCAGGTGCCGGGTCGCCAGATACGCGCCGTATTCATGGTCGATGCGCACCAGGTCCGCATCGATACCGTCCAGTCCGCGGTCGACGATCACCATGGGCGTGCGGACGCCTTTAAGACCTTGCACCAGGCCACTGTCGCCGCCGGCCGAGGCGACAATCAGGCCGTCGATACGCTTTTCCAGCAGTACACGCAGATAGCTGCGCTGCTTGTCTGGATTGTCGTCGGAGTTGCACAGGATGACGCAGTAACCGTTTCGCTCGCAGTAATCCTCGATACCCCGGGCCAGCTCGGCGAAATACGGGTTGAGGCTGTTGGGCACCAACAGGCCGATGGTCGCTGTGGTCTTGGCCTTGAGCGAACGGGCCACGGCGCTGGGGACGTAGTCGAGGGTCTGGATTGCCGCCTCGACCTTGATCCGGACCTCTTCACTGACCGGGCGGGTCTTGTTCACCACATGGGAAACCGTGGTGTAGGAAATGCCGGCAAGGGCTGCCACATCTTTGATAGTCGCCATGACTCAGGTCCGCCGGCTTGCGCGTTGACTGCGATAGGTGTCCAGCACCACCGCCACCACGATCACCGCGCCGGTAATGATGCGTTTGGTCGGCTCGGTTGCGCCGATCTGCGCCAGCCCCGCGGCCAGCACGGAAATGATCAGGACGCCAAAAAACGTGCTGATCACCGAACCGCGCCCGCCCATCAGACTGGTCCCGCCGATCACGACGGCTGCAATCACCTGCAACTCAAGGCCGGAGCCGGCATTCGGGTCCGCGGCTTCCAGGCGAGAAATCTGGAACAACGCGGCAATACCGGCCAGCAACCCCATCAAGCTGAAGACCAGGATTTTGTAGGGCTTGGGATTGATCCCCGCCAGCCGCACGGCCTCTTCGTTGGTGCCGATACCGATCAGGTAACGACCGAACACCGTGCGGGTCAACACGGCCTGGGCGATGAAAATGATCAGCAACGCGATGATGAACGAGGGTGAAATGCCGAAGGCGATCGGGTTGGACAACCAGGCGAACGCATCGCCGATGTAGGCCGTACGCGAACCGGTCATCTGGTACGCCACCCCGCGAGCCATTTCCAGCACGCCCAGGGACACGATGAACGACGGAATCCGCCACGCCACCGTGATCGAGCCGGTGACGGTACCGGCGAGCGCCGCGACGGCCATGCCCAGCAGCGCCGCCGGCAGAACGCCCCAGCCCCAGCCAAGAATCGCCACACTCACGGTCGAAGCCGCCAATGCCAGCACCGAACCTACCGACAGGTCGATGCCACCGATGATCAACACAAAGGTCATGCCGACCGCCAGCACCATCAGGTCCGGAATCTGGTTGGCCAGGGTGCTGAAAGTATCGTAGGACAGGAAGTGACTGCTCAGCACCGAGAACAGCACGATCATCGCCAACAAGGCACCCGCCAGGCCCAGATAGGTGCCCAGGCCGTAGAAGTTGCCATTGCGTTTGCCGGCAAAAGAAGCGGTTTTCATGGAAGATCCCTAGGCGCGGCTTCAAAGAGCAGCGCATCACGTTTTTGGTAGCCGGCGAAAGCAGCGGCGAGCAACTCATCCTGGGTCCAGCTGTCGCGCTCGAATGTATCGATCAGCCTCCCCGCCGACAGCACACCGATCCGGTCGCAGATCAGCATCAGCTCGCGCAAGTCGCTGGAGACCACCACCAGCGCCTTGCCCTGGCGGGTCAATTCGCCGAGCAGGTTGTAGATATCGAACTTGGCGCCGACGTCGATGCCGCGGGTCGGCTCGTCGAACAGCAGCACCGTGCAATCGCGCTCCAGCCAACGGCCGATGACGACTTTCTGCTGATTACCGCCGGACAACTCGGACACCAACTGTGCCGGACCGGAACTGCGAATGCGCATGGCGTCGATCTGACGCTGGGCCAGGGCGTTCTCCTCATCGTTGTCGACCAAGCCAGCACTGGAGATGCCGGGCATGTTGCCCAAGGCGATGTTGGCGCCGATCGATTGGGTCAGCAAAAGGCCTTCGCCCTTGCGATCTTCGGTGATCAACGCGATACCGTGCCCCACCGCATCCACCGGCGAACGGATGCCGACAACCTGCGCCGGCGAGCCCAGGGCAATCGTGCCGCTGTCAGCGATATCGGCACCGAAGATCAGGCGCAGCAACTCGGTGCGCCCCGCGCCGATCAAACCGGATATCCCGAAAATCTCACCGGCACGAACTTCGAACGACACGTCGCGAACCTTGTCGGAACGGCTCAGGCCCTTGACCGTCAACACCGCAGCGCCAATCTTGCGCGCCCCCATATCGATGTGTTCGCCGAGCTCGCGACCGACCATCAGCGTGACCAGTTGCTCACTGTTGTAGTTGGCCATCGGCTCGACACAGACCAGGTTGCCATCGCGCAGCACGGCGATGCGCTGCGCCACCCGCGCCAGCTCTTCGAGGCGGTGAGAGATGTAGATGATCGATACGCCGCGAGCTTGCAGTCGGGTGATCTGCTCGAACAACATTTCGACTTCGCGTGCAGTGAGCATCGCGGTCGGCTCGTCGAGAATCAGCACATGACAATCGCCAATCAGGTTGCGGGCGATCTCGACCATTTGCTGGTGGCCGATGCCCAGTTCGCCGACCAGGGTGTCCGGGTCAATGGCGTCGAGCCCGACCTGAGCCATGGCCTCGATCGCAGCCTTGCGCAATTGCTTGCGGCTGATCCAGCCACCTTTGCTGGGCAGATTGTCGAGAAACAGGTTTTCCGCCACCGACAGGGTCGGCAGCAGATTGAGCTCCTGCATAACCATGCGGATACCCAGCGCTTCAGCCTGAGCCCGGCTACCCGGACGATAGTCCTGCCCCTGAAACTGCATCTGGCCGGTGGTCGGCGTGACCAGCCCGCCAATAATCTTCGAAAGCGTGCTTTTGCCTGCACCGTTTTCACCGGTCAACGCCAGCACTTCCCCGCGCATGAGTGTCAGGTCGATGCCGGCCAGGACCGGTTGGGCGTAGGTCTTGCCGATACCGCTGACCGAGAGGACAGCGTTCGGAGCGCAAACTGACATAAAAACTCTCCATGCGCTCGTCCGGCTGGACGAGCGCCGTTATGTCGCCAGAAGGCTACTTGGTGACCAGCTCTACCGGCGTTTCAATCACGCCATTGGCGCCGCCGTCGACCTTTTCACCCTTGAGAATTTTCAGTGCAGTCTCGATACCGAACACCGCCTGTTTGGCCGCGAACTGGTCCGCGGTGGCCAGCACGCGACCGTCCTTGAGCATTGGCTGGATGGCATTGATGTTGTCGTAGCCGACCACTTGCACCTTGCCGGCCTTGCCCGCGGCGCGCACGGCAGACACCGCACCGACCGCCATGCTGTCGTTGCCGGCCAACAGGGCCTTGGTTTGCGGGTATTCACTGAGAATCGAGGCGGCCACCTTGTTGCCTTTGTCGATTTCCCAGTCACCGGATTGCAGGGACACGACCTTGATCTGTGCCGCCTCCATCGCATCCTTGAAACCCGCGGTCCGCTGCTGGGCATTGGTGGTGGTGGACACACCTTCGATGATGCCGACTTCGTCACCGGCCTTCAGCTGTTTGGCCAGGTAATCGCCCACCAACCGCGCACCCTTGCGGTTGTCCGGGCCTACGAACGGCACATTGATGTTTTTGCTTTTGACGACGGCGGGGTCCAGCTGGTTGTCGATGTTGATCACGGTGATACCGGCATCGATGGCTTTCTTGATCACCGGGACCATGGCTTTGGAGTCTGCCGGCGCAATCACCAGTGCATTGACCTTGGCCAGGATCATCTGCTCGACGATGCGCGTCTGACCTGCGGTGTCGGTTTCATCCTTGATGCCGTTGGAGATGAGCTCGAATTCGCCGGAGTGATCTTTCTGGTAGGCCTTGGCGCCGTCTTCCATTGTCAGGAAGAACTCATTGGCCAAGGATTTCATGACCAGTGCGACTTTCGGTTTTTCAGTGGTTTCAGCAAAAGCCGAAGAGACAGGCAGTGCAGCGGATGCGGCAGCCAATATAGCGACAGCGAGAAGACGTCCAGCGAATGGCAGCTTCATGGGTTCACTCCGATCTTATGATTATTGTGAGCAACGCTTGCGCTGGCGTAAGCTTCACGGCCCACTGCGATGAAAAGCCATCACTGGAGCCGCGCAAACGTTTGCGTGAAGCAAACTATGCGAACCCTGCCGGTATTTGTCAACGACCTGAAAAGTGCTTTCAGAGATGTTCAGCGAAAAACGGCATCCCGTTCACGCCGTGGTGTTGACCACCGATCCCGTGCCAGAACCCTTGGCCAGCTCTTTGATCAGGCTCGCACTCACTTGCAGGATGGCGCCGTTGGTGTCGGCAACCTGCCCCTCAATGGCCGCTACCGCGGTGGTCTTGGCTTGCGGAGTCGGATAGGCCGCCGCCTGGGCTTGCGCCAGTTGCTGCTGTTGCTCGCGCAATTGCTGCTGAAGCTCCTTCAAGCGCTTGAGCAGGACCTTCACCGTAACGCTGGTGTTATCGCCGGTTTGCGATTCGGCCTGTGCGCCGGCACTTTCTTCCAGACCTACCGGGCCCGTTTTAACCTGGGTACCGTCGCCTTCCTTTGCACCCAGCGCTTGAGCAGCCGCATCCTCTGTCGCATCGCCTAAAGCACGAATGGTCGTCGCAGACTTTCCCCCGATGGTGATGCCCGCGGCATTTGGGAAGCCAATAGATAACGACATGTGAACTCCTGCAGAAAAAGACCCCTTGAAGGAGCATCGACCGACGCACGCGTTTCTTTAGTCGTTAACGACGATTTGAGGCGTTGAAGTCTTAAACAGAACTGCAATCCGTTTCGGAGAGCCGAACGCGAAAGTTAAACATGTTCGGTAATCCGGACGCCAAGACCCAAAACCGCCTCCGGACACAAACAGCAATACCGTTACAAATCATTAAGTTAAGCGTTTTTTTCGATTCAGAGTGTTGCTGGTACAGATCCTGCTCTTCCCCTCGCACCCCAGCGTTCAGATTCGCCTGGGGCGTATCTAGATGAACTTGCATCTGCACCACCTCACAACTAGAAGAGAAAAATAATGACATCTGCACTCAAGACCTTTGTTCCGGGCGCCTTGGCCCTCCTCCTGCTTCTGCCCACCGCCCTTCAGGCCAAAGAAGCCGAAACCCAACAGAAACTGGCCAACGTGGTGATCCTGGCCACCGGCGGCACCATTGCCGGCGCAGGGGCCAGCTCCGCCAACAGCGCAACCTATCAAGCGGCGAAAGTCGGCATCGAACAGTTGATCGCTGGCGTTCCTGAGCTGAGCCAACTGGCTAACGTTCGCGGCGAACAGGTCATGCAGATCGCCTCCGAAAGCATTACCAACGAAAACCTGCTGCAACTGGGTCGCCGCGTGGCTGAACTGGCCGACAGCAAAGACGTCGATGGCATCGTGATCACCCACGGCACCGACACCCTGGAAGAAACCGCGTACTTCCTGAACCTGGTGGAAAAAACCGAGAAGCCGATCATTGTCGTGGGCTCGATGCGCCCGGGCACCGCGATGTCCGCCGATGGCATGTTGAACCTGTACAACGCGGTGGCCGTGGCCGGCAGCAAAGACGCGCGGGGCAAAGGCGTGCTGGTGACCATGAACGATGAAATCCAGTCGGGTCGCGACGTCAGCAAGATGATCAATATCAAGACCGAAGCGTTTAAAAGCGCCTGGGGTCCGCTGGGCATGGTAGTAGAAGGCAAATCCTACTGGTTCCGCTTGCCAGCCAAGCGCCACACCATGGATTCCGAGTTCGACATCAAGACCATCAAGAGCCTGCCTGACGTCGAGATCGCCTATTCCTACGGCAACGTCAGCGATACCGCTTACAAGGCCCTGGCTCAATCCGGCGCCAAAGCCATCATCCACGCCGGCACTGGCAATGGCTCGGTATCGTCGCGGGTAGTTCCATCCCTGCAAGCCTTGCGCAAGGACGGCGTGCAGATCATTCGCTCCTCCCATGTCAACGCCGGTGGCTTTGTATTGCGCAACGCCGAACAGCCTGACGATAAATACGACTGGGTCGTGGCCCACGACCTGAACCCGCAAAAGGCCCGTATCCTGGCGATGGTCGCGCTGACCAAGACCAACGACAGCAAAGAGCTGCAGCGGATGTTCTGGGAATACTGATTCGCCCTCGCCCGACCGATCCGGTCGGGCACCCCATGCGCCATTCGCCAGCCTTGGCGAGTGGCTGCCGCTGGATCTGACAAAAAAACTCCCTTCGCCTTATGCCAAACGGAACAAATCGCTGTCAGACGATTTTCTTGATTTTTAAGCAGTTGCGAAATGGCCTACAGTTAAATACTGTATGCACGTACAGCTTAATAAGGATAATTCCGTGGACACCACCTCCTCCTCTCCTGACACCTATGTACGCATGGGCCTGCGCGTTCAGAAAATCATCAACTCTCCCACCGCACAAAAGGCCAGGGCAGCACTGATCTTCCGCCTTCCTGACGAGCCGGTGGATGAATGGGAACGCTTGCTGGAAGAAATCGACGAAAACGACAACGTCACCCTCGCCTATCGCGACGATGGCGGCGTGCAGATTTTCTGGGTTTTGCCGAAGGAAGACTGAGTCGATGAGTGCCCGCTGGTTTGCTTTGTTGTTCCTGTTTTTTGTCATGGGCGCGCAAGCCGACGCCCCGCGCACCTTCACCGAAGCGAAAAAGGTGGCGTGGAAGCTCTACGCGCCCCAATCCACCGAGTTTTACTGTGGCTGCAAGTACACCGGCAACCGGGTGAACCTTGCCGCCTGCGGTTACGTGCCACGTAAAAATGCCAAACGCGCATCCCGCATCGAATGGGAGCATATCGTTCCTGCCTGGCAGATCGGCCATCAACGCCAGTGCTGGCAAGAAGGTGGCCGCAAGAACTGCACCCGCTACGACCCGGTTTACCAAAAGGCCGAGTCCGATCTGCACAACCTGGTGCCCAGCATTGGCGAGGTCAATGGCGATCGCAGCAACTTCAGCTTCGGCTGGCTGCCCGAGCAGTCGGGGCAATATGGTTCCTGCCTGACCCAGGTCGACTTCAAGGCCAGGAAAGTCATGCCCCGCCCGTCCATCCGCGGCATGATCGCCCGAACGTACTTCTACATGAGCAAGCAGTATGGTTTACGTCTGTCGAAACGGGATCGGCAACTGTACGAAGCGTGGGACAAAACCTATCCGGTTCAGGCCTGGGAACGGCAACGCAACCAGAGCGTGGCGTGTGTCATGGGGCGCGGCAACGAGTTCGTCGGCCCGGTAAACATGAAGGCCTGCGGTTGAATCCAGGCGACACCTGAAACAAAAAAGGCCTCGGGACTAACCACCCGAGGCCTTTTTTGTTTCTTCAACGTCTGCGCTACTGAATGTTATTGAGCGGCCGGACGCTCAAGCACCAGCAATTCGATGTTCTGTTTCTTCGCGCGAGTGAGCGCGGCACGGACTTCATCCTGTTTGGCTTCGGCCTCGGCTTTCGAATTGAACGGCCCCATCAGGATTCGTGTATTGCCATTTTCCTTGACGACGCTGGACATGAAGCTGTGCTCGATCAGCCAGCCACTCAAATCGCTGACCGCCTGAGGGGTTTCACCTCGCACTTCAAGATCCCATTGCGGGCCGGACACCGCCGCGGGTACGGCAGCCATGGCCGGTTCAGGCTTCGGCGCATCCACACTACTGCCCTCGCCACATCCCGCCAGCGCCAATATCGCGATTACCAAAACCATTTTGCGCACGGCGTTTCCCTCTAAATCCATAAAGCAGGGATTTTAACATCCATGAATACTTCGCGAGTGCCGTAAAATGGGCTCAAAACAACGAGAATGATGGTTGCGGCCTCTGTATAGTTACGCCTTGGGAATTAATGCCGCATCTGCACGTCAGAAAGAGGCACCCAAACCGCGAGACTTCGCACTAATCTATACGTACCACCGACCTCTGCACTGTCCGAATCAGGTGCCCCACAAAGCAATCAAGGAGAAGACCATGCTGATACTCACCCGCAAAGTCGGTGAAAGCATAAACATTGGTGATGACATTACGATCACCATCCTGGGCGTAAGCGGCCAGCAAGTCAGGATCGGCATCAACGCCCCGAAGGACGTTGCAGTGCATCGTGAAGAAATTTATCAGCGCATTCAGGCTGGCCTGACCGCCCCGGAAAAGCCGCAACCCTGAATCCTGTTGCAGTCAGTAGCCAGCCCGTTCAGTCCGGAATCACGGCTGGCTAAAGATTCGGCATTGCATCGCTTCCGCCTGCTTTCCACACAAGCCTCCAGGGTCCGATACTAGCGACAAGCTCAACGCTCTGGCTGTCAGACATTTCTGGTTCACCCCACGGAAGTACGCGTTAACTGCGTGATCAACCAAACATCACGCCACGCGCCATACCAGTCGCCGCCACCACCATCAGCAGCACCAGCAGCGCCTCGACATGACTGATCCGCGCAAATAGCTTCGCACGGCCTGTATCGATCGCCACTTTACGGGCAAGCGCTATCCGCCATTTGATCAGCGTCACCATTGGCGCAATCTCCAGCAGCAAGATCAGGACGAACAGCGTCATCTTCAGATGAAACAGCGGCTGATGCAGGTAATAGTCCGTGCCTTTCTCGTACCCGCCAAAGGCTCGCATCCCCCCGCTGACCAGCAAAACGACAGCTGAAATACCCCAGATATTGTCCGCCATCAGAACACTACGCACTTGCGCGGCCCCATCGGCCAAACGCCGAAAAGCTGTGCCTCGAACCAACACAGCCCAAAATCCCAAGGCAAATGCCAAAAGATGAACCGCCGCTAGAAACCAGTGAGTCAGCATCGAGAAACTCCTGCCAGGTCGAAGTTGTATGAGCCTGTCAGTAGTAGCCCATGAAATGGCTGCTTGCACGGCATCTGCGGACATTGTCCGGAACACAAATGACAGACCGACTAGACTCCATTGCGCTGGTATTGAGTGTCCGTGACAGTACCAGCCCCAACGACAACTCACTCTCACCGCATTGAACTGAGTAAACAAAATCATGTGTGAATCATGTGATTCAAGCTCTGCTTCAAACACAACAGGCCGTCGTCGTTTTCTTCAACTTGCCGGATTGGGCGCAGGCGCCCTGCTGCTGACCGGCACACTGCCCGGCAAGCTCATCCAGGCAGCCGAAAAAGCGTCAGCCCCACCCAAACCTCAAAACGTAATCAGTCCCGATATGGCGCTGAAAAGACTGATGGAGGGCAATGAACGATATGTAAGCGGTACTTCCACTACACACGACTTCAAGGCTGAGCGAGAGGCCTTGGTGTCCGGTCAAAATCCGTTCGTGGCAGTACTGAGCTGCTCCGACTCGCGGATCGCCCCGGAATATGCGTTTGATACCGCGCGAGGCGATCTTTTCTCCATCCGTGTCGCGGGCAACTTCGTGACCCCGGAAGGCCTGGCCAGTCTTGAATACGGGGTTGCCGTACTGGGCGCACCGCTGATTCTCGTACTCGGTCATGAGAGCTGTGGCGCCATCGAGGCAGGCATCAAGGCCGTCAAGGATCAGACGATTTTCCCCGGCCATATCCCGAAACTGACTGACGCACTCAAGTCGGCAATCGAGACGGTGCTGAAGCAACCCGGGAGCTTGATGGAAAACGCCACCGCGCAAAACGTCAAAAACTCTGTCAACAGCCTGAAACAGGCCTCGCCATTGCTGACAGATGCCCAGAGCAAGGGCAAGTTGAAGATAGTGGGAGGCATTTATCGCCTGGCAAGCGGCAAGGTAGAGTTGATCGTTTGAACCGCAACACGTACATCGCCTGCATCGGAGCACAACCGCGCATGCAAAGGGCCCAGCGCGATGGCTGGGCTCTGTTTATTTTCGATTTTCCATCATTTTGTCGGCGAGGGCTTTAGCCCTCTCGATCAACAGGTTCTGCCTGTCTTCGTGCGTAGCACCGCCCACAACCGGGGCAGTCAGATTGCTTTCCGCAATCAATGCAGTGCAGAAGTATTGATCCCAAACAGCCTTGTCCACAGATGCCTGCTTGCTGATTTGATCGACGTTCATAGGCGGCTCCTTTCGATGAGGCAGCCCCACCAGTTTACGCCTGAATGGCAAAGAATCCGGACTATCATCCACAGTGGCCCGCCATTCGTCGCCTACGAAAACACAACGAAGAACTCACCCACATCCGCGGCTTGAGGATTGCTAAGATCGCGCGTAGCAGCGGCCGGAACGACATGATTCTGACGCAGTAGCCATTCAACCAATGCTTAAGGACTCCAGCGATACGCTTGGCCAGTCACCAGGAGATGTAACGTGTCAACGCTCAACGAAATCGCAATGAACCACGCAAGAATGGCTAGGGAAAAGGCAGCAGAATCGACCGAACCGAGCGAGCGGCAGCTCCAGATTGTAGGAAGCATCGAGGTACCGTCCATTGAAGTACAGCAGAACATCCCGCTGCACCTGATCGCGGGAGTGCAGGAGGGACATCTTGCCCATGCGACGGGTTTCGCGCTCTGACCTTTTATGAGGCAGGCGACACCCGGATCGATGTATCCGGCAACAGCTGCGCAGCGATCGGCATGCGGACGTATGCGTGGGGAGCCACCAGAGAACCAAATACCGGGACGCGCCTGCTCGAGATGCAGGCGTCTTCGCAAATCATGGCAAGGTCTGCTCTTGCTGGATGTATTGCAACCCGAGAAGCCTCGGTGAGCTCACCATGCAGGAGCTGCGAGCTGACCTTCCCATTCAAGAGTGACAGCAGAACCCGGCCGCCACGCCGCTTATTGATTGATAGCTAAAAGCTACTTCACGACATACCTCGTGCCGTGTGGATCGTTGAGTTTTGCCTGCAATATCCCCCACTCGCGCTGAATGATCGAGTAAGGAATAAAGATGCTGATCCTCTCAGCCTCCTTTACGCCGGAGTGAGTGCTCACATCGTTCAGAGTGGTTGAGTAGAAACCGATATTGATGCCAACAATACAGCCGTCACTGGTGAGGACCGGCCCACCCGACATGCCCTTGACCAGCGGGGCATCATGGATGGCATAGAGATCACCGCTGTGTTCGTCGGCATTGACGAAAGGCGTTTGATACACCTTGCCTTTCCCGGTAGTGGTCATGAGGTAAGGACTCGTCCCAACGGCAGTGATGCTCTCGCCCACACGCGGTGCGCGCCATGATGGGTAGCGGCCGCTGGCCTTGTGCTGGATGAAGACGAGATCGCAGCCTGTACTGCAGCTGTACTTCACGTTGGGGATGAACGGAGTGTGGCGGGTGGTTACCGCATAGTCATCGTTCCATTGCACGGCCGAGGCCACGTATAGATACGGTGCGGGAAACCCCGAGTGGACTAAAAAGTATGAATCATTGGCAGGACCCGAAAAGTCGGGTTTTACGATGCCGTTGCATCCTGCAGTTACAGCTCCAATTAAAAAGTAGGCCATGATCTTGATCATGATATATCACCGACTTAATTGGGAGAATGTGACTGTTTTTTGTTGTCATTATTTTGGCTTTTGTCGGATTGCAGTACTCCTCGCCGCTTGCTCTAGTTGGACGTTTTCTTACTTATGGCTGAGATTGTAATGACGCGTATGAATAAATCGTGCTAAGGCCAATCGCTTTTCGATCAACTTCAAAAGTTCAAATATTTGGCGCCTGAAAATTGTTAAAGACGAGAGAAAAAACCAGGCGTTGCTATCGACGCCTTCGTTAATGGCACCATCGATCATGGAAAGCGGCGCCTACCTGAATCAATCGCTATGCCCGTCACTCACAAGAGCGACAAGTGCAAGCGGTCGCGGTCGCAAGCGCAAGAACATTTACATCGGGCACCTATACAACAGGCAATTCGCCAATAGCAAACCCGGACCGTTTCAATATCGACGGAACGGGTTTTAGCGGTAGTACCAAGTCAACTAACCTTTCTAAAGAGCAGTCATCCATAGACGGCAATCCAGACACTACCGGAGTTAAAGGCATGGTTATTCCTCACTGTTTTATTGATACGTCCAGGCACCAGGATATTAAGCCGTCACTGACAGGGTTAATGGTAAAAACATGGGAGCCTGGCTGCATGCGCTGTTATGTAGTGGGCACTACGAACATCACGATCGAATATCGGCTGGTAACACAGGCTATAGGGGGGATCATGAGTATCGCCGTACAAACGACGGCGCAGTAACGCGAGGCAAGAGGCTTAGGCCTCCTGCTTTTAGCAGACCAGGAAAAATCTCATAAAACTTCAAACAACAAAAAAGGGCCCACCTTTCGGTGAGCCCTTCCAGACCGCCCAGCAGAGCGGATTTTGTTTGGTAGGCGCGATTGGACTCGAACCAACGACCCCCACCATGTCAATGTCTGCTTGCGCAAGCTGCAAGCCTTGCTGCTCTTGGATTTCACAGAACGCCCATTCACATCATGAGGCGTCAAAAATGGCCAATATTCGCTTACTTCCGTCCGGTAACTGGAACGCTCAGGTACGCGTAAAAGGTGAATCTCCCCAGTCAAAAACCTTCAACACCAAAGCTGAAGCAGAGTCATGGGCAAACCAGCTTGAAGCCGTGACGATGGATCGCAAACATCACACCATTTACACGTTAGGCATGACCTACTGCGAAACGATGCTCAAGGGCAAAGGTAGCTACGACCACGCACTGAAAATCGTTGAGCATCTGGGTAGGTACTTCACGCAGCCGATTCACGAAATCACCCCACAAATGATCAACGACTTCAAAATCATGCGATTGAAGAAGGTCAAGCCGTCCACGTGCAGAACGCAGCTTGCATTCATGTCGCGGTTCTACAGGTTCGCCAAACGCGGCTTACTGATCGACATTCATAACCCTGTCAGTGACATTGCACTTCCCAAACCTGACCGATCTTCTGACAAGGTGATCCGTGCAAGTGAGCTTGAGCGGTTACTGGCGAAGCTATCTCCAACCATGAAACTGATTGTCGAACTGGCGTACGAGACTGCCATGCGGCGATCCGAAATTCTGAAACTGACGAAAGACTGCCTTCACCTGAAAGAACGCATTGCCGATGTGATCGATGGAAAGAACGGCACACGATCAGTCCCCCTCACCCACCGTGCTGTTGAAATTCTCCAACTTGCCCAACTGTTGGCCACTGTGGGACGTCACCCGAACGGCCAAGTGTTTACGGTTACACCGCACGCCGTAACTCAGGCTGTGCGCTTGGCACGCGTGAAGGCAGGCTTAGACAGTAGCGTCCGACTTCACCAACTTAGGCACACCAGAATCACGAACGTCGCGAAAAAGGGATTCAACAACGCTCAGATCATGATCGTATCTGGGCACCGTGATACACGATCCGTTGCGCGGTACTCCCATCTAAACGTGAGGGACGTGTTGCACCTAATCGACTGATCAAACCGGATAGGCAGCCATGATGAATTAGGAGTTGGCTGCCTCGCCCCATGCAAATGGTTTAGTCGTACCGAACCAAAATAGGCATCACCGCACCCAAGAACACGAAAATAAGTCATTCACGTTGAACATCTACAGTGCCGGATGCTCATTTGAACAGAAGCAGAAAGCGATCCAACACCTCAACTTTAACTTTGAAAAATAGTTAAAGAAAGTGTTTGACAAACTGTCAATTGGTATTGACATTTTCAACTAATTAGTTCATACTGTCTTTATTGGAGTTGAGCAGGTTCACACCGTATTTCTGGTTGTAGAACATACAACTACGGTTCCTCACAACGAGCTTTTTCCTCCTTTCAAGTTCGTTGTTGAAGTTGTTCCTCCACTAAATTCCCCAAAGCCATTTCCTTAACCGGTATGGCTTTTATTTTGTCCTTACTGGACGTTTTGTAAACACTTTAAATTAACGAGGTAGCATCTATATGCGTATCACCCATTGTCGTGCCTGTAATTCACCATTGGTTAACCGTAGGGCGCATGCAACAACATGCTCAAGTAAATGTCGGAACATCGTTTGGCGAGCATCAAAGATCACTTTGATTCCAGAAAAGATTATGTTCAGCATTACCAACCATGCACTTATTACCAAAGCTGCATCTGTTGCTGGTAAGTCAATCAACCAATACGTGGTTGATCGTGCTGTACAAACTATGGAGAGCCCACAATGCTAATGAAATTAAACGAAGAGGCGGTTGCTCAACTGCAAACGATCATGTCGATGACTGGTCGTACCAATTACAAGCACACTCTACAGACCATGATAAGTCAAGTTCTGAACAATCTGAGGAAAGCTGAATACAAGAAGAAAGCAGTAACAACAAACATCTAACATCCATTTCAATCCTAATACCTTCAACCTACAGAGCAAGGATCGAACATACCGAAAAGGAAAACCAATGACCAACTACATCTGTGTTCATACACCATCGCAATTCATCCTACGAGTAATCACCTGTCCAACACCACCAACGCCTGATGATTACCACGGCTTTCATGAAGCTTCAATCGTTGTACTCAACCATTACTACGCACTACTGAAGAAGGCACGTCTCAAAGGCGAACTGGTAAGTGCCGGTGATCTGATGGACAACTGTCCAAGTTTCAAAGAACAAGTCAGTAATGGTAAAGAAAGTACAACTGCTGTCGTTGATCGAGTGCCAACCATTCTTGATTGGATCAAAGCCAATCCAGATGCAGATGTACATGATCTGGACGCCCACATAAACAAAATAAAGAAGTACCGCTGACAGCACCAGTAACAGTGCCGCCGAGAGCCCCTGTAACGCGATTACAGCCTTAATAAACGAAATCCTGGGCTATCCCATAGGTTGCCACTCTTGCACGCCTGTAAGCCTTGATACAAAGGATTGAAAGTGCCAAGTCAGGTGTCTTTCTATACAAACGAACCAAAAGGAATCAACAATGAAATTCTATAATGAATTTAGTAACTCACATCTACTAGAACGCCAAGCAGCGGTCTTACAAATCAAGGATTATCTGCAAGACCGCCAAGCAGCAATCGATACCTCTAACGTGGAAGCAGCACATAGAGCAACTAACAGCATTGAAAGACTAGTGAACGAATATGGTGTTCAAGTGCTACGTCAAGCACAGGAGCAATACTAAATGACAACTGAAAAAATGGGACGGCGAATGGTAGAAGCATTTGCACGTCGTACTAAAGAACGTGCCGAGCAACAAGAAATACAAGCAGCGAAGGATAAGTTGCAGAAACAACTGCTGACTATGGCTGACTTGAAAGCTCAGATTGATGTATTCAAAAATGCTGACAATGCAATCACCAATGCCAGCGCACAACAATCAAGTGACGAACAATACCGCATGACCATCATCGAAAAGATGATCAACCACATTCGACAGAAGGATAAAACAAATGACTGACAAGATCGTGATTCATGGAACGCCCCGCAAATATGATGAAGTTGAGCTAAAACAACTTCAGGAAGATTACCACGTCAAGTACAGGCAATCTGCGCAATGTTTGGAGGTTGTACAAGCTGAATTCCCTTACGAATTTATTACCGCCATTATTGAGAAATCGCAACTCGGTTATGAACTCAGCAAATGGTCACCAATCAGAACGCTGTCGCTTGATTACTCGGCATCGATGATCAAACCGCCAGAAATGCAAAAATTAGATCTCTCGATTATCGATGCTGACGTGAAAGCTCAGTATGTGAAAGAACTTGAAGTTGAAAGAGAAAAGTATCGCCAGCTGTTGACGGAACAACTTCTGCAAAAGGCAGAATTGGCAGAAGCCAAGAAAGTCGCTGACAAGAGAGCGAAGCTGTTAGCTGAGGTACAGCGTGAAGTTGACAGTGTGTTCACCGAACTAGTGATTCCAGTTTGATCCTGTAACACATGCTGCAAGCTCCCACAATAGCTTTTGAGCGCTTCACAATGAAAAGTAATACCGCTACGGCTCCGGCAGACTAACCACGTCTGTGCGGAGCTTTTGCGTCAAATGACTTCTGCCACTTTTTAGGGGGTTGACAAGTTCTCTAATATTTCTTTCGAATAAGGGAAGAAAACAGTTTGACGCGTCCGAATTGCGGGCACTAATATCCGCCCCGCTTCAAAACCACTACACACAAAACCATCTGGCAGTTACCCGAGAGGAATGCCTATGACATGAACTTGAACAAGGAGCCACACCATGCCGCACGCACTCGCTTTGAATTTGAGCACCGTAGCAACCGATCTTCCAGTTACCTCCGATCACCTCGATCTCCCCAAGCAATGCCGCACCAGTATTATCGATGGCTTCAGGATCGATAAGCACACTGGCGAAATCTATGGGCAGCTTGTCATTTCACCACTCCAGGTCAACATCGAACAGTACCGAAGTGGAATTCCACGACCTCCAGCCAGCCCGAGCCAGTACCTGCATCTAATGGATGTCAGGAAAAGCGACAATGTGGTGTACGTAGATTTTGGTGGGCCAACGCCAGCTAAACCAACAACCGTCATCGATGTGCTCAGCCCCAAGCCGAAGCGCGGCCCTAAGCCGAACGTATGCTTAAATCCGTTTGCTGCGATCATCAAACAGGCAATTATTGAGAATGCTCACTGGATCGAGAATGCCGTCATGGCAGGCATGTACATCTCAGTTGGAAGCAACAATGGCAAACTGAACATCAGACCGAGCTACGTGCGGAAGGTCATTACAATGGCAGTGATTTCAACTGACGCGATTGAGGGCAACACCGTCTTCCGCAACCACGATTTTGAGCCAGTCAAAGACCGCTATGTTCGTTACCTTGCTGCGGCAGGCCGTGTTGCGCTCCAGAACATTGAACGGTATTTGAACGCTCACCCATCAGAACAGCTGCGTCTGGAGCTGAAGGTTTTAGAGCCAAAAACCGGGGATGAAGCGGACGATATGGATGAAGCGGACTATCTGATGGATGAAACGGATGATCTGGAATGTCGTATTGAGCTAAAAAATAATTACGGCAGGATATAATAAGAGAGCGAAGCGAACGAAGCTTTTTCTTCTCGGGAGATTGTCCCGAGGTATGCTCAGTTTTCAGGGAGGTCATCCCTGATGATTCTGTCTTTAAGGAAGTTGAGAAGGAGATGGGTAAGTAAACCCATCAAGACAAAAAGTATTATCTTAAAGAATAACTATTCTGTCATGTATGACAGGAAGTGTCTATTCAGTGTAAACACTGGAAGATAGTCAAAAGCATGATGGGCTTTCGCTTCCATCTTCTGAAAGGCATTCGCTACGCTCACTTGCGGACATGTTCTGTATATGAGAGTTACAAACTCTAGAGAGTCTTTCCCTGATTGACAATTAGATGTCCAGCAATCTCCTGTGTGTCACACACAGAAAAGTATTTGATGAACATTCAGGAGAGATGAACGAAAGTTAACCAAACACCAGACATTACTTTCCACCGTTGACGGTGAATCCAACGTCTCAACAATCTCATACCCTTGATGCCTAACCAGTGTCAGGTTTTTTTTGTGGCCGATGATATTCCCCATGAAAACATTCGCACAACATTCGGATGTCAGTTGTAAATCAAACAACAGTGGAATGCTTCACCAGAATGGAATGGTTATCACCAGTTTGGTTACCACCAGTAATAGTTGCCACCTGTGATAGATGCCTTAGGTGTCAGCGTTTCCAACAGGATTGCAACAGGTGATGAAACAGGCATGATTGTGGTGTTGTAACAACCATATCTAAGACCAGCACGCCTGAAACACTGATAAAACCTGGGGCTTCAACAACACTCGGCTAAACACAATTCACTTTCTCTCCAATTTCTTCACAGGTGAAAGCAATTCGATTGAAATTGGAAGAAAACTACAGTCGTCACATGTCGATCATCATGTCAAAGTCAGCATTGAATGAAATTCTTCATAAACGCCGTACAGATGTCGTCACAGGGTGTTCACGTTAACCATGACTGGTAAACCTCACCACAGATACCACCACATCACCATCGTTCAGTAACATGTCAGCAGCATTTGTACATTCACAACAGGCGCTGTCGGCGCCAGCAACTTTCGTGTTGAGCTACGATCTTCACACCACTATCAAGGACGACAGCCATGTCAGACAACCACGCCGCCATCGCCACCGCCGATGTGCTCACCCTTCTGCTGCACAATCAGCACGCGCTCGCCGCAGCAATTGAAGAGGTCGCCTTGTGGGTAAAGGCCACAGGTTCACCAGACGTGCACAGCAACGCGATTACAGCATTGGAAACCATCGACAGGAATGCATCTGCCATCACCGACGCAATCAACCAAATACGGCAAACCTAATCGCGTTCATAGGGTGTACCCTATGACCACTGGTCTAGTGAATACAGAAAGGCGTATTCATAGGGTTGCTTTCAGCCTGATACACAGGCAAAGTGTGAGCCTCTAGACCCTATGACTACAGAGGCACACCAAATGGTTGACGTTGCGTACATCCGAGTTTCATCCGCTGACCAGAACACCGACCGTCAACTTGACGGCCTGACCTTCGCCAAGACATTCACAGACAAAGTGAGTGGTGCCACAACAGACCGTCCCCAGTTGCAGCAGATGATTGAGTTTGTGCGTGAGGGTGATGTTGTCCATGTACATTCGATTGACCGTCTCGCTCGCAGCCTTCAAGACCTTCTGAAGTTGGTAGAGCAGATCAACGCTAAAGGCGTGGCTGTGAAGTTCCACAAAGAGAACCTGCTATTCACTGGCGACAAGCACGACGCAACCCAACACCTGATGCTGTCCATGATTGGTGCCGTCGCTGAGTTTGAACGCAGCATGATCAAAGAACGTCAACGTGAAGGCATCGCGAAGGCAAAGGCGAAAGGGGTTTACAAGGGACGCACCAAGGCTGTTACCAATGATGATATCCGTGCTGCTATCACAGTGGACAAGATGAGTTACAGAGCCGCTGCTGAGTCCCTTGGTGTATCACTGTCGTCTGTTCAACGTGCCATGAAGGAATAGCTCAAGGTTCAGAGTTTGCACCAATGACCGTGAAACGTATTGTTGAACGTCTTGGACTCACCTTCCCATAATCACTTCTAAGCAACGACAAGCGACAAGTGCCATGACACTGGCATTCAGCTAGAGCCCCGCATACGCAATACTGCGAAGGCTCAGGGGGAGATTTTGAGAATATCGGGCGATGGCCTTACTCCACGGAGCCGGAGCGTTAATCGCGTCAGACCAATATCAGGGTGAACAGGGGGATTCCGTCTGTAGGGATTCCAACGGAAAAGTGTATTTACGAAAGTGAAAATAGGGAATTTGAAAAATACACAGAAAATGAATTTCAGGCAAAAGAAACCCCGCTCTAAGCAGGGTGATTATCCAAACTTTACCTTATTCAAGGTCAACCCAGTCCAACCAGCGCCGGCGTTCAAATGCACGGGATGAATATCTGAGGGGGATACAGTCCATCGCAAAGTCCTAATTGAAATTAATCCAAAAGCTACGATAAACGATTGACCGCCGTTATTTGGATTAATCAACCTGTTGTAAGGGATTAATTATTTGATCGTACGTGTGCTGATGACTCATAAACTTGTTCATTCTCAACGCCATATGCAGGCTTTTTCACACCTGCCATAATGCTATATGTCAAGCCTGATATTGACGTCACTTGTAACGTAGCTTTATATTCGAGCATTTGACAATCTACTGCATAGCGCAGTGCCATAAACTGAAAAAAGGGGAAATTAGTGATCGGCAAGGAATTGGTTCATCATTACACCACTGAAAAGCACCACCTGCCATTGATCCTTGCATCAAGGGCGTTGCTCCCAAGCAATGCAGGTGCCGAGAATGAACCTCCGTTATTATGGTTCTCTAAGGCTCAGCTTTGGGAAAAGACTGCAACTAAGATGGTGCATAGTGAACACGGTCTACGCTTACTGACATTTGCTGAGCAACTGGCTGAATTTGGTTGTGTTCGCTTTTCTCTTGCGAGTGATGATCCGCGCCTGATGAATTGGGTTAACGCTTGCAAGTACGCCGGCATTACCAGCACAGCCCGCCGCAAACTGGAGACTGTGGGCAAGAAACGGGGCGGTTCGCCAATTGATTGGTTTGCAATCTCAGGGAGCATACAGCTTACTGAGTTGAAGCTACAACGATATGATGGCTCTCAATGGGTGAACAGTCCGTTGCTTTAGATAGTACCGATCATTCCCAAGGCCACCATATGTGGCCTTTTCACATCTATCACAATGTGATATGCAATGTTTAAGTCCAGCAGGAGGTATGAATCAGAAGCTTATTAGATGCACAGCTTCAAGGTATTAACCTCCACCGCCACCCTACCCACATCAAATAGCCGGCACTTTTAGTCGAAGTCTGAATCGTAGCTATCTTGCTTGTACTCATCCATAAGCCCTTGCGACGGTCTTATTCCAACCGCGACGTTACCCCAATCTCTAACCATTTTTGCCACCCCATGATAACCGGGGAAGAGTGTCGAGCCATCAACTCCAAGTTTAGAGCAGAGATCTAACAAGTCGGGAGCTTCGCTAATCGGCAATGTCATTTTAATGAGCGGTCTGCCACCTTGAGCAGTGCTGTATATCTCTTCAACCTCTTCTAGGGTTTCTGGTTGATATATATCGTTGAGACCAAGGTTATACATATCAACTTCATGAGTAGTAAAAAGTCCAGATTGAGCCGCTTGGTTTCTACTTGTTCCCCCCGGCGTCCTAATAATCTGAACTGTTTTCCAGTGCTTCGCATGCTCGGTGCTCAGTGCCCAGATTGCTATCTTTGCATTTATACTATTAAGCTCAAAATTTGCTGACGACGCTGCAAAGTAGCAGGCAACATAGCTTCTCTCTGTCCAGTCAAGGAGGCGAGTTGGTACTTCATAGTGTTGGGCAGCGGCTAAGATTTCATACAGCTCTGGCTGGGGCCACGGTCGTCTAAAAGCACTCAAGAAGGAGCTTGGTTCATTCAATATCCTTGCCTTGATCTGTTCCGAGTATCCCGGCACTACCAAACCCGACCGATCACAGCCGTCTAGAAACTTCTTGAGCACATCGAGCTCAAAGCTCACTTGTCCTGAGCTGGAATTACTAAACATCCTGTGGGGCGAGCCGTAGGCGAATGAGCCAATACCACGACGACATATCGACGGTGTTAGCTTGTACTCATCGCTTGACTGTCCTCTGAATATATACTGTCCCTGACTCCAAGCGGGGTCGAGAGGGGACACAAAATCCAGCAGTTCGCGTGCTGTTTCAAAAGGTATCTCAGTCGGGCTTCCCATCACTTCCTCTGATTTCCACTGGCCACCACCAGTGTACAGGCATATGACATCGCCGCCATGTGAAAACTCTATCGTAGAATGCTAGTGAGCATGGCTAAGTTGAACATCGCCCCTGCGCGTACGAGTCCATACCTACTAACTACAACTTAACAACTGCCCTACCATAAATAATTTTGATTTACCCTTTCAAATCTATACTTTCAGTATCGAATCCAAAATCATTATTTTGAATAGACTCTACAATTGTAATCTCAATTCGATCATCTTGAATTACATGTAGCTGATTAGCATAATTTTTAGCTCTAGGGAATACTCTCCAGCCAATAGGCTCACGAGCCAAATCAAATTTATCCGAACCGATCAGAGCATACAATTGTTGGTCGGTTTCTATTGCTGTCCCAAATGCCGCCGTTCTCGCACGCAACACTTTTTCATTAAAACAAAGATCAATTAAAGTTCTCGAATTATTACTAGAAAATCGTTCGATCATTATCTGTCCAGCTTTTAAAAAAGAGTATTTTTTATCTCCACCAATCCAAGAAGACTGAACATCTTGATATATACTTACATCTGGCTTACGCTGCTTACTTTCTTTAATTGCAGAAAAAAAATCTGCTTCATTAGAAAAATCTTTCTTTTCTGGCATCTTGCTATACGCCGCCTCTACAACTCCTTTGTCTGTGGTAGCGAAAAGTAGTGTAGATTGCCAATCAAGGTCCACACAAGTTTCTGTTATCAGTTGCTTAACATCACTTCGCCCAATAAACTTTGATGATAATGGTGACAATGTAAAAACACCTTCTTTCCCGGCAGCGAAAGCTAGCCGCCCGAAAGAATTGGGAGATATTGCAAAACACATCTCATCAAAAATTTTTAGCTCGCCACCCAACTCCCCTGTTTTGTAATTAACATCAAGTATGGATACACCGCGCTCTGATGAAATATACAATTTATTAGCGTAGACATTTATATCTGAAGGCCAAACACCGATATCATGTGAATATAGTTTCGCAGAGTTCAGCATGGACTTTGTTATTGTTACCTCAGACACGGCGAATCTGGGGATTTCATTGCGACTATCAAGGAGAAGATTCTTTAATAAAGTAGCTTGAAAAAAATTAACCCCATCAAACCCTTTTGAAAACAGGCTCTCCCATTTAAAAACATTCACCCTGTAGTTCATATCCACAAGCAACAATAAACCTGAGTAAATATAAGAGTCTACGTAATCACCCTCTATATTTACGACAAACCTATTTATACCCATCACCATTTCCCTTTGATTATTTTAGCTTGCTGGGGCTTGGTTATGAGTTCGGCATCTCGCCACCTATCTAAAATCAACGTAGGAGGCCGATCAGCAAGACGCGATGGAGTGACGGGATATCCATGCCACTCGTGATTTTGATTTGTAACATACTTCGCCATATAGGCTATATCTCGACCTGTCCGTCCTAACTCGGCGAGGTTGCTTCCATTCTTTTCCATCGCCCATAGACAACCTTTAGGGCATACCCACTCGTTAGCTTTAGCAATAGAAAATAGTTTAATTTCTTCCCATTCATTAACAGTCCACTGAGTGCAATCATCCTTTGCCACTTGATCCCTGTGCTTCCTATTTACTTTGTAACTATCTAGCTTCAATAGAGCTCACCATATTTGTTAGACCATTTAACTAAACTAGCTGGGCTTAGCCGTCACCATGAGAAAAAACCCAAACGAAACGATAATAACTTACAAAAACCTTATAATCCACGAAGTAATACGCATTATATCCATAGCCTGCCACTTATTTTCAAAAACCAACCGACCTCATCTTGGCGTATTGCTAAGCGTTAGAGCCTATGCGGATTCGATGAGTTCTCAATTCATTATTTTTCTCAGCAACATCCAAGAATACCTCGGAGATTAATTTACGACTCCAGCGGCGAGTTAGATAACACTTTATCATCTACCTCTGGCTTAGAATCCGAACTCTATCCGATCAATCAAACAGGCGAGCTTTCGAAAGTAAGTTGCGTAGGAGGATACATCTGACCTCAGACTATCGCTATTTTGCTGCAGAAAAGCCCTGACTGCTCCAATATCGATATTTGCATCATCTTGAAACGGTATTATCAAAGGAGCCTTTTCTGCGGTTGTGCTGGCAATTATATTTTCGGTGCTAAAACCCTTAAAATTACCTTCATACTGCTTCTTGTATTGCTGAATTCGATAATCCTTACGACTTGCCTTATTTAAAATTGACTCAAGACATGCAAACTCTGAGTCTCTGAGCTCCTGAAGTGAATTTATACCTACAAGCCGAAGATATTTGTAGCCGGGAATATACTTGTTAGACCGTTTCTGAAAAGTCGGGTAGACCTCCCTCAACAGCTCAACGGGATCATACTTGACGTCACCGCTAATGACATCTGCAAAAATATCGTCTAACGTAACCCCCTTGTACCCTTGACGCGACATTCCTTCATGCTCTTTAGCGACACCCACGCCCATCACAAATTCTACATCCTCCTTGTTGTCAATCTGATCAATATCTACGACCGCAAGTTTCGTCTCAGGATCGTTGGACTTAACAAGGTCATACATCTGTTCTTTACAATAACGCAATATACGAGCGGGAATTTTCCTCTTCGTGCTCTCTATAGCCTCATACACATCTAGGTAATTATTTGACTTAATTACAGTTATATTGAGATGCGTATCCCCTATAGCCATCATTGAAGGCTGAAAAGACGGTTCCTCACTACCTTTTGTCCGCTGTATGAATACTAGATTTCTCCCAAAAACATCTAGTTTGTCTTGACCCAAGCACTTCACGATTGAGCCAATGATATTTTGTATATTTTTATCGCTGACCGAGTACCCGATAAATACAATAGGATGTTCGATAAAAATTGTGATTAGCTTTGCTGCAAGATAAGGATTTTTAGCATCGAACACCTGATAATCTTCATTTGTAAGCACTAGAGAATTTGGCTGACTGGCACATCCATGTATCTTATAAATCTCAGCAATAGATTGTGGATTCGAAAACAATAGCTCTTCCTGACCAACAAAAACTTTGTAATCGGGAAACAACTCCTCCAAAAACAAATCCCAGTTGGTTGTTATTATCCCATCAACATTAAGCCGAGAAAGTGCCTCCAACTCCTTAGCAATACTCTCCCCCTCAACAAGGTCGTGACTTTTTCCTGCCAAGTAATTCGCAACCTCAAATTTAAGGGCAGATGATACATTTATCATTTGCTCCGAGCTACGCTCCCTTGACTCAGCATAGTCCTTGTCCTTCCACCATACCTCATTGAAGTCCCGAGCCATTTCACTGGCAGCCTTTGGCATATCTTTATTATGCTGCGAAGAGTAATACCCGAACTCTTTTATGCCCTTACAAAACCTCTTAAGTAACTCATCCCACTGCTCCAGCCCTATATATCTCCGAGAAAACCCAGAACCAATAAATAGGAAGGGCGCCCCGACATTCTGGGCCAACAGTCTGGTTAAGCTTAGTGTGATGTGTGAAGTCATAATTATCCCTAATAATTTCCTGCAACCCTGACGTGTGGCAAGCCCCCCTCCCCTACAATACGTATCCGCACATCTCAGTCCCTGATCCATATACCTACCGCCGGACCCAGTAGCAGAAGAGACGAGAACGGTTCCGCCTTGGGGCGCTCGTTCGCCACCTTATCTATGGCTCACACAGAGGGAGCACTCATGCATCCACGGCCTTGACTGTATTGATCACTGATATCAGTAAGTAAATCGTCAAATGCACGTACCATCCAAGCGAACGCATCGGCATGAGTCTCCCATTCTGAATCAGCAACCTGCAAGCTCTCTACCGACTTAGGATGTACCAAACGATCTCTCACCTTGATAGACGGTTTTACATGATGCCAGCCGGTCCCACCCCCAAGGTCACGATCCGACACTTTGAAGACCTTTGCGACTAGCTGGATCGTCTGCTTGATATTGGTGAGCGTCTCCGTTCTAGGCTGCTCTAAAAACGCCGCCTCCTTTGACTCCAACTCACATGCCCCAGCATCCACCAGTATCGACACCATCAGTTTAAGGGCGTGCGTAATGGCCTCAACATACGCCCACGAAGCGCGTACAAAGCTTCGCCGAAGCACTGGATTGCTCTGGTCTGGGTAAGCGTCGAGGAGCGCGTTCAAGTCCTCCCGCAGGACGCCACTCATATCCAACAAGCTGATCAGCGCCTTGTCAAAGCGTTCGCAAGCGTTTTGCAAGCCTGAGGTCATGCTCCCCTCCTGATTACAGTGCACCAGTAGAGTGTAGCGGCAGCCACGAGCGACAGAACAACACGGAGATAGGCTTGGAGGGAGGCTTATAGCAACCTACAATGCAAAGCATAGTGCACCACTTAGGTGTACTTAATCGCTTTCACACTTCGAGTTTTTTGACTAAATAATCCTTGATAATTCAAGGACTTAGAGATAGATGGCAACCCCACCAGCCACACCCCGGCGCACAACCAGATGTGAACGCTGGCGCCATCAGTATTGCTATATATCGCTGCACCGTTTACCGCTCATCCTGACGATGGCAAAGTGCCCCCACTCTAACCACGCAGGAAGCAAAGGCAATGAAAGATATCGTGATCACCGTTGTGAATTTCTTCGCTTGGGTAGGAATCATCGTGGCAACGGTTGTGGGATATTTCGCAATGAAAGGCACCTATGAGTATATCGGTGCCCTGATCGGCTTCGCTGTTGGCTGCCTAGGCTCTGGAGTGTGGTTTGTACTCTCAGCAATCCACCAGAATATTCAGACCATACGAGACATTGCAGTCAAGCAGTCGCAAGGCTGATCACAACCTTCAACACCCGATCCAACCCCCACCGATCCGAGCAGAATCCCATCCGAGAATGAGCTGATATCGGCGTTCACATTGCCCAGTGTGAACGAACCCGATATTTTGTGAACGTTCTGCATGAATTCAAGACAACAAAAAAGGGCCCACCTTTCGGTGAGCCCTTCTAGACCGCCCAGCAGAGCGGATTTTGTTTGGTAGGCGCGATTGGACTCGAACCAACGACCCCCACCATGTCAAGGTGGTGCTCTAACCAACTGAGCTACGTGCCTGCTGTGAGGCGGCATTCTACGGAATTCCGGAGGGGTGTCAACACCTTTTTTCGAGCTAACCCTATGAATATGCAAAATATTTAATTTTGCCGGTCCAAAGAAGATTTTCCGGGTGGCTGGCGGGCGATTTTCAACTCGGGTACGATCGGCGCACTCGTAAAATATATTAAACAGAGGCTGCCGGATGGCTAACACTCCCTACCCCGAGTCCTACTACGCCGCATCGGCCAATGCGGTTCCGCCGCGCCCGGCGTTGCAGGATGATGTCGAGACCGATGTCTGTGTGATTGGCGCCGGTTATACGGGGTTGTCCTCTGCCCTGTTTCTGCTGGAGAGCGGCTTCAAGGTCACGGTGCTCGAAGCCGCCAGGGTGGGTTTCGGGGCGTCCGGGCGTAATGGTGGGCAGATCGTTAACAGCTATAGCCGCGATATCGATGTCATCGAGCGCACGGTCGGTCCCAAGCAGGCCCAGTTGCTGGGGCAGATGGCGTTCGAGGGTGAGCGAATCATTCGTGAGCGCGTCGCCAAATACAACATTCAGTGCGACTTGAAAGACGGTGGCGTGTTCGCCGCGATGACCGCCAGGCAAATGGGGCACCTCGAATCCCAGAAGCGCCTGTGGGAGCGTTTCGGGCACACCCAGCTTGAGTTGATGGATCAACGTCGTATCCGCGAAGTAGTGGCTTGCGATCAGTACGTCGGCGGCATGCTCGACATGAGTGGCGGCCACATTCATCCGCTTAACCTGGCACTGGGTGAAGCGGCGGCGGTCGAGTCCCTGGGTGGCACGATTTACGAGCAGTCGCCCGCGGTGCGCATCGAGCGCGGCGCGAATCCGGTGGTGCACACGCCGCAGGGTAAGGTCCGGGCCAAATTCATCATCGTCGCCGGCAACGCTTATCTGGGCAATCTGGTGCCGGAACTGGCCGCCAAGTCGATGCCTTGCGGCACTCAAGTGATTACCACCGAGCCACTGGGCGAAGAACTGGCGAAGACCCTGCTGCCTCAGGACTACTGCGTTGAAGATTGCAATTACTTGCTCGACTACTACCGCCTCAGCGGCGACAAGCGTCTGATCTTCGGTGGCGGCGTGGTGTACGGCGCTCGGGATCCGGCGAACATCGAAGCGATCATTCGACCGAAGATGCTCAAGGCATTCCCGCAACTCAAGGACGTGAAGATCGATTACGCGTGGACCGGAAACTTCCTGCTGACCCTGTCGCGCCTGCCCCAGGTCGGACGCCTGGGCGACAACATCTACTATTCCCAGGGCTGCAGCGGCCATGGCGTGACTTACACGCATCTGGCGGGCAAGGTGCTGGCCGAAGCATTGCGCGGCCAGGCCGAGCGTTTTGATGCGTTTGCCGACCTGCCCCACTATCCGTTCCCCGGCGGACAAATGCTGCGTACCCCGTTCGCGGCGCTGGGCGCCTGGTATTACGGATTGCGCGACAAGTTCGGCGTGTAAGGATCTGTAGGAGCTGGCTTGCCAGCGAAAATGTTTCGCCAGCCAACATTGTTGTTGTCTAGACGTCTTTCGCTGGCAAGCCAGCTCCTACAGGGGGACGGTGGTTACAGCCGGTCCCGTGGGATACCGCTGCGAATCCGCAGGATGTCCGCCAGCACTGCCAGGGCGATCTCCGCCGGCGTCTTGCTGCCCAGGTTCAGCCCGATGGGCGCATGAATCCGCGCCAACTCGGCATCTCCCAGACCACCAATGCGCCGCAAGCGCTCGAAGCGCTTTTGCGAGGTCTGCAGGGAGCCCATCACACCGATGTAAAACGCCTCGGTGCGAACAGCCTCCATCATCGCCAGGTCATCGATACGTGGATCGTGGGTCAACGCCACCACCGCCGTGTCGCTGTGACAGCCGCCGTCAGCGATGAACATCGACGGCAGTTGACGGCGAATCTCCACGTTATCCAGCACGACGCCTTCCAGCACTTCGTCCCGCGGGTCACACAGAATCACCTCGAAGCCCAGGCCCACGGCAAACTCCGCACAGGCCTGGGCGACACTGGAATACCCCGCCAGCAGCAAGCGCTGGGCCGCGCCGACGCGCACGCGCACCCGGTCGATTTCACGCTCGATACGCACACCCTGCTCACGATCATCGAACAGGCTGCACGCACCGCTTTGCAGATCCACTTCGCGGATCAACCGCCGTCGGCCCAACAGCGCCGACTCAAGCTCGCACAGATGCGCTTGCACCTCGCAATCGGCATCCAGCTTCTCGACCAGCACATCCAGCACCCCGCCACACGGCAGGCTGACGCGCGAGCGTGGGTCGTTGTCTTCGCCGTAACGAACAACGCTGACCGGCTGCAGAAACGCGCCCTCGGCGACTCGCTCGAGAAAGTCCTCCTCGACACAACCACCGGACAGCGAGCCAATCCAGTGCCCCTGCGTGTTCACCGCCAGCAGCGAACCCGGTGCGCGCGGTGCCGAGCCATAAGTGGCCAGCACCGTACACAGCCAGATGCGCTGACCGGCCGCCGACCACTCCAGCGCCCGGCGCACCACTTGCAGATCGAGATGCTGCATGTCAGTGGGCCTTGTGCTCGAGCGGCGCATCGGCCCGCAGCTTCTGCACGTCGTTCACCGCCAGATCATTCGGCTGACCGCCCCAGCCCTGACGCAGGTAGTTCAGCAGATCCGTGAGTTGCTCGTCGCTCAATTTCCCGGCGAACCCTGGCATCGGTTGCATGTGTTCGAACCCGGAGAACTTCTGCTCACCGATACCGTCGTCGATCACCCGCACCAGGTTGCGCGGGTCTTCCAGGCGCAGCGTGGTGTTGCCGCGCATGGCCACGGCGATGTGCGGCTTGCCCTCGCCGCCCGGCGCATGGCAACCGGCGCAGACATTCAAATATTCCTGACGGCCGCGCCGGGCACTTGGGCTCAGCTTGTCCAACGGCACTTCGGTGAGCATTCTCGCCGCCGGCGGCTGATCGCCGAGCAGGAAGGTCGCCATCGCCGCCAGATCCGGATCGCTGAGGCCTTGGGTGCTGTTGTGGAACACCGGGAACATCTCGTTGAACATCGTGCCCTGGGCACTCATGCCGTGCTTGAGGAACGAGCTCAGGTCCTGATGATTCCAGCCACGGGCCGCCAGGTCAGTGGCCAGCAGGCTCGGCGCCAGATAACCATTGAGAATGCCGCCGGTCATGCGCTTGTCCATCTGCATCGCACCAGGCAAGCCGCGCGGCGTATGGCATTCACCACAGTGACCCAGCACGTCGACCATGTACTGGCCACGCTTCCAGGCTTCGCTCTTGCCTTCGGCAGGCTCCAGCTTCACGTCCTTGCCGTACATCATGTTCCAGCCCATCAGGCCCAGGCGCACATTGAACGGGAAGCTCAGGCTGGTGACCGGCGCGGCGCGCTCGATCGGTTCGACGGTTTTCAGGTAGGCATGAATCGCGTCGGAATCTGCGCGCGGAATCAGGTGATACGAAGTGTACGGCATCGCCGGATACAGGTTGGCGCCATCACGGCGCTTGCCTGCGGTCAGCGCGGCGAAGAACTCGTCATCGTTGTACAAGCCGATGCCGTGCTCTTTGCTCGGGGTGATGTTGGTCCCGTAGATCGTGCCGAACGGCGAAACGATCGGCAGGCCGCCCGCGTACGGCGCACCACCCGGCGCAGTGTGGCAGGCCATGCAGTCGGCGGCGCGGGCGAGGTACTCGCCTTGCTTGACCTGCGTATCATCCGCGTGAGCTGCCACCACAGGCGCAGCCAGACCAACCGCCAACGCCAGGCGGCCAAGTAGAAGCTTCATGCTTAACCCTCCTTGACCAGGCCGAGATCGGTCAACACGTTGCGGGTGGCGCTGTAGTAGCGCACATACCCGGTGCAACGGCAGATGTGATGACCGAGGCTGTCCTCGATGACTTTTTCCAGCTGGCTTTTGACGATGGGCTGACGCTGCAGCTTTTCCACCAGCACGGTCGCGGCATTCACGAAGCCTGGCGCGCAGTAGCTGCACTGGAAGGCGAATTCGTCGACGAAACGCTGCTGGATCGGGTTCAGTTCGGTGACCTTGCCCTGCTCGTCGCGGGTCGCATGGCCCTCGATGGTCCGAACTTTCTTGCCTTCGAAATAGTGTGCGCCAGTGATGCAGGTGCGCACTTCTTCGCTGGTGCCGTCGGGGTTGTCGACGATCACCACGCAGGCGTGGCAGATGCCCTGGCCGCAGCCAAGGCGCGAACCGGTGAGGTTCTTGTATTCGTGCAGGTAGTCGATCATCGGCAGGTCATCAGGGATGTCCACCGGGCCGACGGATTGACCGTTGAGGGTCAGTTGAAGCGGACGGTTAGCCATTGAGGGCCTCCTTGATGCGTGCAGAAGTGATAGGCAGGTCGCGGACACGTTTACCGATGGCATGGGCCACGGCGTTGCCGATGGCGCCGACCACCGGGATCATCACCACCTCGGCGATGCCCTTGGACGGGTCGCTCGGCGAGAGTGGCGGTAGGATGTCCGCCGTCTGTTTCCACACCGCGACGTGACGCGCCATTGGCAGGCGGTAACGGTTGAAGTTCCAGTCACCCTCCCCCGGACCACCTTCGTACAACGGCATTTCCTCCATCAGCGCGTGGCCGATGCCCATGGCGATCCCGCCTTCGAGCTGGCCCCTGACCAGTTCTTCCACCAGCACCCGACCGCACTCGACCCACGAGTGATGGTTGAGTACCGACACTTCGTTCGAACCCTTGTTGACCTTCACTTCCACCAGCGTCGCCACCGGGCTGTAGTAAGTCACCGCCGCGTTGTTCAACTGGGTTGCCGGGTAGGCGATGTTCTGCCGATCCAGCAGATGGAAACCGGCGCTGTTCATCTGCGCCTTCTTCGCCTTCGGTGCACCGTCGCCGTACTTCACGGCCAGGCCATCGAGCGGCAAGCGCTCACGTACGCCGTCGATGCTGAACTCGGCCTCGGCCCAGCTCCAGCGGTTGAAACCGTGCACGGTGGCGCCGCTTACCAGGCCACGCTCGTGAACGCGTTTGGCGAGCATGGCGAATGGCAGTGGCTCCATGCCGTTGGCCGTGAGCTTGCCGTCGACCCAATGGGCGTCTTCGCGGCGCACCACGTAAGGGTTGGCCTGGCCGCCATAAGGACCTTGACGCCAGATCTCCAGCGCCGCCGGCCACAGGCCGTGGTTGAACAGCACACGCGCCGCTTCACGGGTGGCGTGGCTGAAGTAGTACGCCGAGTTGGTGGCCGACGAAGCCGAAGCGACCTTGCCGACCCAGCGTGGATTGCGCAGGAAATTGTCCTGCTCGGCCTGGCTCATGATGTACGGGTTGCCGCCACTGATCAGCTGCAACTCTTTCCATTCGGTTTCGCCAGTCTTCACTTCGTGCGCCGGGACACCGAGGAAATCGGCCACGACCATGGCCTGGGAGGTGGACATGCCGGTGCCGATTTCGATACCGATGTGGCGCAGGCTGATGCGACCTTCGGCGGTGAATTCAATGCTGGCCATCGGCGCTTCGGAACCGGTGCCGAAGTCTTTCTGGCAGATGGCGAAACCGACGCCGTACCAGTTGTCCGGATCGGCGGCTTCGCGTTGTTTCTTGATCGCGTCGCGGTTTTTCCAGGTGTCGTGGACGGCCGCCTTGTCGAGAATCTCGTGCAGGCGCAAGGCACCGGCCGGGATCGCGCCCTGGGTGTTTTTCATGCCCGAGCGCAATGCGTTCTTGCGGCGCAGCTCAATGGCATCGACACCGAGGCGACCGGCGATTTCATCGACCATCATCTCGGTCGCCGCCATGCTTTGCAGGGTGCCATAGCCACGCATCGACCCGGCTTCAACGGCGCGGGAGTGATAGGCCGTGACCTGCAGATCGTTCTGCGGCATGTAGTAGATCGATTGTGCTGCCGTGGCGCCTACCGCCGCCACCGACGGGCTGTAGTTGATTCGCCCGCCACCGTCGACGCTCATCTCGGAGCGGAAAATCTTGAAGCTGTGGTCGGTCTTGTCCACCGCCAATTGATAGCGAATGTCGAACGGGTGCCGTTTGATGCCGCTCTGGAACTGCTCGTAGCGATCGTTGGCCAGGCGCACCGGTACACCAGCGCCGTACAACGCTGCGAGAGCTGCGTAGTAGACGAAAATATTGTGGTCTTTGGAGCCGTAACCGACGGTGTAACCCGGGTGCATGTTCAGGTTGACCAGGCCGAAACGCGACGGCGCGATCATCTTCGCCGTTTCGGTCGCTGCCTCCAGCGGACACTGGGTGGCAACGACGAAATGCAGGGTCTTGGTCGCCGGGTCGTACCAGCCGTTGCCGTTGTCCGGCTCCAGGGCGGCCGGCTCGATCGACGGGGTCTTGTAGCGCTCGTCGAACACCAGCCAGTTGTCCGGCGGCGTATCGATCTGCTGCTTCATGCGCTCGGCGTAGAACAACCCGCGCTCGGTCAGGTTGCCGTGCAGGTTCGGCTGGGCATTCCACACTGGACGGCGATTGCGCAGCATCGGGAACAGGATCGAATCCTTGAGGCTGGCGAACTCATCTTCGTCCGCCGAGGTCGCACCGCCGACGCGTACGTAGCGGAAGCTGCCGTAAGGATCGCCTTCGTAGAACGGCGCTATATCGCCGTAGCGGATTGCCTTGTCATTGAATTTGAGTTGGTTCTTGGCCTGACGGAAGCGCTCGAAATCGTTCCAGATCAGGATCGCCACCGGGTGCCCGATGAACATCGGCACCTTGCCGGCCGGCAACAGCGGATCCGGGGCGTGCTCCTCAGGGAACACGATACCGTCCTTGACCAGGTCTTCGGCAGTGACGATGCGGTCCGGTTGCAACTCGGCACCGAGCCACGACAGGTCGATGCCTGCAAAGATGTGGTCGGCCTTGATGGTTTTCAGCAGCATGGCGTGGCCTTGCTGCTGCGGCCAGCCCGGCATGTCCTTGGCGCGGATGTCGCGGGCAAAGACCTTGCTGCCGCAGACTTTGGACAAGGCATCGTTACGGGCGCGCGCCTTGCCATTGTTGCCGAGCCACTGCTCGGACGGCACGGTCACGCTGTTTTCCATCAAGGCGGCCAGCGCCTGGCTGCTCAATGGCGTGAGCGTCACGCTCACACCCGCTACCAGCCCGCCCTGAAGGAACGAGCGCCGGGATATATCACGGTTGGACATGGATCATCCTCTGGGCGGTTATGGGGTCCGCCCTTCTGGTTATGTTCTGGAAATCTCGAGTCTTGCAGAAGCCCTTTTCGACGATGCAAAGGGCTGTTGTTGACAGTGCAAAGCTGACCGAAAGGTTAAGTTTATAGGCTTATGCCTTCGCGGAAAACCAAAAACTGACCAAGAAATCAAAAAACCGCGACTTTTCGACGCAGCAGATCGATGAACAACCCCAACTCCCGACTGATGTGCTCGCCCTTGCGCAACAACAGCCCGAAGGGTGCCATTTGCACATCCAGTTCCACCGGCAGCGCCACCACCAGTCCCATTTTAAGATAGTCACGCAATGCGGTTTCCGACAGCACCATGATCGCGTCGGTCAGCTGAATCAGTTGCTGCATGGAGTACACCGAACTGCATTCGATGATGTCTGCCGGCAACGGCAACGCCAGGCGCTGCAAAGCCTGATCCAGACCGATGCGCGCCGGACTGGTTTCCGGTTGCAGGATCCACGGCCACCCGTTGACCAACTCTGCCATGTCCAGTTTTTTGCGCCGGGCCAGCGGGTGGCCGGCGTGCACCACCACCAGCAAGCGTTCGTTACCCAATTGCTCGAAGACGTAATGCTCACTGTCGGTGGCGGCATTGCGCCGGGCGATGGCGAGGTCAATACGGCCCTGCTCCAGCAACTGGATCACCTGGTCGCTGGTGTCGCCCATGATGCGAATCCGCAGCTGCGGATTGAGCGACTTGATTTCGGCAATCGAATCCATGACCAGACCCGGCGCCGCGCCCATGATGGTACCGATCGACAGATAGCCGTAGCCGCCCTGCTGCCGCGCCATCAGGTCCTCGGCACAACGGTCGAGGCCACTGATGGCCGACTCGGCAAAGCGAATCAGCTCCTGACCCAGCGCTGTCGGGCGCATCCCCCGCGGCAGGCGCTCGAACAGATCGCAGCCGAACATGTCTTCAATCTCATGGAGCATGCGGGTTGCCGCCGGTTGCGACATGTTCAGGCTTTGCGAAGCGCGGTGCAGGTTCTGGCTGCTGCTGAGCGTCACCAGCATGTGCAGATGCTTGTAGCGCAGGCGATTGAGCAGGCTGCGGGAGATGGTCGGCGTGGTCATGGCGGGCCTTTTTTATCGATACCCTAAAGGTATCAGTTGTGAGCTAGATTCGATTTGTAACGCATCGATCTGCAGCCGTACAGTCTTCCCCATAAGAACAAATGCCCTACCAAAGGAAAACTGCGATGAAGACTCTACCCGCGCCTCTGCTCGCCAAAATTTCCTGGCGGCTACTGCCGTTTCTCCTGCTGATGTACATCATGGCCTTCCTCGACCGCGCCAACGTCGGGTTCGCCAAGCAAGCTTTCCAGGCCGACACCAACATCAGTGATGCCGCCTTCGCCTTCGGTGCCGGCGTGTTCTTCGCTGGTTACGCACTGCTCGAAGTGCCAAGCAATCTGATCCTGCATCGCGTCGGCGCCCGCCTGTGGATGTGCCGGATCATGGTCACCTGGGGTCTGGTCTCCGCCGCCATGGTCTTCGCCCACACTGAAACCAGCTTCTACATCCTGCGCTTTCTGCTGGGCGTGGCCGAAGCCGGGTTCTTCCCCGGCGTGATCCTTTACCTCACCTACTGGTTCCCCAGCGCCGTGCGCGGCAAGGCCATGGGTTTCTTCTACTTCGGTGCGCCGCTGGCGTTCATCTTCGGCAGCCCGTTGTCTGGCTTGTTGCTGGAGCTGGACGGCTTTGCCGGTTTCCACGGCTGGCAGTGGCTGTTTGCCGTTGAAGGCCTGATGGCGACGGCGGTGGGCATCTGGGCCTACTGGTACCTGGACAACCGGCCGGCCGACGCCAAGTGGCTGACCGTCGAGGAACGCCAGCAAGTGCAGAGCCTGCTCGATCAGGAAGACAGCCATAAACAGAACCACGGCCGCAGCCTGCTCAACGTGATCTGCCAACCCTCGGTGCTGTACCTGTGCCTGATCTACCTGCTGATCCAGGCCAGCGTCTACGGCGTGGTGTTTTATCTGCCGAGCCAGGTTGGCGGACTGCTGGGCACCAAGGTCGGGCTGATGGTCGGCCTGGTGACGGCGATCCCGTGGATCTGTGCATTGATCGCCGCCTACCTGATTCCCGGCTACAGCGACCGCACCGGCGAACGCCGCCGCACCGCGTGCCTGACCCTGTTGATGGCTGCTGCCGGCATCGCCTGCTCGGTGACCTTCAGCAACCCGCTGCTGGGGATCATAGCCCTGTGCTTTGCCGCCTCCGGCTTCATCGCCGTGCAACCGGTGTTCTGGACCTTCCCCTCCAGCTACCTCGCCGGCAGCGCCGCCGCGGCCGGGATCGCCCTGATCAACTCGTTCGGCGCCCTCGGCGGCTTCATCGCCCCGGTGCTGAAGAACTGGGCCGAAGGCGCCTTCCATTCACCGGCAGCAGGCTTGTACGTGCTGGCCGCTACCACCGTCATCGCCGCGTTGTTGGTGCTGGGCATACGCGCGCCCGGCCATAAAGCCTCGAACAAACCGGCCACCGTTTAACCTGAGGAGTCACACCATGGGCATTCCAACCATCAAACACGTCCGCGCTTTCACTCTGCGAGGCGGCGGCGCGGATTATCACGACCAGGCCGACGGCCACTGGATCGACGATCACATTGCCACGCCGATGAGCAAATACCCCGAGTACCGCCAGAGCCGCCGCACCTTCGGCATCAACGTACTCGGCACCCTGGTGGTGGAAATCGAAGCCAGCGACGGCACCATCGGCTTTGCCGTGACCACTGGCGGCGAGCCGGCCGCCTACATTGTCGAGAAGCACCTGGCGCGCTTCCTTGAAGGGGCGAAAGTCACCGACATCGAAAAAATCTGGGACCAGATGTACCAGTCGACCCTGTATTACGGGCGCAAGGGCATCGTCATCAACACCATCTCCGGCGTCGACCTGGCATTGTGGGACTTGCTCGGCAAGATCCGCCAGGAGCCCGTACATCAGCTCCTCGGCGGTGCGGTGCGCGACGAATTGCAGTTCTACGCCACTGGCGCCCGTCCGGACCTGGCGCAGAAAATGGGCTTCATCGGCGGCAAGATGCCGCTGCACCACGGTCCGGCCGAAGGCGAGGAAGGTCTGCGCAAGAACCTCGAAGAACTGGCGACCATGCGCGAACGCGTCGGCCCGGACTTCTGGCTGATGCTCGATTGCTGGATGAGTCTGGACCTCAACTACGCCACCAAACTGGCGGTTGGCGCCCACGAATACGGCTTGAAATGGATCGAAGAAGCCCTGCCGCCGGACGATTACTGGGGTTACGCGGCCCTACGCAACAACGTGCCCAAGGGCATGCTGGTGACCACCGGCGAACATGAAGCCACGCGCTGGGGCTTCCGCATGCTCCTGGAAATGGGTTGCTGCGACATCATCCAGCCGGATGTCGGCTGGTGCGGCGGGATCACTGAACTGGTGAAGATCTCGGCCCTGGCCGACGCCCACAACGCGCTGGTCATCCCCCACGGCTCTTCGGTTTACAGCTACCACTTCGTCGCTACCCGGCATAACAGCCCCTTCGCCGAGTTCCTGATGATGGCGCCGAAGGCTGACGAAGTAGTGCCGATGTTCCACCCGCAATTACTCGGCGAACCGGTGCCGGTCAATGGCCGCATGCGCCTGTCCGCGCTCGACCAGCCAGGTTTTGGCGTGACCCTCAACCCGGAATGCCAACTGCATCGGCCGTATAACCGCTGAGAAAGGAGTTCGACATGAACATGCCGCACAACGCGTTCAAGGCCGCGCTGAACAGCTTAGCGCCCCAATATGGCATCTGGGCCGGGTTCGCCACCGGCTACGCCGCCGAGATCGTCGCCACCACCGGTTACGACTGGATGCTGATCGATGGCGAGCACGCGCCCAACACCGTGCCCGGCGTACTTGCTCAGTTGCAGGCCGTGGCGCCTTATTTGACTGCGCCAGTGGTGCGCGCGGTGAATGGTGATGCCAACCTGATCAAGCAACTGCTGGATATCGGTGCACAGACGCTGATGATCCCGATGGTCGAAACCGCCGAGCAGGCACAGGCACTGGTGCGCGCCATGCGCTACCCGCCCCACGGCATTCGCGGGGTCGGCGGCGGCCTGACCCGTGCCACCCGCTGGGACGGCGTGCCCGATTACCTGAATACCGCCCATGAACAACTGTGCCTGATCGTGCAGGTGGAATCGCGCACCGGCGTGGAAAACGTCGCAGCGATTGCCGCCGTCGAGGGCGTGGATGCGGTGTTTATCGGGCCGGCGGATTTGTCGATCGGCCTGGGTCATGCCGGCAACCCCGGCCATCCGGAAGTCCAGGAGCGGATTCAACACGCCGTGAACGCCACGCTGGTGGCCGGCAAGGCCTGCGGCATCCTCGCCCCCAACGAAGAAGACGCCCGCCGCTACCAGCGCTGGGGCTGCCAGTTCATTGCCGTGGCCATCGACATCAGCCTGCTGCGCCAAGGCGCCATGGCCACCCTCGCCCGCTACCGCGAACCCGCTACCACTCAAGCGCCGTCACGCACTTACTGATCTGCCAAGGAGTCGCACCATGTCATCCGTGCCTGTTTACGAAAACTTCATCGACGGCCAGTTCGTGCCCAGCGCTGCCCACCTCGATGTGATCAACCCGGCCACCGGCGCCGTGCTGTCGAAAGTCCCGGCCTCGACCGCCGAGGACGTCGAGCGCGCCCTCGCTGCCGCCCGTGCAGCGCAGAAAGACTGGGCGCGCAAACCGGCGAATGACCGCGCCGGCTACTTGCGCCGGATCGCCGCCAAACTGCGGGAAAACGTCGCGCACCTGGCGCGCACCATCACCCTGGAACAAGGCAAGATCAGCGCTCTGGCGGAAGTCGAAGTCAATTTCACCGCCGACTACCTTGATTACATGGCCGAATGGGCCCGGCGCATCGAAGGCGAGATCATCACCAGTGACCGCCAGAACGAAAACATCTTCCTGTTCCGCAAACCGTTGGGCGTGGTGGCCGGGATCCTGCCATGGAATTTCCCGTTCTTCCTGATCGCCCGCAAGATGGCCCCGGCCCTGCTGACCGGCAACAGCATCGTCATCAAGCCCAGCGAAGAAACCCCGAACAACTGCTTCGAATTCGCCCGACTTGTGGCCGAAACCGACCTGCCGCCCGGCGTGTTCAACGTGGTCTGTGGCGATGGGAAGGTCGGCGCTGTCCTGAGCTCGCACAAGGGCGTGGACATGATCAGTTTCACCGGCAGCGTCGACACCGGCTCGCGGATCATGGCCGCCGCCGCGCCAAACATCACCAAGCTCAATCTGGAACTGGGCGGCAAGGCGCCGGCCATTGTGCTGGCGGATGCAGACCTCGACCTGGCCGTGAGGGCGATCCGCGATTCGCGCATCATCAACAGCGGGCAGGTGTGCAACTGTGCCGAGCGGGTGTATGTCGAGCGCAAGGTGGCGGATCAGTTCATCGAACGCATCGCGGCAGCAATGAGCGCGACCCGCTATGGCGACCCGATTGCCCAGCCCGACGTGGAGATGGGTCCGCTGATCAACCGCCAGGGGCTGGACAGCGTCAACCGCAAAGTCCGCACCGCATTGAGCCAGGGTGCAAGCCTGATCAGTGGCGGGCAGATGGCCGACCTGCCGAATGGCTTCCACTTCCAGCCCACCGTTTTGGCCGGATGCCGCGCGGACATGGAGATCATGCGCGAAGAGATTTTCGGGCCGGTGCTGCCGATCCAGATAATCGATGACCTGGACGAAGCCATCGCCCTGGCCAACGACTGCGACTATGGCCTGACATCGTCGATCTACACCCGCGACCTGAGCAAAACCCTGCAGGCGATGCGCGAGCTGGATTTTGGCGAAACCTACGTCAATCGCGAGAACTTCGAAGCGATGCAGGGTTTCCACGCTGGCGTGCGCAAGTCCGGCATCGGTGGCGCGGATGGCAAGCATGGGCTGTACGAATACACCCATACCCACGCGGTCTATCTGCAAGGCTGAGCCACGCCCTTTCTGTGAAGGGCACGCGCCTATGCCATCGCTCAGGCGCCTGCCCCCCCCCTGAAATGCACATCTCATCGGCATTTCCCCGGGCGTAGCAACGGGCAAGTCGAACAGTATTCAGCAGGCTCGGTGGCCAGGTAGTAGAAGCAGCAAGTTCGGCGAAAGCGAATGCTGCGCTGACCTTCGTCCACCAGCGTCGGCGGTCGGCGGAAATGACTCAGCGGGTTGTAATCGAGACCGAACAGCGCAGGCTCGGCTTGTGTCAGCAGCCAATTGAAATCCGCTTCACAGCGCTCGCGCACTGACGGATCTTCGATTTTCGCCATACGTTTTTCATACAGCGAATACACGCGCACGGCGGTGTTTTCCCAGAGAATGCGCCGGGAAACACCGCTGACCCGGTTGAAGGTTTGCCATAACGGTTTCAGTAATCCAGCGAACAGTCCCTGCACCAGGGCTTCCCTCCAGGCCTCGCGCTCATTGCGGCCATAGGTCAGCGGCTGACCGTGATGCAGCGGCATCGAAGACGTCCACAACCCATCATCGTGTCCGTATTCAATCACCGTGTTGTCGAGCGTCAGCAATAGCCCTTTGTCATACACCGACATCGCATACAAACAGGCGCCGGTCGCCAGAAACGACAAGCGCTTGCCCAGCAGCGAGGCCGTGATCGCCCGGGTCGGCGAGCCGATCACCGGGCCCAGGGTGTCCAGCAGTTGCTCGCACACGTCCTCCTGCAACAAGTCCCGGGCCATCAGTGAACGCAACGGGTCGCGTTCGGTGCCGTCCCTGAGCCGCAAGCCACCCGAGAGTACCGCCCACTCCGTTGTCGTGAAATGACAGGCCAGATTCATTGCGGCAACTCCCGGCCGAACGGAATGCACAGTGGCGTTGCGAAGAACGGATCGGGAATGATCCGGCAATTGAGGTCGAACACGGTCTTGACCAGGGTCTCGGTCAACACCTCGTCAGGCCGCCCCTGGGCAAAGGCCGTCCGGTTGTGCACCGCAACCATGTGGTCGGCGTAACGACAGGCCAGGTTGAGGTCGTGCAGCACCATGATGATGGTCTTGTTCTCGAGCCGGTTGAGGTCGCGCAGCAGGTCCAGCACCTCGATCTGGTGCGCCAGATCGAGAAAGGTGGTGGGTTCATCAAGCAGCACGATACCGGTGTCCTGGGCCAGGGTCATGGCGATCCACGCACGCTGGCGTTGCCCGCCGGACAACGCGTCCACCGGTCGGTCCGCCAGGGCCTGCAGACTGGTTTGCGCCAGCGCGCGGTTGACCATGGCTTCGTCTTGCGCCGACCACTGTTGCATCCAGCTCTGATACGGATAACGCCCCAGCGCCACCAACTGCCTGACGGTGATGCCCTCCGGCGCGCTGGGGGTCTGAGGCAAAATGGCCAACTCCCGGGCCACGGCGGCCGTGGACTTTTGCTGGATATCCACACCGTTGAGAATCACCGAGCCCTGCTGCGGTTTGAGCAGTCGGGCGAAGGATTTGAGCAAGGTGCTTTTGCCGCAGCCGTTGCTGCCAATCAGTACCGAAATCTTGCCCTGGGGCAGTTGCATGTCCAGCGCGTCAATAATCACCTGGCGCTGATAACTCAGGGTCAGGCCGCGACTTGCAATCGACGTCATACGTTGAATTCCTCAATGACGCTGTTTGATCAACAAATAGAGAAAAAAGGGTGTGCCCAGCACGGCGACAAAAATCCCGGCCGGAAGATCAAGCGGCAAAAACAGGACACGCCCGGCGAGGTCGGCCAGCACCACGAGATTCGCCCCGACCAACGTCGCCATCAGCGCCTGACCAGCGAAACCCGGGGCCACCAGACGCTTGGCAATGTGCGGCGCAATCAGCCCGACAAACGCTATCGCCCCACCCCAGGCAATCGCCGCACCGGCCAATGCCACGCTCACCAACAACAAACCGGCGCGCAGCCACTGCACGCGAACGCCGATGCCCTGGGCCAGAGAGTCATCCAGCTGTTGCACCATCACCTGCCGGGCCAGCAGCACCAGCAACGGGCAAATACCCAACAACCAGCCACCCAGCGCCAGCGGTTCCGGCCAACTGGCGCCGTACACGCTGCCGGTCAGCCAGACATAAGCCGACAGGGTCGTGGTCAGCGGACTGAAGACCAGAATAAAGGTGGTCGCGGCGGTCAACATCGCGCTGATGCCGACCCCGATCAACACCAGGCGCAGCGGTGAGGCCCCCTGTTTCCAGGCCAGCAGATAGATCGCCAATGCCGCCAGCCCCGCGCCGGACATCGCCGCCAGCGGCAGATACTGTTGGCCCAGAGCGACGGAGAAAAACGACAAATACAGCACCGCCGCCGCACTGGCGCCGCTGGTGATACCCAGCAAGTCAGGTGACGCCAGCGGGTTGCGGATGATGCTTTGCAGAATCAGCCCCGACACCGACAACGCCGCCCCCACCAGCGCCGCCAGCAGCATGCGCGGAAAGCGCAGTTGCTCGACGATGAACGTCAGGCTGGCGTCCTGGCTAGACAGCAAAATGCGCAGCACCTGCAGCGGCGACAGCATGACTTTGCCCAACGACAGCGAGGCGAGCATGATCAGCGCAGTCACCATCAGGGCCGCCAGCAACCGCCACAGCGTGGCGACGTTGATCCGCCGGGAAAACCTGCTGCGGCGCCAGGTCAGGACCTTATCCATAACGACCTCCACGCCGCGCCAGCAGAATGAAAAACGGTGCGCCGAACAACGCTGTCATCACGCCCACCGGCACCTCCTGCGGCAGGATCAACACCCGCGACAAGGTATCGGCCAGCAGCAGGACAATCGCGCCGAGCAGCGCACTCCCCGGCAGCAACCAGCGATGATCGATGGACAAGCCCTTGCGCACCATGTGCGGCACCAGCAAGCCGATAAAGCCGATGCTGCCGGCCAATGCCACGGCACTGCCCGCCAGACAGACCACCAGCACGCTCATCAGCAGCCGGATCAAACCGGTGCGCTGCCCCAGGCCGGTGGCGATCTCCTCGCCGGCGTTAAGCACGTTGACCTGCCCCGCCAGCAACATCGCGCCGAACAGCCCGAGTACGCCACAGATCAGCATTGGCGCGGCGACCGACAGGCTGCGCTCGGTCAACGAGCCCGCCAGCCAGAACAACACCGTGTCCAGCCCATCCTGATTGACCACCAGCAACGCCTGGCTGAACGCGGAGAACAACGCCGCCATCGCCGCACCCGCGAGCACAATGCGCAACGGGCTGAGACTGCCCTGTACCATGTTGCCGATCAGCCACACCAGGCTGCCAGCCACGGCCGCGCCGATGAACGCGCACCACAACCAGGCATCCGGGGATGACAGGGAAAACAATGAGGAACACAGGATGATAAAAAAAGTCGCACCGGCATTGATCCCGAACAAACCGGGGGACGCCAGCGGATTGCGCGTCAGCGCCTGCATCAAGGCCCCCGCCACTGCCAGGCTCGCGCCCACGGCCATAGCCATCAAGGTGCGCGACAGGCGTGTGGTGGTCACCAGCACATGACTGACGCTCAGCGGGTCGGGATGCACGAACGCTGCAGCAATTTGCGACAAGGGAATCCAGGTCGCTCCGACCGCCAGGCTCAGCACGCCGCTGAGCAGCAACACGACCCCGGCACAGCACACTTTCAAACCATTGCTCATCAGGTCGCATCCGCCGTGACCAGCCGCGCAACATCATCGAGCATGAGGTTCGCCCCGAGCATCCCGCCCGACAGGCTCCAGGCCACCCCGTCGACCCGCCACACCTGCCCCTGTTGCGGCGCACGCATTTGCTGCCACAGCGGATGCCGCACCAGGCTTTCATAATTTCGCTGCACCGCCGGTTTCTCCGCGCGCAAGAAGACAAAGAAAATGTCGGCATTGACCACCGCCAGACTCTCCTTGCTGGTGAGTTTGATCGATACCCCGCTCGCCGCCCGACTGGCCTCACTCCAGCCGAACCCCAGTTCGCTGATCACCGAACCTGGAAAACTGGCCGGCAAGTAACTGCGGATATGGTCTTCACGGACATCCAGAATCGACACCGTGGGTGGCCAGCGCCCGGCAAACCTGTGCTGCAGTTGCTGGCGCAGTTGTGCCGTGCGCAGTTGCCAGCGGGCCAACACTTCGTCGGCCCGCTGCTGGCGGTACAAGGCCAGGCCCATCAACGCCAGGGTCTTTTTGAATTCGAACACCTCCTCCTGCATCAGCACCGGGGCGATCTGCTTGAGCAAGGGTGCGATGCGCTCATGGCGAAAGCGCGAGGCGATGATCACGTCCGGCTTGAGCAGCGCGATGTCCTCAAGGCTCGGCTGGGTTTCCAGACCGACATGGGGCACCGCCTCCAGCGTCGAGCGCAGATAACGATAGGTGGGTTTTTCACTCCAGGAATCGACGATGCCGCAGGGTGTGATGCCCAACGCCACGGCGCTGTCCGTGGCGCCCTGAAACAGAGTGATCACCCGCAGCGGCGCGGCGTCGGCCTGAGCCCAGGCCGACGGAGTAAACCTGAGTGCAAGCATGCCCAGGGACAGGCGCAGCAGCGTGCGCCTGGAGGGCGTGTTGACCTGTTCGTTCTTGAGCGGGTTAGTGAGACTGGGCATGCTCTTGTCCTCTGCAATCGATGCATGACACAACTCGGCAGCGCCCTTCCCTGTGGCGCAACGCACGGTTGAATCGATTCAGAAGTCGACGGTCGCCGAAAGGAGGTAGGTTCGTGGAGTCGCAAGCGTCAATCCTGGCTCGCTGTCATCCGAGGCCCCGGCAGAACTCCAGTAGCGCTTATCGGCCACGTTCTCGACATTGGCCCGCAGGGTGATGTTCTTTTCTTCGACCTTGAAGGCGTAGCGCGCGCCCACGTCGACACGCGTCCAGGCATCGATTTCCTTGTTATTGGACTGGTCCAGATACTGCGAGCTGGAATAGATGCCGCGGCTGGTCAGGGTCAGGCCTTGCACGCTCGGCACGTCCCACTCGGCGCCCAGGTTGACGTTGTATTCCGGCGTGGCAGGCGCGCGGTTGCCGTCAAAGGTGCCGTTGGTGGTGTTGGTCAACTCGCTGTCGATATACATGACGCCGCCGAGCAGGCGGAAACCTTTGAGCGGCTCACCGAACACACTGACTTCCACACCCTTGTTTTCGCGTTTGCCGTTCGGGCCGAAAACCCGCGTCGTGGCGTTGGTTTCATAGGCAGGCTGCTTGATCCGGAACACTGCGGTGGTGATGGCGAACGCACCCGCATCATATTTGGCACCGACCTCGACCTGCCGACTGATGAACGGAGGGAAGATTTCGTCCTCGTTCACCGAGGTCGACGGCGCGATCTTGCCCTGGCTCAGGCCCTCCATGTAGTTGGCATACAACGAGAGCTTATCGGTGGCCTTGAACAGGATGCCGCCCGACGGCGAAACCTTTTCCTCATCGTAGGCCGTGTCGCCTTTGACATTATCCGTCCAGTCGTCAACCTGCACTCGCTGCCAGCGAGCGCCGAGGGTCAGCAGCACCCGGTCATCGAAGAAACCCAATGTGTCGGACAACGCCACGCTGCTGAAGCGGTTCTCGGTATACACCTTCGAATCGAGTCGCGTGGGATTGCTGGGTGTCGGTGTTTCCACGGGGTTGTAGATGTTGCTCGGGGCGGAGGCATAACGGGCGCCGCCATTTTCGAAGTCCATGTAGAAATAGCTGGCAGCCAGGTTGACCTCATGGCTTACCGAACCGGTATGAAACCAGTTGCGCACCCCGGCATTGGCCGTGCGGACATTTTCGTCACGGGTGAAGTCACGTGGCAGAACGCTGAAGTTACCCGCGTCGTTGGTGACCGCTACGGCGTGCCGGAGGAAGTCATGATTACTTTTACGCGCGCCCGCACCGGCGTACACCATGACGGAATCGCTGACATCGTACTCACCGGTCACCGTACCGAAGGTGTCCTTGGTCCGCGCCTTGCTCCACGGCTGCGCATAGTTGTGGCGAACATCGCTGGCGTGCGGAACCTGAGCGTTGGCGCCCACCTGCACGCGCTCCTGCGGGGCGTCGGTGTCACGCTCGTTATGTCCGACGTCGGTCGAGAGCCGCAGACGTTCACCGCTAAAATCCAGGCCCAGCACAGCCATCTCGCGGTCAACACTCTGGTGATCCCATTCGGTGTCGCCGGACTGCTTCACGCCGTTGAAACGAACACCGAACATGTCCCCCTCACCAAAGCGCCGACCGATGTCCACGGCCCCGCCGACCTGGCTGTCGGAAGCATAGTTGCCGGTAAACGAAGTAATCGGCACGTCGGTGGCGCGCTTGGGCACCACGTTGATCCCGCCACCCACGCTGCCCCGTGGCGAGATGCCATTGATGAGCTGGCTCGGGCCTTTGAGGATGTCGACGCGGTCGGCCATCTCCATGTCAATCGTGTAGGTCGGCAGGATGCCGTAGAGACCGTTGTAGGAGACATCACTGTTGAACAGGCTGAGTCCGCGAATGGTGAACTGCTCATACCGCCCACCCGCCGGGTTGGTGGCGCGAACCGAAGGATCGCTGGCGACGAGGTCGCCCAAGGTACGAGCCTGCAGGTTTTTCACCAACTCACTGGTGTAGGTGGTCTCGCTGAACGGCGTCTCCATGAAGTCTTTCGAGCCCAGCAAGCCTTGAGACCCACGGCGTGCGACCTGCCCGCCGGCATACGGATCACCGTGCGCCGTGTCCGCCGTCGCGTAAATAGAGGTAGCCCCCAATTGCAGGCCGCTGCCTGTTGGCACCGGGGTCAGCATGTACGCCTGTTCGCCCACCGGCTGCAGTTGCAGACCGGAACCCTGTAGCAGCAGGGCGAAGCCCTCCTCCACCGCGAAGTCGCCGGAAAGACCGGGGCTGGTGCGCCCGCTCACCAGTGCCGGGTCCACTGACAGATTGACCCCGGCCAGCCCGGCGAAACGGGTCAGCGCAGCGTCGAGGCTACCGGCTGGCACCTGATAGCTGCGGCGCGGCGCGTCTTCGGCCCAACTGGCAGTGATGAACAACGGACAGGCACTCAGGCTCAACAACAGACTCAAGTGCAACAACGGGCGCAACCTGGATGGAGCCGGACGCATACTGCTAGACATCACTGCGGGCATTGTGAATCTCTCTGATTTCGTTTCACTTGCCTTGAATGACCAGCGAGACGAAAAAAGGGGACACGCTTTAAACACTATTTTTGCGCGGTACCAGCGTTACCCAGTAACGCGTACGCGAATGCACTTCCAGTGGCAGGCTGGCCGCCAACAGGGCCAGAACGCGATCGGTGTCTTCAAGGCGGAAACTGCCGGTGATGCGCAACGATTCCAGCTCGGGGTCCCATCGCAAAACGCCCGGACGATAGGTGCTGAGTTCGCGCAGAAAATCCCCCAAGGGCTGGTTCTGCGCCATCAGCACACCGTCACGCCAGCCCGGGGCCAGCACGTCGAATGGCTCCACGGCACCGGCGCCCGTCGCTTGAAGACTGACCTGCTGGCCGCCGCGCAGCGAAATGACCGGCCCGCGCAGAGGCTGCAACTGCACCGCGCCTTTAAGCACTGACACCTTGCAACCCGCCTGCCCCTGACGAACACACACTTCGCCCTGACTGAAGACCACTTGCCCGAAACGCGTGACAATCGTCAGCGGCGAGACCCCGGGCACATTCAGTGCCATTTCGCCTTCCACGAGTGTCAGACGCCGGCTCTTCAAATCGATGTCGACGGCACTGGCCGTATTCAGTTGCAGAGAGCTGCCATCGGCCAACCGGACTTTTTTGCTTTCCCCAGTGGCGGTCCGCAGGTCGGCACTCCAGACATCCAGAGGCAACTGTCGACTGACCAGCCAGGCGGTCGGCAGCAAAGCCACCGCCCCGACGGCGCGTTTGAGCACCGTACGTCGACTGGCTTGTGGCCGGTCCAGACTGGCCATGGCAAGGGACGATGGCAGGTCGGCAAAGCGTTGGCGCAAGAGTTGCGCTTTCTGCCAGGCCTGCTCGTGACTGGAATGACTATCGCGCCAGTTTTGCAACTGCGCCCGGTCCTGCTCATTAGCGCAGCCGGATTCCATGAGGGCCAGCCACTGCGCGGCGGCCCGCACGACTTGCCGGGCCTGGGCCGAAGGTGCCGAACCGTTCACATGTCCACCAACAGGCAATGTTCGTAGGCTTGAGCCATGTAGCGCTTGATCGTGCGTTCCGACACTTGCAGACGCTCGGCAATCTCTTGATAGCCCAGGCCTTCCAGCTGACTCCAGAGAAACGCTCGTCGCACCAAGTTCGGCAATCCATCGAGCAACTCGTCCAGGGCTTGCAGGGTTTCCAGCAGGATCCAGCGTTGCTCGGGGGACGGCACGCAGTCCTCTGGCAGCAACGCCAATGCATCGAGATACGCTTGCTCCAGGCTGCGGCGCTTGTAGAAGTTGGCCAGCAGCCGTTTGCCAACTGTCGCCAGGTAGGCGCGAGGCTCTTGCAGGTCGGCGATGCGCTGAGAGCTGGCGAGCAAACGAACGAAGGTATCCTGGCTCAGATCCGCTGCGTCGCTGCCATTGCTCATGCGTCGTCTCAACCATCCTTCGAGCCAGCCCCGATGGTCGCGGTACAGGTCGTGGAAGGTTTGCTCCGGCGGCAACGCTGCATCATTCATCTAAAGAAACCCTGCGCGAAGAAATATTATAAATGCGACTCATTCTAATTAGTGTTGAGAGGTCAAACCAAGTCCTTTGTGCGAATTGCACCCGGTAAATGCTTGAATTATTTAATGACAGGCAGGAATTTCGGCTGCGCAGGCGCCGGTTTATCAAGGCTGCGGGTTACCGAGGGGAATTTTCAAGAGACATCGGAATTCACTGGCCATCCGCGCTTGGTTGGCAGATGCGAAACGGTGAGGGTCGGGAGGAGGGAGAAAAAGCCAAATTACAGACACAAAAAACCCCGGTCTTTCGACCAGGGTCTTTGCTATCGACTCGAAGTAACCAGTGGTTTCTTCGTAGCTCCAAGGCGTTCAGCAGGCCTCGGGGCAGATATGGCGCAGCGGACGGGACTCGAACCCGCGACCCCCGGCGTGACAGGCCGGTATTCTAACCGACTGAACTACCGCTGCGTATCGCTTTGGACTTGCGCCCAGGTAACTCGTCTGATTGAAAACTCAGTAGCTTTTCAATCTCGAGCCAGGCATGCCCGACTCGGAAAATATGGCGCAGCGGACGGGACTCGAACCCGCGACCCCCGGCGTGACAGGCCGGTATTCTAACCGACTGAACTACCGCTGCGCGTCGGTGGAGGCATTTCAGCCTACCTCTTGCTTTCGCAAGTATCTCGGGAGTGGTGGGTGATGACGGGATCGAACCGCCGACATTCTGCTTGTAAGGCAGACGCTCTCCCAGCTGAGCTAATCACCCGTTTGCATCTCCGAGGCCGCGAAATTTACGCAGGTAGCGAACCTAAGTCAATAGCAGTATTGAAGTTTTTCTGAAAAAGACAAAATCATTTCATTCCGGCCAATGTCGGCAACCATCAGTCCGACGATGAGGGCGATACATTCAACGCCAGTATCACTCGCTGTAAATCATCTTCTTGGTCATGCCACCATCGACGACGAATTCCTGGCCGGTGACAAACCCGGCATTTCGCGACAGCAGCCAGGCCACCATCGCCGCGACATCCTCGACCGTCCCTACCCTGCCCGCCGGATGCTGGGCATGATCGGCTTCGGTCAAGGGTTCGGCACGCCGCACCGAAGGATCGCGCGCGTCGATCCAGCCAGGGCTGACGGCATTGACCCGGATCTCCGGGCCAAGACTGATTGCAAGTGCATGGGTCAGAGCCAACAAACCACCCTTGCTCGCCGCATAGGCCTCTGTGTCGGGTTCCGACTGCCCGGCGCGGGTCGAGGCCAGATTGACGATGGCACCGCCATGAGCGCGCAGGTACGGCGCACAGTGCTTGGCCAGCAACATCGGCCCGCTGAGGTTCACCGCCAACACCCGATTCCAGTGAGCCAGATCGAGGCTTTCCAGGGTGATGTTATGCGGATCGGCAACCGCGGCATTGCAGACCAGCGCATCCAGGCGCCCGAACTGGCCGAGCACCTCGGCCACCCCCAGCGCGACCTGCCCCTCGTTGGAGACATCCATGGCGATGAACCAGGCGTTGTCACCCAGCACTTTCGCCACTTTCGAGCCGCGCTCGCGGTCCAGATCCGTCAGCACGACTTGCCAGCCTTCGCTGAGCAGCCAGGCCGAGATCCCCAGGCCAATGCCCCGCGCAGCACCGGTCACCAGCGCTACGCGGCCATTTGAGCCTGCGATCGGCGCAGACAAGTCGATCACAACGCAGCCAGGCCGCGCGCCAGATCGGCTTGCAGGTCCGCAACGTCTTCCAGACCGACCGCAATGCGGATCAGGCTGTCACGAATACCCGCCGCTTCACGCTCCTGCGGCGCCAGGCGGCCATGGGACGTGGTGCTCGGATGGGTGATGGTGGTTTTGCTGTCGCCCAGGTTGGCGGTGATCGAAATCAGGCGCGTGGCATCGATAAAGCGCCAGGCGCCCTCTTTGCCGCCCTTCACCTCAAAACTGACGACCGCACCAAAACCCTTCTGCTGGCGCAGCGCCAGTTCGTGCTGCGGATGGCTCTTGAGGCCGGCGTAATGGACTTTCTCGATGCCTTCCTGCTGCTCCAGCCACTCGGCCAGTTGCTGGGCGTTGGCGCAATGGGCCTTCATCCGCAGGTTCAGGGTTTCCAGGCCCTTGAGGAAGATCCACGCATTGAACGGGCTCAGGGTCGGGCCGGCGGTACGCAGGAAACCCACCACTTCCTTCATCTGCTCGCTGCGACCGGCAACCACGCCGCCCATGCAACGGCCTTGGCCGTCGATGAACTTGGTGGCCGAGTGCACGACGATGTCCGCGCCCATTTTCAGCGGCTGCTGCAAGGCCGGGGTGCAGAAGCAGTTGTCGACCACCAGCATCGCGCCTTTGGCGTGGGCGATTTTCGACAGTTCGGCGATATCTACCAATTCGGCCAGCGGATTGGACGGCGACTCGACGAACAGCAATTTGGTGTTGGATTTGATCGCTGCATCCCAACCGGACAAGTCCGCCAGGGCCACGTAATCGACTTCGATACCGAAACGCTTGAAGTACTTCTCGAACAGGCTGATGGTCGAGCCGAATACGCTGCGCGACACCAGCACATGATCACCGGCGCTGCACAGGCTCATCACCACGGCCATGATGGCCGCCATGCCGGTGGCGGTCGCCACGGCCTGCTCGGCGCTTTCCAGCGCGGCGATGCGCTCTTCGAACGCGCGCACGGTCGGGTTGGTGTAGCGCGAATAAACATTGCCCGGCACTTCGCCAGCGAAGCGCGCAGCGGCGTCGGCGGCGGTACGGAACACGTAGCTGGAGGTGAAGAACATCGGATCACCGTGTTCGCCTTCCGGCGTACGGTGCTGACCGGCGCGTACGGCCAGGGTATCGAACGCTACACCTTCGAGGTCGCTGTCCAGCCGACCGGCATCCCATTCCTGACTCATGCTGTCACTCCTTGCCTTATTCGATAGTAGGTACGAAACCGGCCTTGAGGAGAGACGCCTTTTGTAGGAGCTGGCTTGTGTAGGAGCTGGCTTGCCAGCGAAGAAGGCGTCACATTCAACATCACCATTGCCTGTGATACCGCCTTCGCTGGCAAGCCAGCTCCTACAGCCAGCTCCTACAGGGCCGGTGTTAAATCAGTTGTTGTACAGATCGATGATCGCACTGACTGCCTGCGTCTTGACCTTGGAGGCATCGTTGCGTGCCTGCTCGATCTTGTTCAGGTAAGCCTCGTCGACGTCGCCGGTGACGTACTGGCCATCGAACACCGCGCAATCGAACTTGTCGATCTTGATCTTGCCGCCACCGACCGCCTCGATCAAGTCAGGCAAGTCCTGATAGATCAACCAGTCAGCGCCGATCAGGTCTGCCACGTCCTGGGTCGAACGGTTATGCGCGATCAGCTCGTGGGCGCTCGGCATGTCGATGCCATAGACGTTCGGGAAACGCACCGCCGGCGCTGCGGAGCAGAAGTAGACGTTCTTGGCGCCTGCTTCGCGAGCCATCTGGATGATCTGCTTGCAGGTGGTGCCGCGAACGATGGAGTCGTCCACCAGCATCACGTTCTTGCCGCGGAATTCCAGCTCGATGGCATTGAGCTTCTGGCGTACGGATTTTTTCCGCGCGGCCTGGCCCGGCATGATGAAGGTCCGGCCGATGTAGCGGTTCTTCACGAAACCTTCGCGGAACTTCACGCCCAAGTGGTTCGCCAGTTCCAGGGCCGCAGTGCGGCTGGTGTCCGGGATCGGGATGACCACGTCGATATCGTGATCCGGACGCTCGCGCAGGATCTTCTCGGCCAGTTTCTCACCCATGCGCAGGCGGGCCTTGTAGACCGACACGCCGTCGATGATCGAATCCGGACGCGCCAGGTACACATGTTCGAAAATGCACGGAGTCAACGACGGGTTGGTCGCGCATTGACGGGTGTGCAGCTTGCCGTCTTCAGTGATGTAGACCGCTTCGCCCGGTGCCAGGTCGCGAATCAGGGTGAAGCCGAGCACGTCCAGGGAAACGCTTTCGGAGGCGATCATGTACTCGACACCTTCGTCGGTGTGACGCTGGCCGAACACGATCGGACGGATGCCGTGCGGGTCGCGGAAACCGACGATGCCGTAGCCGGTCACCATCGCCACGACAGCGTAGCCACCGACACAACGGTTGTGCACGTCAGTCACGGCGGCGAACACGTCTTCTTCGGTTGGCTGCAACTTGCCGCGCTGGGCCAGTTCGTGCGCGAACACGTTGAGCAGCACTTCCGAATCGGAGCTGGTGTTGACGTGGCGCAGGTCAGATTCGTAAATCTCCTTGGCCAGTTGTTCAACGTTGGTCAGGTTACCGTTGTGCGCCAGGGTGATGCCGTAAGGCGAGTTGACGTAAAACGGTTGAGCTTCGGCCGAGGTCGAGCTGCCCGCGGTCGGGTAGCGCACATGGCCAATACCCATGTGACCGACCAGACGCTGCATGTGACGCTGATGGAACACGTCACGCACCAGGCCGTTGTCCTTGCGCAGGAATAACCGGCCATCATGGCTGGTCACGATACCGGCAGCGTCCTGGCCGCGGTGCTGGAGGACGGTTAGCGCGTCATACAGCGCCTGATTGACGTTCGACTTACCGACGATACCGACGATGCCACACATGCGACGCAACCCCTACTTAATGGATCTGAACTGAACACAACTCACTGAGGCGTTTTGGCCATCGGCAAGAGGTGCTCCTTGAACGGTATATCAGCGGGTACGCTGATTCCGCTGGCAAGCCACTGACTGCTCCACCCGAGGATCAGGTTTTTGGACCAGTCGGCGACCAATAAAAATTTTGGCACGAGCTGTGACTCTTTCCACCACCCGTCCTGCTGTACCGGCCCCAGGCTCAACAGCCCGACGGCGATAACCACCAGCAACCCGCCACGCGCGGCGCCGAAGGCCATGCCGAGGAATCGGTCGGTCCCGGAGAGCCCGGTGACGCGAACCAGTTCGCCGATAAGATAGTTGATCATTGCGCCTACGATTAAAGTGGCGACAAACATGATGGCACAGCCCGTGATTATACGAGCCGATGGCGTTTGAATGTACCCGCCGAGGTACTCGGACAGTGAGCCACCGAACATCCAGGCAACGACTCCTGCGATGATCCAGGTCAGCAGCGACAATGCTTCTTTGACGAAGCCGCGACTCAGACTGATCAATGCGGAGATGGCGACGATTGCTACGATCGCCCAGTCAACCCAGGTAAATGGCACAGTGCAGCCTACAGACGGATAAGGCGGCGCATTTTAGCAGAGCCCATGCTTATCGGTAAGCTGCTATTGTCAGTGCATTTCATATCGGGGCGATAGTTTTAGCCACGTTCCGGTTGAAAGCGCACGACAAACCCCTTGAGATTCTGCTGGCGGTTCAATAAGTCACGCAGCCGGTCGGCTTCGGCGCGCTCGATCAGCGGCCCGACAAACACCCGGTTTTTGCCGTCGGCGGTACGAATGTAGGCGTTGTAACCCTGGCTGCGCAGGGTTTTCTGAAGCTTTTCCGCGCTTTCACGACTCGACAGGCTGGCCAGTTGCACCGACCAACTGACAGACAAGCCATTGGCATCGACACGGCTTTGCGTGGTGTCCGGCTTGCCCGGTGCCGCCGTGATCGGCTGAGCAGGCGCTGTCGCAGGCTTGGCCGCCAAAGCCGGGACCGGCGCGGGCGCAGCCGGTTTGGCCGCTGGCGCTGGAGCCGCATGCGCTGGAACCACCGGCGCAGTTGGCACCGCCAATTCCTGCTGGGCGATTTCCTCATCGCTCGGCACGGGCTCCTGAGGCAAGGCTTGCGGCTCGGGCACCACCACGGGCTCGACCTGTACCTGGGGCATCACAGGCGCCTGCGGAGCCGCAGGCGCTTCGACTGTCACCCGGCGCTGTTCATCCTGGCGGGAAAACAGCATCGGCAGAAAAATCACCGCCAGCGCGACCAACACCAGGGCGCCAACCATGCGCTGCTTGTATGCCTTATCCAGCAATGCCATTCGCCGCGTCCTCCGTGGAGCGCCGGGCCAGCCATTCAAGGGCCTCGGCGACACAATAAAATGATCCGAACAACAGGATTTCGTCGTCGCTCGTGGCCTGCGCGCACTGCCCTTCCAGGGCGGCCGCGACACTTTCGTAGGGCGTGACCGACGCACCAAGACCTTGCAACGCATCGTGCAAATCCGCAACCGGACGCGCCCGAGGCGAATCCAGAGGTGCTACGGCCCAGTGCTGGACACTAGCATTCAATTCGCCGACAACACCATCCAGATCCTTGTCCGCCAGCAGACCGAACACCGCCAGACGCTTGCCGACCGGCGGACGACTGGCCAAGCGACGCGCCAGATACTCCGCCGCATGCGGGTTATGCCCCACATCCAGCAATAGATTCAAGCGCTTGCCTTGCCACTCGAACTCACGGCGATCCAGACGACCGACCACCTTCGTTGCCCGCAGCGCCTCGATAATCTGCGCATCCACCCAAGGCAAGCCGAGCAGCAGGTACGCCTGCAACGCCAGCGCAGCGTTTTCCATCGGCAGATCGAGCAGTGGCAGGTCGCGCAGTTCAACCGCACGCCCTTGCGCATCGACACCACGCCACTGCCAGTTGTGATCGGTGACGCCGAGATCAAAATCGCGCCCACGCAGGAAAAACGGGCATTTGAGCTCGCGCGCCTTGTCCAGCAACGGTTGTGGAGGATTCAGATCGCCGCAGAGCGCAGGCGCGCCCTGACGGAAAATACCGGCCTTCTCGAAGGCCACGGACTCACGGGTATCACCGAGGTAATCCGCATGATCGACGCCAATACTGGTGACCAGCGCCACGTCGGCGTCCACCACGTTGACCGTATCCAGGCGACCGCCCAGACCGACTTCCAGCACCACCGCATCGAGCCCTGAGCGCTGGAACAGCCAGAACGCCGCCAGGGTGCCCATTTCGAAGTATGTAAGGGAAGTATCACCGCGCCCGGCCTCTACCGCAGCAAAGGCCTCGCACAGCTCGGCGTCCGTGGCTTCGACACCATTGAGCTGCACCCGCTCGTTGTAACGCAGCAGGTGTGGGGAGTTGTAAACCCCCACGCTCAAGCCCTGGGCTCGCAGCAAGGACGCCACGAACGCACAGGTGGAACCCTTGCCGTTGGTCCCGGTGACCGTAATCACCCGAGGCGCCGGCTTGCCCAGTCCCATGCGGGACGCTACCTGCTGCGACCGCTCCAGGCCCATGTCGATGGCCGAAGGGTGCAACTGCTCGAGGTAGGCGAGCCATTCGCCAAGGGTACGTTCGATCATAGGCTGGCTGGCACCGGCGGAACCACGATCGGCTCGATGGGTGCAGCAACGAACGTCGGCGTCGGCAGCCCCATCATTTGCGCCAACAGATTGCCCAGACGCGGACGCAGCTCCTGACGATCGATGATCATGTCGATGGCACCGTGCTCCAGCAGGAACTCGCTGCGCTGGAAGCCTTCCGGCAGTTTTTCACGCACGGTTTGCTCGATCACACGCGGACCGGCAAAACCGATCAACGCCTTCGGCTCACCGACAATCACGTCGCCCAGCATCGCCAGACTGGCGGAAACGCCGCCGTAGACCGGATCGGTCAGCACAGAGATGAACGGGATGCCTTCTTCACGCAGACGCGCCAGCACCGCAGAGGTCTTGGCCATTTGCATCAGGGAAATCAGCGCTTCCTGCATCCGCGCACCGCCGGAAGCGGCGAAGCAGATCATCGGGCAACGTTTTTCCAGGGCGTAGTTGGCGGCACGAACGAAACGTTCACCGACGATGGCGCCCATCGAACCGCCCATGAAGGAAAACTCGAACGCCGAAACCACGACCGGCATGCCCAGCAAAGTGCCGCTCATGGAAACCAGCGCGTCTTTTTCGCCGGTCTGCTTTTGTGCAGCGGTCAGGCGGTCCTTGTACTTCTTGCCGTCGCGGAATTTCAGACGGTCAACCGGTTCCAGGTCTGCACCCAGCTCGGTACGGCCTTCAACGTCGAGGAAGATGTCGATACGGGCGCGGGCGCCGATACGCATGTGATGATTGCACTTGGGGCAAACGTCCAGGGTCTTTTCCAATTCCGGGCGATAAAGCACAGCCTCGCAAGACGGGCATTTGTGCCAAAGACCTTCAGGCACCGAGCTCTTCTTGACCTCGGAACGCATGATCGAAGGGATCAGTTTGTCTACTAACCAGTTGCTCATGCTTTCTTTCTCCAGTACCGGCGGCCCGAACGCTCTGGTTCGCGGCCCCGTGTATGCCCTAGCGCTAAATTCATGTGTGCGGCGACGGTCGATGGACTGCCACGGTCAGCGCGAAACATGACCTGCGTGCAACCACAAACCCTCGGATCTACCTGCTGTGTGCAGTGCATCCGCTTTTTACAGTGCAGTGGACGGCGGCAGTCTGCCAGCCGTCACATCAACAGGTGCTACCGCGTACCGCTTTGATAAATGCCTGAATCTTTGCGTGATCCTTGATGCCCTTGCTCGCCTCTACCCCGCCGCTGACATCCACGGCGTAAGGTCGAACGCGCGCAACCGCTTCGGCGACGTTGCCCGGCGTCAGACCGCCCGCCAGAATGATCGGCTTGCTCAGGCCTTGCGGTATCAGTGACCAGTCAAATGCCTCACCGGTTCCTCCGGGAACGCCTTCGACATAGGTATCGAGCAAGATGCCGCTGGCACTGGCATAGGCATCACAGGCCGCGGCGATGTCATCACCCGCCTTGACCCGCAGCGCCTTGATGTACGGGCGATGCCAACCTTCGCACTCGGCCGCGCTTTCATCGCCGTGAAATTGCAGCAGGTCCAGGGGCACCGCGTCGAGAATTTCACCCAATTCGCAACGGCTCGCATTGACGAACAAGCCCACGGTGGTCACGAACGGCGGCAGCGCCTTGATGATCGAGCGCGCCTGCTGGAACGTCACCGCGCGAGGGCTTTTGGCGTAGAACACGAATCCGATGGCATCCGCCCCGGCCTCGACGGCTGCCAACGCATCTTCCATGCGGGTAATCCCACAGATCTTGCTGCGAACGGCTGACATGTCGACACAACTCCAAGACAAATCCGGGAAAGTCCCGGATGGTAACAAAAGCATTCGAGGGCGTCAGCCGCCAAGTTCCGAGAAACCGGTCAGGAAGTGTGGACCGATGTAACGCTCGGGCAATTGGAACTCGTCACGGTACTCGACCTGCACCAGATACAACCCGAACGGATGCGCCGTCACGCCACCGGTCCGCCGAATCCGGCTCTCCAGCACCTCTTTCATCCACTCCACCGGACGCTCTCCGGCGCCGATGGTCATCAGCACGCCGGCAATGTTACGCACCATGTGATGCAGGAAGGCGCTGGCACGAATATCCAGCACGATCATCTTGCCGTGACGGGTGACGCGCAGATGATGCAGTTCCTTGATCGGTGACTTGGCCTGGCACTGGCCGGCGCGAAACGCGCTGAAATCATGGGTACCGAGCAGGTACTGGGCGGCCTCGGCCATGCGCTCGACGTCCAGCGGACGGTGGTTCCAGGTCACTTCTTCGTTCAGGTGCGCCGGGCGGATCTGATCGTTGTAGATCACGTAGCGATAACGCCGGGCGATGGCCTTGAACCGTGCATGGAAATGCGCCGGCATGACCTTGGCCCAACTGACACTGACGTCGTGGGGCAAGTTGATGTTGGCGCCCATGGTCCAGGCCTTCATCGAACGCTCGACCTGGGTGTCGAAATGCACCACCTGTCCGCAGGCATGCACCCCGGCGTCGGTACGCCCGGCGCACATCAGCGAAACGGGTGAGTCGGCGACTTTGGACAAGGCGTTTTCGAGGGTTTCCTGCACGGTCAGCACCCCGGACGCCTGGCGCTGCCAGCCGCGGTAGCGCGAGCCTTTGTATTCGACGCCCAGCGCGATCCGGAAAAAGCCGTCGGCTGCCATTTCGGCGGCCGGGTTATCTATATTTGCCAAGGAGAGACAGCCTGCTGATGTACCAAAGGCGGGCATTATAAGGCCGCCGGGCGGGGATGCCAGAGAGATCTCCTTTGACTGTTCCGGCCCTTTCGCGGGCAAGCCCGCTCCTACAGGGTTCTGTGGGCGACATAAATCACTGTAGGAGCGGGCTTGCCCGCGAAAGCAATTTCACAGTCACCAACGCACACCAGCCAAACAAAAACGGCAGCCTCAATGGGCTGCCGCTCTGTTTACAACCTACCGGAAACTCAAGCCAGGCGCGAAAGCATTTCCTCGGCTTCGCTCTTCTGCTCGACACTGCCTTCGCTCACCACCTCATTGAGGATGTCGCGAGCGCCATCGCTGTCGCCCATGTCGATATAGGCCTGAGCCAGATCGAGCTTGGTAGCGGCTTCGTCAGTACCCGAGAGGAAGTCGAAGTCATCATCGTCGCCCAGCGCGGCATCTGCTTCGGTGAAGGTCGGTTCGCCGATGCTGCTGGACAGGCTCTCCAGCTCGGCGTTGACATCATCCAGCTCAGCCGCGAACGCATCCGGTGCGTCCATTTCGTCGGCCAGCGACAGATCGAAATCGGCCGGCAATTCCAGGTCATCCAGCGCGACCTCAGGAACAGCCGGGGTTTCAGCGACCGGAAAATCCTTCACGCCTTCGTCCAGATCCAGCAGGAAATCGTCTTCAGCCAGTATCGCCGGCGACGGTTGCGCACCGAGATCCAGGTCGAGATCGAAGTCCGACAGGTCGTCGAGGTTTTCCTTGATTTCAGTCTGTTGCTGCAACACCGACTCAAAACTCAGATCGTCATCCAGCGGGAACTCGTCCAGGTCCGCCAGCGCCGTCACTTCAGGCTCCGGCGCAGGTGCAGGCGCAGGCGCCACAGGCGTGATCGCGTCCAGATCATCCAGGCTCAGGTCGAAGGCGCTGTCGAGGTCATCCTCGAACGGCGCTGGCACCGGCTCTGGCGCCGGTGCTTGCGGCTCATCGAGCAACAGGTCCTTGACGTATTGCGCATCCAGCTCGGCAGCAACGGCGGCTGCGGCGATGCCACCGGCAGCCACCAGCGCCATGGCCGGGAAGCGGCTTTTGAGCTTTTCAACCTGGGCGAAGTTGTCGCCATTGGCCACCAACTGACGCTCCTGGCCGACGAACGCATCGCGGTCGCCTTGCTGGCCGTAGACTTCCATCAGTTTCAAGCGCAAGTCGCTGCGCTTCGGCTCTTGCTTGACGCCGTCCTCCAGCAACGCGGCAGCCTGGTTCAGGCGACCGGCATTGATGTGCGACTGAGCCTGGCCCAGCACATCGTCGGAACGCTCGGCAGCCGGCGCCACCAATGGCGCGGCGATCGGCGTGGTCATCACGACCGGGGCAACCACCGGCGCTGGCGCGGGAGCAGGCGTCGGGGCAGTCGCCAGCTTCACGCTCGGCGATGGAACTTCCAGGCCTTCGAAGCTGGTTTCCGGCAAGTCGAAATCGGCCGAGAACGGCTGTTCTTCAGCCAAGGCACGGGCCATGCGCATATGCTTTTCGGCTTCTTGCCGGGCTTTGCGGCGGCGCGCCAGCAACAGCAGCAAGAGCAGCAGAACCACCGCACCGCCACCCACCAGGCCCAGCAGCACCGGATTGCTCAGCAACTCATTGAATTTCTGATCGTCGGATGCTGCCGCAGTTGCCTCTGGCGCGGTGACCACTGCTGCAGTTTCAGCCGGAGCAGGCGCAGCAGGCGCTGCCGGGTTGGCAGCCAGCTCGGCCGACATCGCCGGAGCTGTCGCAGCCGCTGGTGCACCCGCAGCGCCCTCGGTTTGCAACTTGGCCAGTTGATTGTTCTTCAACTCGATCAGGCGCTGCAGCTTGTCCACCTGGCTTTGCAGGTCGGTCATGCGACTTTTCAGTTCGGCGTTATCACGACGACTGGTATCGAGGCTTTCCTGGGTCATCGCCAGCTTGTTGCTGAGGGCCGTGGCATCTCCAGCGGCCCCTTTGCCACGGTTCTTGCCGGACTCGGCAGAAACCAGGCTCAGTTTGTCGGTGGCCGCTTGAGCGGGCGCACCATCGGTGCGAGCGCGATTGGTAGCGTCGAGCTGTTGCTGCCCTGCCCCGGGTTTGGCCACGTAGCGACGCCCCTGGCGCCATGCGGTGTTCTGTGCAGCCACTTCGGCAATGGCCTTGGCTTGCGGCAGGCCCGCGCTCTGCACCTGGTCCGGCAGGCGCAGCACCTGGCCGGTTTTCAAGCGGTTGATATTGCCGTCAATGAAGGCGTCCGGGTTCAGCGCCTGGATGGCGAGCATGGTTTGCTGGATCGAACCGCCATTACGCGCCTTCGCGGCGATTTCCCACAGGGTATCGCGCGGTGTGGTGGTGTATTGGGACGCTTTGGTCGCACCGGTGACGGGCGCGGCAACCGTTGACGTTGGTTGCGCAGCCGCTTCAGCGGTTTGCGGCGAGAATTTGGACGGATCGAGCAATACACTGTAGTCGCGCAGCAAACGACCGTTCGGCCACATGACCTGAACCAGGAACTTCACCATGGGTTCGGAGAGTGGTTTGCTGGAGGTCACGCGCAGGATGCTTTTGCCGCTGGCGTTAAGCACCGGGGTGAAGGTCAAGTCGTTGAGAAACGCCTGGCGGTCGACACCGGCCTTGGCGAAATCGTCTGGTGAGGCCAGGCTCGGCACCACTTCGGCGGCGGTGAGATCCTTGACATCGAGCAGCTCGATTTCCGCTACCAGCGGCTGGTTGAGCGTCGATTTCAGGGTCAACTCCCCGAGCCCGAGGGCATGCGCCATACCGGAGGACAGCGCCGAGGCGGCCGCTATTGCTAACACCAGTTTGCGAACTTGAACCATTAGCACATCCTTAGTTTGAACATTCCTCGGCCAGCGAGAAGATATTGATAGTCGCTGCCGTAAGGCATTGCGCGCAACGGCGAGGGTCGTCGCGCGTAATCATTCGACAAATTGTTGCAAAGTATCTTTTACAGCAGGTCTTTAAGCAACAACTCGGCCAGCTGCACCGCGTTGAGCGCGGCGCCTTTGCGTACGTTATCTGACGTCAGCCACAGATTAAGTTCCGACGGGTCGTCGATACCCTGGCGAACCCGACCGACGTAGACCACATCCTGCCCTACCGCATCGCCCACCGGGGTCGGGTAATCGCCGGCTTCCACCAGCTCGATGCCGGGTGCGTCTTCCAGGGCCGCATTGATTTTCGCCAGGTCGATTTCATTCGCGGACTGCAGGGTCACGCTATAGCTATCGCCAAAAAACACCGGGGCTTGAATGCATGTGACGGAAATCTTCAATGACGGCCGCGCCATGACCTGGCGCAGCTCACGCACCAGGCGTTTTTCCAGCAATGTATGACCTTGCTCATCCGGTTTGCCGACCTGGGCCAACAGGTTGAAGGCCATCTGCCGATCAAAGAATTTCGGCTCCAGCGGCCGCACATTCAGCAGTTCGGCGGTTTGCCGCGCCAGCTCGCTCACGGCTTCGCGGCCCTGGGCCGATACCGCCAGGCTGGCGGTCAGGCTGATGCGCTGCAAATCGAGCAAATCCATCAGCGGCGCGAGCACCACCGCCAGCGTGGTGGCCGACGGACTTGGACTGCTGACCTGAAACGGTTTTTTCAAGCCGGCCAACACCTGAGCGTTGGCCTCAGGCACGACCTGCGGCGCCTTTTCGGCCGGCAAGGCACCGGAGAGATCGATCACCGAGCATCCGGCATCGATCGCGCGGGAAGCAAAACTCAACGAAACCGCCGGGCCGGCCACGAAAAACCCAAGCTGCACCTTGCTGAAGTCGAACTCATCGACTTCCCGCACCCGCACATTCTTGCCGCGAAACGGTACGGAACTGCCGGCCGATTCGCTGCTGGCCAACAGATGAAGGGTGCCGATCGGGAAATCGCGCTCTTCGAGAATCTGCACGAGCGTTTCGCCGACAGTACCGGTGGCGCCGATCACGGCAATATCAATGGACTGGCTCATGGTTTGACCTCTGGCGAAACGGGGGGAGCGGCACTTTACCGGGTGGTGGGGATGCAGGCAATTCGGCGGGAGATTTGTGGTGTTCGTGCCGGCCTCATCGCGAGCAAGCTCGCTCCTACAAGGATAAAAAAACCCGCACCTCTCTCAAGGCACGGGTTCTTTCATTGCATCAACCGATCAACGCTCGAGCAGGATCCGCAGCATGCGGCGCAGCGGTTCGGCCGCGCCCCACAGCAACTGGTCGCCAACAGTGAACGCGCCGACGAACTGCGAACCCATGTTCAGCTTGCGCAGACGTCCAACCGGGATGTTCAGGGTGCCGGTGACCTTGTTCGGGCTCAGCTCCTGAATGCTGGTCTCACGGCTGTTCGGTACCAGCTTGACCCAAGGGTTGTGCTGGCTGATCAACCCTTCGATATCAGCGATCGGTACGTCTTTGTTCAGCTTGATGGTCAGCGCCTGGCTGTGGCAGCGCATGGCGCCAATGCGTACGCAGATGCCATCGACCGGGATCGGGCTCTTGAAACGACCGAGGATCTTGTTGGTCTCGGCCTGGGCCTTCCACTCTTCGCGGCTCTGGCCGTTCGGCAGTTCCTTGTCGATCCACGGGATCAGGCTGCCGGCCAGCGGTACGCCGAAGTTTTCGGTCGGGTACGCGTCGCTGCGCATGGCTTCGGCAACACGACGGTCGATGTCGAGGATCGCGCTGGCCGGATCGGCCAGTTGATCGGCAACAGCGGCGTGGGTCGCGCCCATCTGCTTGATCAGTTCACGCATGTTCTGCGCGCCGGCACCGGAGGCCGCCTGATAGGTCATGGCGCTCATCCACTCCACCAGACCGGCTTCGAACAGGCCACCCAGACCCATCAGCATCAGGCTGACGGTGCAGTTGCCGCCGATGTAGTTCTTGGTGCCCGCGTCCAGCTGCTGGTCGATCACCTTGCGGTTGACCGGGTCCAGAACGATCACCGCGTCATCCTGCATGCGCAGGCTGGAAGCGGCGTCGATCCAGTAACCCTGCCAGCCGGCTTCACGCAGCTTGGGGAATACTTCGCTGGTGTAGTCGCCACCCTGGCAGGTCAGAATCACGTCGAGGGTTTTCAGCTCTTCAATGCTGTAAGCGTCCTTGAGCGGAGCAATGTCCTTGCCCACGGACGGGCCTTGGCCACCGACATTGGAAGTGGTGAAAAACACCGGCTCGATAAGATCGAAATCCTGCTCTTCCAGCATCCGCTGCATGAGCACGGAACCGACCATACCGCGCCAACCGATCAGACCTACACGTTTCATCGCAACTACACCTTCTTGAAATGTGGGCCGCTGCCTTGTCTTGAATTTGGCAGCGGGCCCGAGAGATTACAGATTCCGCAGCGCGGCGACTACTGCGTCACCCATTTCCTGCGTACCGACTTTAGTGCAACCTGCCGACCAGATGTCGCCGGTGCGCAAGCCCTGATCCAGCACCAGGCTGACGGCTTTCTCGATGGCATCGGCCGCGGCCTGCTGGTTGAAGCTGTAACGCAGCATCATCGACACCGACAAAATGGTCGCCAACGGGTTGGCGATGCCCTTGCCCGCGATGTCCGGCGCCGAACCGTGGCACGGCTCGTACATGCCTTTGTTGTTGGTGTCCAGGGACGCCGACGGCAGCATGCCGATGGAACCGGTGAGCATCGAGGCCTGGTCGGACAGGATGTCGCCGAACATGTTGTCGGTGACGATCACGTCGAACTGCTTCGGTGCGCGCACCAGCTGCATCGCGGCGTTGTCGACGTACATGTGGCTCAGTTCGACTTCAGGATAATCCTTGGCCACTTGTTCGACCACTTCACGCCACAGCTGGCTGGAGGCCAGTACGTTGGCCTTGTCCACCGAGCACAGCTTCTTGCCACGGACCATGGCCATGTCGAAACCGACACGGGCGATACGACGAATTTCGCTTTCGCTGTACGGCAGGGTGTCATAGGACTGACGCTCGCCGTTTTCCAGGGTACGGGTACCGCGTGGCGCGCCGAAGTAGATGCCGCCGGTCAGCTCACGGACGATCAGGATGTCCAGGCCGGCCACGATTTCCGGCTTCAGGCTGGAAGCCTCGGCCAGTTGCGGGTACAGGATCGCCGGGCGCAGGTTGCCGAACAGGCCCAGTTGCGCACGGATTTTCAGCAGGCCGCGCTCAGGGCGGATGTCACGTTCGATGGCATCCCATTTCGGGCCGCCAACGGCACCCAGCAACACGGCGTCGGCCGCGCGGGCACGCTCCAGGGTCTCATCGGCCAGCGGCACGCCGTGCTTGTCGATGGCAGCGCCGCCGATCACGTCGTGGCTCAGCTCGAAGCCCAGGGCGAACTTGTCGCTGGCCAGCTCCAGCACCTTGACCGCTTCGGCCATGATTTCCGGGCCAATACCGTCACCTGGGAGAATCAGAATCTGCTTGCTCATGCGTTCCTCATGTCATCAGTCGGTGCGCCCTGCGGCGCTCCCGGAAAAAGTCTATCGCTCGGTGCTTTTTTTTCAGAGCTTATCTTTCAAAGCTTATCGTTCAGCCATCAGCACCAATACATCGGTACTGAACGAACCATCGGCCTCAATCTCGAAATATTCGCGTACTTCGTTGCCCATCGACTGCTGCAACGCGCGGATCGCCGCGCGCATCACTTCAGGTGTGCGCATGCGCTCGACCCAGCTGTTGTACTCCAGACGCAGGCGCTGACGAGTGGTACTGCGGGTGTGCAGCCCCGCCTCGCTGACCTGGCGCAACCACTCGCCGGCGGAATAATCGCGCACATGGCTGGTGTCGCGCAGCACTTCGACGCTTTGCAGGTAAGTGTCGAACAGCGGGCTACCCGGTGACAATACGTCGACGAACGCCGCTACACCGCCCGGTTTCAACACCCGGCGCACTTCCCGCAACGCCACGCCGAGATCGCTCCAATGGTGCGCCGAATAACGGCTGAAGACGAAATCGAATTCGCCATCGGCGAACGGCAGGCGCTCGGCGGCACCGTTGACCGTGGACACGTTGCTCAAACCACGATCGACGGCGGCAGCGGTCACCACGTCGAGCATCTGCTGCGACAGGTCGTAGGCCACCACTTCTTTCACCAATGAGGCTACGTGAAAACTCACGTGACCGGCGCCGCAGCCCAGATCCAGGACCCTGGCATCACCCTGCCCGGCCAGCTCGGCCTGTAGCAGCGCGAATTCAGTGCCTTGAGCGTGTACGGCGCTGCTCAGGTAGGCCGAGGCCTGTTCACCGAATTGCTTCTGGACTACTTGGGTGTGTCGGGCGGTGCTGGTCATGGGGACTTCCTTTTTTGGGGTGAGTCTTGGGGTGTCTGGGCGGGCCTCTTCGCTGGCAAGCCAGCTCCTACAGGGGAATGCGTTTCAACTGTAGGAGCTGGCTTGCCAGCGAAGGGGCCCGCCCTGACTACATCAATCTCGGATCAATCAAGCGTCACGAAACAACCAAGGCTGGCTCGCCCGGTGCTTGGCTTCAAACACCGCAATCGCATCGCCGTCCTGCAAGGTCAGGCCGATATCGTCCAGGCCGTTGAGCAGGCAGTGTTTGCGGAAGGCATCGATTTCGAAGCTCAACACCTTGCCATCAGGTCGGGTCACGGTCTGGGCTTGCAGATCGACCTGCAATTGATAGCCCGGATTGGCCTCGACCTGCTGGAACAGCTCATCGACTTCGGCATCGCTCAAGATGATCGGCAGCAAGCCGTTCTTGAAGCTGTTGTTGAAGAAGATGTCGGCATAGCTCGGCGCGATGATGCTGCGGAAACCGTACTCTTCCAGCGCCCACGGCGCGTGTTCACGGCTGGAGCCGCAACCGAAGTTCTCGCGGGCCAGCAATACACTGGCACCTTGGTAACGCTCGGCGTTGAGGACGAAGTCCTTGTTCAGCGGACGCCTGGAGTTGTCCTGATAAGGCTGGCCCACATCCAGGTAACGCCATTCATCGAACAGGTTCGGGCCAAAACCCGTGCGCTTGATCGACTTCAGAAATTGTTTCGGAATGATCTGGTCGGTGTCGACGTTGGCACGATCCAAAGGCGCGACAAGTCCAGTATGTTGGGTAAATGCTCTCATGCTTACTGCGCTCCCTGGATCAATTCACGGACGTCGATGAAACGACCGTTCACCGCGGCGGCCGCGGCCATGGCCGGGCTGACGAGGTGGGTACGACCACCGGCGCCCTGACGGCCTTCGAAGTTACGGTTGGAGGTCGAAGCGCAATGCTCGCCACTTTCCAAACGGTCCGGGTTCATCGCCAGGCACATCGAGCAACCCGGCTCACGCCATTCGAATCCGGCTTCGAGGAAAATCTTGTCCAGACCTTCCGATTCGGCCTGGGCCTTCACCAGACCCGAGCCCGGCACGACGATGGCCTGCTTGATGGTCGAGGCCACTTTGCGGCCCTTGGCGATCACGGCCGCCGCACGCAGGTCTTCGATCCGCGAGTTGGTGCAGGAACCGATGAACACGCGGTCGAGCTGAATGTCGGTGATCGCCTGGTTGGCGGTCAACCCCATGTATTTCAAGGCGCGGACGATGGAGTCGCGCTTGACCAGGTCCATTTCCTTCGCAGGATCCGGCACGTTCTGATCAACAGCCAAGACCATTTCCGGCGAGGTGCCCCAGCTGACTTGTGGCTTGATGTCGGCTGCATCGAGTTCGACAACGGTATCGAAGACGGCGTCGGCATCGGAAACCAGGTCTTTCCAGGCTTCAACAGCCAGGTCCCACTCCGCGCCTTTCGGTGCGAAAGGACGGCCCTTGACGTAAGCCACGGTTTTTTCGTCCGCGGCCACCAGGCCTACGCGAGCGCCGGCCTCGATGGACATGTTGCAGATGGTCATGCGGCCTTCCACGGACAGGTCGCGAATCGCGCTGCCGGCGAACTCGATGGCGTGGCCGTTACCGCCGGCGGTGCCGATCTTGCCGATCACGGCAAGCACGATGTCCTTGGCGGTCACGCCGAACGGCAACTGGCCTTCGACCGCTACCCGCATATTTTTCATTTTCTTGGCGACCAGGCACTGGGTGGCGAGCACATGCTCGACCTCGGAAGTACCGATACCGTGCGCCAACGCGCCGAATGCGCCGTGGGTCGAGGTGTGGGAGTCGCCGCAGACCACGGTCATGCCCGGCAAGGTTGCGCCCTGCTCCGGGCCGATGACGTGGACGATGCCCTGGCGAACGTCGTTCATCTTGAACTCGACGATGCCGTATTCATCGCAGTTGTCATCGAGAGTCTGCACTTGCAGACGCGAGACCTGGTCAACGATGGCGTTGATGCCGCCCTTGCGCTCCGGCGTGGTCGGTACGTTGTGGTCCGGGGTCGCGATGTTGGCATCGATGCGCCATGGCTTGCGCCCGGCCAGACGCAGGCCTTCGAAGGCTTGCGGCGAGGTCACTTCGTGGATGATGTGACGGTCGATGTAAATCAGCGCAGAGCCATCGTCGCGCTGCTTGACCAAATGCGAATCCCAGAGCTTGTCGTAGAGCGTTTTGCCGGCCATCAGACGGTTCCTCATCAGCTTGTTTCTATGCCCCGGGTTTTGAAAGTCTCAATAACCCTTTGGCTTGTGAGGCTGATCCTATGGGGTTACATTAAATAACTCAAATTCATATTTTTTATGCTTTGGATAACCAACTGGAATACAACCATGGACCTGGCCAACCTCAATGCTTTTATTGCCATCGCCGAGACCGGAAGCTTCTCCGGCGCCGGGGAACGGCTGCACCTGACCCAGCCGGCCATCAGCAAACGCATCGCCGGGCTGGAGCAGCAATTGAAGGTGCGGCTGTTCGATCGCCTGGGTCGTGAAGTGGGCCTGACCGAGGCCGGGCGCGCCCTGCTGCCGCGGGCCTACCAGATTCTCAATGTCCTCGATGATACGCGCCGCGCCTTGACCAACCTCACGGGCGAGGTGACCGGCCGTCTGACCCTGGCCACCAGTCACCACATCGGCCTGCACCGCTTGCCGCCTTTATTAAGGGAGTTCACCCGACGTTATCCCGAGGTGGCGCTGGATATCCAGTTTCTCGATTCGGAAGTAGCCTATGAGGAGATCCTCCATGGTCGCGCCGAACTGGCGGTCATCACCCTCGCGCCAGAGCCCCATGCGCTGGTCAAGGCCACCCCGGTGTGGAACGACCCGCTGGATTTCGTGGTCGCCCCGGAGCATTCTCTACTCAACAACGGCAAGGTCAGCCTGGCAGACATCGCCCGGCACCCGGCGGTCTTCCCCGGCGGCAATACCTTTACCCACCACATTGTGCAACGGCTGTTTGAAGCCCAGGGCCTGACGCCAAACATCGCCATGAGCACCAACTATCTGGAAACCATCAAGATGATGGTCTCGATTGGCCTGGCCTGGAGCGTTTTGCCGCGCACCATGCTCGATGACCAGGTAGCACGCATACCTTTGCCGGGCATACAGCTCACTCGCCAGCTAGGCTATATCCTGCACACGGAAAGGACGCTGTCGAATGCTGCGCGGGCCTTCATGGCCTTGCTGGACGCTCAACTCGATCCGCCAGGGACTCAAGGCTAACTTGTGCTACTCCTATAGAGCCGAGAATTCCTGCAACAAACGCCCAAACTCAGCTCAAGGCTTGCCAATGCCGAAATCTGTAGACCGTATTCCGCCGATGCCGCGAATTCAGGCACTTGATCCGAAAAGCTCCGAACAGAGCTGGGAAAGTGCCTCGCAATTACTGGCCGCGCTCAACGGCGCGCGCCTGGGCGCCTGGTATTGGGACATCGAGCGCGGGCAGATCAGTTGGTCCCGGGGCACGCAGGCGCTGTTCGGCTTCGACCCCCGCAAACCATTGCCATCGGATCTGGAATACCTCGACCTGCTGCCTCCGGAAGATCGCGCGAAAACCCTTCGCGCCTTCCACGCGGTCATCGCTGGCGCGCCACTGGAGCAAGCGATGCATCACCGCATCCGCTGGCCCGATGGCAGCCTGCACTGGCTGGAAATCAACGGCAGCCTGTTGCCGGACAAGCACGGCAGGCCACGGATGATCGGCGTGATCCGCGAGATTACCCACCAGCGCCAGCGCGAGCAGGCGTTGAGCAGCTCGGAAAAACGCTTCGCCACCCTGTTTCACCTGTGCCCGAACATGGTCCTGCTGACCCGCCAGGAAGACGGCCTGATTTCCGAAGCCAACCAGCATTTCGAAAGCCTGTTCGGTTGGCCGGTACAAAACGCGATCGGCCGCACCACCCTGGAACTGGGGCTGTGGGTGCATCCCGAGCAACGGGCCGACCTGGTCAAGGCCACCAAGGCCAAAGGCGACCTGGTGAGCATGGAAGTGCAGTTTCGCGCCAGCAATGGCCAGGTCCATGACGGTATCCTCAGTGCGCAAAAAGTCGAGCTCGAAGGCCAGCCCTATCTACTGAGCACGTTCCTGGACACCACCGAACGCAAAGTCGCCGAACATGCCCTCAAGGACAGCCAGGAACGCCTCGACCTGGCCCTGGACTCCGCGCAGCTCGGCACCTGGGACTGGCACATTCCCAGCGGCATGCTCTACGGATCGGCACGGGCCGCCCAACTGCACGGCCTGGACGCCAAACCCTTTCACGAGTCCTTCGACGAGTTTTTCGAAGGCGTGCCCGGCAAAGAACGCGACACCATGCGCGACGCTTACCGCAGCCTGCGTGAAGGCCCGGCCGGCAACTATCAATTGACCTACCGCGTGCAATTGCCTGACGGCAGCTCGCGCTACCTGGAAAGCCGCGCCCGCCTCTACCGCGATGACAACGGCGTGCCGGTGCGCATGGCAGGCACATTGCTCGACATCACCGACCAGGTGGAGCGCGAACAACGGCTGGTGGCCTCCGAAGAGAAATTCGCCACGCTGTTCCAGGTCAGCCCCGACCCGATCTGCGTCACCCACCAGGACAGCGGCCAGTTCATTGAAATCAACTCCAGCTTCACCCAGACCTTCGGCTGGAGCACCGCCGATGTGATCGGCCGCAGCGCCGACGAAATAGGCCTGTGGGACGCTTCAGCGAAAAGCCTGCGACGGATCGAACAAGTGATCCGCGAACAAGGCCTGAACAACGTCGCCATTCTCGTCCAGCACAAGGACGGACAGGTCCTGACTTGCGTGATTTCCAGCCGCCAGATCAGCGTCGGCGACCAGCCCTGCATTGTCACCACGCTGCGCGACATCACCCAGCAACAGCGCTCGGAAGCGGCGCTCAAGGCCAGTGAAGAGAAATTCGCCAAGGCGTTCCACTCCAGCCCCGACGCCATCACCATCACCGAGCGCGACACCGGGCGCTATCTGGAGGTCAACGACGGCTTCTGCCGCCTGACCGGCTACCGCGCCGAAGAAGTGGTGGGCCGCACGGTGTATCAGGTGGGGATTTGGGCTGAAGAAAAACAACGCTCGGCGCTGCTGGCGGAATTGCAGATCAAGGGCCGGGTTCATCACCAGGAAATGCTCGGGCGTAACAAGCGCGGCGAACTGCTCACTGTCGAAGTCTCGGTAGAGCCGATCACCCTCAACGAAACCGCCTGCCTGCTGTTGACCGCGCGAGACGTCAGCCTGCTGAAAAACGCCGAAGCGCAGATTCGCCACCTGGCCTACCACGACTCACTGACCAACCTGCCCAATCGGGCATTACTGATGGACCGCCTGAGCCAGCAGATCGCCCTGCTCAAACGGCATAACCTGCGCGGCGCGCTGATGTTCCTCGACCTCGACCATTTCAAGCACATCAACGACTCCCTCGGGCATCCGGTGGGCGATACCGTGCTGAAAATCATCACCGCGCGCCTGGAGGCCAGCGTGCGCATGGAAGACACCGTTGCGCGCCTGGGCGGTGACGAATTCGTGGTACTGCTCAGCGGTCTCGAAGGCTCGCGCAGCGAGGTCAGCGATCAGGTACGCCAACTGGCCGACACCATCCGCGAACTGCTGTCCGAACCGATGTTCCTCGATGGCCAGCGCCTGCAAGTGACACCAAGCATCGGCATTGCGCTGATCCCCGATCACGGTTCGACCCCGACCGACCTGCTCAAGCGCGCCGACATCGCGCTCTATCGCGCCAAGGACTCGGGGCGCAATACCGCGCAGATGTACCACAACACCATGCAAAAGGCCGCGAGCGAACGCCTGCGCATGGAAACCGACTTGCGCCTGGCGCTTTCCCGGGGCGAGTTTCGCGTGCATTACCAACCCCAGGTCGACGCCCGGGGCGACCGCATCGTCGGTGCCGAGGCCCTGGTACGCTGGAATCATCCGGAGCTTGGCCCGCAGTCACCCAACGAGTTCATCAAGGTACTGGAAGACAGCGGACTGATTCTGGAAGTCGGCACCTGGATCCTCGACGAAGCCTGCCAGGCCTTCAAGCAATTGATCGAAAACGGCCTGATAGACCCGCTAAGATTCAGCCTGTGCGTGAACATCAGCCCGCGCCAGTTCCGCCAGAACGACTTCGTCGAGCGCGTCGAAAACAGCCTGAACAGCTATGGCCTGCCCTGCTCCCTGCTGAAGCTGGAAATCACCGAAGGTATCGTGATCCAGAACCTGGAAGACACCATCAGCAAAATGCGCCGCCTGAAAAAACTCGGCGTGAGCTTCGCCATGGACGACTTCGGCACCGGCTATTCCTCGTTGACCTACCTCAAGCGCTTGCCGGTCGACACCCTGAAAATCGACAAGTCGTTCATCCGCGATGCCACCAGCGACCCGAACGACGCCGAGATCATCCGCGCCATCGTCGCCATGGCCCACAGCCTGGACTTGAAAGTGATTGCCGAAGGGGTGGAAACAGCGGAGCAACTGGAGTTCTTGCAGGGGCTGGATTGTCACTTCTACCAAGGGTATTTGCACAGTCAGCCGTTGCCGGTTGAGGAGTTTCAAAAACTGCTGAAGTAGCGTTTTTAGAGGACAAGGCACAAAAAAGTTTCAGGCCGCTTCAGCCACCGGCAGACCCAACAAACGCGAGACGTTATCCAGTTCGGTCTCACGGCGCAGCACGGTGAACAGCTCCACCGCCTCGGGATAATTGCGGGTCAGCATCGCCAGCCATTGCTTCAGGCGACCCGGCGACTGGCGTGGCGTCATCTGCGCCTTGGCTTGCAGCCAGAAGTCCTGGATCAGTGGCAGCAACTCGGCCCAGGTCATCTCGACCACCTCCTCCCCGGCCCGCGCGGCAGCGATCTGCCGGGCCAGATCCGGACGCGACACCAGGCCACGACCGAGCATGATGTCTTCCACGCCGCTGATCTCGCGGCAGCGACGCCAGTCTTCGACGCTCCAGATATCGCCATTGGCGAACACTGGCACCTTGACCACGTCCTGCACCCGTGGAATCCACTCCCAGTGCGCGGGCGGTTTGTAGCCGTCAACCTTGGTCCGCGCGTGCACCACGATATGTTCCGCACCGCCTTCGGCCAGGGCCGTGGCACACACCAGCGAACCGTCCGGGCTGTCGAAGCCCAGGCGCATCTTGGCGGTGACCGGAATGTGTGCGGGAACGGCGCGGCGGACGTATTCGACGATCTGGTTGAGCAGCTCGGGTTCCTTGAGCAGCACCGCGCCACCACGGGATTTGTTGACGGTCTTGGCCGGGCAGCCGAAGTTCAGGTCGATCACTTCAGAACCCAGCTCGCAAGCCAGCGCGGCATTTTCTGCCAGGCACACAGGATCGGAACCGAGCAGTTGCACACGCAGCGGCACACCGGAGGCCGTCCGGGCACCGTTGAGCAACTCCGGGCCGAACTTGTGGAAATAGGCAGGTGTCAGCAGCTGGTCGTTGACCCGAATGAACTCGGTCACGCACCAGTCAATACCACCCACGCGGGTCAGCACATCGCGCAGGATGTCGTCGACCAACCCCTCCATGGGCGCCAAAGCAATTTGCATGAAAAACACACTCGAGGAAAAACGTGCGGCAGTTTACTGGTTTCAGCAGGACTCTGCAGAACATCGCAGATCCCCTGTAGGAGCGAGCTTGCTCGCGATGGTCGTCAACGTTAACGCGACCAGCCTGACGCCCCGCGGCGGTCTCAGGTTTTTCGCGAGCGAGCTCGCGCCTACATTGGTTAGAGCGATAGCAATGCCGGAGCATAACCCTCGATGAACTCTACCGGCATGCGCTTGGGCTTGCCGCTGGACAGCTCGATACAGACGAAGGTGGTTTGCGCGCGCAGCAAGGTCGAATTGTCGCTGGGTCGCTTCAACTGGAAATGCCGGGTCATTCTCAGGCGCTGATCCCAATCGACAATCCAGGTCGCCAATTGCAACTCATCGCCTTCATAGGCTGCCGCCAGGTAATCGATCTCGTGGCGCACCACTGCCATCGCGCGGTCCAGCCGCCGGTATTCGACCAGGTCCAGGCCAAGGCGTTGGGAGTGGCGCCAGGCACAGCGTTCGAGCCAGGTCACGTAGACCGCGTTGTTCGCGTGCCCCAACCCGTCAATGTCCTCGGCGTCCACTTGCAGATCAATGATAAATGGCGTTTCCCGATCCCAGCCCATGCCCGACTCCCTGGTCAGATAATTTCGACCAGGGCAGTGTAACGGATGCTCAAGCGGATTGGCGCGATTGCAGACGGCGACCGGCCAGCAGTGATAACACGCCATCAATCACCCGAGGGTCAGCCAGCACCCGCTGATGCCCACCTTCTTGCAGGCGCAGCAAACGGCTGTCGAACCACGCTTCGTGAATCAGCTGGGATTCCTTCACAGAGACAAGATTGTCGTCTTCGGCGTGGACAATCAGTCCGGGCATGTCGAGTTGATAGTGTGCGACATCCAGCGTCGCGGCGCGCATGCCGACGTCTTGCTCGACCTGGCGAATGAACGCCGAACGGGCTTTTGGTGGCAGTCCGACGTAGCGGGCGAACCCACGCAACACACCAAGAATCCGCGCTGGGGCGGCGATGCTGACCAGGGTTTCCGTACGCAGGCCCAACTGCACCGCCAGCATCGCACTGGCGCCCCCCATGGAGTGGCCGATGACCGCTTGCAGTGGCGGCAGTTCGGCGGCGGCTTCGAGCATGGCACGAGCAAAGAGCACCACATTCGCCTCGCTGCCCGGCGAGCGGCCGTGAGCCGGACCATCCAGCGCGACCACGGAGTAACCGGCATCGACCAACGCCGTGATCAGGCTGGCAAACTGCGTTGGCCGCCCTTCCCAACCGTGCATCAGCAACACGGCCGGGCCTTGCCCCCAACGCAACGCCGAAAGGCCGAAACGCAAGGTGATCCGCTCGGACCTCGCCAGCAGCGGCAGCTCCCAGTCACGGGGCGGCAGATCCCGCGGTGTCATGAAGGCCAGTCGCATTTTGCTAGCGACCAGTTTCGGGGCAAACCAGCCCAAGGTGCCATTAACGCCACGAACCCACTTTAACGCGCTCATCGCATTCTCCTCAGGCCGCAGCCTTCAGGTCAACGCACTGCCGATTTGGCGGCGCGCAGTAATCGATCGGACAACTCTCCTGGCCCCAGCGCCCGCGCCAGAGCCAGCCCACCCACCATCAAGGCCATATCGGCCAGGGCTTTTTCGGTTTCTTCAGGACTGGCCGCCAACTGCGCGACCATCATTTCGACGTGTTCATTCAATGCAATACGAAACGCTTCCGGCAGCCGCCCCAGTTCACCGACCGATGCCGGGATCGGGCACGCCGATTCGGAGGAATCACGGTGCTTGCGCGACAGGTAAAACGCTGCCACCAGAGTGCGGCGCTCTTCGCCGGTCAACTCCGCGTCCATGTCGGCAATCAGGTCGCGGCGGTGACCGAGCAATTGCTTGAACGCCTCCAGCATCATCGCGTCCTTGCTTTCGAAGTGTGCGTAGAAGCCGCCGACCGTCAGGCCCGCCGCGCCCATCACTTCGCCCACGCTTGGCTCGGCCGGGCCGCGCTGAATCAGCGCTGCGCTGGCAGCCTTGAGGATGCGTTCGCGGGTTTGAGCTTTTTTATCGTTCATCGTTGCCTCCGAATATTACGATTGAAATATTATTCTCATAATAAATTTTAGCAAGTCATGGGTGTGACCGCTGGTCTGAAGAACAGTTTTTTGGAAAATGGAGGAATTTGGCCAAACGCCAGACAAACAAAAGGGCCATTCAATAATTGAATGACCCTTATAAATCCCGCAGAGCGGGTAATCGTGGCGTCCCCTAGGGGACTCGAACCCCTGTTACCGCCGTGAAAGGGCGGTGTCCTAGGCCACTAGACGAAGGGGACACAAACCCTTCTATACAACTGATCAGTGCTGAGAGCTGATCGATTCAAGGCCGGTGTGGCCAGACCTTGAACTGTAAAATTGGTGGAGCTAAGCGGGATCGAACCGCTGACCTCCTGCATGCCATGCAGGCGCTCTCCCAGCTGAGCTATAGCCCCGGATTTTTCGCCTCGCGGCGGAGCGACATCTTGCAACATCGCTTCTGTAAAACTGGCGTCCCCTAGGGGACTCGAACCCCTGTTACCGCCGTGAAAGGGCGGTGTCCTAGGCCACTAGACGAAGGGGACGCAAACCCTTCTATACAACAGATCAACGCTGAGTGTTGATCGCTTCAAGGCCGGTGTGGCCAGACCTTGAAGTGTAAATTGGTGGAGCTAGACGGGATCGAACCGTCGACCTCTTGCATGCCATGCAAGCGCTCTCCCAGCTGAGCTATAGCCCCTCATCGTTGATGTCATCGCTGAGGACGGGGCGAATCTTAAGGGCGTATCGAAAGCCTGTCAAACTTATTTTTCAAAAAATTTAAAATTTTTTGCCGACATAACAATCACTTACCGCCCTCCCCCGGAAAATCCGGGAGGTTTGCAACCAACGCAGACCTGTAGGAGCTGGCGCAGCCTGCGATCTTTTGGCTTTGCTTTTTGAAAACAAGATCAAAAGATCGCAGCCTTCGGCAGCTCCTACAGTAGACCGCAAGCGCTTAAGCGATAGCGCCCAACAGCTTTTCCCACTCTTTGTTTTCTTTCTTCGACACACCGCCCAGCAGGTCGATCGCTTGGCGCAGACGGAAACGGGTCAGGTCCGGCCCGAGGATTTCCATCGCATCGAGCACCGACACCGAACTGGCCTGGCCGGTGATCGCAGCGAACATCAGCGGCATGGCATCACGCAGCTTCAGCTCCAGGGATTCGACCACCGCCTGAATGGTTGCGGTGATGCTGTCCTTCTCCCACTGACGCAGGCTTTCGAGCTTCCACAGGATCAACTGCATCAACTGGCGGACCTGATCGCCCGACAGCTTCTTGGATTCGAACAGCTTGGCATCGGGGTTCACGCCACCGGCAAAGAAGAACCCGGCCAGCGGTGCCACCTGGCTGAAGGTTTCGACGCGGCCCTGCACGTGCGGTGCGATCTTCATCATGTAATCGGAATTGAACGCCCACTTCTGCACGCGCGCAGCGAACTCTTCCACCGGCAGGTCACGCAGCCACTGACCGTTGAGCCAGGACAGTTTCTCGATGTCGAAGATCGGCCCGCCGAGGGACACGCGCTTCAGATCGAAGTTGTCGACCATTTCCTGCAACGAGAACTTCTCGCGCTCGTCCGGCATCGACCAGCCCATGCGGCCCAGGTAGTTGAGCATCGCTTCGGGCATGAAGCCCATGCGCTCGTAGAACGTCACCGAAGTCGGGTTCTTGCGCTTGGACAGCTTGCTCTTGTCCGGGTTACGCAGCAGCGGCATGTAGCACAGCTCCGGTTGTTCCCAGCCGAAGTACTCGTAAAGCAGGATCAGCTTCGGTGCCGATGGCAGCCACTCTTCGCCGCGCAAGACATGGGTGATGCCCATCAGGTGATCGTCGACCACGTTGGCCAGGAAGTACGTCGGCAGGCCGTCGGTCTTCATCAGGACTTGCATGTCCATGCGGTCCCACGGGATTTCAACGTCACCGCGCAGCATGTCCGGCACCACGCAGACGCCTTCGCTCGGCACCTTCATGCGGATAACGTGGGGCTCACCAGCGGCCAGGCGACGGGCGACTTCTTCCTTGGACAGCAGCAGCGCGCGGCCGTCGTAGCGCGGGGTTTCGCCACGGGCCATCTGCTCGGCGCGCATCTGGTCCAGTTCTTCGGCGGTGCAGAAGCACGGGAACGCATGGCCCAGGTCGACCAGTTGCTGGCAATACTTCTGATAAATATCGCCGCGCTCGCTTTGACGGTATGGACCGTGCGGGCCGCCGACGTCAGGGCCTTCGCTCCATTCGATGCCGAGCCAGCGCAAGGCGTCGAAAATCTGCTGTTCGGACTCGCGGGTCGAACGCAGTTGGTCGGTGTCTTCGATCCGCAGGATGAACTCACCGCCGTGCTGCTTGGCAAAGCAGTAGTTGAACAAGGCGATGTAAGCGGTACCTACGTGGGGATCCCCGGTAGGCGATGGCGCGATGCGAGTGCGGACGGTGGTCATGGCATGTCTCGAAAAGAAAAAAAGCAAAGTTCAAACAAGGCGCGAATGGTAACAGGCGACACCCGCCCGGCTCCAGCGAACAGGGCATTTAAGCCAAGGTTGCGGCTGTAACGCCCGTATGCCGCGGATATCGGCCGACGGCATTTACCGTTTATCGGCTGTATGCCAGATTCACCTGCTGATAACTTCCCTTACAATTTCTCGACTACAGTTTTCCCCATGCCTGCCCAACTCAAGCGTCGCCTGTCCTTTTTCCTGCTGATCATCCTGTTGATTGCCGGGGGCCTGTTTGCCCACTGGTTTTTAAAGGGGCGCTTTTATGAAAGCACCGACAACGCTTATGTCCAGGGCGAGATCACCCGTGTGTCGAGCCAATTGGGCGCGCGTATCGATCAGGTGCTGGTGCAGGACAACCAGCATGTCGAGAAAGGCCAGTTGCTGGTCAAACTCGAAGGCGACGACTTCCGCCTCGCTGTCGACCGCGCCAATGCCGCCCTGGCCACCCGCCAGGCCGAGCGCCTGCAAGCCCAGAGCAAACTGACCCAGCAGGCCAGCCTGATTGCCGCCAGCGAAGCGCAAGTCGCGTCCAGCCAGGTCAGCCTGGGCCGTTCGCAGATCGACCTGACCCGCGCCGAGACCTTGCGCAAACCCGGTTATGTCTCGGAAGAACGGGTGACCACCCTCTCCGCCGAATCCCACATTGCCCGCTCGCAAGTGGCCAAGGCCCAGGCCGACGCGCAAAGTCAGCGCCAGCAGGTCAATGCACTGACCGCCGAGATCAAACGCCTCGACGCGCAGATCGCCAACGCCAGGACCGACCTCGCCCAGGCAGAACTGAACCTGACCCGCAGCGAAATCCACGCACCTATCAGCGGCCTGATCGGCCAGCGTGCAGCCCGCGAAGGCCAATACGTGCAGGCCGGCGCTTACCTGTTATCGATCGTGCCGGATGAAGACATCTGGATTCAGGCCAATTTCAAGGAAACCCAGATCGGCCACATGCAGCCCGGCCAGAAAGCCGAACTGACCTTCGACGCCTACAGCGACACCCCTATCGAAGCCCGGGTCGACAGCCTGTTCGCCGCCTCGGGTGCGCAGTTCAGCCTGTTGCCGCCGGACAATGCCACGGGCAACTTCACCAAGGTCGTACAACGGATTCCGGTAAAACTGACCTTCGCCGCGGACAACCCGTTGCGCGGCAAGATTCGTCCGGGCATGTCAGTGACCGCCAAGGTGAACATCAAGGACGCGCCTGAAGATGTCACCACCAAAGTGAGCAGCAAAGACGCCGCTGACAATGGCCGGTGATCAACTGATCCGCCCGATCGGCGAACCGACCCGGCGGGACTGGATTGCGGTGATGAGCGTGATGCTCGGTGCGTTCATGGCGGTGCTGGACATCCAGATCACCAACTCCTCGCTCAAGGATATTCAGGGCGCGCTGTCGGCGACCCTGGAAGAAGGTTCGTGGATTTCCACCTCGTACCTGGTGGCGGAAATCATCATGATCCCGCTCACCGCCTGGCTCGTGCAGTTGCTGTCGGCGCGACGGCTTGCCGTGTGGGTGTCCCTCGGGTTTCTAGCGGCCTCCCTGCTCTGCTCCATGGCCTGGAGCCTGGAAAGCATGATCATGTTTCGCGCCTTGCAGGGCTTTACCGGCGGCGCGCTGATCCCGCTGGCATTCACCCTGACCCTGATCAAACTCCCGGAACACCACCGCGCCAAGGGCATGGCCATGTTCGCCATGACCGCCACCTTCGCCCCCTCCATCGGCCCGACCCTCGGCGGCTGGCTGACGGAAAACTGGGGCTGGGAATACATCTTCTACATCAACGTCCCGCCCGGCCTGATCATGATCGCCGGCCTGATGTACGGCCTGGAGAAGAAAGAAGCGCACTGGGAGTTGCTGAAAAGCACCGACTACGCCGGCATTCTCACTCTCGGCGTCGGGCTTGGTTGTTTGCAGGTTTTTCTGGAGGAAGGCCATCGCAAGGACTGGCTGGAGTCGAACCTGATCGTGACCCTGGGCAGCATCGCGCTGGTCAGCCTGATCACCTTTGTGATCGTGCAGTTTTCCAAACCCAATCCGCTGATCAATCTCGGCATCCTCGGCAACCGCAACTTCGGGCTATCCAGTATTTCCAGCGTCGGAATGGGGGTCGGGTTGTACGGCTCGATCTACCTGCTGCCGCTGTACCTGGCGCAGATCCAGAACTACAACGCCCTGCAGATCGGTGAAGTGATCATGTGGATGGGCGTACCGCAGCTGTTTCTGATTCCACTGGTGCCCAAGCTGATGAAGTTCGTCTCGCCAAAATGGCTGTGCACGCTGGGCTTCGGGCTATTCGGGTTGGCGAGTTTCTCTTCGGGCGTGCTGAACCCTGACTTTGCCGGGCCACAGTTCAATCAGATCCAGATCATCCGCGCCCTGGGCCAGCCGCTGATCATGGTCACCATCTCGCTGATCGCGACCGCCTACATCCTGCCCCAGGATGCGGGATCGGCCTCGAGTCTGTTCAACATCCTGCGCAACCTCGGCGGCGCCATCGGCATCGCCCTGCTCGCCACGCTGCTGGATGCGCGGACCAAGGTTTACTTTGACTACCTGCGTGAGTCCATCGTGCCGAGCAATCCACAGGTGGCCGAGCGCGTTGCCTCGCTGACCGACCGGCTGGGCAGCGAAACGGCCGCACTGGGCAAACTCAGCGAGATCGCGCATCAACAGGCGTCGATCATGGCCTATAACGATGCGTTTCATTTTGTCGGGATTGCGCTGGGGATCAGCATGCTGGCGGTGTTGCTGACCAGGAAGTTGCCGACGGGGTTGAAGGCTGGTGAGGCGCACTGACCAGGTTCTGCGGCGATTGTCAGGACGCCTTCGCGGGCAAGCCCGCTCCTACGGTTTTGCGTGCACCCGAGAGCCCTGTAGGAGCCGGCTTGCCGGCGAAGGCGTTTTTGAAACTTGTAGTGCGCTTTCGGCCGTCTTCGCTGGCAAGCCAGCTCCTACAAAAACGCGTACACACCGTCATTTTTTGTGTCCACACATTCCCCGTAGGAGCCGGCTGGCCGGCGAAGGCGGTAGTCCTGTCACATCCGGCCCCAAACCTGTACGACGTAAATTCATCTGCGCACTAGCCTTACCCTTTCCGATCGATAAAGGAGGGCAACGGATTGCTCACTCGTCTACACGCCAGCCACCTGCGCACAGGGCGCCACTCTCAATCCGGGCAGATCTACCTGCTCACCACAGTCACCCATCTGCGTGAACCGCTCTTCAGTGACTGGCGTGTGGGGCGTTTGGTGGTGGATCAATTTCGTCAGGCCCAGATAGACGAACGGGCCAACTCCCTTGCCTGGGTAGTGATGCCCGACCACTTTCACTGGTTGCTCGAACTCAGGAACAGCACGTTGCCAGGGTTGATGCTCGCCACCAAGTCCCGCAGTGCGAGAGCAGTGAATGCCTGTCTGGCACGCAAGGGGCAGCTGTGGCAGAAAGGTTTCCATGACCGAGCGATTCGTCGCGAAGAAGATTTGCAGGCGGTAGCCCGCTACATCGTTGCCAATCCATTACGCGCAGGGTTGGTCAAACGGGTGCATGACTACTCACTGTGGGATGCCATCTGGCTGTAGGAGCCGGCTTGCCGGCGAAGGCGTTTTTGAAACTTGCAGTGCGCTTTCGGCCGTCTTCGCTGGCAAGCCAGCTCCTACAAAAACGCGTACACACCGTCATTTTTTGTGTCCACACATTCCCTGTAGGAGCTGGCTTGCCAGCGAAGAGGCCCGCACAGTCAGCGCTATTCTCAAACCGTCAGCAACCGCTCGCGTAACTTGCCAATCTCATCGCGCATCTGCGCCGCTGCTTCAAACTCCAGATCACGCGCCAACGCATACATCTTCTCTTCCAGGGCCTTGATACGCTTGGCAATCTCGCCCGGCGAGCGCAATTCCGCTTCGTATTTGGCGTTCTCTTCGGCGGCCTTGGCCATGCCTTTGCGCTTCTTGCTGCGCGAACCGGGTACGGTGGCGCCTTCCATGATGTCGGCAACGTCCTTGAACACGCCTTTTGGCGTGATGCCATTGGCCAAGTTGAACGCAATTTGCTTGTCGCGACGACGTTCGGTTTCACCGATTGCCCGCTCCATGGAACCGGTAATCCGGTCGGCATACAAAATCGCCCGGCCATTGAGGTTGCGTGCCGCGCGGCCGATGGTCTGGATCAGCGAGCGCTCGGACCGCAGGAAACCCTCCTTGTCGGCATCGAGAATCGCCACCAATGAGACTTCCGGCATGTCCAGGCCTTCGCGCAGCAGGTTGATCCCCACCAGCACATCGAAGGTGCCAAGGCGCAGGTCGCGGATGATCTCGACCCGCTCCACGGTGTCGATGTCCGAGTGCAGATAACGCACGCGCACGCCGTGGTCGGCCAGATAGTCGGTCAAGTCTTCGGCCATGCGCTTGGTCAGCGTGGTGACCAGCACCCGCTCCTCGACAGCGACACGCTTGGAGATTTCCGAGAGCAAGTCATCGACCTGGGTCAGTGCCGGGCGGATCTCGATTTGCGGGTCCACCAGCCCGGTCGGACGCACCACCATGTCAATGACGCGCCCGGCGTGTTCTGCTTCGTAGTTGCCCGGGGTCGCCGAAACGAAAATCGTCTGTGGGCTGATGCTTTCCCACTCATCGAAACGCATCGGCCGGTTGTCCAGGGCCGAAGGCAGGCGGAAACCGTATTCGACCAGGGTTTCCTTGCGCGAGCGGTCGCCCTTGTACATGGCGCCAACCTGCGGAACGCTGACGTGGGACTCGTCGATCACCAGCAAGGCATCGGCCGGCAGGTAATCGTAAAGGGTTGGTGGCGCCGCGCCGGCTTCACGACCGGACAGATAGCGCGAGTAGTTTTCGATGCCGTTGCAGTAACCCAGTTCGAGAATCATCTCCAGGTCGAAACGGGTGCGCTGCTCCAGGCGCTGGGCTTCCACCAGTTTGTTGTTGGAGCGCAAGTATTCCAGGCGCTCCTGCAACTCGACCTTGATCCCTTCGACCGCGCCCATCAGGGTTTCCCGTGGCGTCACGTAGTGGCTCTTCGGGTAGAAGGTGAAACGCGGCAGTTTGCGAATGACTTCGCCGGTCAGCGGATCGAACGCCGACAGGCTTTCCACTTCATCGTCGAACAGCTCGATGCGGATCGCCTCGAAATCGGATTCCGCCGGGTGGATATCGATCACATCGCCACGCACGCGGAAGGTCGCGCGGGCAAAGTCCATGTCGTTGCGGGTGTATTGCAGGTCCGCCAGGCGTCGCAGCAATTCACGCTGATCGAGCCGGTCGCCGCGATCCACGTGCAACACCATTTTCAAATAGGTTTCCGGGCTGCCCAGGCCGTAGATGCAGGACACCGTGGTGACGATGATCGCGTCCTTGCGCTCAAGCAATGCCTTGGTCGCCGACAAACGCATCTGTTCGATGTGGTCGTTGATCGAGGCGTCTTTCTCGATGAAGGTGTCCGACGACGGCACATAGGCTTCGGGCTGGTAGTAGTCGTAGTAGGAAACGAAATACTCCACCGCATTGTTCGGGAAGAACGCCTTGAACTCACCGTACAACTGCGCCGCCAGGGTCTTGTTCGGCGCCAGCACCAGAGTTGGGCGCTGCACCTGGGCGATCACATTGGCGATGCTGAAGGTCTTGCCCGAGCCGGTCACACCGAGCAGCGTCTGGTGCGCCAGCCCGGCCTCGATACCCTCGACCATCAGGCGGATGGCTTCCGGCTGATCGCCGGCGGGCTCGAAACGGGTGACTAGCTGGAATTCAGACATGAAATACCTCTGGATCACTCTTGCCGGCAAAACCGGCACGAACGAGAAAGACCGCAAACGACCGATGTCGCCCGAGAAAAAACTGGATTGTGCTCAATGTGGAGCCGATTGCCAGCGCTTTCAAGGCAAACGTCCTACATCGCGCAAAACCTTTGCTGACACCATTCGACTAACGGTCGAAAAATAATCGGAAAAACTTAACCGAAAAGCCGAATCGCCTGTCGCCAGCAATCGCCGATGGCCTCTATACTAGCTCCCCGTTTGTGCACCGCTCTAGTGCATTCGGCTGGAGCGCGACACGTCCCTCCACTCTCCATTCAGAGCCGCCGCAATAATGAGCCTGTTCTCCGCTGTCGAAATGGCACCACGCGATCCAATCCTGGGCCTCAACGAAGCATTCAACGCCGATACCCGTACCAACAAGGTCAACCTGGGGGTCGGTGTTTACTGCAACGAGGAGGGGCGAATTCCACTCCTGCGCGCCGTTGTCGAAGCCGAAACCATTCGCGCCGCTCAACACGTTTCCCGTGGCTACCTGCCAATCGACGGCATCGCTGCCTACGACCAGGCCGTGCAGAAATTGCTGTTCGGCAATGACTCGCCGCTGATCGCCGCTGGCCGCGTAATCACCACCCAGGCCGTCGGCGGTACTGGCGCACTGAAAATCGGTGCCGACTTCCTCAAGCAACTGCTGCCGAACGCCGTTGTGGCAATCAGCGATCCGAGCTGGGAAAACCACCGCGCGCTGTTCGAAACCGCCGGCTTCCCGGTACAGAACTACCGTTACTACGACGCCGCGACCCACGACGTGAATCGTACCGGCATGCTGGAAGACCTGAACGCGCTGCCAAACGGCTCGATCATTGTGCTGCACGCCTGCTGCCACAACCCGACTGGCGTGGACCTGAGCCCGGCCGACTGGAAAAACGTCCTGGAAGTCGTTAAAGCCAAAGGCCACGTGCCATTCCTCGACATGGCGTATCAAGGTTTCGGCGATGGCATCGACGAAGACGCCGCTGCCGTGCGTCTGTTCGCCGAGTCGGGCCTGACCTTCTTCGCCTCCAGCTCGTTCTCCAAGTCGTTCTCGCTGTACGGTGAGCGCGTGGGTGCCCTGTCGATCGTCAGCGAATCGAAAGAAGAAAGCGCGCGCGTGCTGTCGCAAGTCAAACGCGTGATCCGCACCAACTACTCCAACCCACCGACCCACGGTGCCAGCGTCGTCGCTGCGGTGCTGAACAGCCCGGAACTGCGCGCCCAGTGGGAAGCCGAACTGGCCGAGATGCGCCTGCGCATTCGTGGCATGCGCACCCAGATGGTCGATCTGCTGGCACAAAAAGCGCCTCAGCGCGATTTCAGCTTCGTCGGTCGTCAGTGCGGCATGTTCTCGTACTCCGGCTTGAGCGTTGAGCAGGTTCACCGCTTGCGCAACGAGTTCGGCATCTACGCCCTGGACACCGGCCGCATCTGCGTGGCCGCGCTGAACCAGAGCAACATCAAGGCCGTTACGGATGCCATCGTTCAGGTGATCTGAATCGCGTCGTGATACGAAAAACGGGAAGCCATGGGGCTTCCCGTTTTTTATTTGTCGCAGATAAATCTCAAAGCCTTGTCCCACCCCTCTAAACTGCACACATCTACCCTGTAGGAGCCGGCTTGCCGGCGATGGCGGTCGATCCACCAACATCAATGTTGACCGTTATGGCCTCTTCGCTGGCAAGCCAGCTCCTACAGGTTGTCTTCACCCAGATGTTTCGAGAACCCACATGAAAAACGATGACCTTCGCGCCGACCGCGATGACCTGGATGACCTGGATCACTTCATCCCCCGCCCCCCGACAAAGCGCGGCAACAACCTGGTGATGCAAGTGGCCGCCGGTGTGTTTCTCGGCGGCTTGGCCCTGTGGCTGGTGCAAATGGGGGCCACGGCGCTCTACGCCAAACTGATGCTTGGCACGATTACCTTCGGCGGTTAAGCCAGTTCGGTCGCACGCTGGCTGGCAGCGTCGTCGTAGGCGACATACAGCGATTCCGCGACCTGGCTCTTGATCGCTTTAGTGCTTTCCAGCCCCAGGACAAAACCTTCGGCCTTGCCGCCAGCGCGGTTCAATGCTTCAGCGGTGCCGGCCTGAGTGATGGCGTCGAACAACTTTTCGGCGTGGGGGCCGACACCTTTGGGCAGGCTGATCTGAGAGATGCTCATGGGTGCACCCCGTAGTGTCGAGGCGTGAGGGTCAAATGATTCATGGCGCGTACCTTTTCGGCGAATGGCCGGCAGCGCGTGTCACCACTTCCGGGCGGCCATGGTAGACCTCTGGGGCGACCCTGGTAACCGCCAATCGCCGCTAAACCACCGCCCGTCCCGATGATTCGCTCCAATTGTCATTCGATGCTTGACTTCCCTTTTTGAATCAGTAACATACGCGCCATTCCGCGATAGCTCAGTTGGTAGAGCAAGTGACTGTTAATCACTGGGTCCCTGGTTCGAGTCCAGGTCGTGGAGCCATACAAGGTTCCAGAGAAGGCTTTCAAAATCTCTGAAACCATCGAAAAACCCGCCTTCTGGCGGGTTTTTTCGTTTTGGCGTTCTGTCGTGCGGCCAAGCCCACAGACCGCGCCTACAAGCTTTTCGACGGCGACGGACTTTACCTTCTAGTCCAACCCAATGGCCGCAAAGGGCAGATTGAGTTTGGGGAGCAACCCTGCAGTCAGAATTGCAGGGCGAGTAGGCTTTTTAGCCTCGACTTGGGACCGGCGAATGGGAGTCCCCTTTTCTGCTCAAAATACGAGGCGACGGCCGGCATCCACAATGGACATGGGGTTTACCGATATACAGGATGACGACGGCACAGCGCCACCACCTGTTCGCGCACATGATGTGCAACCTGCTCGCTGCCGCCGGACTCCAGTGCGTCCAGCACGTCACAGAGCCAGCCTGCCAGTTGCTCGCACTCAGGCACTCCGAACCCGCGGGTGGTCACGGCCGTGGCACTCGTGCAGGGTCAGGGTGTCGACAGCGGCGACCTCTTCAATACGGGCTTGCATCAGTTGGCGGCTCCTTTACGGGTGACAGGCTCGGCAGCAGGATTGACGACCGGCTCGCGACGCGGCAAACGGCCGTTGAGTACGGCGTACGCCGCCAGACCAATCAGCAGCCCCCAGAACGCCCCGCCGATCCCGAACAACGTGATGTTGGCGGCGGCTGCCAGGAAGGTAATCAGCGAGGCTTCGCGGGATTTGGCATCGGCCATGGCACTGGCCAGGCTGCCGCCGATAGTGCCCAGCAGGGCGAGCCCGGCCAGAGTAGTGATGAAGGCTGCCGGAAAGGCCATGAACAGCGCAGCAAGGGTCACGCCGAAGACCCCGACGAGGATGTAGAAGACGCCCGCAGCAATGCCGGCGATCCAGCGCTTGGAGGGCTCTTCGTGGGCTTCCTTGCCGGTGCAGATGGCTGCTGTAATCGCCGCGATGTTGAACGCGTGGGAACCAAAGGGCGCCATGAGCAAGGAACCTAGCCCGGTGATGGTCACGATCGGATTGGCACTGGTGCTGAACCCATCGTTGCGCAGCACCAGCATGCCAGGCATGTACTGACCGGTCAGGGTGATCAGAAACAGCGGCAGCGCGACACTGAGCAAGGCATTGAGCGAGAACTCAGGCAGGGTGAACACTGGTGCCGCGAGTTGCAGCTCCAGCCCCGACAAATCGACACGTCCCTGAATCAGCAGGAAGGCCAGCCCCAGTGCCAGAATGCCCACCACCGCGTAGCGTGCGGTAAAGCGTTTGAGCACGATGTAGGCAACAATCAGCAACCCGACCAGCATCGGGTCAAGGCTCATGCCGCCAAAAGCACCGACGCCGAACTGCAGCAGGATACCGGCCAGCAACCCTGCGGCCACACCCGGCGGGATCAGTCGGATGACTTTTTCGAAATAGCCGGACAAGCCCAGCAGCACGAAGGCAGCGGCCGAGATCATGTAGGCGCCCACCGCCTCGGCATAGGGTGTGGTGGCCAGGGCGACGACCAGGAATGCCGCCGCAGGTGTCGACCAGGCGGTGATGATCGGTGCGCGGGAAACCCAGCTGAGGAACAGCCCGGTAACGCCCACGCCAATCGACACGGACCACACCCACGAAGCCGTCAACTCAGGGCTCAGCCCGGCTACCTTGGCTGCCTGGAAGACCAGAATGAAGGTGCCGCCATAGTTGACAAGGACCGAGATCAGACCGGCGACAATCGGAGGGATGAGATCGCTGGGGCGAACAGGTGACCTGGATGCTGAAGAAGGCATGGTTTTACTTTGCTCCTTGCAAAGCGAGGTGCTTGGCCTCGACTGGAAAGTGATTTATAGCGCTGAAATGGCCTGTTTTACCCATACACTTTTGCGCATGAAACCAGACCACTTGTCGGACCTGCGGCGGTCCTTGCCTAGCCATGCACGCGGGCGAAGTCCTTCATGAAATCGGTCAATGCCTCGACCGCCAGCCGCGTGACCGCGTTATAGATGCTGGCCCTGACGCCACCAACCGAGGCATGGCCCTTGAGGCCTTTGAATCCGGACTGATCGGCCAGGCGCAAGAAGTCCTTTTCAACCGCGGTATCGGCGAGCACGAACGGCACGTTGTTGATCGAGCGAAACGGCGCTTGCACACTGTTGCGATAGAACCCGTCGCTGTCGTCAATCGTGCGATACAGCAGTTCGGCCTTGGCCTGGTTGGTCTGGTGGATCTTCTCGATACCACCGCAGCGTTGAATCCACTTGAGTGTCAAACCGGTGAGGTACCAGGGGAAGGTTGCCGGCGTATTGAGCATCGATTCCGCGTTGGCGATGTGCGCGTAATTGAGAATGTCGGGGGTGACCTCCAGTGCGGCATCGAGTAGCGCGGCGTCAATGATCACGATGGTAAGGCCCGCCGACCCCATGTTCTTTTGCGCGGCGGCATAGATAAGGCCGTGTTTGGCCACATCCATGGGTTTGGAGAGCAGGCTTGAGCAGGCGTCGCAGACCAGAGGAACCGACACGCATGGCGCGCCGGCGAATTGCACACCATGCACCGTTTCGTTCTCCGTGTAGTGCAGGTAGGCGGCGTTCGGGTTGAGGTTCCAGTCCGTCACGGCGGGGATGCGATCAAAGCCAGAAGCCTTGCTGCTGGCGGCGATACGAACGTCGCAATAGCGCTGAGCAGCCTGGATGGCCTTGCCCGACCAGAGCCCGGTATGCAAATAGTCCGCAGTCCCTTTGTCGCCCAACAGGTTCATCGGCACTTGGGCAAACTGCAACGAGGCGCCGCCCTGTACGAACAGCACCTTGTACTGGCTGGGCACCTGCAGAATCGCCCGCAGGTCCTGTTCGGCCTGATAGGCAAGTTCCATGAACACCTCTGAGCGATGGCTGATTTCCATCACTGACATGCCGGTACCAGCGAAGTCGAAAAACTCTTCGTGCGCTTGCCGAAGCACTTCAAGCGGCAGCGCGGTTGGCCCTGCGCTGAAGTTGTGTGACCTTGCCATACCTTAATCCCGCCCTTTTCAAAGTTGCCCACCAAGCGATAGATCGCCGAGCACAAAGGCAATAGCGACGGACAGAGTCTACGGATAGACTGGCCTGCCTTTGCAGGCCAATTTATTCATATAGGGCAGACCGCATGGCGAAAACCTTCGAGCTCGAAACGCTGAAGATGCGACTCAACGATGCCGAGTTTCAGCTGCTGGATCTGCACCAGCGGATTCAGCGAGCCCTGCGTGCACTGATCCTCGATGGTGCCCTTGACTCTGGCCTGAAGCTGCCGGCGACCCGGGCCCTGGCCAAGACGCTCGGCGTTGCCCGCGACACGGTCGAGAACGCCTATGTGCAATTGCACCGTGATGGCTTCATCGTGCGGCGCGAGGGCTCGGGCAGCTATGTATCCGAGACGGTTGGCACCGAATTGCGCGGGGCTGCGCGCCGGCGCATGAAATTGCAAGACACCAAACGCAGCGAGGCGGCGCCAGGATCGGGCTTGAGCCGGCGCGGCCGGATGATTTTCGACAGTGGTGGAGTTACCGATCAACAGGTGATCAAGGCCTTTGCCACAGGTCTGCCGGAAACCCGCACCTTCCCCACCGATGTCTGGGAACGCCTGCAGCGCCAGGTCATGAAGGACTATCGGGGCAATGTCCTGCTGCATGGCGACCCGCAAGGCGCCGAGCCTCTGCGCAAGGCGATCGCCACTTACTTGAACCTCGAACGCGGGGCCAAATGCTCCCCCGACCAGATCCTGGTGTTGAGCAGTACTCGCCAAGCCCTGTTCCTGTGTGCCCAGTTGCTAGTGGACGCCGGCAAACCGATCCTGCTGGAAAACCCGGGCTACTACGGCGCCAAGAAGGCCTTTGAAACGGCTGAGACCAAGGTCGTGCCCATTGACGTCGATGCACTGGGCATACGCACGGACCTGCTGCAGGCAGACCGCAGCGGCGCCAATTGCGTTTATGTCACGCCTTCTCATCAATATCCCACCGGGGCGACCTTACCGCTGGAACGCCGACTCGAGCTGATCAGCTGGGCGACCGAGCATGGCAAGTGGATCATCGAGGACGACTACGACAGCGAGTTCCACTACGACGGGCTGCCGACCGCGTGCGTGCAGGGCCTGGACAAATACCAGCGCACGATCTACCTCGGTACCTTCAGCAAGACGCTCTATCCGGGGTTGCGGATGGGCTACATGGTGCTGCCTTTCGAACTGGTCAAAGCCTTCACCTACGCGCGCAGCATCATGGACGGCCACACGCCACAGATCCTTCAGCTGACCCTGGCGCGCTTCATGGAAGACGGCCACTACAACTCCCACGTCCGGGCCATGCGCAAACTCTACGCCGGACGCCGTGCAACCATGCTCGATGCCATCGGCAAGCACCTGGACGGCATCGCCACGGCCTTACGCCCCCAAGGCGGGCTGCAGATTCCCTGCCTGCTGGCCGATGGCTGGTCGGAGGAAAAGACCATCCGCCAAGCTGCCAGCGCGGGCGTGCAACTGCCCGGCCTCAGCCGGCTGTACGCCGGCCAGGAGAAGAAACAAGGTTGGCTATTGGGCTATTCGTCCTTGACCGCCTATGAAATCGAAGCGGCCATGCTGCGTCTGGCCAATGCGCTGAGCAAGAAATAGGACAGCGAATGGCTGGCCGAGCTGCAGGGCACCGTGCCCTTTTCTGCGCAACGCTCCGGGACAAACACGTTTCAGGCGCTGTCACGTGCCTACGATGAATGCCACGCGGTAACGCTTGAATAGGCATATGGATGAGCAGCGTTTCACATTCGTGGTAATTGTTCATGGTTTCTTCATTCATGCTCTGCGGCAACATCGTGCGTCCATTCATGGCGGTGTTCCTCTGACCGCGGAAAAAGCTCGACGCTCGAACGCATCCCCTTTTGCAGTAGAACTCATGCAGGGTGAGCTTGCCCGCTCGGACTTCTTCAACAGCCTGGGCTAAAAGCAGCACGCTATGGCCTACGGCTAAAGCTTTGTGGTCAGGTGATCGACGAGAGGACGGGGTGGCGCCCTATCCACCAGGCTTGCCAGCTTATTCGCTGTTTCAGTTTGACCCGAATTGTCAGGACGGATCTTGAACCAGATGGCGTACATCGCTGGCAGGAACACCAGCGTCATGATGGTTCCGACGAACGTGCCTCCGATCAGCGTGTAGGCCAGCGTCCCCCAGAAGACGGAGTGTGTCAGCGGAATGAATGCCAGGATTGCCGCCAGCGCTGTCAGCAGTACCGGGCGGGCACGTTGTACCGTGGCTTCGACCACTGCATGAAACGGGTCCAGCCCTTCTTGCGCGTTGTGATGGATTTGCCCAATCAGAATCAGCGTATTGCGCATCAGAATGCCCGAAAGGGCGATTAGACCGACCAGAGCGTTGATACCAAACGGCTGCTGGAAGATAAGCAGTGTCGGCACCACACCAATCAACCCCAGTGGCGAGGTGAGGAACACCATGATCATCGCCGAGATCGAACGGACCTGCACAATGATGACCAGCAGCGTCATGGCAATCATGATCGGGAATAACGGCAACATCGCTTTACCGGCCTTGCCCGACTCCTCGATGGCACCCGCCTGCTCAATCCGGTATCCGCCAGGCAGCTTGTCGATGACCGGCTGTAGCTCCTTCATGATCACGCTCGAGACGTCCGGAGGCTGCAAGCCTTCGGCAATGTCACCACGCACGGTGATGGTCGGTGTGCGGTCACGACGCCGCAGGACCGGATCTTCCATACGCACATCGACCGCTCCCACCTGAGACAACGGAATCCGCTGACCCGCCGTACCTACCAACGTAAAGCCTTCTATCTTGGCGGGATCGAGCCGGATATCACCCGCTGCGCGACCAACCACCTGCACCGAACGAATGTCCTCACGAACCGCGGTGATCGGTACTCCGGCCAGCAGGAACTGCAATTGCTGCGCGACTGAATTTGACGTCAACCCCACCGCCTCCAGGCGATCCTGATCCAGAGCAAAATGCAGCGTCGGCGTCAGCGGCCCCCAATCGGTGTTGACGGTTCTCATCATCGGGCTCGACTGCAATACGTCCTGTACCTGGCCCGCAATCTCGCGCAACGTTGACGGATCAGGTCCCATCACCCGGTAGGCAACAGGGAATGGCGAGTACGGCCCGAACACAAGCTGAGTCACCCTGACACGCGCTTCTGGGGCAAGTCCCTCGGCCGCCGCTTCGCGGATACGGAACTTGAGGGTCTCGCGCGCCTCCTGGCTGTCCGTCAGCACCACAATCTTCGCGAACGACGGATCAGGGAGTTCCGGCGCCATTGCCAGATAGAAGCGCGGCGCGCCTTGCCCGATATAGACCGTGACGATCTTTGCCTCAGCCTGCTTTTGCAGCCAGGTCTCTATCTTGGCGGTGGTCGCGCTGGTCTGCTCAATGGAGGCTCCATAAGGCATTTGCACTTCAATCAATACCTCGGGACGGTCCGAGGTAGGAAAGAACTGCTTCTTGACCAGGCTCATGCCGAGGATCGCCACGACAAACGAAGCGATGACAGTGCCGGCCACCAGCCATTTGCGAGCGATGACTCGCGTCAAAACCTGGCGGAAGCGGTTGTAGTTAGGGGTGTTGTAGATGGCCGCGTGACCACCCTCGACTTTCTTGATGTTCGGCAACATCTTCACCCCCAGGTATGGGGTAAAAGCGACCGCAACCACCCAGGAGGCAATCAGGGCAATGCCCACGATCCAGAACATGTTGCTGGTGTACTCGCCGGCTGTCGATTGCGCGAAGCCGTTGGGCATAAAGCCGATAGCCGTCACTAGCGTACCGGAAAGCATCGGCGCGGCCGTATGACTCCAGGCGTACGCGGAAGCTTTGATGCGGTCGTAGCCCTCTTCCATCTTCACCACCATCATTTCGATAGCAATGATGGCGTCGTCCACCAGCAGTCCGAGCGCCAGAATCAACGAGCCGAGGGTAATACGGTCAAAGTTCTTTCCAGTGGCCGCCATCACCACAAACACCACGGCCAACGTCAACGGCACAGCCGCAGCGACCACAACGCCTACACGCCAGCCCATGCTGAGAAAGCAGACAAGCATCACCACAAGCAGCGCGACGAAGAATTTGACCATGAACTCGCCGACGGCCGAATCGATATTTACAGATTGATCGGTGACCTTGGAGAGCGTCATGCCCAAAGGCATGCCTTCATTTATCTTGACCGTCTCTGCGTCCAACGCCTTGCCGAGGTCAAGACCATTCCAGCCCTCACGCATCACGATCCCCAGCAACAAGGCTTCTTCACCGTTATTGCGCACGAGAAAGGTTGCCGGATCTTCATACCCACGTTCGATCGTCGCCACGTCGGCGAGTTTGAGCGTGCGCCCCTGAACCGCAATGGGTGTGTCACGAATCTTTTGCACCTTATCGAGGGCGCCATCCAGCCGGAGGAAGACCTGTGGCCCATTGGTTTCGATCGAACCGGCGGGCGTGAGCACGTTTTGATTATTCAGCGCGGCAAAGATGTCCTGAGGAGATACACCCAAGGTGGCCAACCGATCATGCGAAAAGGAAACAAAGATACGTTCGGGCTGCTCCCCAATGATGTTGACCTTCTTCACGCCCGGCACATGCAACAGTTGTTGGCGCAACGACTCTGCATCACGCACCAACAGTCGCTGCGGCTCGCCTTTGGCTTTCAGGGCGAAAAGCGCAAATGTCACGTCCGAAAACTCGTCGTTGACCATTGGCCCGATGACACCCGCCGGCAGCTTCCTGGCCTCGTCGTCGAGTTTTTTACGCGCCTGATAGAACTCCTCCTGCACTTGCGAGGGCGGCGTACTATCGAGCAGTGACACCATCGTGAAAGCAAGGCCAGGACGGGTGTAGGTTTCCGTGCGGTCGTACCATTTCAGTTCTTGCAGGCGTTTTTCAAGTGGCTCTGCTACCTGATCCTGCATCTCCTGTGCCGTGGCGCCCGGCCACGCGGTAATGACCGTCAACTGCTTGACCGTAAACGGAGGATCTTCCGCACGCCCCAGCTGAAAGAACGACAAGATGCCCGCAACGGCAATCAGGAAGATCAGAAACACCGTGATAGAGCGCTCACGAACGGCGATCGCGGAAAGATTGAAGCGCCCCTCGCTCATGGACGACCCCCGGCAACTTTGACGCCATCCTGTTGAGGCAATCTCACCTCTTCACCTTCGCGCAACAGATGTGCGCCTAACGCTACGATCTGCTCGCCGACTTTAAGGTCGCCCGCGACTCGCACTGTGTCGTCGCTCAAGCCCAGGACTTGTACAGGTCGCCAGGCCACCTTCGCCGGTGTACCGGCGATGACCCACACGCCAGTGCCTTGGCCTGGGTCATAAACGGCTGCGATCGGTACTTGCAGCCCCTGCCCTTGCGTGGTGCCCTCAGCGATCCGAAGCGTGACGGTCGAACCTATCGGTGCATTGGCCAGCGCGCCGTCAAGCACATACCGCGCCTCGAAGGTACGTGTCATTCGGTCGGCCGAGTCAGAAAGCAGCCTCAGCTTCGCTGTAACAGCATCCGTGGCATTGCCATAAAGCGTCGCCTGCGCGGTGGATCCTGCTGCGGGGCGCAACGTCTCGGGCAGGTGCACGATCGCTTCGCGCTGCCCTGCCCGCGCCAGTCGAACCACGGGCTGTCCCGGGCTGACAACTTGTCCTGGCTCGGCGAGCGTCTCCACCACAACGCCGTCGGAATCCGCAAACAGCACCGCATAACCAGAAGCATTACGGGCAACGTCAGCCTGCGCGTCTGCAGCGCTGAGCTGCGCCTTTGCGGTATCGGCTGCGGCTTTGATCTGGTCATAGGCCGATGCAGAAATAGCGCCTGCGGCAACCAGACTGCGGTATCGCGCCTCGTCATCTGCTGTCTGCCTGGCTCGGGCCCGAGCCGCTATGACCGACTCTTGCTGTGCTCGCGCCTGCAACCCCAGGTCGATTGGGTCGAGGCGCATGAGTGGCTGACCACGTTTAACGGTCTGACCGGTATCAACCAGACGCTCAAGTACCTTGCCTGATACCCGAAAGCCAAGGTCGCCCTGGACGCGGGCAGCCACTACACCCGTGAAGGAACGCGAGACGTCGGACGAAGCCTGAACAGCAGTGGACCTCACCAAAGGGGCATGCGTGCGTGGATCTTCAACGGTGGATGAATCACCGCACGCCGTCAGGACGAGAGGCAACAAGCAAGCGGCAATAGGGAAAGGTCGAAGCCGGCGCATAGGTTCCCTTACTTAAAAATAGGACGAGCGTCATATTCTCAGCCAGGTGACTATAAGTGTCAATGGTCACAAACCATGAAACATCCAGTGTCTCAAGCTCAACACAGAAACCGCCGTTATCAACGAGGAAAACCAAAAATTTGCTCAAATCGCCTCAATTGACAGAGTGTGACTATTGCGTAATATGGTCACAAACATCCTCTATCGAAGGAATCTCAATGCCGCCCCTCCGTCCCATTGCTCTTTTGGTCAGCGCCGGCTTATTGGCAGGTTGCGCGGTCGGTCCGGACTACCATCGTCCAGAGGCTCCGCTTTCGGATCGTTACCTGGGTCAGCCTTCTGTCGAACAGCGGCGTGGAGCGACGCCGACCAGCCTTGCAGCCTGGTGGGAAGGCTTTGGCGATCCAGTGCTAACCGAATTCATCTCCAAGGCGCTTGAGCAGAATCTGGACCTGGCGCAGGCGTCGGCGCGAGTCACGCAGGCGCGGGCCGGACTAGGTGCTGCAAATGCCGCTTTACTCCCCTCAGGGAACATCAGCGGACAGGCCGCGCGCTCCTATCAGTCAATCGAGACGCCGCTCGGCCAGGTGTTGAACTCAACGCCTGGCAATGATCGGTACGCAAGTTCCTACGAGGCCAACCTCGATGCCAGCTGGGAGGCAGATGTCTTTGGCGGATTGCGCCGCGGACGCGAGGCTGCTCTGGCCGAGTACCAGGCTTCCCAGGCGGGCGCCGCGGCCACACGACTGGCCATCGCCGCGCAGACCGCTGATATCTACATCACTATCCGCGGACTGCAGGCCCGGCTGGACATTGCGAATCGGCAAGTCAAAACGCAGCAGGCGCTACTAGAGAAAGTCCAATTGCTCTACAGCAAGGGGCTCGCCGCCAACTACCAGGTTCGTCAGACCGAGGGGGAGCTATCGCAGGGCCAAGCGACAGTGCCGGTCCTGCAGACCGGTCTGGATGCTGCCATGAATGCGCTGGATGTGATGCTCGGCACGCCACCCGGCACTCACCGCACGCAACTGGCAAGTGCGGGGAGCATTCCTGTAGCACCGCAGTTGAAGGCGATGGGAACGCCGGCCGATTTGCTGCGCCGCAGACCAGATCTCATTGTGGCTGAGCGCCGTCTCGCCGCCTCAAACGCACGCATCGGGGAGGCGATTGCCGAGTACTACCCGAAATTCTCCCTTAGCGCATTGCTGGGCAGTGCCACGGCTGTATCCGCAGGCAACCTTTTCACCAGCGGCGCCAGCCAGTCGGCGGGCGTATTGGGTCTACGCTGGAGACTCTTCGACTTCGGTCGTATTAACGCCCAAATCGACCAAGCCAAGGGACAGGAAGCCGAAACCCTGGCCGCTTACCGTCAGTCCGTGCTGCGCGCCACCGAGGATGTCGAGAACGCGCTCTCCGCCCTGGTGAATCGGGAAGCTCAAGCAACCATCCTCACCGGGGGAGAGGCGTCTCTGACGCAGGCTCGCCAATCGTCGTTCATTGCCTATGAGAAAGGCACGACCAGCCTGATCGATGTGCTGCACGCCGACGAGACGATGCTGCAGGCTTCTGATGCCCGAGCGCAAGCACGAACGGAATCGGCACGAGCGGCGGTTGCGGCATTCAAGTCGCTAGGTGGTGGCTGGCAACCTCTTGAAGCCCAGCCTGTTGCGACACGATGACCTGATAAGGTGACGTAGCACTACAGAAAGGCTCGAGATGTGCACCTAAAGGTCGGGAGGCAACGCGTGCTCCCGACCGGACAGTTATCGTGTAACAGCACTCAACTAGAAACGGTAACTGACAGAAGTACCGAGCCCGCTCGCACTGTTCTTATATTTGGCACTGTATGCACCTCTGGTGGGCGAGGTTTCGTTGACCTGCACGCTCTCCTCCCACAGGTAGGAATAAGCAACATCGATCGTGACGTTGTCCGCCGGAGTCCAGCCAGCACCGAAGCTGATAACCTTCCGGTCGCCTGTAGGAATGCGTGGTCCCCGGTTGGTGTTGTTGGTGGGCGACTGATCAACCGACAAACCTGCGCGAAGTACCCATTGGTTGTTCAGTTGATACGCCGTACCAATAGCGTGAGCCCATGTATCGTGCCAATTCTGTTCTTCGGTAATGGTGCCTAGCGCGCCGCTCAACGCAGGGGGTAAACCTGTGTTCTCGATGGTTAACTCTTTGAAGCGACTCCAGCGAGTCCAGGTGCTCCCCAAGTAGAGGGTCCAGTCGTTATCAAGCTGATGAGTCACCGAGAAATCCACTGACTCTGGTGTATCCACATCCAGCGAAGCGTCATAACTCCGGCCGCTGACCCCCAACACGCTAAAGATGCCGTCAGTGACCTTGGTCTTGGCATCCAATTGATAACTGACCCTGGAATGGTAGGTCATGCCCAAACGGGTTCGGTCTGTAGCCTGCACCAGGATACCGGCGTTGAAACCGAGGGCCGTGTCGTCGCCAGAGCTTTTGAGTTTTCCGTCGTTGCGACCAGGACTGAGTGGGTTGGGCACCATACCGGACAGCTCACCGCTGATACGGTTGATGGTCGGACCGAACCCGATCGAAACTTTGTCGTTAAAGGCATAGCTGATGGTGGGCTGGAACGTAAAAGTCGTGACCTCGCTTTTATTGGCGTAGTAACGCCCGGCAAAACCGCTGCCATAGTCAGTCATCAGACCGAAAGGTACATAAAAACCCACACCAAACGCCCAATGCTCATCGATAGGTTTGACGTAGTACCCCATAGGTACCGTGGTGGTTGGAACCATGTCGCCGTCTTCCTGGCCTCCGAATGTACTGCGGGTTTGGCTTATGTCGGACTTGGCGAAAAGAGTCGCCGCCCCCACGCTGACCTGCTCTCTTTTCAAGCGAGACATTCCCGCGGGATTACCGAAGACCGTGCTCGCATCTTCAGCGGAGGAGGCGCGACCGGCAAACCCGGATCCCATCCCACTGATGCTTTGTTCATTGAGAGCGAAGCCGCTTGCAAAAACGTTTGAGGATGCGAGCACGACAGCAAGGCCCAATGGGCTCTTGAGCAATATTGTTTTCATTGTTTGAACTCTATGGGTATCACTGAGATGAAACAGTAGAAGCGACGCATCCCCATACTTATTCATGTGACCAATTCAGTCAATAGTCACAAAGCAGATAAATAAAATGCCCTTCGACGGATGGGAAGAAGGGCAAAGTGAAAAGCCGTTTTGATGATCTGGTGCTTACCCGGGTATGCCGTAAACCTTTAGCCGAGGGTCAAGGCATGAGGCTACGCAAGATGAGGTTGGAGGTGAGCGTGGGCGCTTCCTCGACGAAATCGAGGTTGTACTGCAGCAGCAAAGGATTGACGAATGGCCGCAGCGCGAGATGTATCGCTTCTACTGTCTCGTCCAGTGGAGTCTTGCGTTCAAATTCGCCAATTTCTCGCCCTTCCCGCACGATTTGCAACACGAAGTGTTTGATCTGTGCGTCATAAACCTGCGAACTGGGCCAGCTTTCCGACGCCGCGAACGCTGCAATGTCATACAGTTTTCGGTCGTTGAAGAACAGATTCACACCTGTGGCGATCACAGTTTTGACCAAGCGTCGAAAGCGCTCCGTCGGCGACAGGTCTTCTACATTGATTGCCTGCTCCACAGCCGCGACGATTTCTGCCAGACAATTTGCGCAGATGGCTTCACCGATCGCCTGCTTGGAATCAAAAAATTTGTAGATGTAGGCCTTTGAAAACCCGATGGCCTTTGCCAGGTCGGAAACCGTGGTTTTGCCGTAGCCGTACTGACTGAAATGTTCATTGGCCGCCGCGACAATCTGGTCTCGAATGTCGTGATCGGCTGGGCCACGGGGGCTGGGCGAAGATGAAGATTTTGATGGCTGATTCATGAGCACAGCTTACTCACCCTATCGAAGACTGACAACTTGTGACCGATTAGTTTTATAGTCACAAATCGACCGTTTTGAACGACTTTTCCGAGCGATCACACATGCTGCGGCCCTGTTCATGGGGTATCGAAAGGATCAGGGGCTTTTTTGTAGTTTTTCATAAAGTCAAAAGATCGCAGCCTGCGGCAGCTCCATGTAGGAGCTGCCGCAGGCTGCGATCTTTTGATCTACCAGCCTTTAGACATGCTCACTGCTTTTCGCGTGCACCGCCCGTGGTTCTGCCACGCCGTGTTCCGATTCCAGCACCGGAATCTCCTTGCCGTCGCAATCGTGCAGTTTACCGTCGCTGAAGTAGTCCCCTTCGCGCAACGCCGCCAGATCCTGATAACGCAGCACCCGCTCGGTACCGGCCGCAAACACCGATTGCTGGTCAGAGTTACCGGCGGTGAGATGGTTGAAGGTCAGGTTCAGCACGATAGCCATGATCGCTGACGAGCTGATGCCCGAATGGAAAATGGTCGCGAACCAGCTTGGGAAGTGATCGTAGAAGTTCGGCGCCGCGATCGGGATCATGCCGAAGCCGATGGAAGTGGCGACAATGATCAGATTGACGTTGTTGCGGTAGTCGACCTTGGACAAGGTCCGAATGCCGCTGGCCGCGACGGTGCCGAACAGCACGATGCCGGCGCCACCCAGTACCGAGGTCGGCACGGCGGCGATAACCCGGCCCATGAACGGCAGCAGGCCGAGGATCACCAGGAACAGACCGCCAGTGGCCACCACGTAGCGGCTCTTGATGCCGGTGACCGCCACCAGGCCGACGTTCTGGGCGAAAGCGCTCTGGGTGAAGGATCCGAAGATCGGCGCGAACATGCTCGACAGCATGTCGGCACGCAGACCGTTGCCCAGGCGCCTGGAATCGACCTTGGTGCCGATGATCTCACCGACGGCCAGAATATCCGCCGAAGTTTCCACCAGCGTCACCATCACCACGATGCACATCGACAGGATCGCAGCGAAGTGAAAGGTCGGCATGCCGAAATGGAACGGCGTCGGGAAGCCGAACATCGGGCCCTGGGTTACAGACGAGAAATCCGCCATGCCGAGGAACACCGCGATCACCGTACCGATGACCATGGCCAGCAGAATCGACAGGCGGGAGATGGTCGCACTGCCGATTTTGCTCAGCAGCAGCACCAGCACCAATGTCACCGCCGCCAGACCGATGTTCGCCATGCTGCCGAATTCCGGCGCGTGGCTGTTGCCGCCCATAGCCCAGCGCGCGGCTACCGGCATCAGCGTCAGGCCGATGGTGGTAATCACGATCCCGGTCACCAGCGGCGGGAAGAACCTGGTGATACGCGAGAACACCGGGGTTATCAGCAACCCGATCAGGGACGCCGCTATCACCGCACCCAACACCGACTGAAACCCGCCCTCCCCGCCACTGCTGACAATCGCCACCATGGTCGCGACGCCGGAGAAGGACACGCCCTGTACCAGCGGCAATTGACAACCAAAAAACGGTAAACCCAGGGTTTGCAGCAACGTTGCCAGCCCCCCCGCAAACAATGAAGCAGCAATCAACAAACCGATGTCCGCCGGCGAGAGCCCGGCCGCCTGGCCGATGATCAATGGCACCGCGACAATACCGCCATACATGGTCAGAACATGTTGCAGGCCATAAGCCATATTCGCGCCGATCCCAAGATTTTCGTCCTCGGGCCGTTGGTGTGAAACATGGGGCGTTTTCATGGTAGGGGGTTCCCTGGTTTTTGTTATTCGCACACTGTATGCAATAGTCAGGACAAATGTCTATAGAGTTGTATACAACTTATCAGTCACAAAATGGATACCTGTCCATTTCCACCTGCTACCCACCCTCCAGGCCCCGCCAAAAAACCTTGAAATACATCCCTCCCTGTCCAAACGCGGGTGCTGGCTAGTCTTTCGAATTCCTGGCGACCATCGGTAAGGCCCGCCTCTTCTATATACATATAAAGTATGCATAATGAAGCCATTCGAAATTCAGTTCCACAAGGCAAAGAACGCAGCCAACAAACTCAAGCACCAAGGCATCAGCCTCGCAGAGACTGAACCGGTATTCCATGACGAACGAGCGCTGACCATCGAGGACAACCACCATGATGAACAACGCTGAATCACCCTGGGGCTGGATGCCAAAGGCCGATTGCTGGTCGTCGCGTACACCCATCGCGATCCGGATTTCGTTCGAATCATTTCCGCGCGCATCGCCACCAAAAGCGAGCGCCGTCAGTACCTGGAGGCATGACCGATGAAAGACGAATACGATTTCAGCAACGCCAGGCGCGGGGCCGTGGTGCCCGCCAAAGGCAAGACCCGCATTACCATCATGCTCGATGACGCTGTCATCGAAGCCGCCCGCGCACTGGCAGAAAACGAGGGGTACGGCTACCAGACGGCGATCAACAATACGTTGCGCCGGGCCCTGCTCAACGAAGGCAAGACCACACAACTGAAACCAACCCTCACCCCTGCCGAACTCAAGGGCCTGGAGCAGAAACTGGCAGAGGCCTTGCGCGAAATTCAACGGGTGATGGAGCCGGGTATTCGGCCCTGAAACACCAAGGGCCGATCAATCGGATCAGCCCTTGGTGATGTCTACGATCAGCCCGCTATTGCGGCGCTGCGATCAATCGTTCCAGTGTCCGCACCAATTGCGCCTGTTCCGGTACGCGAATGCCGAACTCGCTGCCCAGCAGGCCGATCAATTCCTGCACATCCGTCACCTGCCGCCGCTCGCTGTCGTGGCCAATCCGGTGGATCGCGAAGTTGCCGTTGTTGAGCGTACGCCGCCACCCCTCCCCGGTGCGCGCCACCATCAATTGCTCGGCGAAAGTCGACTCGGGGTGGGTCGAGACGTACCAGTTGCCCACGGCAAAATCGATATCCTCCTGGCGTTGCAGGTCGAAGATGTACATCGCTCGCCATTCCCCCGCAACGTTGGCGCGCAGGGTAAAGCCGTCGACGTGCAGGTCGATGCGATACGACTCGTGAGGGGTGAGTTGTTCGACGCGGGAATCGAGCAACAGGGGCGCGGTCGGTACCATGCCGCCGAAGCCGACGTCGGTGATGTAGCGCACGTCATCGATGATGACCAGGCTCAAGCGATGGGTCCGGGCAGTCCAGGCGCCCTCCGGCTGGCCCATCACCACCCGGCCGCTGATGGCACGGGCGTCGAAACCCAGCGCTTGAAGCAAGGCCAGGAACAGGTTGTTGAGTTCGTAGCAGTAACCGCCACGACCGTCATGCAAGACCTTCTGCTCGATGGACGGCAAGTCGATCAGCACCGGATCGCCGGATAATGTGGTGAGGTTTTCAAACGGGAAAACGCCGGTATGGCGCAGTTGCAGTTGGCGCAAGGTTTCCAGGGTCGGTGCCAGAGGTGCGTCGAAGCCCAGGCGTCGCAGATACAAAGCACGGTCAGTCAGGCATGGCTCGCTCATCGCTCAATCCTTTTGCACGCAAGCGGCGGATTACTCCGCCAGTGGCCGCTATGTATACGGGATCAAGCACTGCCGCCGACAATTGATTTAGCCAATCACCGGAAATGAAAAAACTCTACTGCGCTTGCGCAACCCTACACACCGGCATCAGGTAACGACTCATCCCTGGAGACGACCATGATGAACATCAGAATGACTTCGCTGCTCTTGGCGGGATTGTTGTCGGCAACGCCCCTGGCCACGCCCCTGGCCACGTTGGCGGCGTCCGGCAATGGCAATGGCACTGGCACGCCCGGTACGACATCGGGCGCCACCCGCAACCCAGCCACGCGGCCAGACAACAACCGACCCAGCGCACCCTCGGGTGACTACAGCCGCAGTCATGGCCCCGGCTCGTCAATCGGCAGCACCGGCGTCAATGGTCCGGGTAGCGGCGCGGGTGGTGGAACCGGCGCCCCCGGAGGTGGAACCGGCGGTGCTGGCGGCGGGACGGGCAGCTGGACAGGCAAAAGCAGCCGATGACGTGCAGTCATTGGCTGCTTTTTGTCGCCTGGGGCTTACATCGGCTTGACCGCCGGCGGGTTCCATTGGCCATTCAGCGCCTCGGCTTTCGGGCCGTACAAACGCATGGTCAGGTTGAACGGGCCTTTGGGCGCCGGCAGCCAGTTGGCCTCCAGATCCTTGCCGGGGCTTTCGTTCTGGAAATAGAGGTCCAGCGAGCCATCGGCGTTGGCCTTGAACGGCATCCAGCTACTGACCGCAAAACGATTGAGCGAGTTGCCGACCTGGAAACCTTCCGGGTCATACAGGGTGATCGACCAGAAGGCGTTCACCGGCGGCGCCTCGCCCTTGTTGAAATGCAGCACGTACTTGTTTGCACCCTCGAGCGGCTTGCCGTCACTGTCGCCGATGTTCAACGGATAAATCGCATCCTCGGGCAGGTTGGCACCGAGCCCCATCTGCGTAACGATGGCGCGCTTGAGGTAGTAGTTGCCGTAGACGCCCATGGTGTCGGTGTTCATCGACCAGCCATTGACCTCCCGCGCCAGGGTCGGCACTTTCCAGGTCATCAAGGCCTGTGCATCCTGCGGCACCGTTTGCAGCGCGGCCCGGATCTGCGGGTCCAGCGCGTCCATGTCGAACGGCTTGCCGGCTTCGATGCCGATACGCTTGATCTGCGCCAGCATTGGCTGGTCGGTGCTGTGCGGCGGGTTCACCTTCAGCAGGTCAGCCGCGTAAGTGAAGTAATTGGCAGCCGACATGGAATCGACCTGAATCTTCGGCGGCGTTTTCATGTCCACCGCCGGGTCGACCTTCACGGTGACGGCTTCAGGTTCCTTACCCAACCGGGACAACGGCGTCACCGTGTAGCCGGCCTGGATCTTGTGCACCGCCGCGTAATCCGCCGCACCGTCGGTCTTGGTTCGGCCGATGATCCAGACAAAGGGCGTGGGTGCCGACAGGTGACTCATCCCGGCGGGCACCGTGCCGGTCCACCCCGGTGGCGTCACCAAAAATTGCCCGGCCTCGGTGCCCGTGGTGCGCCAGCCCGGCGAAGCGAACACATCAGTCCACATATCCAGCATCGGCAACAGGTAGAAACGCCCATCGGTATCAGGCGCGGCGATCACCAGCGGTTCCTTGGTCAAGTCCAGCCAGGCAATCGAATACAAGGTGTCGAAATTAGCCCGCACCACCCCTTTGAACTCGGCCGGCGGATACTGCGGCACACTCACAAACATGTTCATCGGGCCTTTGCCGAATTCCTTGCCCGGTTCGATGTTGGTGAACTGCTTGCGAGTAATGTCCATGCTCAGCAGCGGGTAAAAATAGATGTAGGCATCCACGCCGATCGCGTGAGCTTCTGCGGCAGTGATTTTCGATTGCGCGTGGCTGGCCAGCGGGAAGATGGCAGCGGCTGCGACGGTCAGAGCAACGGCTGTCAACGCTTGGGGTATCAACATGTTGGCGATCGTCCGTGCGAGGGGGAGCCTGCCGGGTTCGGCAGCGCTAACGGAACTCTAGACGATCAATTCAGCCAGGCCCGAGAGGCGGACCACCGGCAGGAACAACACTTCAACGATCGGAACGCATCAATGCCTCGACACCGCCCGCCATCGACAACGTTGCCACGCGGTTTCGCCCCGAATGCTTGGCCTGATACAACGCCGCATCCGCCCGCTCGACAAACACGTCCATGCTGTCACGCCCCGACGGCACGAACGAATAGCAACCCAGACTGACCGTTACGTAGCCATTGGGCGAGCCGGTGTGACTGATGTGCTTGTCGATGACGCTGCGGCGGATCTGCTCGGCAATCGTCATGGCGCCGTGGATGTCGGTGTCCGGCAACAGCACCGCAAACTCCTCACCGCCGTAACGCACCGCCAGATCGGCCTTGCGGTGGCAACAACTCTTCAACGCGCGTGCCACTTCGGCCAGGCAGTGATCCCCCACCACATGGCCGTAGGTGTCGTTGTAGCGCTTGAAGTAATCGATATCGAGCATGATCAGGCTCAAGGGGCTGGCCTGCCGGGCGCCGCGCCCGAACTCGATGCCCAGCGCCCGCTCGAACAATCGGCGGTTGGCCAGCCCGGTCAGGCTGTCGTGGGTGGCGATCAGCTCCAGCGCTTGCTGGGCCCTGCGCAAATCCGACTCGACCCGCTCGCCAACACGCACCTGATACAGGAACACCCACCCGAACAAACCCACGACCAGCAACACCAGGGCAACGATGAGGCTGGAGCGAAACGCCGTGTCGTACCAGTCCGCGAGAATGGTCTCCGTGGACGACGCAGCGGCGACCACCAGCGGATACGCCTCCAGCTGGCGGTAACCGTACAGGCGTGTCACACCATCGATGATGGACGTGAACATCGCATTACCGGAGGTGGCCAGTGGCAGGAACTTCTGGAAAATCTCGCCCTGGGCCAGCGACACGCCGATCTGCGCCTCTACAAAAGGTCGACGCGCCAACAGCGTGCCATCGGTCAGGCCGAGAAACATCGAGCCGTTGTCGTCGAGGCTGAAACTTTTGAAGAACTGGTCGAAGTACGACATCTTGATGCCGGCCAGCAACACGCCCTGGAAATGCCCGTTCCTGTCGTTGACCCGTTTGGAAACCGGAATGATCCACTCGCCGTTTTCCCGGCTGCGGATGGCCGGGCCGATGTGCGCCACCGACGATACGTTCTGCTGGTGATACTTGAAGTACTCGCGATCCGCGACCCCGGCACCCCGGGGCAGGTTCTCAAACGAGGTCACCACCCACTGGCCCTTCTGGTCGAACAGCAGGATGCCGTGCAACTGATCCAGTGCCAGCACCCGCCGGGCGAAGGTCTGCTGCAAGCGTGGTCGTTGGTCCGGGCCGAAACCGTCGACCTGAATCCAGTCCACCAGACTGGTCAGCACCAGGTCGGCCTTCATGAAGGTGTCTTCGGCTTGCTGCGCCATGGCCCGCGTCAGGTTCGAAGACGCCACTTGCGCCAGGCTCAGATCATGGCGACGGGACTGTTCCAGTTGCAGGTAGAGCAAACCGCACAGGCACAGACACACCGTGGCAATGAACAACACCGCGGCCTTGCGCAGCGGTATGCGTTTCAATGCGACGCCAGGGGCGTGGTCCGGGTCGTTAAAGCGAGTGGGCAAAAGTTCATCCTGTCGGGGGCAAGGCATGGGCACCGACCCAAAGCCCTCAATCTTTATGGGCCGTAGTTTACGGGGTTATCCATGATAAATGGGTGGCCACTTGCCCAGCGGTATCACACCTGCCCGGGGGTGCTGCCCAAGCACAGCGCCTGCACCCTGCATGTGCCGCAAACATGACCCAAGGCAAGCGCGCCCCCCGCATCAACGAGCTACGATTAGTCTGAACTCCACACAGGGAATCGACATGAGCAAGGCAGACGAACTCGCCGCAAAATTGAAACAGACACGGCTGACCAGCGCGGATCAGGCGATCGATGGCTGGCCGGGCCAGGTCTACGAACTGTATCAACGGATAGAGGCCTGGCTGCTGCCCTTGACCGAAGCGGGCCTGGTCCTGCGGCGCAACCCCACCCACGTGTTCGAGAGTCACCCCAATGGCGACGCTTACAACTACGCCATCGACCAGTTGGTGATTGCCGGCAACGAGCACAGCCTCACCTTTGACCCGGTTGCACGCTTCACCGCCGATGGCGAAGGGCGGGTCGAGATTCACTCCCAAGGCAACGAATTCGCCCTGTTGCGTACCGTGGACGAACACGGTGAAACACACTGGTGGCTACAAACGATCGAGCAGGCCACAGCGCAGCTGGATGCGGTGGCGCTGACGGAAAGCGATCTGCTTTTAGTAGTGCAACAAGGGCTGGCGCTTTAGGGGGGAGCTGAATACCGCCCTTCCCTGTAGGAGCGAGCTTGCTCGCGATGGACCTGAGGGCGACGCGTTCATCCAGACAACACGCGTTATCGTTAACGTCCATCGCGAGCAAGCTCGCTCCTACAGTGTCCGCGTCTATTCATTACTGTTGGTTCTGTCCCTTCACCACCAGCGGTATCTCTGCACGACGCAAGTCCAGAGGGGGCAACTTCGTAGGCTGACTCAAGCCCTGCAGCACCCGGGCATCGTAATCATAAATGTCGGGCTTGAACGTCACCCGCCCGTCCTTGCTCAGGTCCACGGTCCAGTAAGCCAACAGCACCGGCACTTTCACCGGTAGCTGGATGTTCTCGGTCCTGCCATTGGCCAACTGCTTCTGAATGCCTTCGCTGTTCCAGCGCACCGGGTCGTTGAACAACAACTCGACCAGTTGCAATGGGTTTTCCACGCGGATGCAGCCTGAACTGGTGGCCCGAACCGTTTTGGCAAACAGTTCGCGGTGCGGCGTGTCATGCAGGTAAATCGAATAGTCGTTGGGGAAGCGGATCGCCACCTGCCCCAGCGAACTGTCGGGCCCGGCATCCTGACGCAGGTGGATGCCTCGCGGGTTGCTCCAGTCAACGCTCGACGGATCGAGCACATTGCCTTCGCGATCAAGCACGCGAATCCGGTTGGCCTCCAGATAGCCCGGATCGTTCTGGACTTTTGGAATCACGTCCTGCTTGAGAATGGTCGGCGGCACGGTCCAGGTCGGGTTGAACGTGATGTAGGTGATTTCGGCCTGGAACACCGGCGTGCTGCGCACCGGTTTACCGACTTGCACCCGCGAACGCCAGATCGGCAGACCGTCGCGGTACATCGCCACCTTGTATCCGGCGATATCGACGATCACGAACGTGCCCTGAAGCTTGTATAACAGCCACCGGGCGCGCTCCATGTTGACCCGCACCTGATCGATCCGCGCCTCGACCGGCACGTTCAGTGCCGCCAGCGTCGCCGCCCCCGCCACGCCATCGGCACCCAGGTATTGCTCGGTCTGATACTTCTTCACCGCGGCAATGACCTTGTCGTCGTAACCGGCCTTTTTCGACAGCTGCGGGTCCAGGTATCCGCCCGCCACCAGACGCGCACGCAATTGTGCGACAGCCACCCCGTCCATGCCGGGCTTGAGCGATTGCCCTTCGGTGACTTTCGGCCAGCCGCCCGCATCACGAACCTGACGCAACCGGGCCAGGCCCTCACGCAAGTTGCGGTAAATCTCTTCCTGAGGAGGCGCCTCGGCAAAGGCACGCGCCACGTCATGGGCATCGAGGGCGGCGAACAGGTTGTTCATGTCTTCGCGGGCATCGCCGCCGGAAGGCTCGAAATTCCAGTGAATGTCCAGCCGCGACGGATCGACCTTGCCCCGCCGCAGTTGCAGCAGCGCGGTGATGAACGTGCGGGTCGCCGCCATGTCGAACATCGCCCGTTGCGCCGTGGAAGGCATGGCCACTACCAGCGATTCATGGGCCTGAGCCAGTTCGGAGATGCGGAAATCCGCCGGATTCAGGCCGTCGATCCGGGTGTCTTCAAGGCTCTTGAGTAACTGGGCCACGTCACGTTCATCTGTCCACGCGGCGCGATAGTTGCGATGCATATAGAAATCCAGCACCACCCGGCTGACATCCACGCGCTGATAGCGCCGCGAAGTGAGCAACGGCGGAAAGGCCGAGCGCAGCGGTTCCAGTGTTGCCTGAATCGCCTGGCCGACCGCATCGTCGGGCGCTGCGGCATCGATTGTGCTGCTTGCCGCAGATACCGGCTCAATCGGCGAAGTTTGCCCAAACGCCGCACCGCTGATCAGAAAGCCCATAAAAAATATGCGGCTTATGACGAATGACCTTGTTAATTGCACCATGGATAATCCTTAATCACCCGTTTCAAACGGCTAGCTTTCCACTCGCTGCCAGCTAGACTCGAAATTATCATGATGAGACCCGACTATGGCGCTCAACCGCTTTGGCCCTTTATTTGCCATTTTACTGACGTGCCTTTCAGTAACGTCAGCCTACGCCGATTCGCTTGAAAACGCGCTGGTCAAAGCAGCTCCAGGCGCCGACGCCAAAGTGATTGCCCTGGCGGTTCGCGCAACCCAATGCAGCCGCGCCCAAGGTGTCGCCCCAGCCCAAAGACTGGCGGTGATCGATTATTCCCTGCCTTCGACCGAACAACGCCTGTGGGTCTTCGACCTTAAACGGCGCAAGTTGCTGTTTCACGAACTGGTCGCCCATGGCCGCAACAGCGGTGAAAACATGGCCACGCTGTTCTCCAACCAGAATGAAAGCCACGCCACCAGCCTCGGCCTGTTCCGCACACAAGAGAGCTACCTCGGCCAGAACGGTTACTCGCTGCGCATGGAAGGCCTGGAGCCCGGCTTCAACGATAACGCCTTTGACCGGGCCATCGTCATTCACGGCGCGCCCTATGTCAGCCCGGTGCTGGCCCGCGCGAATGGCCGGATCGGCCGCAGCCTGGGTTGCCCGGCCGTCAGACCGGCGATTGCCCATCGACTGATCGATTCGATGAAGGACGGGCAGTTGTTGTTTTCCTACTACCCGGACCAGCGCTGGTTGAAGTCGTCTTCCTACATCAACTGCGGCAGCGATACCGTGGCCTCGAGGGAAAAGACCACTTCGCGCCAGTAAGCAACGCCCCAACCTGTCAAAACTGTAATCCCCGCCTCAGCCTGCTGAAAGGCACCGCCCGTTAGCCTCGTCGACAAGTTCAACAGGCTGACGGGCGGAACAAACGGCATGCACTCCCACACTTCAAGACGCACCTTCGTCAAAGGCCTGGCCATCGGCGGGCTCTTCGGCGGCCTCGGGTTATGGCGCACGCCGGTCTGGGCGATCAGCAGTCCCGGCGAACCGCAGGTGTTGGCCGGTCACGATTTCGACCTGTACATCGGCGAATCCCCGGTCAACTTCACCGGCAGCCCACGCACCGCGATGACCATCAACGGCGGCATTCCCGGCCCGCTGCTGCGCTGGCGTGAAGGCGATACGGTGACGCTGCGGGTGCGCAACAAACTCAAGGACAGCACCTCCATTCACTGGCACGGCATCTTGCTGCCGACCAACATGGACGGCGTGCCGGGGCTGAGTTTCAAGGGCATCGAGCCGGGCGGCATGTACGTCTACCAGTTCACCGTGCGACAGAACGGCACCTACTGGTATCACAGCCATTCGGGCTTTCAGGAGCAATCCGGCGTCTACGGCCCGCTGGTGATCGACGCCAAAGACCCGGAGCCGTTCCAGTACGACCGCGACTACGTGGTGATGCTCAGCGACTGGACCGACGAAGACCCGGTCGACCTGATGAAGACCCTGAAAAAGCAGTCCGATTACTACAATTTCAACAAACGCACCGTGGGCGACTTCATCCACGACGTCAGCGAAAAAGGCTGGGGGCCGACCGTCGCCGACCGCAAGATGTGGGCCGAGATGAAGATGAACCCCTCCGACCTGGCCGACGTCGGCGGCGCCACTTACACCTACCTGCTGAACGGCCAGGCGCCGGACATGAACTGGACCGGGGTGTTCCGCCCGGGGGAAAAGCTGCGGCTGCGCTTCATCAACGGCTCGTCCATGACCTACTTCGACGTGCGCATCCCCGGCCTGAAAATGACCGTGGTCGCCGCCGATGGCCTGCACGTCAAACCGGTGAGCGTCGACGAGTTTCGCATTGCCGTGGCGGAAACCTTCGACGTCATCGTCGAGCCGACCGAAGCGGCCTACACCCTGTTCGCCCAGGCGATGGATCGCACCGGATTCGCACGCGGCACCCTCGCGGTAAAAGCGGGACTGATTGCGCCGCTGCCGCCACTGGACCCGCGCCCGCTGGTGACCATGGATGACATGGGCATGGCCGGCATGGGTATGGCCGGCATGGACCACGGCAGCATGGCGGGCATGGATCACGGCAACATGGCCATGGGCGACATGCCCGGCATGCAGTCCCACCCGGCCTCGGAAGCCGACAACCCGCTGGTGGACATGCAAGCCATGTCCACCTCACCGAAACTCGACGATCCCGGCATGGGCCTGCGCGACAACGGTCGCCGTGTGCTCACCTATTCCGACTTGCGCAGCACCTTCGAAGACCCGGACGGCCGCGAGCCCGGCCGCACCCTGGAACTGCATCTGACCGGGCACATGGAAAAATTCGCCTGGTCGTTCAACGGCGTGAAGTTCTCTGATGCAGAACCTCTGCGCCTCAAGTACGGCGAGCGGCTGCGGATCGTGCTGGTCAACGACACGATGATGATGCACCCCATCCACCTGCATGGTATGTGGAGCGACCTCGAAGACGAGAACGGCCAGTTCATGGTGCGCAAACACACCATCGACATGCCACCGGGCTCCCGGCGCAGCTATCGGGTCACCGCCGATGCGCTCGGCCGCTGGGCCTATCACTGCCATCTCCTGTACCACATGGAAATGGGCATGTTCCGTGAAGTTCGCGTGGAAGAATGAGGCGCACCCCATGATTCGATTCACCCCGGTTTTTTTCGCACTCGCGACCTCGACGGCGATGGCCGCCAGCGATGGCATGCAAGGCATGGATCACAGCCAGATGGACCACAGTCAGATGCAAAGCATGGACGAGGGCCAGATGCAGCCCGCCGCCCCCAGCGAAAGTCGCACACCGATCCCGGTGCTGACCGATGCCGATCGCGCTGCGGTGTATGCCGATCCCACCGGTCACCACGTACATGACAGCACGCTCAATTCATTCTTCCTCGCCGACAAACTGGAATGGCAGGACGCCGATGACGGCAGCACCCTGGCCTGGGATTTGTCCGGCTGGGTCGGCGGTGACATCGATCGCCTGTGGCTGCGCTCCGAAGGCGAACGCAGCAACGGCGTGACCGAGGACGCGGAAATCCAGGCCCTGTGGGGCCACGCCATTTCCCCGTGGTGGGACGTCGTCAGCGGCGTGCGCCAGGACTTCAAGCCCGGCGCCCCGCAAACCTGGGCCGCGTTCGGCGTGCAAGGCATGGCGCTGTACAACTTCGAGGCCGAAGCCACGGCCTTCATCGGCGAAGGCGGCCAGAGCGCCGTGCGGCTGGAAGGCGACTACGACATCCTGCTGACCAATCGGCTGATCCTGCAGCCGACCGTCGAACTCAACGCCTACGGCAAAAACGACCCGCAACGGGGCATCGGCGCGGGGCTGTCCAACACCGAAGCCGGCCTGCGCCTGCGCTACGAAATCCGCCGGGAATTCGCGCCCTACCTCGGCGTGACCTGGAACCGCACCTACGGCAACACCACCGACTACGCCAGTGACGAAGGCGAGGACCACAGCGAAACCCGCCTGGTGCTCGGTATTCGGCTGTGGTTCTGAACAGACTCACCTCAAACCAACAACAACCGCTTCAAGCGGTAAAGGACCTTGCATGCGCCTCATCAAACCCACCGCCGTCGCTATCACGTTGCTCAGCGGCCTGCTCATGAGCACCCTCGCTCAAGCGCACCCCAAACTGCTCGCCTCCACCCCAGCGCAAGGCGCAGAAGGTACGCCGCCCGACAAGATCGAGCTGCATTTTTCCGAAAACCTCGTCACCCAGTTTTCTGGCGCCAAACTGCTGATGACCGAAATGTCCGGCATGGCCCACGCCCCGATGCCGGTCAAGGCCAAAGTCAGCGGCGGCAGTGATCCGAAGACCATGTTCATCACCCCGACAACCCCCTTGACTGCCGGCACCTACAAGGTCGAATGGCGCGCGGTGTCGTCGGACACCCACCCGATCACCGGCAACGTCACGTTCAAAGTGAAATGATCGATGAGCGACTCGGCCAACGTCGTGCTGCGGTTTGTGTTGTATGTGGATTTGATGGTGTTGTTTGGCGTGGCGCTGTTCGGGCTGTATAGCCTTAAAGGACGGGAACGACGTTCGGGGACCGTGCTGCCCTTTTGCGGATTGTTGGCGGGTTTTGCCGGACTCGGGGCATTGTTGTCGAGCGCCGGCATGGTGCTGATGGCCAGCACCATGAGCGGCGAATCAGACGTTGCCGAGTTGCGACCTCACATCGAGATGATGCTGTTCGAGACAGACGTCGGGTTGGCCTGGGCCGTGCGGATGATTGCGTTAGCGGTCGCGGGGCTGGCGTTGATACTCAACCCACGCGCCCCCGGCATCAGCCTGGTGATCGCCGCCACGGCCGGCGGCATCGCCCTCGCCGGCCTGGCCTGGAGCGGGCACGGCGCCATGGACGACGGCAGTCGCCGCTACTGGCACTTCACCGCGGACATCCTGCACCTGCTAATAGCGGGCGCCTGGCTCGGTGCGTTGCTGGCGTTTGCCCTGATGGCGCAAACCCGGGCTCTGCAAACCGAAGCACACATTCGCTTACTGGCTCGCGCGATCAAGCGATTCGAACTTGCCGGAGCACTGATCGTCGTCATCATCACCGTGACGGGCGTGGTGAACTACCTGTTCATCGTCGGGCCGAAGCTCGATGAGGTTTTACTCAGCCTCTACGGAATTCTGCTGACGATCAAAGTGTTGCTGTTTGCCGGGATGCTGGTGTTGGCGGCGTTGAACCGCTTTCATCTTGGCCCCTTGCTGGAGCAGTCGTTACGAGAAGGCCAATATCGCGCGGCGGCCCATGCACTTCGGCGCAGTGTGGTGGTGGAAATGGCCGCAGCGGTGTTGATTGTCGGGTTGGTGGCGTGGCTGGGGACGTTGAGTCCGGAAGTGGAAATAAGCCATCTTCAGGGGGAAATCTCTGACACTTAAGTACTGATTTAAACTTGGACCACCCAGGCCTGGGCAATGGCCCAGGCGTTGGGATCTTTGCTGATTGGCATTTTCATCCTCCCGAGTACGAATTTTCTCTGAATTAGCCATACGTCTCGGCGGACTTGCCAATGAGGAACTCTTGATTCAATGTAATGACCAATGTCATTACATGAGAATCTATCCCATGGCATCTATCAACATCCGTATCGATGACGACCTCAAGGCTCGCTCCTATCTCGAACTGGAAAAGCTCGGCGTCACGCCTTCCGAACTGATGCGCCAGACCCTGCAATATGTAGCGGAGCGTGGTCAGTTGCCTTTCAAGCCTGTCTTGATGACTGAAGACGATGAGGCTTTATTGGCTACCGTGCGGGAACGGCTTGCATCTCCTCAACGAGTAAAGGTTTCTATAGATGACCTATAGCCTTGAGTTTGATGCCCGTGCATTGAAGGAGTGGCAAAAACTTGGCGACACAGTCCGACAGCAGCTCAAAAAGAAGCTGGTGGAGATCCTGAACAATCCACGCATTGAAGCTAACCGCCTGCATGGTTTTCCCGACTGCTACAAGGTGCAAACTACATAGCAGCGGTTACCGCTTGGTCTATCAAGTGATTGACCAGGAAATTACTGTGTTTGTGGTAGCCGTGGATAAACGGGAACGTGAGCAGGTTTATCGCAAGGCAGCTGAACGTTTGAAGTAGTGGTCGATTGACCCTCTCGTTTAGGGGGATCGTTCATTTTTCACACCGGTGAAAAAAACGGCACCTTCCGGTGCCGTTCGAATTTCGCAGTCCTGCTTTAACTTATCTTGCCCAGTGCCCCGGTCTTGTCACAGAGGTCCACCAGGCTACGACTGGAAATGCCGAGCGCCGTTTTAAGCTTGAGGTGATAGCCCCAAAAATCACTCCAACTTCATCAGCCCATACGCAATGAATCCCCAAACAGCAATGCCAACCAGCATCACCGCTTTGATTTTCAAAAGACGCTTTAGATGTGGGGGAAAGTTTTTAATATCCTCGGGGTCCAGCTCACCAATGCGGATTGAAACCCTTGGCATAGTCACCATCCCGGCGATTTTTGCTATCAGCAAGAGGCCCCCAAACCACCCCTGCTGCCGCAAACCTGGCCCCCAGGTGTGGACATAACGACTATTTTTTAAGGCCTCCAGCATGGCGTCAAGGTAACGCCATCTGAGGTAGAGACTGTATGCAGTGCTCGCAATGGTCAGCAAGATCGGACCGGCTAGAAGCCAAAAAGCTAGCCAGGACATCCAAAACCCCTTTCCCATCATGGCTGGGTTTTCTCGTATAAAATTTCACCCATTAGCTCACCCCCATCCCCCATATAAATCGTACCCACCCATGCTCCAGCACCTATCAAGGTCGCGGCGCAGACAACTCCCCCGATTCCTGTAGAGACTCCAAGCGCCAGACAGACGGGTCCACTGACATATTTACCTATCTCTGCACCCGCAACGCCACCAAAGGTGGACCCAACAAACTTTCCTCCCTCCGTAAACCTGACCTTCTCGCAAGCGGACCCAGAGCCACTATTACAAACCTCCTGAACAGCCAACAGCGAAGAAACCCCGCCAATACCAACACCGATGTAACCACCGGTGCTCATGTACTTAGCTGCCCGACTGGTCGCCTTCACGTGGTTGGAATACCCCGGTATCTGCCCCGGCGCCCCAGCCTTGTCCCAATGGTGCACCAGGCTACGACTGAAAATGCCGAGCGCCGTCTTCAGCTTGGGATGATCGCCCAAGGTGGTCTGGCCACGCAGGCGAGTGGAGTTCAGCAGGTGGGCGTCCAGTTGTGCGAGCAGGCGCTGGCGTTCGGCGAAGAACTGCGGCGATCGCAGGTGGCCGTGCTGACGATAGCTGTCCTGATGCAGGCGTTCCATGGCTTGCAGGGTGTCACGCAGTCGGGTCAGGTGTTTTTCCATCACCACCGCGCTGACGCCGAGCCAGGTCGAAGTCTCGCCGGTAAAACTGGCGATTTCAGCCGCGTGGCGGAACATGAATTCGGCTTCTTCCGGCGTCAGGGGATCGAGTGCCAACTTGACCTGTTGCGCGGCCTGCATCAGCTGCGCTTCCTGGTAGGTGCAGGAGGTGTTGTTCGGATCGCTCAGTACGATCAGCGAACCGGCCTTGATATCGCCTTGCTCAGGATTGAGCGCTCGAAACTTGCGCATCACGACGGCATCGGGCGTGGCGAACAGCGTTGCCTCCAATGCCTCGCGGGTCATGCTTTTGGGCACCACATGGAAGCCCGGTTCTTGAGGTTCCGCGCGGGCGAATATCGCAGGCGCTGGAGGGTTCGAAGGGGCGAAACCAGACTGACGTGGCGCGGCCGGTTGACTGGTTGCAGCACTGGAAACGGGTTGCACGGCGCTCCTGCCCGTTCGCGGTGCAGAATTAGCGCTGCGATAGGTGGCCGTGACCACAGAAGGGATCAGCCGGGCCTTGCAGGGGCAATCGCTGTGGCTGTCCAGCGTGCCCGCCATGGCTTTGCCATGACTGATCATGTGCGAAATGCCACCGACAATTTTGTAAGTCTTGCCGTCCTTGCCACAGGTGACTCGATCACCCTCGCGGGCATGGGCAATGCCGTACATCATGATCCGGGTGTCACCATCCAGGACCTTACCGCCACAGGTGGTCTTGTCATGCAGACCAATGAAATGCCCTTCGTTCATTGATGTTCTTCCTCCTTGATGGAAGGCAGAAAGTCCTCGGTTGCGATTCGGTAAATGGCGTGAGCGGGATGAGCTTCCATGTATGCCTGCCCCTGGCGAACAACTGCCAGAGCTTCGTCGCAAAAGTGCGCAAGCCGCCCTTCAGTGAAGTGAGGGGTGTCAAGACTGCGAAGAAGTTCAGCGGAGACTTCTTTGGTATACAAGGGATGCGCAGGTGCATTCATTTGCAACTTCCTTATCGTCATCGGTTTGAGTTGCCTTTCCTTCTCATCTCGGCAGAAGCGCCGAGCAGAGAGAATATTGGGCGACGACGAATAAGACGGTGGGACGCTTGCTGAACGCAATCCAATGGCATAGCCAAAATGAACGAATAGGAATTTTCGCAATAACAAACAACCCATTTCCTACAACGGTAGTTACAAGAAGTATTTTTTGCGCAGTGGAAGCCCGCTGTGTGTGTGGTTATTTCACGTGCGAGCGTAGTCCGATGGGTTAGCTAAAAAACGACATCTCCCCGGACAGGATTTTTCACACCGGTGAAAGTTTCACTACACTCCCCTTCAAAACCACTCCAGCCCAAAAGCCCGATAACAATGACGAAAATCAACAGAGCAATGATGCTCGGCGGCTTGCTCGCACTCACCCTTGGCGCCCAGGCAGAACCTTCGCACCTGGACAGCGTCATGCAACAGGGACAACTGCGCGTTTGCACCACCGGCGACTACAAGCCCTACACCCTCAAAGCCGGGGACGGCGAATATTCCGGCATCGACATCGCCATGGCCCGCACCCTGGCCGACAGCCTGGGCGTCAAGGTCGAGTGGGTGCCCACCACCTGGAAAACCCTGATGCCCGACATGCTCGCCGGCAAGTGCGACATCGCCATGGGCGGCATCTCGGTCACCCTGGAACGGCAGAAAAAAGCCTTCTTCAGCACCACCCTGGAAGTCGACGGCAAAATCCCGCTGGTGCGCTGCGAAGACCAGGCGCTGTACCAGACCGTCGAACAGATCAACCAGCCCTCGGTTCGCCTGGTCGAACCTGCCGGCGGCACCAACGAAGCGTTCGTTCACGCCTACCTGCCCCAGGCGCAATTGCAGCTGCACGACAACATCAGCATTTTTCAGGAACTGCTGGATAAAAAGGCCGACGTGATGATCACCGACGCATCGGAGGCGTTGTATCAGCAGAAACTCAAACCGGGCCTGTGCGCCGTCAACCCCACGCACTACCTGCAATACGGCGAAAAAGCCTACCTGCTGCCCCGCGACGACATCACCTGGAAGCTTTACGTCGATCAATGGCTGCATCTGGCCAAGGCGACGGGCAACTACCAGAAGATTCGGCGGCAGTGGCTGGTGGTGCCTGAAGCGAAGTAACGGGGACACCCGCACAAAAAAGGGCGCTCCCATGGGAGCGCCCTTTTTTCATTGCGGACCGCGTATCAATCGTCGTGCAGCAATCCTGAACTGTATTCGCCGAAGCTATTGCCGAGCGCGCTGCCATGGAAATTCATCTTGGCGGCATTGCTGTTGGTCGGCCCCGGGCCAAAACCGGCCGGCTGCACGGAGTCGGCCGAATAATCGCTATGGGAGCTCACACCGGAACAGGCGCTCAACAACAAAGCACCGGCGATCAGCGAGACTTTGACGAGGTTTGCGATCATTTTTTTTATTCCTGTGAGTTGAGGCGCGGGGGAAATGACATATGGCCACCATCCTATGCCTTGTCTATGCCGGGGATCATGAAATTTTGTGGGGCGACAGCGTTGGTTCAGGAACCGTGTGCACCAGGCGATATCTCACTCCCATTGCCTTGCGGATCAACATTGTCCAAGGCTCGATTCACCAACAACTCCCCCACCACCGCCAGTTGCTGAATCGACAGCGCCAAACTGCGGGTTGAACCTTCGAGCTTGCAAGCCAGGTCAGTGGTCAAGACGTTCAACGAGGCGAGGGTTTCGCAGGCGTGACACAGGAGCGTTTCAGTGTCGACGTTGGGAAGAATGGTGAACACATGGCAGACGGGATCAGCGTGATTCGGGTTTCGCAGGCGTTTGCTGACCACCCGCTGAGAGTCAGCGGATAGTTGAGGAAGATCGAGAGAATCGGAAGCCATTGCGGTTTCCGGAGGGTCAGGCGTTATCTTTTTCATCGTTTTCGTTCCTAGAATTAACCAAAGGAACTGCCAGCATCACTTCCACATGATGGGGTGGCAGCTGTGCACGGGTGTGGAAGACCGGGGATCTAGGAACCCGACGCACTCGAAAGTGCCCCGCGCACAGCCGCCATAATTTAACAGCAGACATGAAAAAAGCGCCTGCTTAAATTTAGGTGGCGCCCTGTGCGCCTAGATCTTGTGAAGGGCTTCCACACCCTTGTCGCTGAATTTGCAGCGACGGAGGGAGGTTAGCTGGGTGATCAGTGGGAGGGCAATATGGGCAATGGGGACGCGATTTGAGGGAAATCTCCTACTTTTTCGTGATGTTATCAACGCAATACCCAGCACTTGCCCAATCGTCCTGAGGCATGCCCAAGCTCCATCAGCCCATTCCTGATAAACTCCCTCACCTCCCAGCCTCACCGATTCCAGACCCCTCATGTCCGTAACCACCGCCACACCCGCCCCACTCTCCCGCCGTTTCTCCGTCGCGCCGATGATGGACTGGACTGACCGCCACTGCCGTTTTTTCCTGCGCCTATTGTCGAAAAACGCCCTGCTCTACACCGAAATGGTCACCACCGGCGCCCTGCTCAACGGCGATCACGACCGCTTCCTGCGTCACAACGAAGCCGAACACCCGCTCGCCCTGCAACTCGGCGGCAGTGTCCCGCTGGATCTGGCCGCGTGTGCGCGGATGGCGCAGGAGCATGGTTACGACGAAGTGAACCTGAATGTCGGCTGCCCGAGTGATCGGGTGCAGAACAATATGATCGGCGCGTGCCTGATGGGGCATCCGCAGTTGGTGGCCGATTGTGTGAAGGCGATGCGTGATGCGGTGTCGATTCCGGTGACGGTCAAGCATCGAATCGGGATCAACGGGCGAGACAGTTACGAAGAGTTGTGTGACTTCGTCGGTACGGTGCGGGATGCCGGCTGCACCAGTTTTACCGTGCACGCGCGGATCGCGATTCTGGAGGGGTTGTCGCCGAAGGAGAACCGGGACATTCCACCTCTGCGTTATGACGTAGCGGCGCAGTTGAAGGCGGATTTTCCGGAGCTGGAGATTATCCTGAACGGCGGGATCAAGACGCTGGAGGCCTGCCACGAGCATTTGCAGACGTTCGATGGCGTCATGCTGGGCCGTGAGGCGTATCACAACCCCTATGTGATGGCCGAGGTGGATCAGCAGCTGTTCGGCAGCACGGCGCCGGTGATCAGCCGGGCTGAGGCGCTGGCGCAGTTGCGTCCTTATATAGCGGCGCACATCGCTGCAGGTGGCTCGATGCACCACATCACCCGGCATGTGCTCGGGCTGGGCACCGGGTTCCCGGGGGCACGCAAGTTTCGGCAGTTACTGTCGGTGGATATTCACAAGGCCAAAGAACCTTTGGCGTTGCTGGATCAAGCGGCGGAGCTGCTTGAGGGGCGTTAACGGTTAGCCGCTTCCCTGCGCCCAGGCTGCATGTCCTGCAGCCTGGTGCGAGTGTCAGTGCGCTGCAGCCCCGGTCCAGTCAACCCAACCGAATACCCACGTTGCCAGAATCAGCAAACCGAATCCGATCCGGTACCAGGCGAACACGGCGTAACTGTGGGCGGCGATAAACTTGAGCAAACCACGCACGGCGATCATGGCGAAAAAGAACGCCGTCACGAAACCTAGCGCAAACACCGGCAAGTCACTGGCCAGGAACAGATCCCGATACTTATAGCCTGAATACACGGCGGCACCGACCATGGTCGGCATCGCCAGAAAGAACGAAAACTCCGTGGCAGCCTTACGCGACAGACCAAACAGTAACCCACCGATAATGGTCGACCCAGAGCGCGAAGTGCCCGGAATCATCGCCAGGCATTGCACGAAACCGACCTTGAGGGCGTCGGTCCAGCGCATGTCGTCAACATGGTCGACAGACACCACATGTTCCCGCTGCTCGGCCCACAACATGATGATGCCACCCACCACTAATGCCACTGCAACAGTGATCGGATTAAACAGATACTCATGGATCTTATTGGCAAACAACACCCCCAAGACCACCGCCGGAAGAAAACCGATTAACAGATTCAAGGTGAAACGTTGTGCATTGCGTTGGGTCGGCAAGCCGGTAACGATCTCGAGAATCTTGCGGCGGAACTCCCAGACAACCGCCAGGATCGCGCCCAATTGAATGATGATGTTGAAGGCCATGGCTCGCTCGCCGCCGAAGCCGAGCAAGTCCGCGACGATAATCTGGTGCCCTGTACTTGATATCGGCAAGAACTCCGTCAGACCTTCGACCATCCCTAAAATCAACACTGTTATGGTTGTCCAAAGATCCATCAATCCCCCCTCATCGACAAATACCGTTGCGTCGACCTCGCACTAATTCAACGCCAACACGAGAGTAAAGCGCATTAGAGCGATTAATAAAACTCAATGTTATGAAATGTCCATGGCCGCCACCACCAATACCAACGTTATATAACGGTTAATATTGGAGAGTGCTGAGCCAGACAAGCGCAAAAAATCGCACTTGAAACCACAAAACCCTACCGCCTCATGACGCCCAATCAAAAAAAGTCAGGTGGCTGGAACCTTAGCGACATGCGCGGTCATATGGGTGCGAAAATGCGGGGCATTGGACCAACAGATGGCACAATGCTACACCCCATCAACCCACGAGATTGCCATCGATCATGAGGCTCCTCGAACCACCGGCGGGCAAACGATCACGTCAGAATCACCGACAATGTTAAAAAAACGAGACGGCCGTCTGAAAAAACAGTGAAATGTTACCAATTGTCAGTCACAAGCGAGAATTGGTGCTTTAACATTCGAATGCCAGCACCCATCCGAGTCAAAGCATGATGCTTACAGGGAAAATAACGACTACAAGCCACAGCGACGTGAAGGAGGAGACAGGTATTCTCACCATTGGGCGAACCCACACGCTAGCTGAGGGCTTTAGGGAATTAGTCGCAAGCCACGTAGGCAAGGATATTGCCGTTGATGCAATGTGCTATAGCAACTCATTCAAAAGAAACAAGAATTCTAATTCATACCGTGCAATTTTTATCGTTATCGACAGCCCTCAGGCGTTGGTTGAAAGCCTCACCCTGGTAGAAAACATTCGCGCCGATAATCTGGCGTCAATAATTTTCATCGCCATCACCGGTAGAGGCACCTACAACAAGATGAAATACTATCTTGCCGGGGCCGACTACTGTATTAATTGCGACACCTTTGCAGACGAAAATACTGACGCACTGTCCGAGTTTTTTAGCAGTCCAGAATGGCAAAAAAAGCAAAATCTGCTTTTGGACCCCACTCGCATGTGCCTGATTGGCGACCATAAAAAACTGGACGTATTGCGGAAATGAAAATTCTCGAGGCTTTTTCTCAAACAAAGAACCAGATATTGAGCCATGATGAAATCGCCAGGACCATGGGTCTGAATATAAATTTTTATGACCCAAGAGCCTTGGAAAAGTCGATCAGTCGCCTTCGCGGCAAAATAAAAGGCATGTATGGCAGCAACGCCATTCAAAGTATTCGTGGGCATGGATATCGTTTAATCAGGGGTCTGATCTCGACAACCTGATTCTTAATGTAGAAGGGAGTTTCTGTATTATGAACGCAACAGGGAGCGTGCGACTCTACGGTCACGCAGAGCATTACCTGTCTCGACAATTGATTCTCACTCGGGATGACTGCCCGTTTGGCAGCGAGATCAGAATACATTTTGACGACTCCGCTTGCGCGTCCCGCGCGCCAGAGGCGCATCAGATGAGTGGGATCTACAGTGAAGTACTGATGCAGACCAGGCTGATTGCCTTCTCGCTGAAAGATCACAACACCACCAACGGAAATAAATACCTGAGCCGTAGATTTGTTTGCGTAGGGCAGTCAGATCTCGCCAACTCTGCGCTCACGGAAGAGCTGATACAGTCTGGCGCCGCTCTGCGCGAATTTGGCCAGACACTGGTTGTCGCGCTCAATGAGCTCCCCCTCTCGGCAATCAGCTTCGCAGAAAAAAAGAAAATCCTTCACAACGTATATCTGTTGAAAGATCACGGCATAGAAATCGCGCTCGACGACTACAACATCGACGATGAAAGTATCGAAATCTTTACCACCCTGAATTTATTCGACTACATAAAGATCTCCACCGCCTCTCTTGACTTGAGCCTCAAGCTCAGTGGCAACCCAGAGTTATTCAATCGCCTCCACGAACGCATGACCATGCTCACTCACAACACAAAAGTCTCGTTTATAGCGGACAGAGTCGAGCATGCTGCTAGCCATATACTGGCACGTGCACTGCCCTTTGATTACTTTCAAGGGAGTCATTACTCCCCTGCCGACAACCTTTAAACGCGCAACTCAGGAGAGAGCCATGGATAGCAGTACAAACCTCCCCAGAAAATACTTTGTCGTGGTTACACACAATCCCGCACTACAACTAGAGCTTGAGGCATTACTGTCCAGCAAGCGATATAACACTTACGGCACATCACAAGCAAAAATGTTTGTTGAAGGACTTGCCCCACACGCTTCCGCACCTAATCTGTTAGAGTTTTTTTCCCCGCAAATAGACAGAATGCTCCCTCCTGTTATCAAGCAGGATACACGGCGCATACTTTCGACATTCGAATCTGAGTGGCAAGCTGCTCAGTCCGACACACTTGCAGATGAATCCAGGGATGACACCGGGGATTCCATACCCAAGGGCGCAAACCCGCACTACCCATATACTGAAGCCTGGCATCTGAGCAATGGCAGCGGTGCCTTGGTCAAGGATGACATTGAGGTTGTCTTGACGGGCCTGGAAGCCGCATTGGTTGAAAAAATGCTACACCATGATGATCGTGTGGTCAGTAAAGACGATCTTATCCGGAGCATTGGCAGGGAACCCGAACAATATCGGGGTCTGGAAATGTGCCTAAGTCGCTTACAGGAAAAGTTTAAGAGTGCCAGCAACGGCGAACGTCTTTTCCGAGCAGTCAGGAATCGTGGTTATTGCCTGATACAAAAAATCGTCCGAGTAAAAAGCCTTACCTGACTCAATGGAATGATTCCTGGTAGTGGTGCACAACAAAAATAAAAAGCACCCACACTACTCCATCCTTCTGCCTCACCCTCACCCTCACCGCTCAAATTCCCCCCCCCCTAAAAACCGTACAAACCAACCCACATTATCGACTATTTCTAACACGTCCGGTCTCCCAATATATCAGCCAGTTACGCCAACCCCTCGTTAAAACTCGTCAGACAACACTCGTGTCAATAAATTAATCTATTCACTGATGAGAGCGCCGCTCGTTGGCGTTTCGCTCGTCAACGCAACGCCATCTTATAAAAATAATAACTCTTGCTTCGTCAACTTTGGCTGTTGTCTGTCGAAACGCGAATGGACGTATTTTGGGGATATCGCATGGTTAACAATCTTCGTATCAATCGAAATACCAACCTCAAAGGATTGACCTTCTGGGGTCAGTGGGTACTGGGTCAGGGCTTTGTTGTCGCCCTGCTACTTCTATTGGTTTATTACCAGACTGGAACGGTAGAGTTCTATTATCGAGTATGCGCAACGCTTACTGTGCTTGCATCGGTTCCGGCCTATACATGGTGCGGTGTCTATGCAAAGAAGGACAATTACCTGGAGGGGTTGATAAGACTACTGATGGGTTGGTCAATGACACTGGCAGCGCTAGCTATCGTCGCCTTCCTCTGTAAGGCCAACGAACTGTTTTCTCGTCAAATCATTCTGGTATGGGCTTTCTGCAGCTACATCGGGCAGGCGTTGTTGTACGTCCCACTGCATGGTTTTTCGAAGTACTACCAACGCTCACTTCAAAGTGAGCGTAAAACACTGATCGTTGGTACTGGCGAATTGGCATTGGGATTAGCAAACAAGCTTCGTACCCTTGAGCACTTCCCGTTGGTCGGTCTGGTAAGTTCCGACACCACTCCCTTGCTGGAGACGGGTATGCCACCTGTCGTAGGTCCGCAGGAAGAACTACTGGAACTGATCAAGACCCATGACATCCGACGCCTGTACATCACGCTGCCCCTGAGTGAAGCGGCACAAATCGAAGCCATGTATGTCGACTTGCTGGATGCCAACGTAGATGTTGTATGGGTTCCGGACTTGAACAGCCTGACGCTGCTCAATCACTCGGTCAGTGATGTGGATGGCATGCCGGCAATCCATTTGAATGAAAGCCCGCTGACCAGCCAACCCACTGCCGCGCTGAGTAAAAGCCTGCTCGATAAAAGCGTGGCGCTGATGGCCATTGTCGCTCTAAGCCCGCTACTGTTGATCATTGGCTTGGCCGTCAAATTCACCTCCCATGGCCCAGTGTTTTTCAAACAGGACCGCCACGGCTGGAACGGGAAGGTCATCAAAGTCTGGAAGTTTCGCTCCATGCGCGTGCACGACGATCACGAGGTGAAGCAAGCCAGTCGTAACGACTCTCGGATTACCCCGATCGGGCGCTTTATCCGTCGCACTTCCATTGATGAGCTACCGCAATTGTTCAACGTCTTGCAGGGCCATATGGCGCTGGTCGGGCCACGTCCTCATGCCGTTGCGCACAATGACTACTACTCCGGCAAGATTCTCGCCTACATGGCTCGCCACCGAATCAAACCGGGGATCACCGGGCTGGCTCAAATCAACGGTTGCCGCGGCGAGACCGACACCATCGACAAGATGCAGAAGCGCGTCGAGATCGACCTCAAGTACATCAATAACTGGTCGTTGTGGCTGGATCTGAAAATCTTGGTGAAGACGCCCTTCACCTTGCTGTCAAAAGACATTTATTGACGGCGAAGACTCTAGTAGATTGTGCGCCAGCAACTAAATTAGGGGACGAAAGTCCCCTTTTCGCTTGGTCTGGCGCCAACTAAAGACCATCAACTCGCCAAGTAAGGAAGACTCGGATGATCGCGAGTAAACAATATGCCAATCCCGCCTGGTACCTGATTCACTGCAAAGCCAAGCAGGATGAGCGCGCCGAGGAAAATCTGCAGCGTCAGGGTTATCAATGCTATCGCCCGACTTATCGGCGCGAACGTCTTCTGCGGGGAAAACGACAAACGCTCTGCGAGTCGCTGTTTCCTGGCTATCTGTTTATCCAGCTCAGCGGGCACGACAACTGGGCACCACTGCGTTCAACGCGGGGCGTATTGAGGACAGTCAGTTTTGGCGGTCAGCCGGTGGCGATTGCCGATGAAGTGATCGGTCATATTCAGCTACGCGAGAGCGAACCGTCAGCAGAATCGCTGCTGACACAGGGCGACTTGGTGCGTATCAACCAAGGGACTTTTGCAGAGCTGGAAGCGCTGTTTCTAGCGATGGATGGTGATGAGCGGGTTGTACTGCTGATGAACTTTCTGCAACGCGAGCAGCGTATCAACCTGCCGCTGTCGAGCATTACCAGACTTTAGGAACATTAGGGCGCTGTACCAAAGTTGCCTGGCGCAGGCGACTTTCAACCACGCCCCGCTCGACGTCTCCCTCTTCACATTCCCTTCTGACTGACCACAAAGCGATCGACAGGGCTTACCCGCCCTGTCGATCGCCAGCCCTCATTCCGTGATTTTGTCAAAGTTGCGATAGAACAGATCACTGTCACGGCTATCAGTCATGGTGTGCAGCGAGTAACTACGGTTAAGCCGTGCACCACCATCCCGGGTCAAAGGTGCCCAGACGATATTGGCGCGACGCATCGTCGACATGCTCATCAACTCGTCGAAAGGGATGGAGATGTAGATGCCTTTGTCGAAACTGCCTTCGCCATACTCCTCTTTAGTCGCCGTGGTCAGCGTGACCCAGCCACCAAATCGCACACCGTTGCGGAATTCACGGGACAGGTCGATCGTGGTACCCCAATCGCGAGCCAGGTAACGGCCGACACTGACGGCCGCTTGGGCCTCGAAAGGCAAGTCGGTATAACCAGTGATGTGGCCTGTGACGGTCGAGTAGTCACGCAGACCGAATCCCTGATCAAAGTCACGCTGGCGAACGAAGTTCAGATCGGCACCTACGGACCAGCGCTGGCCTGCCGGACGAAACAGCACCTCACCGCCGACGCCGGCAAACATCGATTCCAGATAGCCGCCGTAGACCATGCCATACAGGTCTTTATCCAACTGCTTGGCGTGGTTGAGCTGGAACGTCGGCATGGTGACGTCGGATGTCGTCAGATACTTGCGCAAGTCCGTGCGCACTCGCGGCAGCCCACTCGGTGCGTCGTAGGTAAACTTGTCATAGTTATTCAACAAATTGACGCTCAGCAAACCACTCCACCAGGTATCACGGGTAAAGCGATACTCGGCATCCGCATCGGCAGTGACCTGATAGAGCAAGCCATCGGGACCACCGATGTTCTGCTTGTAGCCTAGACCCAGTCCATAAGAGAAGGGCTCCCGTGCCCCGGTATACAGCGTGGTCTCGGTGTGCGGTACTGCGGCATTGACCTCGGTGGCGCGATGCAAGTCCTGCAAGGGCTCCTGGTGATTAACCACTTCGCGAAATGTTTCGCGGGGCACACTGGTTTCTTCCAATGGCATGTCGTATCGCTTGTTCACCAAGGTGAACCAATCGATATCGTCATTGACGCTGTTGTCCAGAATCCGGCTGGCCCGTCCCACGGCTTTCGACGGATAGAAGTAACGCGACTGCTCGCCGTAGACCAACAATTCAGAGCCACGCTGGCTGATGCGCTCCACTTTATAACCGGCGTTGTTTTGCAGGCGCTGGGACACATTGGCCCAATTGACCTGATCCGGGGAAGTGGCAGGCGCCTGGGCCGGTAGAGGTTCCGCTGGCGGGTCATAGGTCTTTGTCGGCGTCTTGCGGCTGGCAAAGTTGGTGTGCAATGTAATACCGAACATCGCGGTATTACCGCGCTCCCAGGCAGCGCTGAGGTCAATCGAGTCTGTCAGCTTGTAAACTGCGCCGATGTTGATGGGCGAGTCTTGCTTGATGTCGTTATCGAAGGGTTCGTTTTTATAGTTATTGCCTTCTAATTCGGCTTTCAAACTGAGCGGCGCCCAAGGTGTTTGATAGGCGACACCACCGAACAAGGATGGCGATCCTCTAAAATAATTCGGATTGAAGTCGCCCGTCCCTTCGCTGGGTGGTCGTGTATCAAAGCTGTCATCAACCCAACCAAGTGGGTTATCAAAATCCCCCCGACTACCCATGTATCCCCAAGCGACACCAACGCTGAAGTCTAAGTTGCCAACGCGCTTGTTACTCACAAAGTACTCGCTGGAAAACAATCCAGTACCACCGATGTCCTGAAAACCTAACGCCACTTGAGGAAGCCAGTGACTTTCCTCCCACAAACGAATTTTGGCATCGACAGCTTTATCTTTGTAGCTTTGATCGCCACTGAGTGACTCAGGTCCGTACGCCCGGTTGGTAATGGCGGTGTATCGAAACGAGCCTTCAAGCCAGTCAAAGGGCTGTAGCGAAAGGCTGTAACGAGTATAGGGGCTGGTTCGACTGGCATTGACGCTCAATTCGCCGGCAGGTGCCATACGTGCGGTAGGCGTTTGTAACAACCCCACACCACCGAAATCACTCTGCGTATAACGCGGCTCTCCATGAGCTAAACCACAAGGCAACAACAAGACAGCTGCAAAACGTAACTTCAAGGGGCCACCTCAGCCACAGGTTGAGTGGCGAGGAATTCGGCCAACTGCTGATTGAGTTCGGGTGTGGGTGGATCAAGATCATCGTTCTTGATCGGCACGAGGATTTTGCTACCTGCGGCGGGCCAATACCCCTCTTCCCGATTCCACAGTGCGATACCGATCCGCTGGGTGTGACCATCGGGCTGGATTACCCACAGGTAGTCCGTCTCTGCGTCGGACGAGGCCTGACAGGATCGAAGGTAGTCACGGGCTTCCTGCATCGCGCGATAAGGCAGTCGGCAAGGTTTCGCGACCGCACCCAACACCTCTACGGAATCGGGGCGAAGCGGATAGACAAGACGGTCGCCGTCCGCAATACGATCGTTAAGGGCAAACCCGACCTCTACGGCAACAGGGTCAAGTACCGCAACCTGGCGACCCGTTACCGGTAACCGGCCGATCTCCTCAAAGAGCTGACTCGCCAAGGCCGCCCGGGCAGGCTTGTCAAACAGCATGGCGCCACGCTGCAGTACCTTCAGGTCAAACAATACCCCGACTTTCAGCCGGCGCTGTTCTTCCAGCAAAGGCTGGCGCAACCATGCGGCACCCAACCAGTAACTCTCAGCATTGGGTTGCGCAGCGGTAATAACATCCAGTAAACGCGCCCCGGGCTGGATCTTGAATTGGCCAGGGCTGCGAACGTCACCACTGACAGTAACATCGGCATGACTCAGACCTGAGCTGGCTAATAACAAGCCCGCAAACACAATATTCAGACGCTTCAATTGATAGCTCCCTGCTCAGAACGCAACTGAATGACCTTCAGGGAAATTTGAGGCGTTAGATGCTGCTCGCTCTGAATGACGAAACCATTACTTGGTCTGATCCAGTAACGATTGACGGCATGGAAATCTATTTCAGGAGCATCAATGTGCTCATCGATACGAAGCAAGGCATAAGTCTGGTCCATCACCTTGATGTCCTCGATGCCTTCTTTGGTAAACCGACTGTTCACGGCAATACCGACGCGGTAGCTGTCATAGATATCGATCCAGCGAGTGCTGCTATAGCCATCGGGCAATTGATGCAGTCCACGCTTGAACGGCGACTCGCCCTCCCAGCGGGTACCATCGAGATTGATACCGAGGCCGACGCTACGCACGATCAAGCCGTCGCGAATCAACAACACCTGCTTACCGGAAGCAACCCAGAACTGCAGGTCGCCTCGCTGGCGAATCATCGCCATGACGCCCTCGCTGGAGGGCGTGGTGACTTTGATCTGAGGAAAGGGAACAGCGTCCAACTGAGCCTGGGTCAACTCCAGAGAGTTGGGCCCCATGGTGGACGCTTTGAGGGTATCGAAAGAGGCTTTCATTAGTGGGTTACACCCACACAGAATGAAAGCCATCGCCAGGAAGGCGCTCTTACGCAAAATTATCACGCTTAAATGGGCCTTATCTGCTGCTGGCTTCGCTTAAGTTGTTCTGTGCAGAAGCGCCGATACCGATGATGGATGCAGAAGGCACCAACTGGCTAATAAAGCGATTCCAGCGGGTAACATTGGCAGGCCCTACATAGACCACGTCCTGCGCTTGCACATCAAAACGTGTGGCCAACGCCATGGCGGAAGGTGATTCAGCTTCCAACTGGAAAATCTTCGCCGGTTCCTTGTCGAGGTTTTCGACACCCCGGATCACATAAACGGCATTGCCATTGGAGGTCGCCTGATTCAAACCACCCACCGTGCCCAGCACATCGGACAGGTTCATGGTTCTGGTTTTGAAGCTCAATGCCCGAGGCTGGTTAACCTCGCCCATGACATAGATTCGCTTGCGATCGTTGTAAGCCAGATATAGCTGATCGCCACCCTTGAGGTAGACATTGGGCAATTGGGAATTGTTCTGACGGTTCAGCGCGTCTAGATCCAGCTTATATTCGTGACCATCACGGGTAAGGGTCAGGTTTGAAAGATCAGCATTCAGAGGATCAATCCCAGCAGCACCTACGGCCTCCACGACACTCAGTGGTATTGTCGTGAGTGGCTGTTGTCCTGCCCTGATAACTGCACCAGATACGACGACTTTTTGGCTGGCAAACCGCAATACACTAATATCTACTTGTGGGCTTTCAACAAACTGTGACAACCGGCTGGATATATGAGCACGCAACTCTTCAATTGTTTTACCCGCTGCAGCGACATTGCCAACATAGGGGTAAAAAAGATTGCCGTCCGGGCGAACAAGACGCCCGTTCGCATCAATTTGCTGCTGTGGTCCAGAAGGAGCTGTCAACTCTGGGTGGTCCCACACTGTGATAAACAGCAAATCGTTGGCACCAATTCGATAACTGCCTGGCGAGTAGCTCAAAAGCTCTGATGGAATGGTCTCGCCTACCTGAGTGGCCGCGTTCATAGCGATCAATTTAGGCGTAATAGGGATCAACTCAACACGACTGCTCTCAGGCGTTCCATCACGAACGATTTGACTGGTGTCCATATGTTGACCGGGGGAAAACATACAACCTTGCAGAGTAATACTTGTCAGTATGGCAACAGAAAAATTACGAATCATATCGGCACTACACTAGTTGAGAGCACTTCCTAAAAAAACAAGGCCACTCAGGCAATCCTGCGTGACCTTGTCCTAAACACTTACGACTATTTTATCTGGTAGTTCCGGTGGTACCAGTGGTACCGGTAGTGCCACCAGAACCGCCATTAGAACTTCCGCCACTGTTGGACGCGGCTACCACACCCGCAACCACCGCAGCGCCGACCAACAAACTGGTACCCACAGTGACTGAACCCACCAACGGAGTGCTCAGAGTCAGCGGTTCCTCTGCAGCCATTGCTGAGGTACTCAAGATACCCAACAGCGAAACAGCAAATAGCTTTTTCATATCAGACTCCTTCTCGATATACAGATTTGATACTAAGTACCAAAAAAACGAAAGAATGAACAGACACCACCAAATGAAAAGCATCAAATGACTGCGCATGCCCATCCTTTACCTTCTAGAGATGATGTCACTCACAGATCATGGATGCCAGTGATCGCGGTGAATTCCACCAATGACACATAACGAACGTTAGTTTTGTCCACTGCCATAATTTCATTTTTTTCTATGAAATTCAGAGTGTTATTGACATTTTTTGATAATTTTATAGTTTTTTAACAACTGGCGATCAAGCAAACCGTTAGAAATTGTCAGGGCAATCGCCCGTGCAAATCCCAATAACGGCGTTATTGGCGACCTCCTTAGGAGATACATCGACCTAGTTAGGAGCAAGAATCCTGCAACCTACGCCTTGATCATTACTACGGACAAAAATTACGACATGCGCCGTCTATCCTCGCTACTAGTACTGAAGCAGACTTTGGAGCAATAGCAGATACGTAGATCTAGTGAATCTGAATAATACTTTGGGCAGGATAACTGTTTAAAATGAAGCAACACGAGCGCCCTCATCACTTAGAATGAGAATACGCTCTAGGCACCAGTAATCGAAAAAACATTTCACTTCCAGTCAATAGATGCAATTTCAATGTCTCCATTATTAGTAGACCTACCGAGAAAAAATCCGAAACGTATATAGCTTTCTGACACACCAGAAAAGAAAAAAGAAAATGATTTAAACTGCGTAGTTAAAATAAATTCATTCGGGGCATCAAGATGTGAGTTGGAGCCCGCAGCCATGAATAAAACGTCCCCTTTTAAAGAAGTAGTTCTAGCTCGAATCCGACAGACATAGTTAACACCTTCGGCAAACCACTGATTAATTTCAGTGGATTTCCGCTGGAGCACCCATGCGCGCGAAGTCACTGAAAATGTAACAGGCATAACTATCCGGGTACCCGACCTAATTCTAAGGCTTGCGGTCTGATCCTTCCCGCTACTTATCGCCCCTAAACATGCAGGAGTCACTCTCTCCAAGCCTTCAATGCTGTCAGATGAAAAATTATGCCACCTGTCAAATGACTGATCAAAAATTCTAACATCCCTAGGCTGCACGGAAATATCCAGCCTATTCGGACCAAATTCGTCATTCACGATTAAGCTTTTAACCTCCCCAGTAGTAGTCGAATATGGTTCGTTAATATAAATCGAAACCGATTTGGCAGCGTCGACCCGACGAACGAACTCAGTGGCTCGAATCATACCGTCAATTCGATTGTCGGCTAATGATATGGTTTGCAATTGGGTGGGAGAAACTAGATTCCCCCAATAGATTGGAGATTCAATGTCGGAAAGATCAATAAACCCTTTACATGTTTTACCAACGCCACCACGCTCAAGATAATTATCATGTATGCGAACATGTCTAGCCGTAGACTTTATATAAACACTATCAGCTCCACCATCAAGAATATCATTCTTTGTAATATCTGACTGAGAACCAAATGTTGCTGTAGAAAGCTGCAGTATTCCATATTCGGAAAAGGATCTGATACGACAGTTTCTTATTGAACCGAGATCACAACCAACTTCAACAATTCCACGTGCAAAACCAGTTATCTCTCCATGTTCAACTACATGATCGAAGCATTTAGCCAAGAGCAACCCCACCCCTACCCCTTCTGTCTTAGCCCGGAGCGTGAAATCAGAAAGATATGGCTTCATCTCGTAGGGGCTTGCTCCGCCATCCAGAATAGTCACGCTAGGATCACCGATTGTTAACGGATAGTCAGAGCAAAGCTCCATCCCAGTGATTACTATAGCTGCCCGCTCCGTCGTCGAAGTAGATGGCGTCGTGCTAAACAATTTTTGCCGGGGATTTAGCGACTCAATTACCGTTCGGTTAGAATCAAATCGATTCCCCCCCTCTCCGATTAGACGTACCCCTGGAAACCAGGATATCGGATCTGACTTGAAGCACCCTTCCGTAAAGTGACAGTCTCTTCCGGTGAGTGCCAACTGAGTCATGGCAGGAGTCCAATCCCAACTCGAAGGATCATGACGATCGCCCATAGAAGTCACATATTTCGCATATTCCCAGATACTAATCGGTTTAGTAGACAATATCTGAAGTAAAGAACTCATCGGCGCTGAATCTGCATCTAGGGGTACCCTGCGCCATCCGACCATCCCAGCCCCCCTTGAGGCGTTACTATGGTCTCTAAGATCCCTAAGAATGGCCTGCCCGTCTACATTAGGGGTATACCATACATCCCCATTCCAAAGCCGTTTTTCCAGTTCTCTGGTATTGAAGTACTCGTCGCCTACCTGAAGTGGGCTGCCATCTGACCTAAATTCAGGGTCAACAGGTTCACGACGAAAATTGGAATCAACAACGACCTTTACATCGGCAAAAAGTCTGTCCGTGTCTGCCTTCCATTTAGCCAAAGAAGGTAACGGGCCGGACTCCGTTTGGATAACTTCATCTACCCCGCCATTCACAAATCGATGTTGCAATGAGGAGGCAACATCCGAACGCTGTGCGGCGCTTGATAATTTCTCAGCATATTCTATTAACGCATCCAAGGAAGGAGGTATAGACATTAAATCCTCACCAAACTTGTAGGTACGTTAACATTTATGCTATTAAACAACTGTTGACTAGCTATACTGACTGCGCGAATAGCGTCAAATTCCCGAAACTGTGCCACCGGCTGTTTAGTGTCAAAGCTAGACAACCTCCACAATACTCCCCCCGTCACCCCTAAGGTGGCAGCACCGAGTAATTGACGTCTAGTAATATTTCGCATCGGCTGTCCTCGCTATGCGCACAAACATGAATAACATCAATGCATTTAATATTATCGGCCGCATATTACCTAACGGGATATTGGAATCCGCTACAAATACCACAATCACCTAGTTGTGGAAATTCGTTTATAATGATATTGAACGGCACTCTTAACCTAAAAACTTATGTAATTTTTCTGATCGATAAGCGCTTCCACAATCGTAATCCCTAACCGGCAGTATCTTTTATCGAAATAGTAGAATTTCAGGATTGTCATGAGGTTATTTATAAAGAAATCAAATAACATAAACTCCAAACTTCAAGGCAGCGCCAGTAACCTCACTAGCGCCGTCACTTTCCAACTACAGATTCGATCTTTCCAATTCAATAAATTTTGGTATATTTATGACCGCCACTTTTTTGACGAGCAATGAAATTAATACACCCACACTAAAAGTTAAATCACAAGACCGTTGTAAAAAATCTTATCGTACAACTAAAACCAAGCATAATCTTGGTCTATAACATATATAGACGCACCGGAAAGCTATGCTTCATTTCTCGTGGATTAGTTGATTTAGAATATGCTGAAGCTCTTTTCGCCAACCTCTTGGCAGCAGGCCATGTGCATCCGCCAGTTTTTTGCAGTCCAACACAGACCACGTAGGCCGCTTGGCTGGAGTTGGATACTCTGCGGTGGTTATTGCATTTACCTTCGGTGACTTTTCCAGCAGACCAAGGCTGAAAGCCTGGGTGAATATCTCATTGGCAAAGTCATACCAGCTGCAAGCGGGGACACCACTGTAGTGATACACCCCCCAGCCCAGACTGCCTTCCTGTTTAAAAATTAGCGCCAATGCCCACAGCGTATCGGCAATGCTGCCTGCAGAAGTGGGCGCCCCGTGCTGGTCAGCGACAACAGACAAAGTGTCCCGATCGCTTCCAAGACGCAGCATCGTCTTCACGAAGTTGTTTCCGTGCGCACCAAACACCCAACTGGTGCGCAGCACCAGATGACGTGAGCATTGCGCCTGAAGTTGTTTCTCTCCAGCCAACTTGCTCAAACCGTATACACCGGTAGGGCTGGTAACGTCATCGGGCGTGTATGGTTTGTCACCCTCCCCGCTAAACACATAATCTGTGGAGATATGCAGGAGTGGAATGCCCAGGCTCTCCGCAGCAGATGCGAGAAACCCCACTCCGTCCGAGTTAACCGCATAGGCACGTTCTACGTCAGTTTCAGCCTTGTCCACCGCCGTATACGCAGCAGCGTTAATGATCAATTCAGGCTTGACCGCTTCAAACACCGCCCGGATCTGTTCTGCATTGCTGATGTCCAGATCTTGCGATCCATAACCGAACACGGCAAAACCTTCAGGCACTCGCTGAAGCAACTCGTATCCGACCTGGCCATGAGCGCCCGTGACAAGAACACGCATACTCATTCCCCACCCAGTAGAATTCGCAAGCTCGGGTTACGCAGGTCTTTCTCCGAGAGTTTGGGTGTTTCCACTGGCCAGGGAATATTCACGTCAGGGTCATTCCAGATAAGACCACCCTCTTCTTCCGGATAATACAAATCGGTGCATTTATATTGAAAGTCGGCAATATCACTCAATACACAGAACCCATGGGCGTAACCCGGTGGAATCCACAGTTGAAGATGATTATCCGCCGTAAGTTCAACACCAACGAACTCTCCGCAGGTCGGAGACTCTGGGTTGATATCGACCGCCACGTCGTAGACCGCGCCACGAGTTACGCGTACTAACTTACCCTGAGGTCGATTACGCTGGAAATGCAAACCACGTAATACTCCATACTGAGACCGTGAGTGATTGTCCTGTACGAACGGTAACTCAATTCCGGCGTCACGATAGCGCGGCTCCTGGTAGCACTCCACGAAAAAGCCGCGCTCATCGCCAAATACCTTGGGCTCAATAATCAGAACGCCGGGCAGTTGGGTCTGGATGACATTCATTTTGAAGGCCTCGCGGCCAACAGACCAGCAAGGTATTGGCCATAACCGGTTTTGTGCAGAGCGGTGGCTTGCTTGTCCAGCTCCGCGGCACTTAACCAGCCTTGATTAAAGGCAACCTCTTCCAGGCACGCAACCTTCAAGCCTTGACGCGCTTCGATCGTCTGAACGAAATGCCCGGCTTCCATCAATGAATCATGGGTACCAGTGTCCAGCCAGGCAAAGCCACGACCCAATACGCTGACGTGCAAATCGCCGCGCTGCAGGTAAGCGTTGTTGATGTCGGTAATTTCGAGCTCACCGCGATGGGAAGGCTTTACCTTCTTCGCGATCTGCACTACATCGTTATCGTAGAAATAAAGACCGGTGACCGCGTAATTTGATTTCGGCTGCTTGGGCTTTTCCTCAATAGAAATAGCCTTTCCATGATCATCAAACTCGACCACGCCAAAGCGCTCCGGATCAGCAACGTGGTAGCCAAATACCGTCGCACCGGACTGGCGGCGCGCTGCGTCTAACAGGTTGGCGCTAAATCCATGGCCGTAGAAAATATTATCGCCCAGAACCAAAGCAACATTACTATCACCGATAAAGTCTTCCCCAATAATAAATGCCTGGGCTAAACCATCTGGCGAAGGTTGCTCGGCATAAAAAAGCTCAATTCCGAATGAAGATCCATCACCTAACAAGTTTTGGAAATTTGGTAAATCTTCCGGAGTTGAGATAATTAATATTTCGCGGATACCGGCAAGCATCAATACCGACAATGGATAGTAAATCATTGGTTTGTCGTATACTGGTAGTAATTGTTTCGAGACACCCTTAGTTATCGGGTGAAGTCGGGTGCCGGAGCCCCCTGCTAGGATAATACCTTTCATATGATAATTCCTTTTAAAGGTAAACAGAAAAATAGGGAAGTATGTGCATTATCAAACGCTTTCACCCAGCCGTCCTAATTGGTACTGACCGCTGAGCACACGTTGCCACCACTCTTGATTCTCTAAATACCACTTAACCGTTTTCCGTATACCACTTTCAAATGTTTCTTGCGGCACCCAGCCCAAATCATGCTCAATCTTGCTCGCATCAATGGCGTAGCGAAAGTCGTGACCCGGTCGATCCTTAACAAAAGTAATAAGGTCACGATATGTTTTAATACCTGATGGTTTGGCAGGTGCTAATTCTTCGAGGAGATCGCATAAAGTTTCGACAACTTCGAGATTGCTCTTCTCGTTGTGACCACCGATATTATAGGTTTCACCGACATTGCCACGACAGATTACTTCACAGAGTGCACGAGCATGATCCTCTACAAACAACCAATCGCGAATTTGGCTACCATCACCATATACTGGCAGAGGTTTGCCATGGATAGCATTAAGAATCACATGCGGAATTAACTTCTCGGGAAAGTGATATGGTCCATAATTATTGGAACAGTTAGTTACCAATACGGGTAGACCATATGTACGGTGCCAAGCCCGAACAAGATGATCTGAACTGGCTTTAGATGCCGAATATGGCGAACTTGGTGCATAGGGTGTTGTCTCGGAAAAAAGGGACTCTGTGCCTTCTAGATCTCCATACACTTCATCTGTCGAAACATGATGGAAGCGGAAAGACTGTCGTGCACTGTCTGAAAGACCACTCCAGTAACGGCGAGTGCTTTCTAACAGGGTGTAAGTACCCACGATATTGGTTTGGATAAATTCAGCTGGGCCGTCAATGGAGCGATCAACATGAGACTCTGCAGCAAGATGCATCACTGCATCCGGCTGAAAAGTGTCAAACAACTTATTCAAGCCGTCCGAGTCACAGATATCAAGCTGGTAAAAACTATAATTCGACAAATTCGATACCGTATCTACCGAATCTAAATTCCCTGAATATGTAAGTTTATCCACGTTAGTAACGACATGGTTTGTGTGATTGAGAAGATGTCGAATTACAGCCGAACCAATAAATCCGGCCCCTCCGGTTACGATAATTTTCATAATTAATTAATATAATACCTGGCTGCGTCAATGATGTGTTTTCTTAGAGCTTGCTTTTTGAATAGTGCCATCACCCCTCCATCACTACAGCGTTTTCCATCTGCAATAGCTGTATGAGAGGAATCATAGATAACATACCCTCCATGCTCGTATGCTTTTTTGCAAATTTCTATATCTGCCATAAAAAGAAAATATTTAGAGTTTAGTCCACCGACCTTGTCCCAATAACTTCTTCTTACGAATACACAAGATGATTGAAGCCATGGTACGGTCTGGGTTTTTTGTGGATCGAAACCAGACAGAAGGTATTTTGAAACAGCTTTTTCACCCCAAGAAGTTTTCCCTAATATTGTTCTCTTCGCAACTAAAGCGGCAATAGTTGGATACCCTCTAGCTATATCAGGAATAGTACCGTCATCATTTACCTGCGCAGGCCCAACCACATAGCACTTAGGATCCTTAAAATTACGAACCATTCCAGAAATAGTATGCTTATCTTTAAGAATTATATCTGGATTCAACAACAGAATTATATCTGAAGGCTCAACCCTCATGCTTACTGCCATGTTGACTGCGGAAATGTACCCGACGTTTTTACTACTGCTAATTATTTCAATCCCAGTTCCAGAGAGTTCTTTTAAAACCTCAAAGTTTTCTGAGCTACATGAATTATCAACGACAGTGACAAAAATTTTTGATTGATCATAGAGTTGCTCTCGAAGAACTTTAATAGCTTCCACAACTCTCGAAGCTTTAAAGTAATCAACCAGAACTACATGTATAACTGCGCTCATTTCCTTTAACTCCCCATGATGTGAATTGCCAGTTGCTCCCACCCATAAATCTTTGTATGCATACATGGCTTAGTCTTAGGCAAGTCCGGTCTTATATTTTCTTTTGCCCTTTCAATAGCTGCAGCCAAAGACTCTGGGGACTCCGGATCAAACCAATATATATGCTCGTACAACCCGATAGTTTCATGTGCGTATGGCAAGTCTGCAGCCACAATCGGCTTGTTGAATACTTTAAACTCGGTAAGTGGGAGCCCCCATGTTTCGAGTAAGGAAGGAAATATTAAAGCATCACACTCTTGGTATAGCTCGAATACACGAGACCGCGGCAAGAGCCCCAAAAGTTCGATATTAATAAGCGGATGCCGCTCCACCAGCCTTCTTGAATACTTATTTTCAGAACCAGTTATTGTCAACCAGAAAGAAGCCTGACTAACTAGTGGCTGAGCCTTGAAAATAACAGAGTGGTTTTTGAAATACCTAGGATATGCAGGATAGAACAAAGTAAATTCCTTCCCGCTCCCAGGTAAATATTGTTTGGAGTCAACAGGGATTTTGTCTACGTTTACGTCAGGCTCAGCAACAAGAACATTCTTGATTTTAAATATTCTCGAAAACTCATCTGCCATCCATGCTTGCTGTGTTATAACCGAGGAGTTTTTCTTGATGTTTATCTTATAAAGATACTTATAAAACTTCGAAAACAAGAACTGTTTAGGATCGAGCGGGATTGAGGAAATAGGGAATTTTAAAAAAATTGATGGATTATGACAATAAACGAACCGCTTAGAGGCTTTGACTGTTGGAGTTATATCGTGCAGTGAAAACCAAACATCCGGATGAATCTTTAAGGACAAAAAATAAAAATAGACGTACTCATAAAAAACCCTAAAAAGCCAATTTTTCTTTGATTTCTGAAAATACAGAAACTTAATGTTCTGAACATCCAAAAAAGCATGTACAACAGGTGAAGCGACTAAAAATATGACAGAGTCCCCGACTTTAACATTTGAATCAAATGCCCTTATGGCATCTTGCAAGACCGTTAAAGCGCCGCCGTCTACTATATTTACAGCCGATACTACTGTAATCTTTCCCATTTCTGTGAGATCTCGCTATATGCTTTAATAACTCTGGCGGGGGACCCAGCGGCGATGCTATTTGCTGGAATATTTTTAGTAACTACAGAGTTCGCTCCTATTACGGAACCTTCTCCAATAGTAACCCCTGAAACTATCACTACTCCTTCACCGATCCACGTATTATCACCGATTACAATCGCCGAACCTAAAATCTTACGATCGTCAGGAATAACTCTAGGAGAAGAAGATGGTTCCATGTCTGAGCTTTTATAAACACCATGATCATGGTCTACCACTGTAACAAAACTTCCTATCAAGCAGTTTTCCCCAACCACTATTTCCTCTATCGCTCCAAAATGACAATAGTCATTTATTTTTACATTATCACCAAATTTGATTGATCCATTTTTTGCCAATATCTCAATTCTTAAATCCATGCCAGCTGTGAAATTTTTACCAAACTTTAGATGCCCTTTATTAATTATCCTTGGAAAGCCCTTAATTATACGAATCTGTCGCCCTATAAAAATCTTTGAATACAATAAAAAAAAAGAGTTTCGCAGCAAGTAAGATACAGGTTTCCCGTTCAAAAAAAACATAGATGTAGCGTCCCTTAAAATTAGCATTACCTAGTGACTGAACTGCCTTGTACTTACGTAGTAGATTTCGTTTACGTAGTACCTGAGCGATAGAAATCAGTATGGCCGACAATTGCTTTCAATCTACCTTTCTTTACTGACGCCTTGGGATTTAGAGCAATGAGCGCAGCTAGAGCCAATATCAGTCCAGGAGAAAAGTAACCATAACCTCGAAAGTAAAACTCAACGACATAGGATACAACGATGGATGCGAATATCTTTTTCTTTAAAACCAACGAAACATCAGCACTCTTAGTTTTGGAAGATATAATCCTGGCGCTCTTGCATACAGCAACAATATAGTACATGCAGGCAAGCAATCCAACGAACCCAAACTCACCTATTATTTTTGCCGCTAAAAAACCACCATCTTCGCTATTAAGATACTTTCCAGCGATATGGTATATACGCTCGCTTATTAATGAGGCCTCACCTGTGCCGAGCATTTGAAAGCCAGCACCGATACCATAATCCTGAGTAAGTCCTTTATATATTTCATTCCAGCCTTGAATGTATACCAACGCGCTTAGGTTTTTCGAGTCCTGATCCATTGACACCCTTGAGGTGAAATAGTCAGATGTTGAATATATTAAATCCTGATTTAGCGACGACAAAATCAACAACGCCGGAGCTGACATCATCAAAATAAGCACTACTAAAAATCTTAGCCTAAAAAAAATAAGCGAACTAACGATACAAAACAGAAAAAGTGTCAGATTTGGAAGAAGAACAGACATACATAGTAAGTTTAATACGACCAAAGCCTTTTGTTTGGTGCTTCTAGATACACCATGTGCACAAGCTATTGGGCCATATGCCAAAGCAAAATGACTTTCTTCTGAAAACGGAAATATAGGCTTTTCTAGATTGGCGTAGTTCAGGATGTGTACACCGACAACTATCTCCAACCAACCGAGCAAGGAAAATGTAAAAAATATGATCGCAAACGTAGTTTTTATATTTTCAGCATCAGCTTTCCTTAAAGAATGGGATAGCAACAGCGCTGTTGAAACTACCAAAATAAAAGCAGGAATGCTAAGTAAAGCTTTGGTGTTACTTTTAAACATTGAGGTTGCTAAAGTAAAAAGCAACACGTAAAAAATAAATCCGGCCGTATAAATACCCTCTTTTCGTGTAATAGACTGTATCTTTTTGAGAAAAAACAAAATCGTTGTAACAGCAGCAATAGATAACCCTAGCGACAGCGACTTTAACTTTAATTCAACAAATAGAACTTGAGGCAAAACTATAATTAAAAAAAGAGAAAATAGAAGTGAAACATCAATCGAGCGACCATTTTTTTGTAAAGCGATTTTCATAAAATACAAGCCCAAAAAACTTGTGGAAGCATCGTGGCACCCCACAAGTTTTTATATTTAACGGTTATTAACCAACAATCGTTATATTGAAAACGCACTATCAAGATATTCATTTGATTTTTTCCGCTCAGCAGCTAACAGCTTTCTAGAACTGGAAAAGTCTAATTTACCTTTAAGAGCACCTTCAATATCTTCATGAGAGCTCACGAATCGTTCAGTTAAACCAACCAAGTTTAGTAGGCTTGTAACCCTATTCCCACCAGAGTAAGGCTTCACAGCTAAAAACGGGATCTCAAAATTTGTAGAAAATGCCGCACCATGAAATGAATTAGTAACAATGAATGACGCATTAATAAAAAGATCAAGGAAGTCTATTGGACCAGCGTCACGAATATGCTCGTCTACTTTCAAACCCGCGAAAGGCTCCTGGTCTATCGATATAACCTTGTACCCTAAGTGGGACTTAGCGGCAGCTACCGCGTCAATGAACAGTTTATCTTTTTTAAGAGAATATATTAATATGTACTTTTCAACACTAGGATCTTCTTTGAGATGCAAAGATGTTTTCCATTCCGACTTATCAAGCAACAATGTTGGGTCCAGGACATGCTCAACATTTCTGCTCAAGATCTGACTGATCTGATTTGCCGTGTCTGTTTCTCGACTCGATAATTTATGAAACGAGGTTAAGTAATTTTCAATTTTAGGATATTCATCTTCTTTGAACTTATAACTACCAGCGCTCGATGCGTATGAAATTTTTCTTTTGTTTTTTACAAACTCTAGAAAATAGGCCCCATCCAGCTTAGGATTCTCACCAATAATATTTGGATTCCATATTTGATCGCTCCCACAAACAAAAGCGTCGTATCTGCCTTCTAGGCCACTAAGATCTATAGCCAGTGGACCAGAGAGATTGTAGTGCTCTGAAAAAAAAGAGTTGAATTTTCTTAATAGGCGTCCCCTTGGTAAAATACGTGTAAGATCCTTCCCCGCCCTAAAAAAGTCTCTCGGTTTAGATCCAATCCGAATGAGACTCATGGTGCTAGTAATAAAATGGTTTTTATAGTTGATTACTTCTGGCTGGCCATGCTTTCGCAACGCTTGGACTGTCGCGTAGGTTTGAAGTGCCGCACCATAATTACTAGCATTATGTATCGTAATAAGACCGATCTTCATTTTAATTACCTTAGGTGTTCAATCGGGTTTTATATTGCTTTTTATATCTTGGTACAACGTATGAAAATCAGCTTCCACTTTGTAAGCTGGTTCGAGTACCGGTTCATTTTCAATATCGAATTTTTCACCCAATCGTTTTTTGAACTCAAACATATATTCAAAATGACTGCGCGTTGAAGTACTACCGTCGTTTATGAGAATATTTAGACTCTTTTTTGACGGAGTATAATTTGTGTGCCTCAGATGACTTTCGAGCAATTTATTGAAAGTCACATTACTTGGTTTCTTTCTGGCTACGAATTTGCTTACCGGATTTTTTAATAACAACTTTAAAAAATAATATATATATGTCTTAGAGCGTCTCTCGCCTCTCAAAAGTTCCCTATAAAGATCCCCCCTTACAGAAAACATACTCCCTAAGTTTGGGTATACAAACTCTTGATATGAATGACGCGCAATATGGAATGTTTCTACCTTACTTGCAATTTCCTCTTTTGAACCTGGATTCAATTTGAAGCGGACGCGCAATATAATTGACTTTGTTCTTTTAAATAGAGATTTTCGGTGACCAAAATCACACTGTTCTTTATCGATGGTCAGTAAGTTCCCATTGGAGTCAATGTAGTCTACGGAGACAATATTTTCAGCAATACTGTATCCATATGCCCCAGCGTTCATAAAAACCCCTCCACCGATACTACCAGGGATACCCTCCAACCCCTCAAAACCACCGGCACCATTCGTGATAGCAATTCGAACAAAATCCTGTAGAGAGAAACCGCAGTCTACATGAGCGTAATGTTCATCTATCTCAACATTGGTGAGGTTCTTCGTGGATATAATCACTGAGTATTGAATTTGATCGAACAACAGCACGTTTGAAGTAAAGCCAATTATTTTGAAGCCTATGTCTCTTCTCTGAAGATATGAAACCGCCTTTGTAAACTTCTCCACCGTTTGAGGGCAAATATATATCTTAACCACGCCACCGGTTTGAAAATAGGTTTCAAACTTTATTAAGTGGTCTTTTTTAAACCAAATCTGCTCATGAGAGAGAAAATCCCCAAGTTCCGTCAAAGATGTCTCTAACGATGTGAGAGTATTCTTAATTACGTGCGAATCATCGAATTGAGTAATCATTCAATTAGTCTGCCTGTGTTCTTTAAAAACCCAGCATCGCGCTGAAAAATAATAAAAAGCCAACAATACGGAGTCCGACAATATAGTTGCTATTGCGGCTCCTGATTGCCCCCATAGCTTGGTAAGTGAGACTATGAATACAATATTTAAAAACGCTGTTACGCCCATAAAGTAAACCTTTTTCTTCATGTGCTGCTGTGTTATGAGTACCGCTCCAACACTGTTCGCAAGAAATCTTATTGGTGCACACACGGCTAGAATCGATAAAACTGATATAACATCAGAATATTCGGATCCAAATAAAAATGGTATGGCCCAAGGAGAGAGAATCATGATGGCCGCCATCGCCAACACCCCCAACATAAGCATGAACCGATTACCAGACTTATAAACCTTATAAAACTTATCTCGCTCGAAGTTCGCCCATATATGAAACTTCGGAAGAAGGAATTTTTGATATATCACCGTCGGCAATAGATAGACAGCTGTCATTACAGTAAAAGCAACGTTAAAAATACCCGCCGAACTGGGGCCTATCATATAGCCTATAAGAACGATATTAGCCTGAGAGATAATTATGTGAAATGCACCAGCCAAGCCAAAAGGCCAAGCGTTTGCGGCTACATTCTTTAATGTAGGAGCCTCTTTAGAACTAAACTCGCACCTATTTTCGTGCCCCTTTAACGAAAATCTGCCCTTCCGCATTTTACCCATTTCACTAACACCCCAAATTATTATTGGGGATGCTACTACCGCATATATTACAGCCGCCGTATTTGCCGTCAAAGTCAATGCCGCAAAAAAATGCAATACAGAAAATGCAATTAGTCTTAAAGCATGGGGCGTTAGCTGAATAACTCCTAACAACATGTATCGCTCTTCGAGTTGCAGCTTCGAACTGCTAACCTCGATAAAGACTTGGCCTATAGTGTAAAGCGTTAGTGTAATCAGCACCGTGCGCATCTGTACTGAATGAGGCCCTAGCCAGGCCCATATAAAAATCATCCCTATCGCAAAAAATGTAGTCTGAACAATAAATAAAAATGAGGGATTCAACCAACGAACCCCATTGCGCCCCTCTTCCCCAAAAATCTTAAGCCAGAGTTGTGGTATTCCAAATCCTGCGATCGGGGTAAGTAGTGCCGCTAGGGATAGTGCAGAAGAAAACAACCCGAATTGCTCTAAACCTAATTCTCTGGCCATTATAACTTGCGTAAAAAACGCGCATCCCGCACCTAACAATGAACTCAACCACAAAAGCGAAATAGCTTTAAGTGCCTTACTTTTCAACATATAAAGTACAACTATAATTATGTATCAAGGGAGGAATGGTGGGTTATAAAACACATTGATATCAGAGAGGATTAATTTTGCACGCTACCGCCCCAGGATTTTCTGTCGGTTTCCTGAGGACAAGCACTGCGAGAATGACAAACAAGGTCGGACCAATCAGATTGATCTGTCTGGCTGCCATACCAATAATTCGACTTTAACTACATGGCCTGCATTTTTTAATGCCGGCCATGCATACTAACGGTCTCCCTCGATCACTCTGCAGGGCACATCTAAAGACTCCCTATTAGCAGAGACTTCTACTAAAACATCAACACTGTGCACTTAACTCTTATCGGAGGCGTATTCATAATGGTAATAACCATAAGTATTATATCCATATTTCGCAGACGCCCTCTTTTCAACTCCATTGAAGATGGCACCTTTGATATCGACCCCATTCTGGGCAAATCGATTTACTGTAAGATGAATTTCCCGGGCGGGATTTAGACCGAACCGGGTTACAATCAAACTAGTACCTGATTGTCTACCAACAATTGCAGCATCCGTAACTGCCAAAATCGGCGGCGTATCTAATATTACCAAATCATACAAATCACTTACTTGCTCAAGCAGATCGGTAAAATTTGAGTGCATTAAAAGTTCAGATGGATTTGGAGGGATTTTCCCACGACTAACAAAGTCAAAACCCTCTACACAAGTTTTATGAATAGCGGACTTTACGTCACATCGCTTGGCCAAAATATCAGAAAGACCATTACTGTCTGAAACATCTAAAATCTTGTGCAAATAACCTTTGCGCATATCGACATCGATCAACAGTACTCGTTGTCCAGCCTGGGCTATTACTGCTGCCAAATTTGCTGAAACAAATGTTTTACCAACTTTCGGGCTGGGGCCAGAAATCATCAAACGATTATTTTTAACTTCAAGCATCGCGAAATGCAAACTGGTACGTAAGCTACGAAGGGCTTCAACTGCTAGATCTGTTGAGTGACTAACAGCCAGTAAGGAGCTAGCATTATTAGAGCGGCCACCTGGACGTACGAACTTTTCTTCCTCAGCTTTTTGCAGAGTACTGAATGGGATAGAGGCGTACACCGGAATTCCAAGCTGTTCAATCGCATCGGGACTTTCCACACCCCTATTTAACACCTTACGCACGAGCACAAGAGCAATAGATAGAATCCCACCAAGAAGGGTGGCAAATATTACAATGAATATTTTCCTAGGTTTTACCGGCTTGTCTATATTCACATCAGCTGTATCGATTAGCCGCACGTTACCGACGGTCCCTGCCCGCATAACGTCCAACTCTTGAGACTTATTCAGCAGCTGAGTGTAAATCGCGGTGCCAACCTCCACGTCACGCGTCAGGCTGAGCAACTCTTGCTGGGTTGCGGGGAGCCCCTCAACCTTTGACGCTAAACCTTTTTGCTTTTCACTTAGTTCTGCGATTTGACTAAGAAGTGCACGATAAGCCGGGTGTTGACGAGTAAACTTTCGGTCCATCTCTGCTTGTTGTAGCTTCAGCTCAGAAATACTGGTATCCAAGGCAACAATTTGGTCTAGGATCGCTTTGGTCTCTAGACTTATATCCACAGACTTACTGCGAATTTGGTACTCATTCAGAGCGTTCCCCGCCGATTCTAAATCTTTTCTAACTTGAGGGAGCTGCTCTCTCAAGAACTCCAAGCTTTGAGCTGCCTCTGCGGAAGTACGTTGTATATTTTGCTGCACATAAAATTCGGCAATCTTGTTCAAGATTTTCACAGCTTGAGACGCATCAGCGCTCTCTAAGGCCAAGCCAATAATGCCTGACTCTTTCCCTCGCTCAACTACATCAAGCACTTCTTGATAATCTAGAATACTAGTTAAGCGCGACTTGCGGGTGATAGTGAACGTGGCCCCTGGATTGGCACGCATCTCTTCGATTTGCACCTTCACTCCTGCCTGATCAAAGACCTGCCCTACTTTGCTAGATGCCAAAGTATTACCATCTTCATCTCGCAGGGTAAAACTGTCATTTTCTCCTACAGTAAGAGTTAACTCTTTACCTATCTGGCTCTTTGGCAGCTCAAGTTGAAATACTTTTAGAGACTCGCCTCCCCAATGGAAACGACTCATACCAAACCTTGGACTGGCTACTGAATTTGGATTTTTATTTTTAAATCGACGAGCGATAAACTCGCCAATGATCGGGAAATAGTTTGGTTCTACAACAATATCCAACTTTAAGTTATCAACTGTCTTCCCTATTACGGTACGGGATTTGATCAACTCAATTTCAGTTGCGGAGGGCGACTCCTTCCCAAGCATGCTGCTGACATCCGAAAAACCCAACAAATCATTTTTTTTGGGCTCGACCTGTAACAATGCGTTAGCTTGATAAATAGGTGTTGCCAGAATTGCATAAGCAACTCCGGCGACCATAAAGGCACCCGTAATCACGGCAATCAACCATCTATGGTCGATAAGTGTTCCAAACAATCCGAGAAGATCAATCTCTTCGTTATTGTCGTCCTGGACATTGACTACTGGCGATTGCTGCATAAGTGATTCTTTGCCTTTATTACTGTTCGATAAATGGTAATCAGCGCATGAGGCGCTGTGCCCATGCGTGTACCGCCTCTTCAATCAACGCATAAGCATGCACAAAAGCAGGTTTTCCTTGACGGTAGGGGTCACTGATTTCACGATCGTCTTGCCATTTGCCGAGCAGGAGGACTTTACCTCGAGCTTCGGGCGCAATATTCAGTACGCCGTTAATGTGCCGTTGCTCCATTACCAGGATCAGGTCTGATTCGCTGACAGCCTGAGACGTAAGCTGGATTGCTTTGTGCTCACCCGGTAGAAGTCCGTGTTCCTCAAGGACGATCCTTGCGGTTGACTCAATTGGACTATCTACCAGCGCGGCAAGGCCAGCTGAGCTAACCGAAATGTCGGACGGGTCGAGCGCTCCACGTAGCAGAGTCTCTGCGGTTGGACTACGGCAAATGTTGCCAATACAGACGATCAGAATTTTTTTTACCATGGCACAACCCCCTCCATCTGAAGCATTGACGTGTTATCGCCTTAATACAACAAGCAGCCAAATGGCTGCTTAATAAACACTCAATTTCTTCCATTATGAATGTAAAGATGAACGAAGCCTTCCCCTCTTGGGCTTTCTGAAAAACACCCAACATTTGCCATGATGAAAATTTTAACTGCGAACCCCCGGCGGCATCAACCTTTAAATACCGACTTAATACTTATTGCCACAGCATAAAATTTAGATCCATAAGCAAATCCAGACATAAAATAACATTCACTCGCGCAACCAGACGTAACTTAACATTCGCAGCTTTCCTAATGCTAGCCGACTCAGGTTATGGTATCTATCGTAGAAATTTATAGATGAATATCGAGACATGAGCAAGTAACAATGCTCAACTCTATGGCATCAATCATTTTTTATAATTAACATTTCTATCGTATATATAACAGGACCTCTACATGATCCGTAAATGCCTTTTCCCCGCAGCTGGCTACGGCACCCGCTTTCTGCCTGCCACAAAGGCCATGCCCAAGGAAATGCTGCCGGTTGTGAATAAACCTCTGATCCAGTACGGCGTAGAGGAAGCGCGAGATGCGGGTCTTCAGCATATGGCGATCGTTACCGGTCGCGGCAAGCGGGCTTTGGAAGACCATTTCGATATCAGCTACGAACTGGAACATCAGATTCGCGGTACCGAAAAAGAGAAGTTCCTGTTGGGCACTCGGGAGCTGATGGAGACATGCACGTTTTCTTACACCCGTCAGGTAGAAATGAAGGGGCTTGGACACGCCATTCTCTCTGGTCAGCCGTTGATCGGTGACGAACCCTTTGCAGTGGTGTTGGCTGACGACCTGTGTTTGAACCTGGAAGGCGATGGTGTGCTGTCGCAGATGATCGCGCTCTATAAGCAGTTCCGTTGCTCGATCGTGGCCATCCAGGAAGTGCCCAACGACCAGACGCACAAGTACGGCATCATCGCTGGCGAGCAGATTCGCGAAGGTGTTTACCGGGTCACCAGCATGGTTGAAAAGCCTAAACCGGAAGATGCTCCGTCCAATCTGGCCATTATTGGTCGTTACATTCTGACGGCCGATATCTTTGACTTGATTGCTGATACCGCGCCTGGCAAGGGCGGTGAAATCCAGATCACTGATGCGCTGATGAAGCAGGCACAAAGCGGCTGTGTATTGGCATACAAGTTCGAAGGTCACCGCTTTGACTGCGGCGGAGCGGAAGGTTATATCGACGCGACCAATTTCTGTTATGAGAATTTGTATAAGAAAGGCCTGTAAACGGTATTTTTTAGCTCTTGGGTGCCGTGTTTTTTGAGCGGCCATAAACCTTTTGCAAGGCAGACCACTATGAACGCTTCCAGATCACCGATCGACTCTGCCTATAAATCGCTGGACCCTTTTGCACCCGGCAATATGATTGCCGGGCAGAAGTTCACCGAGGGCAACAGTGGATTGATGGCCTGGTTGCGGACATGCGAAAGCGCACCCTCCTCGTCTGCCACTCAACCCAGGTTGCTGGTGGAACGCATCGGGCTTTTCCCCTCCTCCGGGGAAATTCGATGTGTAGTCCATAATCCGATTGCCGTGCTGGCGCATCTTCGATCGCTGTATGCCAGTAAAGCGCTGGATGTAGATGAGAGCGATGGCCTAAGCCTTACGTTCGCTGAATGGCGCTTCAAGATCCACCTCTCGCAGATCGAGCCCGAAATTGTGTTGAACGTTGAGAGTCGTGGTGATGTTGCACTGATGCAGTTGAAAACAGCAGAGTTGCTGGCCCGGATTGATGAGAAAAGCTGTAGTGAGTCCTAGCTCCGCCTTCTTGCCAGGACTCAAAATCAAGCCAATCTCTATAACCGTGACGGCCCCTCAGAAGTGCGCCAATGAGGCTGCATAAAAGCCTTTTCCGCCCCCGACAGGGTCACCGCTAGCGAGTTCAATACCCCCTCAGCGGTATACTTGGGAATGCTCGTACTCAGTAGAATTACCGCCAGCCCTAGCGCAAGGGCCATGCGGGGAATTTTGCGGATTTCCTTTCGCTCCAGCCTGAAAAGAAATACGCACGCCGCGGCTGACCCAACAATCGCCCCGGCAATCGCTTCCGGCAGAGGATGAATCGTCTGCCCGACATACTGGACACTGAACCACCAGGTCGACAGTAGCCCTGCACCCAGTGCCAGCCATCGAAGCCGATGATCCAATTGGCGCAATAGCAAACTCAGGACAACGGTCGACACCAGGCAGGCGTTCATTGCGTGGCCGCTGATGACCGCGATATCCAGGCTTTCCAGGCCGATTCCCCAGCCCTTGAACAGCACCTTACTCAAACCTACGACAAAATAGGCCACGAACAGTACGCCTAGCCATAAGAGTGCGAGTTTTCTGGATGCCATGCACCACAGCCAACCGGCGACGACCATGGCCGCTGGAAGCATGACGGTGATACCGGCGTATTGTGCGATGTACAGTTTTGACACCAATCTACTTTCTCACGTCTCATGCAATTTTCCAGTGTAATGGACACTGGGCGCTTGTTCAGTAGATACAACGCTCATCGATCCGAAAAGCACTTCAGGCGATTCTCTACGACAACCACCGAATAGCTCGCGATGTGCATTGCCAGTCCGTCCTCTATCAGGGCTTCGAGCAAGGCAGCTTGTGCCGCGAAGCGCAGGTCGCGGTTGAGTTTTCGAGAGGCGTGCATCTGATCGATCAGGACATGCGTGACTTGATAAGGGGTACTGCCTCTCAGACGTCCCAGCCAGACGGGGATTTTTTTTGCGGCTTTGGATTGTCTGATACCCAGCACGCACGTTGCCTTGTCCGAAGCGGTGTTTTTCGAAACCTCCTCGATTTCTTCAAACACGTCGGTCAATTTTTTTAGTGCGTAGCCAAGCATCAAATCATCAAACGCATCCAAAAACATATACCTCTTCACGTGGTGAAGTTATTTCTACAAACACATTTCCGATTATCACATTACACTTTATTCCATGTATGTACTGGACGTATTCTAACGATCAAAATATCTGCCAGATAACATTACAGTTGTTAGCGCGAAGACTAACTTGAGCAGAGTATTAATTGACTTTTTATAACAATTATTGAGCCTGCAATCGAACTATATAGACTTCAACAATATCGGTAATTACACGTAAGGTGCGGCGAGCGTTATCAGAGGATTCAGCAGTCAGATGATCTGGTTGCAAGGCGTTAACCGTCAGATCAGTTGAACCTGTGAGCCCGCCTGGCATCCTATTTATCGACACCGCGCCCCACCTTTCAAACACCTGTTTTCAGGTTGTCGCCGCAGGGGCCATCGATACACGTACGCGCCCTTGAGTGGCTGTCAGCGCTCGGGTAATGTCATCAGACCCATAGGACAGAGCACGCCCATGACTTCCAAGCTGGAACAACTTAAGCAAATGACCACCGTGGTTGCCGACACCGGCGACTTCGAAGCTATCGCTCGCGTTAAACCCGTGGACGCCACCACCAACCCTTCCCTGCTGCTCAAGGCCGCGGCCATTCCGGCGTATGCCGGGCTGCTTAACGCCTGCGTCAATGACTGCAAGGGCGATGTGGGCCTGGCCAGCGACCGTTTTGGCGTGGCCGTGGGGCAAGAAATCCTGAAAGTGATCCCGGGCCGTATTTCCACCGAAGTGGATGCGCGCCTGTCGTTCGACACTGACGCCGTGTTGAAGCGTGCGCATCGCCTGATCGAGCTGTACGACAAGGCCGGTATTGGCCGCGACCGTGTGCTGATCAAGATCGCGTCCACCTGGGAAGGCATCCGCGCTGCCGAGATCCTGGAAAAGGAAGGCATCCAGACCAACCTGACCCTGCTGTTCTCCTTCGCCCAGGCAGCCGCTTGCGCCGATGCCGGGGTGTTCCTGATTTCGCCATTCGTAGGCCGCATCTACGACTGGTACAAGAAAGCCAACGGCAACGACTACACCGGCGCGGATGATCCGGGCGTGCAGTCGGTGACGCGCATCTACAACTACTACAAGGCCAATGACTACAAGACCGTGGTCATGGGGGCGAGTTTCCGCAATCTGGGCCAGATCGAGCATCTGGCCGGCTGCGACCGCCTGACTATCAGCCCGGACCTGATCGACAAGCTGGCGGCGGATACCGGCAAGCTGGAGCGCAAACTGGTGCCGGGCCATGCCGGTGAAGCGCGCCTGAGCCTCAACGAGGCGCAGTTCCGCTGGTTGTCCAACGAAGATGCGATGGCGACCGAGAAGCTGGCTGAGGGGATTCGTCAGTTCGCGCGGGATCAGGAGAAGCTTGAGGCGTTGTTGCAGGCCAAGCTGTGATCTGAGTGGGTGTGATGCAAAAAGGGCGAACCCTCACAGGTTCGCCCTTTTTTGTTGATGCGGGGTTCTTGCGGACGCCATCGTCGGAACGCCGCCCGGAGCAAGCTCGCTCCTACAGGGGATCAATGGCGTTCGAGCGCATTCACCAGATCATGGAACGCTTCACGATTGGTGTCGTTCAGGCCCATGAGGATTTTGTGCGCTTCAAGCACTTTGATCCGCACCACTTCTTCGGACTGATCCTGGTCTGGCAGGTCGTCCAGGCATTCCGGGCATGGCACCGGCTGGTCGACGATGTTGAACACCTGCTCGAAGCCCATGGACTGCAGCAGACGGGTGATGTCTTCGTGGGTGGTGACGACGGTCGGCAGCAGGCCGACCTGTTGCCGCGACAGGATCGACAGCTTGGCCAGCAGGCCGAGGGTGGTGCTGTCGATGCTGCGGGTTTCGGTCAAATCGATCACGATCGCGTTGAAATTCTTCGCGGTGAAGATTTTCTCTATAGTCGCATCCAACGCCGAACACAGGGTCAGGCGAACTTCACCGACGAACTTGAGGACGAAGGTGCCGTCCTGCTCGGCGAACTGGATTCTACCAGTACTCATCAAAGATTCCTGCTCAACACCAACAGGGCGATATCATCCGGCATCTCCCCTAGCGTGGCCAATCCAAAAACCTGCCGCAGCCCATCCAGGGTGCCGCCCGCAGCCTTGACCCGTTGGGGCAACGCCGCCTCTTTTTCTTTGAGTGTGGGTTCTGGCAAAAGGTCCAGAATACCGTCAGACATCAGCGTCAGGCTGAACGTCGGCGGCAGTTCCAGCACGTGGTCTTCGTAGGTGGCTTCGTTGAAGAGGCCCACCGGCAGGCCACGCCCTTCCAGATAACGAACACTGTCTGGCGTGTACAACACTGGCAACGGCAGATGACCGCCGATGCTATAGGTCAACAAACCGGTCTCCTCGTCGATGACTCCACCGACCATTGTGACGTGTTTACCCAGCTTACAACTGATCAGGCCCCGGTTGATATGACCAAGAACCTCTGAAGGCTTGAATTCCGGCAAGGTGCCGCTGCGCCGGGACTCGAACAGCAAGCGCGTGGTCATGAACTTCAACAGCACGGTGACGAAGGCTGAAGAGGCGCCATGACCGGAAACGTCCGCCAGGTAAAAGGCTACCCGGCGCTCGTCGACCCGGAAGTAGTCGACGAAATCACCCGACAGGTACAGCGACGGGATGATCTGGTGAGCGAATTTGAACTCGTTGATGGTCCAGGGGCTGACCGGCAGCATGTTCATCTGCACCTGGCGACCGGCGTTCTGGTCCTCCTGGAGCAGGTTCAGGCTGGCTTCGAGCTCGCGGTTGGCCTTCTCCAGCTTCTCGCGGTAGCGCTGGTTCTCCAGCAACAGGCGCGCACGATCCAGGGCCCGGCGCACAGAGTGCTCGAGCACGGCCAGATCTTCGAGAGGCTTGATCAGGTAGTCCGCTGCGCCCAGGCGCAGGGCTTCGACCGCGTCGTTCATCACGCCCGCACCCGAAACCACAATCACCGGCGTTTGCGGCGACAGCCCGGTCACCTGGCGAATGAGTTCGAGTCCGCCCATCTGCGGCATGCGCAGATCGCAGATGACCAGGTCGGGCTTGTCTTGCTCGAATACCTGAAGGCCCTGCTGGCCATTGCTGGCCTGCAAGACACTGAAACCACTGTCTTCCAAATAGGCGGCGAGGCTCGCGCGCACTACTTCGTCATCATCGATTATCAGCAGCGTGGCACTGGTTTTTGGCATGTGGGCAAACGGCGCCAGAATTAGGTTGGCGTAGCAGGCGGGGACTTTGGCCCGGCGCTGACTACTGGATTCGCTTTCTAGCCTCTCTGTCGCACCGCTTTCGGGCATTTGCCCTACACACTTGTACACCAGAGGTGCCCTTCTAAGGCGCAGACGGTACTCCCATCCGCGGGGCGTTTCAAGCTCACACCGATGGTCGCTTGACGTCTTTATTTGTCAAATCACCGAGAGTTATAAGAACAGGCAGATCCGTAACCCAATGGAAGGTTCGAACCCACGAGTCAAACCGGCCGGGACTACAGTGAAAAGCGTGATTACATCCGCATGCGGGTCTTCACAGACAAAAAAGGCGGCCTGTTGATGGCCGCCTTTTTCAGTTTACCGGTCGAGATCAGAAATCGTCTTCAACCTGACCGTCTTTCACCTTGAACTCACGGTTCTGCAAGTACGCATTGCGGATGAAGGTGTACTTGTCGCCGGTGATCAGCCTCTCGCTCGACAGCAGATTGGCGCGGGTATCGACGACATCCAGGGCAAAGAACGAGTTACGCACCGGAATGTCGTTTACGTAACGATAAGCGCCGGTGTAGCTGTCGACGTACCTGGACGGTGCATCACGCAAGGTGCTTGGCCCCAGGAATGGCAGCATCAAGTAAGGGCCGCTGCCGACCCCCCAGTAACCCAGCGTCTGACCGAAGTCTTCGTCATTGCGCTGCAGGCCCATTCTGGTGCCGACATCAATGACGCCCAGCAAGCCGAAGGTGGTGTTGAAAATGATTCGTGCGCTATCAACACCTGCGGCGCGAGGTTTGGCCTGCAGGATATCGTTGGCCAGGTTGCGCACATCGCCGATGTTGCGGAAGAAGTTGTGAACGCCGTCTTCGACAAACTGCGGCGTTATGTACTGGTAGCCCTGGGCCAGGGGTTTGAGCGCATAGGTGTCGATCACGTCGTTGAACTTGTAAATCGGGCGGTTGATGCTTTCCCAAGGATCCTCTTCCGTGGCTGCCTGGGCAACGAACGGAACCAGCATCACACTGGCGCACACACAAATCCTGGCTAGATGATTGCTCCAGCGCATAGAAAAAACTCCTTGGTTTGTACTGGCTCGGGCACTTGGCCCGGGCAATAAGTTGCCAAGTATAAGACGTAAACGCTGTTTAAGGCACTTTGCACGAAATCCACATCGAAGGAATCGTGCAAAATGCGAGCGATTCACGTCCATGTCACTCAACTGTCACCGTCGCCCGCTAGCCTTCAGGCTATTTCAGGGACGTCCACATGCCGCTCGCCGAAGCCTTGCCCCAAACCGCACCCAGCCTGACCGCCGTACTGTTCGGTCTCAGTGGCTGCCTGGTGGATTTCGGCGCACACACGCGCCGGCACGGCAGCCACTCGGCCGAACACGCCGAGGCCACACCCGGCGCACTGGATAGCCTGCGCAGCTTGCAGCGCCGGCAAATCCCCTGCGCCTGGCTCGATGAGCTGCCCCCTGCCCTGAGCCAATCCCTGGCCGCTGCGTTGCCTGAATGGATCAAGCAATCGCAACATCTAGCAACAAATACCCCATGGCCCGCCCCGAACGCCTGCTGGCAAGCCTTGATGACCCTGAATGTCGAGCGACTCGACGGCTGCGTACTGGTGAGCGGCGAACCCCGCCTGCTGCAAGCGGGGCTCAATGCCGGGTTGTGGACCATCGGCCTGGCGTCCTGCGGCTCGCTGTGCGGATTGACGCCTCAGGAATGGCAAGCGCTGACCCCGCAGGGGCGCGACATCAAACGCGCCAGGGCCACGATGCAACTGTTCGGCCTGGGCGTGCATTCGGTGATTGACCACCTCGGTGAACTCGACACCTGCCTGGCCGATATCAGCTTGCGTCGGCTCAAGGGCGAAAAGCCCTGACCGAGATCATGCAGGTTGCGCGCGAGTGGATTAATCTAAAGGTCAGGCATCGACCTTTGGCCTTCTGTCATGGTCTATGCCAGTGCCTATCGATTAAAGAAGGAAGAACGCCATGCCCGCCCGCGAACTGCAAGAACAGCTCAATGCCCTGCGCGAGCAATTGGAACAGAATCCTCCGCTTTCCGAAGCCGAGCGCGCTGACCTGCACGCGCTGATGGAACAGATCGAACTTGAACTTGAGCTGGAAACCAAAACCCAGGGATCCAGCCTCGCCGATGGCGTCAACCTGGCCGTGGAACGCTTCGAACTCGAACACCCTACCCTTGCCGGCACCCTGCGCAACATCGGACAGGCCTTGGCCAACATGGGGATCTGAACCCTCCTGATGCAAAAAAGCCCCGTTGGCAATAGCAGGGCTTTTTCATTTCTGAAATTTGAACCTTGAACCTTGTAGGAGCTGGCTTGCCAGCGAAGGCAATCTACCAGTCAACTAAAATGTCGACCGAACCACCGCTTTCGCTGGCAAGCCAGCTCCTACAGTTTGATGTTACTGACGGACGATGCAAAAAAGYCCCGCTGGCGATAGCGGGGCTTTTTCATTTCTCAAATTTGAAACTTGAACCTTGTAGGAGCTGGCTTGTCAGCGAAGGCAATYTCCCAGTCGACTAATATGTCGGCCGAACCACCGCTTTCGCTGGYAAGCCAGCTCCTACAGTTTGATGTTACTGACGGACGATGCAAAAAAGCCCCGCTGGCGATAGCGGGGCTTTTTCATTTCTGAAATTTGAAACTTGAACCTTRTAGGAGCTGGCTTGCCAGCGAAGGCAATCTACCAGTCGACTAATATGTCGGCCGAACCACCGCTTTCGCTGGCAAGCCAGCTCCTACAGTTTGATGTTACTGACGGACCAGGCGATGGTTCGGCAGCTGCACCTCTTCGGTGCTGCGGTACGGGTTGATATCCAGCCCGCCACGGCGCACATAACGCGCATACACCGTCAGTTTCTCCGGTTTGAGCAACCGCTGCAGGTCGAGGAAGATCCGCTCTACACACTGCTCATGGAAGTCCGAGTGCTGGCGGAAGCTGACGATGTATTCGAGCAGGCTCGCGTGATCCAGCGCCGCGCCACGGTACTCCACCGCCACGCTGCCCCAGTCCGGCTGGCTGGTGACCGGGCAGTTGGACTTGAGCAAATGGCTGTGCACGCTCTCCTCGACAATGCGCGAATCATCGCAACGCAGCAGTTCCGGCCGTGGATGCTCGTAGTTGCTGACGCTGATATCCAGCTCGTCGATGCACACGCCCGGCAAGGCCACGACGCCTTCGCTCTCGACATCCTTGAGACTGCGAATACGCACGCCCACCGGCTTGCCGGCAGCCGCCGACAAATCCTTGACCAACGTCGCCTCAAGGCTCTCGGTATCGGCAAACGGCGTCTGGTTCAGGGAGTTGAGGTACAGCTTGAACGACTTCGATTCGATGATGTTCGGCGAATCCGCCGGAATGCTGAATTCACCGATCGCTACCACCGGCTTGCCCGACGGCAGCAGCCAGGACAGCTCGAAGCAGTTCCAGAAGTCCACGCCTTTATACGGCAGGGTTTCAGCCGTCAGGCCCAGTTCCGCCCACTTCGCGGTGCGCGGGATCGGGAACAGCAAGGACGGCGTGTAGGTGGCGATGTATTCGCTGGACTTGCCCAGCGGCGAGTGTTCGGCTGCGGGATGCATGGCGGAAACCTGACTGAAGAATCAGCGGATTCTATCAGCCTTTGCTCCCGCCTTTGAGTGCTTACTGACTGACAGTCAATTTGCCGACCATGCCAGCCTCGTAATGACCGGGGATGTTACAGGCAAATTCGAGGCTGGTGGCCTTGCTGAAGGTCCAGGTCAGCTCGGCGGTCTTGCCCGGCTCCACCAGCACGCTGTTCGGGTCGTCATGCTTCATGCCGTGGTCCATCGAACCGTGATCCATGCCGGCCATGTTGCCGTGGTCCATTGCCTTCATGCCGGTGGGCGTCAGCATGCCGCCCTGCTGCATCTGCAACATTTCCTGCCGGTGTCTGGCGTGCATCGCCGCATCCCCCAGGTTGAACTCATGCAACAACTGGCCTTTATTGACCAGCACGAAGCGCACGGTTTCCCCGGCCTTGATGTCGATGGCCTGCGGCGTGAATGACATGTCCTCCATCACCACCTCGATGCTGCGGGTCGCCTTGGCCGCCGGGGCCGGCTGACCGAAATCGTAGCTATGCCCGGCGTCCGCCCACACCGGTGAACTCAGCGCCAGCAAACACAGGATGTGCGCCACGGACTTGCGTAAAAACATCGTCATACTCCAACAAGATAAGGCTCAGCATGGGGAAAACTCTAAACTGCTGCCACTGCCCGCAACCTGACAGCCAGATTACAACTTTGTCAGGTTGACCTGTATGAACGCTGCCCACGGTATAAAGCGTTCGTTCCATCTGCCAAGAGCTGCCCATGAAACTGCTGATCGTCGAAGACCAACCGAAAACCGGCCATTACCTGCGCCAGGGCCTGGCCGAGGCCGGGTTCAACACGGAACTGGTGGCCGACGGCAACACCGGCCAGCAATTGGCCCTCAGCGGCGAATATGCCCTGCTGATTCTCGATGTGATGCTGCCCGGTCGTGACGGCTGGCAGATTCTGCAAGCGGTGCGCAGCGCTGGCCTGGACACGCCGGTACTGTTTCTGACAGCACGTGACGCCGTGGAGGACAGGGTTCACGGCCTCGAACTGGGCGCCGATGACTATCTGGTCAAGCCGTTTGCCTTCTCCGAACTGCTGGCGCGAGTGCGCAGCCTGTTGCGTCGCGGCAGTGCCACGCCGCAGGAGACCAGCCTGCAACTGGCCGATTTGCGCCTGGACCTGATCCGTCGCCGGGTCGAACGCAGCGGCCAGCGTATCGACCTGACCGCCAAGGAATTCGCCCTGCTGGAAATGCTCCTGCGCCGCCAGGGTGAAGTCCTGCCCAAGTCGCTGATTGCGTCCCAGGTCTGGGACATGAATTTCGACAGCGACACCAATGTCATCGAGGTGGCGATCCGTCGTCTGCGCCTGAAGATCGACGATGAATTCCCCAACAAACTGATCCACACCGTGCGCGGCATGGGTTACGTCCTCGAAGAGCGCCCCGCCTGATGCGCCGGCTGTCCTTGAGCAGCCGCCTGGCGCTGTTGTTTGCCGCCTGCACCGCCGTGGTGTCGTTGTTCGCCGGGGTGCTGTTCAGCCGCGCCAGCGAGGCGCACTTCATTGAGCTCGACCAGCAACTGCTGGACGGCAAACTGATTGGCTTGCGTCGGGCCTTGCACGACTTCCAGTCGAGTGACAGCGAAACGAAGCTGGCGGAGGAATTGAGCCGGCAGGCTGGCCTGCCCCTGCGAATCACCGGCAGCGACGGCCAGCGCTGGTATGACAGCTCGACCAACATTCCCCAGGTATTGCCGCGCCAGCCCGGATTGTCGACGGTAAGCCATGACGGCATGGATTACCGCGTCCTGAATGCACCGCTTTTCGCGGACAAACCCGAGTCACCGCAACTGACCTTGCTGCTGGACATCACCCACCACCAGCACTTCCTGCAACGCATGCAGCATTTGATCTGGCTGACCGTCGGCCTGTCGGCCCTGGCTACCGCCCTGCTTGGCGCCTGGGCGGCACGTAGCGGTTTGCGCCCGTTGCGGCGGATCAGTGCGGTGGCCAGCGGTGTTTCCGCGCAATCGCTGAACGCGCGGTTGCCTGAAGAAAACATGCCGCCGGAACTGGCGGAAATGGCCCACAACTTCAACGCCATGCTCGGACGCCTCGACGACTCGTTTCAGCGCCTGTCCGCGTTCTCCGCCGACATTGCCCATGAACTGCGCACGCCATTGTCGAACCTGCTGACCCACACCCAGGTCACCCTCACCCGCCCTCGCCCCCTCGAGGACTATCGCGAGGCCCTGCACAGCAACCTCGAAGAATTGCAATGGATGGCGCAACTGGTCAATGACATGCTCTATCTGGCCAAGGCTGACCATGGGTTGTTGATGCCCATGCGCGAAGCGCTGGAACTGGCCGAAGAAGCAGACCTGCTGCTGGAGTTTTTTGCGCCACTGGCGGAAGACGCGCGGGTGACGCTCGCACGGGAAGGTCATGGGAGTCTGGAAGGCGACCGCAGTATGTTGAGGCGAGCATTGTCCAACTTGCTGGATAACGCGCTACGTTTTACCCCCGCCGACGGCGAAGTTCGGGTAAATATCGTCGAACAAGCGAATGGCCTGAGATTGAGCGTCGAAAACACCGGGAGCGGGATAGACGCACAGTTACTGCCGAAGCTGTTTGACCGTTTCTACCGTGCAGACCCGGCACGCCGCGAAGGCAGCAGTGAACATGCGGGATTGGGATTAGCGATCACCCAGTCGATCATCCGCGCCCATGGCGGGCAGATTCGTTGTGAATCGGAGAATGGGTGGACGCGGTTTGTGATCGAGTTGCCGAGGGGGGATTGAGGCTGGCAGGACCGGCCTCTTCGCTGGCAAGCCAGCTCCTACGAAGAGCTGGCGGTGTCAGGTCTTACGAATAGCGCAACGCATGAGCCGGCTCGATCTTCGCCGCCCGCCATGCCGGGTAAACCGTGGCCAGGAAGCTCATGACGAAGCCCGCCGTGCAGATCAGCGCCACATCCGCGCCTTGCAGCTCGGACGGCAGGTTGCTGACGAAATACACGTCGGAACTGAAGATATGCTGCCCGCTGACCCGCTCGATCCAGCCCACGATCTGGCTGACGTTCAGCGCGGCAATCACGCCCAACACACCGCCAATCAGGGTGCCGACGATGCCGATCACCGTGCCCTGCACCATGAAGATCGCCATGATCTGCCGTGGCGTGGCGCCGATGGTGCGCAGGATCGCGATGTCCGCACCCTTGTCGTTCACCACCATGATCAGGGTCGCGATGATGTTGAACGCCGCCACCGCGACGATCATCAGCAACAGCAGGCCGATCATGGTTTTTTCCATTTTCATTGCGCTGAACAGGCTGCCCTGGGTGTGGGTCCAGTCGTCTGCCTTGTAGGCGGCGCCCAGCCCCGTGGCGATGTCGCTCGACACTTGCGGCGCGGCATACAGGTCCTTCACCGCCAGGCGCACGCTCTGCACCTGATTCGGCTCCCAGTGCTGCATCTGCGCGGCATCGGCCATGTGGATCAGCGCCATGGTGCCGTCCAGCTCCGCACCGACCTTGAACACGCCGACCACATTCAGCCGCTGCATGCGCGGGGTAATGCCGCCCGGCGCATTGCTGACTTCCGGCACGATCAGGGTGATCTTGTCGCCAACGTTCAAGCGGAAGCGGCGCGCCGTGATCTCGCCGATCACCACGCCGAATTCGCCCGGCTTCAGGGCTTCGAGACTGCCCTGGACAATGTGCTTGGCGACGATCGATACCTGGCCTTCCAGCGCCGGGTCGACACCGCTGACCTGGATTGGCTGCATCGTGCCCTTGTAGGACAGCATGCCCTCCATCTCGGTGAACGGCACTGCCGCCGTCACTTCCGGGTTTTTCATCGCCGCCGCTGCCACGGGTTTCCAGTCATCAATCGGATTGACGCCGACGATGGTGGCGTGCGGCACCATGCCGAGGATGCGCGAGCTCATTTCGCGCTGGAAGCCGTTCATCACCGACAACACCACGATCATCGCCAGAACGCCGAGGGCGAGGCCGATCATCGACGTCATCGAGATGAAGGAAACAAAGCGATTGCGGCGCTTGGCGCGGGTATAGCGCGTGCCGATAAAGATCGATAACGGTCTGAACATTCGCTGGGGCACCGTATGGAAATAATAGACCCGACGCCTTTCCAGACATCGGGTTTCAGCCAATCAGATGGGAGTGAGGCAGCCTTCCTGCAGGTGCAGGACGCGGTCCATCTGGCGGGCCAGGTTCATGTCGTGGGTCACCACCAGGAACGCCGTGCGCATCGAGGTGCTGAGTTCCAGCATCAAGTCCTGAATGCCCTGGGCGGTATGGGAGTCGAGGTTGCCGGTTGGCTCGTCGAGCATCACCAGGCCCGGCGTGTTCACCAGGGCGCGGGCGATGGCCACGCGCTGACGCTCACCACCGGACAATTCGGCCGGCTTGTGCTCCAGGCGATGGCCCAGCCCTACCCGCTCCAGCAACGCCGTGGCACGCTGGCGCGCTTCGGGGATCGCGGTCTTGCCGATCAGCAGCGGCATGCAGACGTTTTCCAGCGCGGTGAATTCCGGCAGCAGGTGGTGGAACTGGTACACGAAGCCGAGGGCGCGGTTACGCAGCAGGCCGCGTTTCTTCTCGCTCAGCGCCGACAGTTCCTCGCCGTCGAGCCAGACGCTGCCCTTGGTCGGCGTATCGAGGCCGCCCAGCAGATTGAGCAAGGTACTTTTGCCCGAGCCCGACTTGCCGACGATCGCCACGCGCTCGCCCGGGTGCAACTCCAGTTGCAGGTCGGCCAACACTTCCACCGACTCCGGACCTTCCTCGTAGGACTTGCCCAGGCTGCGGCAGCTCAAGATTGCTTTATCACTCATGCCCGACTCACTCATAACGTAGCGCCTCCGCAGGCTGGGTGCGCGCGGCACGCCAGGCTGGATACAGGGTGGCGAGGAAACTCAGGACCAACGCCGCAGAGCAGACCATCACCACGTCCTGGCTCTGCACTTGCGATGGCAGGTAATCAATGAAGTACACGTCGGCGTTGAGGAACTTGTGGCCGATCAGGCCTTCGAGGGCCGCAATCGCGGCACTGACATTCAGCGCCGCGAAGATCCCGACCACGGCGCCGATCACGGTACCGACCACGCCAATGACCGTGCCTTGCACCATGAACGTGCGCATGATCGTGCCCGGCGTGGCGCCCAGCGTACGCAGGATCGCGATGTCGCCCTTCTTGTCGTTCACCACCATCACCAGCGTGGATATGATGTTGAACGCCGCGACCGCGACGATCAGCAGCAGCAACAGGCCGATCATGGCTTTTTCCATGCGGATCGCCTGGTACAGGTTGCCGTGGGTGCGGGTCCAGTCGCGGGCGTAGTAGCGGTCTTCACCGAGATCGCGGGCGATGCTCCACGCGGTGCGCGGTGCCTGGAACAGGTCGTCGAACTTCAGGCGCAGGCCCTGGACCTGATCCGGTTTCCAGCGGTGCAGCCGAGCCAGATCCTGCAGGTTGGTGACGCCCAGATAACCATCGAGCTCGCCGGCGCCGACATGGAAAATGCCGACCACGGTAAAGCGCTTCATGCGCGGGAACATCCCGGCCGGGGTCACGGTGACTTCCGGTGCGACGAAGGTCAGCTTGTCGCCGATCACGGCTCCGAGCTTGGTCGCAGCCTTGTCGCCGATGACGATGCCAAACTCGCCCGGCACCAGATCGTCGAGTTTTCCCTGGGTCATGAAGTGATCGATGATCGACACCTGGCGCTCTTGCGCCGGGTCGATGGCATTGAGCAGGACTTTCGAGACCTTGCCGTTATTGGTCAGCAAGCCCTGCATTTGCGTAAACGGCGCCACGGCCGCCACCTGCGGGTTCTGCTTGACCTTGGCCGCCAGGCTTTGCCAATCGCTGATCGGCTCGCCGGACTCGATGGTCGCGTGGGGCACCATGCCCAGCACGCGGGTGCGCATCTCATGATCGAAGCCGTTCATCACCGACAGCACCACGATCATCACGACCACGCCAAGGGCGAGCCCGATCATCGAAGTCAGGGAAATGAATGACACAAAATGATTGCGACGCTTTGCACGGGTGTAACGCGTGCCGATAAATACGAAGAGAGGTCTGAACATGTCGGGGCTTGTTCGGAGGGAAAAGGAACGTCCTTGTGGCGGGGGTCGATAACCAGCTTTACACTCAGACCACCGCCGCTACCATGGGTTCGCCATGTCGACATTAGATGAAGAAGATCGCCGCGAATACTACCGTATCGAGGATACGATCGCACTGGAAATTCGGCCCCTGTCCGCTCGCGAAGCCGCAGGCCAGGAAGTGTTGCAGGATGCTTCCCCGCTCTTCAACTTGCTCAGCGAACTGCACCTGAGCGAATTCGAGTCGCAACACCTGTTGCGCCAGATCAGCGAACGCGACCGCACGACAGCCGCATTCCTCAAATCCCAGAACAAACGCATCGATTTGCTGAGTCAGGTCGTCGCTCTGACAGTGCTCGGGCAGATCGGCGAACCGCGGCCGGTGATCATTTCCGAAGGCGGCATCGACTTTCAGCATCCACATCCCATCGCCGCCGGTGCACGCCTGTCGGTCAAGCTGGTGCTGATGCCGCAGGCCCTGGGCCTGCAGCTGCGCGCTCGCGTCACCCACTGCGACCGCAAGGGCGATGGCTATGACGTCGGCACCGAGTTCGAACACCCGACCGACGCCCAGCGCCAACTGCTGGCCCGCCACATCTTGCAAAAGCAGGCCCAGGAACGACGCCAGGCCCGCGAACAGCTCGAATCAGGCAATTAATTTAAGGAAGAACCGTGACCCTCATCTACGGCCATCGCGGCGCCAAGGGCGAAGCACCGGAAAACACCCTGACCAGCTTTCAGGAATGTCTCAAGCACGGCGTGCGTCGCTGTGAACTGGACCTGCACCTGTCCATGGATGGCGAGTTGATGGTCATTCACGACCCGACTCTCAAGCGCACCACGGACCGTCGCGGCAAGGTCGTCGAACACACGGCGGCCGAGCTGGTGACGTATGACGCACGCAAGGGCGGCCCGGACTGGATCAAGCCGTGCCCGATTCCGACGCTGGAAGAACTGTTCGAGAAATGCGACTTCGATCACTGGCAGTTGGAAGTCAAAAGCGCATCGAGGATGCGTGCCGCGACCACCGTGCTGGCGATTCGTGAAATGGTCCAGCGTCATGGCCTGATGGACAAGGTGACCATCACCTCGAGTTCCCGTGAAGTGCTCAAGGCGGCGCTGGAGTTGGTGCCGGACGTATCCCGCGGGCTGGTGGCCGAGTATGCCTGGCTCGACCCGCTGAAGGTCGCGGCCAGCTATGGCTGTGAGATCCTGGCGCTGAACTGGACCCTGTGCACGCCGGAACGCCTGCAAAGGGCGCAGCGTCAGGGGCTGCATGTGTCGGTATGGACCGTCAACGAGCCTGCGCTGATGCGCAGACTCGCCGACTTCGGCGTTGACAGCCTGATTACAGACTTTCCCGGTTTGGCCACCGCCACCCTCGAGAATTGCTGAAATCGGTCTCCCCGGCCGGCTCAGGCCACCGGCCGGAGCCCGTCAAAAAAGCCGGTTGAGGCCGTCGTACGCGGCTACCCGATAGGCTTCGGCCATGGTCGGGTAGTTGAACGTGGTGTTGACGAAGTACTTCAGCGTATTCAGTTCGCCCGGCTGGTTCATGATCGCCTGACCGATGTGCACGATCTCCGACGCCTGATAACCGAAGCAGTGAACGCCCAGGACTTCCAGGGTTTCACGGTGGAACAGGATCTTCAGCATGCCTTGCGGCTCGCCGGCGATCTGCGCCCGCGCCATGCTCTTGAAGAACGCCTTGCCGACTTCGTACGGCACCTTGGCCTGGGTCAGCTCCTGCTCATTCTTGCCGATCGAGCTGATCTCCGGAATGGTGTAGATGCCGGTCGGCACGTCATTCACGAAACGCCAGCTACCGTTATCGACGATGCTGCCAGCGGCCGAACGACCCTGGTCATGGGCCGCACTGGCCAGGCTCGGCCAGCCGATCACGTCACCGGCGCCGTAGATGTTCGGCACGCAGGTGCGGTACGCCTCGTCGACTTCGATCTGACCACGGCTGTTGACCTTCACGCCGATGTTTTCCAGACCCAGCTGATCGGTGTTGCCGGTACGACCATTGCACCAGAGCAAGGCGTCGGCCTTGATCTTCTTGCCGGACTTGAGGTGCAGGATCACGCCGTTGTCCACGCCTTCGACGCGGTCGTAGTCTTCGTTATGGCGAACCGTGATGTTGTTGTTGCTGAAGTGATAACTCAGGGCCTGGGAAATTTCCGAGTCGAGGAAGCTCAGCAACTGACCACGGTTGTCCACCAGCTCCACCAGCACACCCAGACCGCTGAAGATCGAGGCGTATTCGCAACCGATCACACCGGCGCCATAAACGATGAGTTTGCGCGGGGTGTGGCCGAGGCTGAGGATGGTGTCGCTATCGTAGATACGCGGGTGGTGGAAATCGATGTCCGCCGGGCGATAAGGGCGCGAACCGGTGGCGATGATGATGTGCTTGGCCACCAGTTTTTCGACCACGCCGTTGGCGCAGACCACTTCGATGGTTTGCTCGTCGGCGAAGCTGCCGGTGCCGAAGAACACGTCGACGCGGTTACGGGCGTAGTAGCCGGTACGCGAAGCGACTTGTTTGGAGATGACTTTCTCGGCGCTTTTCAACACGTCCGGGAACGAGAACCAGCGCGGCTCACCAATGGCCCGGAACATCGGGTTGGTGTTGAATTGCATGATCTGCCGCACCGAGTGACGCAGTGCCTTGGACGGGATGGTGCCCAAGTGAGTGCAGTTGCCGCCGACCTGGCGACGGCTATCGACCATCGCCACCTTGCGCCCTGCCTTGGCGGCGTTCATTGCCGCGCCTTCTCCCGCCGGGCCGGAACCCAACACCACCACGTCGTAGTTGTAGACAGCCATGCGTACTCCTCAGAACAGGCCGCGGCACCCTCGGCACCTGCGGCTAAATCACGCCAATGCGTGGCATGAAGGAACAATTTGGGGCCAGTGCAGAACCCGGACACAGTCTATAGAAGCGTCAACGCCGCGCACATTAACCCTTGGTCGCGTCGTAGGCTACTTTTGCCTGCACTACAACGCCAGTTTTCAATGCTCAAATCGCCGAAATCATTCGGTTTTTTCGCCACTGAGGCGTTCAAAAGCGTGACTGCTGCGTGTGACGAAACCTGTATCGGCACGAATCACAAAAAATGCGCCGATATCGTGCTTTTCTGCGTAGTCCCAACCGCGCTCCGGGCCGAGAATCAGCAACAGCGTCGATAAGCCATCGGCCATCAACGCTGAAGGATGAATCACCGTGACCGATGCCAGACGGTGTGAGACCGGCGCACCGGTGCGCGCATCGAAGGTGTGGGAAAAACGCTGGCCGTTCTGCTCGAAATAATTACGATAGTCGCCGGAAGTGGACAGGCCATAACCGTCGACAACAATGACGCGCTCGGCCACTTGCCGGTCATCCCGCGGCTCTTCCAGTGCAATGCGCCATGGCGAACCGTCAGCCTTCCTGCCGGACGCCTTGAGCTCCCCCGTCGCTTCGGCGAGATAATCGCGAATGCCCATCGCCTCGAGTCTTGCGGCAATCGTGTCCACCGCATAACCGGCGGCGATGCTGTTGAAGTCGACCTCGACGGCGGCGTCCTTGCACAACTGGTCGCCCTCGATGCGCAAGTGTTCATGGCCGACGCGCTGGCGGGTTTCGGCGAGCGCTTCGGCAGTCGGGACTTTTTCCCCGCGGGCCTGCGGACCAAATCCCCAGAGATTGAGCAACGGCTCCACCGTCAGATCGTAGGAACCTTCACTTTGCGCTGACAATTGCTCGCCCACGCGAACCAATTCGAGGATCGACGCCGGCATTGCCTGACAACGGTTGGCCGGTAATGCATTGAAGCGCTCGATGTCCGAGTCGCTGCGGTAGGTCGACATTTGCCGGTCAATGTCAGCGAGGATCTGCTCGACCTGGACGCGGACTTCGTCCGGCGCCGGAAGGTTGGCGTGGCGTACATACTTGATCGAATAAGTGCTGCCCATGGTGGGGCCGCCGAATGTTTCCAGAGTGTCGCCGTTGCCGCAGGCGGACAGCATGATGATCAGAGCCCCAAGGCCATACAGCCGCCATTTCAACAAATCCCGCCTCTCCAACAATCTCTGACACGCCGCCAAGGCCAGCCATTATGCGACAGAACTGTGGGAGCGAGCCTGCTCGCGATGAGGCCATCACAGCCAGCATTGATAGCCCTCTCAGACCGCTATCGCGAGCAGGCTCGCTCCCACATTGAATGGCTGGCGTAATCACTACCGCGCAAACACCACCAATCCCTGTAGGAGCGGGCTTGCCCGCGATGAGGCCATCACAGTCAACATTGATATTTCTGCCAGAACGCTATCGCGAGCAAGCTCGCGATGGTCGTCAACGATAACGCGTGCTCACTAGTTAAACGCAGCGCTCTTGGCTGCATCATCGGAACACCGCCCGGAGCAAGCTCGCTCCTACTAAATACTTGACCGAACAGCAACGACTGCAAACGGGGCCTTTTCATGGCGTCGCGGTATCGGTGACGCATTGTTTTAGTCGATCCGAATCCGTACCGCTGCCTTCGCTGAGATCAATATCGCCGTTGGCATCAAGGTAGATGTTCGTATTCGGCCACCTCGGAGTAATGTTGACGCAGTGGGCTCGAACATTTTTGCTCCACCAGGATATTTCCATAAAAAAATCGTCATCAGGAAACAGAAAACCGTTATCAACCGTACCTCCGCCGGGTTGCATCCCGCCCTTGTATATCTGGTGCTGGACATTCCAGATATACCTGAGTTCTTCCCTTCCATTTTCGGAGTAGTGAATGGTTACGGTCGGAAGTGCAATATCCCAGTAGCTAATGGCCAGATACAAAAATGGAATCCATAACCACCTTCTATACCTTGGACCTGTTTTACGTACAGGTGTGGACACGATTTCCATCCCCTCAGCTTTATGAAGTAATTGCCGACACCTTATTCACGATCATCTATGGACATCCCGCTCTGTGGGTATTACTTGGCCCACCTCACACCGATACTGATTGTCAACTATGGCACATATCAAGGTTTCGCCAAGTCCCACTGGCACTCCTTCAACCGATCTACGTCAGTACCGCTCCCCTCCCGCATATCAATATTGCCGCCGGAGTCGAGGAATATATGCGTATTTGGCCACTTAGGTTTAATGCTGATGCAGTGCAAACGGCCTTTCTCACTCCCCCAAGAAAACTCCATGAAGAACTCAGCATCCGGAAATAGAAATCCATGATCGATAACGGCGCCTCCCGGAGGCATTCGTCCCTTATATATCCGGTCCTGGACGCTCCATATGTATCGCAGCTCTTGTACAGCATCCGTGGAGTAATGGACGGTGGCAGTAGGTAGTACAAAAATATTCCATAGCACTATCGGCAGTAGCGCGAGTAACGGAAGCAGTAGCGGTAACAACGGAATCCATAGCCACCGAATGTAACGCGACCTAGGTTTTTTACTGGAATGGACACGAGCTCCATCTCCCAGAATCGCACTGCATATCGCTTTGATCCCTTGGCTCTTCATGGGCTCGCTGTATCAGTGATGCATTGTTTTAGTCGATGCGAATCCGTGCCGCTGCCTTCGCTGCGATCAATATCGCCATTGGCATCGAGGTAGATGTGCGTATTGGACCATGTCGGGGTGATATTTACGCAGTGTCGGAGATCTTTATCGTTCCACCAAGAGACCTCCATGAAAAACTTCTCATCTGGAAACAAGAACCCATGATCTCGTGTGCTGCCGCCTGGAGGGAGGCCTCCTTTGTAAATCCGGTGTTGCACATTCCAGATGAACCGCAGTTCGTCAACGCCGTTCTTGGAGTAATGGACGATTGCGGTAGGCAACACAATAATTTGCCAGAGGACAATCAGCAAAAGCACCAGCAGGGGCAGTAATAGCGGTAGCAACGGAATCCATAGCCACTTAATGTAACGTGTTCTTGGTTTATTTACAGACGTGGACACGGACTCCATCCCCCCAGTTCTCTTATGGAACTGCCAGCACTTTATTCATGATCATCTACGCCGTCATCCCACCTTCAGGGTGCTGACTGGCGAGCTTTATACCGATGTTTATCGACACTTTATCACCCAATGTTCACAATTCAGTCCAAGGGCCGGCCGTAGAATGAGTGTCGGAGCATTTTATTTTTTTGATGTTGTACTCATTGCCGAGGGCATTCCGTTAATCGATCTGAATCGGTTGCACTAGTGTGACCGCTATCGAGAGCTCCATCTGCTCCAATATATATACGGGTCGTTGGCCACTTAGGACTTATCCTTACGCAATGACTTTTCCCTGAGACAGTCCAGTCGAACTGCATAAAGAAATTATCATCTTTAAAAATATGGCCAGGACCTCCTGTAGATTGGCCAGGGGAGATTCGCCCTCGAAATATATCGTGCTGAGTATTTAGAACAAAACTCAACTTCCCGACCCCCGCCTCTGAGAAATAGACTTTCACCCTCGGCACGGAGACATACCAGACAAAATACATCAGAAGCAATATTGCTAGCGGTCTACCCTTAAACAAAAGCAGCACCATTTACTTGCATTTGTGCCCCCCCCAACCCGGAGTAAATCGCTAGCATTTCGTTAATCAAACCAATACCGACTTTTAATCTTGACGCATGTTAGGGCTTCACCAAATCCCATTGACACTCTTTCAGCCTATCCACATCTGCACCACTCCCTTTGCGCATATCAATGTTGCCGTCGGCGTCGAGAAAAATATGCATGTTGGGCCACTTCGGTGTGATGCTGATGCAGTGCCAACGCCCGTTCTCGGCTGCCCAAGAAAACTCCATGAAAAATTCGGTATCCGGAAATAGATATCCGTGGTCGCTGGTGGCACCTCCTGGGGACATCCGCCCCCTGTATATCCGGTCTTGAACGTTCCAGGTGTACCGCAATCCGCGCTCGGCATCCTTGGAATAATTGACGGTTGCACTGGGTAGAACATAAACATTCCAGAGGGCCATCAACTGCAGTACCAGCAGTGGCAGCAGCAGTGGTAAAAACGGAATCCATAGCCACCGTAAGTAACGAGATCGGGGGTTATTTACAGACGTGGACACGGACTCCATCTCCCCAGTTCTCTGGTGGAACTGCCAACACCTTATTCATGATCATCTGCGCTGTTATCCCGCCTTCAGGGTGCTGATTGGCGAGCTTTATACCGATGCTTATCGACACTCTATCAGCTACATCATCCCATGATCGCAATTCAGTCCAAGGGCTAGCTGTAGGACGAGGGCCAAGGAGCTCTCTATCCTCTTTGGGCGTTGTTCGTAACTCTTCGGCTTTGCGCAGGGTATCTGAGGCGATTTGCTCGGCCCCTGCTCCGTCTAGCAGTAAGCTTTCTGAAAGTCCACCTATGATTCCGACATAACCGTAGTGGATGTTCGACCAAATGTCGTAGTAGTAGAGATACTTCCCTTGCTTGTGTCGTACCCCGGGAAACAGCTCCCGAAGCTTCGGCTTGTGATCCCACTCCATGTTTTGACCCACTTGTTTAGTCCAGATCGCCATCGCCTCTAGCTTATTCATCAATGCAATTCCGTTGAAATTCGGTGGTCCCGCCAGTCTGGCGTACCAGGGTAACGCCCGAAATTTCCTGGCTTCCGCGCTGCTGTCGTAGCTCATCAGCTCTTTCATTTTCAACACGGACGGATGCTTGATGTTCCTATTCATCTCACCTGCGATGTAGCTGGCAAGCTCTTCCATCTGGTCTGGATGGTTACAGGCTTCGCTTCCACCAAGGTCGCCGGGTGGTGCAGAGATTTTATCTGCCAGCTTCAGATCAACCACATTAGGCTTGGCTGTAAAGCTGTTTTCAGCCGGAGCCGCCGATGAGCCCGCAGCCCTGGTGGCCGGCTGTGCAGGGCTTGCGTTGCTTTGATACGTGGCCGTCATTACGGAGGGGATCAGTCGAGCTTTACAGGGGCAATTGCTGTAACTGTCCAGCGTACCAGCCATGGGTTTTCCATGACTGATCATGTACGAAATGCCACCGACGATCCGATACGTCTTCCCGTCTTTTCCACAGGTGACCCGATCACCATCGCAGGCGTGGGCAACGCCATACATCATGATCCGGGTGTCACCATCCAGAACTTTGCCACCACAGGTGGTTCGGTCATTCAGACCGATGAAATGTCCTTCTTTCATTGAATTTCTTCTCCGTTACTTCCGGCCGAGTCCAGAAAGTTTTCGACCATCAGCTGCGTGAGCATTTAAGCAACGCAGCACTGAGACAGCCTTGGGCAGCGCCAGACTTCGTCACTCAGTCCGCGACCGATGACAAAAAATCCTCGCCCATCGACACACCTTCGCGCGCAATAAACACGTAGCCGCCTTGCGGTGTATTGATGATTTCGTCGCCATTGCTGAGCATGCTGCCGACCAGCGCCACATCATTGTTGTCTTGCCCTGCGCCGGTGATGATTTGCGCTGTACTGCCATCGGCATACAGGACGTAGTCGCCTGTTCGCGCTACGCGCACCGACCGTCCATTTTCCAACTTGAACTCCAGCGGCCCTGTCCCTTGCTGGATCACCCCGCCGTTACGGGTCTGGCTGCCCTCGGTTGCGCACCGGAAGATGGCGATAGCAGGATGAGTGTCGATGTAAGCCTGCTGTTGACGCACAACCACTTGGGCGTGCTCATGGAATTGCGCAATTTGCTGCTCAGTGAAGTGTGGATTGTCCAGACTGCGCAGATACTCTGGGGAAACATCGTTGGTATACAAAGGTTGCAAGGGTGCATTCATTTCAAAATCCTTATCCTTGGTAGGGTGTTCAGAAATAATGCGGCGGACGCTAACAGCGGCGCGACTCTCACGGCAGGGTCAAAAGAATGATTCAGAAATTTCGCCAAAAGAAACGATCCTTTTCCTACAGGATTGTTTCTAAAGCGTATTTATTGCGGAGCGCCCAAACAAAAACGCCCCGACCAAAGTCGGGGCGCTTCATGTGCCGCTAAAGGCTTAGCGCGGGAAGGCTGGCGGGTTTACACCGGCCATGTCTTCCATCACGCGAACCACCTGGCAGCTGTAACCGAACTCGTTGTCGTACCAAACGTACAGAACAACGCGGTTATCCTGGGTGATGGTCGCTTCCGCGTCCACTACGCCTGCGTGGCGCGAGCCAACGAAGTCGGTGGAAACCACTTCCTGGGAGCTCACGTAGTCGATCTGCTTGTGCAGATCCGAGTGCATGGCCATCTGGCGCAGGTACTCGTTGATCTCTTCGCGAGTGGTGGCCTTTTCCAGGTTCAGGTTCAGGATGGCCATCGACACGTTCGGCGTAGGAACGCGAATCGCGTTGCCGGTCAGCTTGCCCTTGAGCACTGGCAGCGCCTTGGCGGCTGCGGTGGCGGCACCGGTCTCGGTGATAACCATGTTCAGCGGCGCGGCGCGGCCACGACGGCTGCCCTTGTGGAAGTTGTCGATCAGGTTCTGGTCGTTGGTGAACGAGTGAACGGTTTCGACGTGGCCGTTGATGATGCCGTACTTGTCGTTGACTGCCTTGAGCACCGGCACGATGGCGTTGGTGGTGCAGGAAGCCGCCGAGATGATCTTGTCGTCAGGGCTGATATCGCCATGGTTGATGCCGTGCACGATGTTCTTCAGCGCGCCCTTGCCAGGTGCGGTGAGGATCACGCGGGCAGCGCCCGGGCAGGCCAGGTGCTGGCCCAGACCGTCAGCGTCACGCCATACACCGGTGTTGTCGACGATCAGAGCGTTTTCGATGCCGTACTGGGTGTAGTCGACTTCGGCCGGGCTCTTGGCGTAGATCACCTGGATCAGGTTGCCGTTGGCGGTGATGGTGTTGTTGGCTTCATCGATGGTGATGGTGCCATCGAACGGGCCATGGACCGAGTCGCGGCGCAGCAGGCTGGCACGCTTGACCAGGTCGTTCTCGGCGCCCTTGCGGACAACGATGGCGCGCAGGCGCAGGCCGTCGCCACCACCGGTTTTCTCGATCAGGATGCGCGCCAGCAGACGGCCGATACGACCGAAGCCGTAGAGGACAACGTCGGTGCCTTTGCGGGCGGATACGTTTTGCTGGCCAACCACGTCAGCCAGTTCTTCACGGACGAACTGCTCGGCAGTACGGCCATTGCCTTCGGCCTTGAATTTGGCCGCCAGCTTGCCCAGGTCCACCGAAGCGGCGCCGAGCTTGAGCTCGCTCATCGCCTTGATCAGCGGGAATGTTTCGTGGACGGACAGCTCGCTTTCGTCGGACTGACGGTGACGAGCAAAGCGGTGAGCTTTGAGAATCGCAATGACTGAACGATTGATCAGGCTGCGGCCATAGATCGAGCTCACCACGTTGTTATTGCGGTAGAGCTGACCGATAAGCGGAATCATCGCTTCTGCGAGTGCTTCACGGTCGATCCATTCACCAAGACACTGGTCGGGCTTCTGAGTCACGGGAACCTTCCACATGTAGGGGCAGAAAAAAGGGGCTACATTATGCCGCCGAGTGACCGCCGTAGCAATGCGCGCCCGTCGTGCTTTACGTAACAAATCGTCGTTCAAAAAACTTACGCATCGCGCCAGCCCAATAAAACCGGGGCTTGCAGCGCAGTCAATTTTTTGGAGGTCACGCCTCGTTATCCGTAACCCTCCGTAACACTCGTTGTTTTTGCCACTACATATTCAGTAATTTCTGGCAAAAAACCGCCGAATTTTGTCTTTACCACTACATTTCACCAAACCCGTGCTTTAGACGCAGTCAGCAACTGACAGGCGGCATCGTAGACCGCTACAATTACCGACTTTGTCGCAACGCTTGGAGCTCAACCTTCCGTGCCCGTTCTGCGTCTACCGCTTCTCCCTGCCGCGGCAGGTAAACAGCACTGGGGCAACCTGCCCGGTGCCGCCCTGAGCCTGGCCATTGCCGAGGCCGCCAGCGCTGCCAAGCGCTTTACCCTGCTGCTGACCGCCGACAGCCAAAGTGCCGAACGGCTGGAACAGGAGCTGGGTTTCTTCGCCCCGGATTTGCCCGTATTGCACTTTCCCGACTGGGAAACCCTGCCCTACGACCTGTTCTCGCCGCACCAGGACATCATTTCCCAGCGCATCGCCAGCCTGTACCGGCTGCCGGAGCTGAGCCATGGCGTGCTCGTGGTGCCGATCACGACCGCCCTGCATCGCCTCGCGCCGACCAGATTCCTGCTCGGCAGCAGCCTGGTGCTGGATATCGGCCAGAAACTCGACGTCGAGCAAATGCGCACCCGCCTCGAGGCCACCGGCTATCGCTACGTCGATACCGTGTACGAGCATGGCGAGTTCACCGTTCGCGGTTCGCTGATCGATCTGTTCCCGATGGGCAGCAAGCTGCCGTATCGCATCGATCTGTTCGACGACGAAATCGAAACCCTGCGCACCTTCGACCCGGAGAACCAGCGCTCCATCGACAAGGTCGACTCGGTCAAGCTGTTGCCGGCCAAGGAGTTTCCGCTACAGAAAGAAGCGGTCACCCGCTTCAAGGCGCGGTTTCGCGAGCGTTTTGACGTCGACTTCCGCCGCTGCCCGATCTTTCAGGACCTGAGCAGCGGGATTACCCCGGCCGGTATCGAGTACTACCTGCCGCTGTTCTTCGAAGAAACCTCGACCCTGTTCGATTACTTGCCCCAGGACACGCAAGTGTTCTCGCTGCCCGGTATCGAACAGGCCGCGGAAAACTTCTGGAACGACGTGCGCAATCGTTATGAAGAACGCCGCGTCGACCCGTCCCGTCCTTTATTACCACCCGTCGAACTGTTCCTGCCGGTGGAAGACTGCTTCGCGCGCCTGAAGAACTGGCCGCGCGTGGTGGCCAGTCAACAGGACGTGGAAAGCGGTAGCGGTCGCGAGCGCTTCCCCGCTCGGGAGCTGCCGAACCTGGCCATCGAAGCCAAGGCCACCCAACCGTTGGCGGCACTGGCCGAGTTCCTCGACCAGTTCCCCGGTCGCGTGCTGTTTACCGCCGAATCCGCAGGCCGCCGCGAAGTGTTGCTGGAGCTGCTGGAACGTCTGAAGCTGCGACCGAAAACCGTCGACAGCTGGCCGGACTTTGTCGCTGGCAAGGATCGCATGGCGATCACCATCGCCCCGCTCGACGAAGGCTTGCTGCTCGACGCCCCGGCCCTGGCCCTCGTCGCGGAAAGCCCGCTGTTCGGCCAGCGCGTGATGCAGCGCCGTCGCCGCGAAAAGCGCGCCGATGCCAACAACGATGCCGTGATCAAGAACCTCACCGAGCTGCGTGAAGGTGCGCCGGTGGTGCACATCGACCACGGTGTCGGTCGCTACCTGGGCCTGGCAACCCTGGAAATCGATAGCCAGACCGCCGAGTTCCTCGCCCTGGAGTACGCCGAAGGCGCCAAGCTTTACGTGCCGGTGGCCAACCTGCACCTGATCGCCCGCTACACCGGCAGCGACGACGCCCTGGCCCCGCTGCACCGCCTCGGTTCCGAGACCTGGCAGAAAGCCAAGCGCAAAGCCGCCGAACAGGTGCGTGACGTGGCCGCCGAGTTGCTCGACATCTATGCCCGCCGCGCCGCCCGCGAAGGCTACGCTTTCGCCGATCCGAAAGCCGACTACGCCACCTTCAGCGCCGGCTTCCCGTTCGAAGAAACCCCGGACCAGCAAACCACCATCGAAGCGGTGCGCGAAGACATGCTCGCGCCCAAGCCAATGGATCGCCTGGTGTGCGGCGACGTCGGCTTCGGCAAGACCGAAGTGGCGATGCGCGCCGCGTTCATTGCCGTGCATGGCGGTCGCCAGGTGGCGATCCTGGTGCCGACCACCCTGCTCGCCCAGCAGCATTACAACAGCTTCCGCGACCGCTTCGCCGACTGGCCGGTGACTGTGGAAGTGATGAGCCGCTTCAAGTCGGCCAAGGAAGTGAATGCGGCGGTCGCGGACCTGGCCGAAGGCAAGATCGACATCGTCATCGGCACGCACAAGTTGCTGCAGGACGACGTGAAGATCAAAAACCTCGGCCTGGTGATTATCGACGAAGAACACCGTTTCGGCGTACGCCAGAAAGAACAGCTCAAGGCGCTGCGCAGTGAAGTCGACATCCTGACCCTGACCGCTACGCCGATTCCGCGCACGCTCAACATGGCGGTGTCGGGCATGCGCGATCTGTCGATCATCGCCACGCCGCCGGCTCGTCGTCTGTCGGTACGCACCTTCGTCATGGAGCAGAACAAGAGCACGGTCAAAGAGGCCTTGCTGCGTGAGTTGCTGCGTGGCGGCCAGGTCTACTACCTGCACAACGACGTGAAGACCATCGAGAAATGCGCCGCCGACCTCGCCGAACTGGTACCGGAAGCACGGATCGCTATCGGTCATGGGCAGATGCGCGAACGCGATCTCGAACAGGTGATGAGCGACTTCTACCACAAGCGCTTCAACGTGCTGATCGCCTCGACCATCATCGAGACCGGCATCGACGTGCCGAGCGCCAACACCATCATCATCGAGCGTGCCGACAAGTTCGGCCTGGCACAGTTGCACCAGTTGCGCGGCCGGGTCGGACGCAGCCACCACCAGGCCTACGCCTACCTGCTGACGCCGCCACGCCAGCAAATCACCCCGGACGCGGAAAAGCGCCTGGAAGCGATTGCCAACACCCAGGACCTCGGCGCGGGCTTCGTGCTCGCCACCAACGACCTGGAAATCCGTGGCGCTGGCGAACTGCTCGGCGACGGCCAGAGCGGGCAGATCCAGGCCGTCGGCTTCACGCTGTACATGGAAATGCTCGAGCGCGCAGTAAAGTCGATCCGCAAGGGCGAGCAGCCGAACCTCGACCAACCGCTCGGCGGTGGTCCGGAAGTCAACTTGCGCGTGCCGGCGTTGATTCCCGAGGACTACCTGCCGGACGTTCACGCCCGCCTGATTCTCTACAAGCGCATCGCCTCGGCCACCGATGAGGACGGCCTCAAGGATTTGCAGGTGGAGATGATTGACCGTTTCGGCCTGTTGCCGGAACCGACCAAGAACCTGATCCGCATCACTGCATTGAAATTGCAGGCCGAGCAACTGGGCATCAAGAAAGTCGATGGCGGCCCCCAAGGCGGTCGCGTCGAGTTCGCCGCACAGACGCCGGTCGACCCGCTGACCCTGATCAAACTGATCCAGAGCCAGCCAAAACGCTACAAATTCGAAGGCGCCACGATGTTCAAGTTCATGGTTCCGATGGAGCGCCCGGAAGAGCGCTTTAATACTGTAGAGGCGCTGTTCGAGCGCCTCGTTCCGAAAACTGCTTGAAGGACGCCGCATGCGCCTGTTTCGCTCACTGACCTTGCTGACCCTGTTGATGCCAGCACTGGTTGCACCCACGGCATTTGCCGATGACCTGTATCAGGTCGAAATGATTCTGGTCCGTCAAAACGCCGTGCCGGCGATTGTCAGCCGCGCCGCACCGGAAGACTGGGCCGCTGGCGCCCAACCCGTCAGCCCCGACAGCCTGCGTACACCAAGCCTGAATGGCGAGGTGGATAAACTCACCAGCAGCGCCGACTACACGGTGTTGCTGCACAAGGCCTGGCAACAGACTCTCGGCGAAAACGCCAGCAAAGTGGCGATCAGCGACGGCAAGGAACAATATGGTCAGTTCCCGATCGAGGGCACGCTGAACATGACGCTGGGACGCTTTACCGACGTCGACGCCGATTTCTGGGTCAATCAGATCGATGCCAATGGCATGGTGACCGCCAGCGAGCGCCTGAAACAGGAAAGCCACACCAAAAACGGCCAGTTGAACTTCCTCGACAACGGCCACCTCGGCCTGCTGATCAAGATCACCTCGCTGACCGCTCCCGCACCCCGAGCAGCTCCCGAAGAAATTCCGGACTGATTCCCTATGTCCGCGACCCTGAGCAAACCCCTGGCACCATCCTGGGTCAGCCGATTCAAGGAACAGAGCCTGGAGCGTGGTCGCCGTTACGCGCTGGAGAATCGTGTCAGGATCGTCGAGGCCGGCGACGCCACGATCATTGCCGCCTGCGAAGGCTCTGGCAGTAACGTTTACCGTCAGACCATTCGCCTGCGCGAGTCAGCCAAGGGCACGCTGCTGATGGTCGACGCCACCTGCTCCTGCCCGGTCCACATCAACTGCAAACATTGCGCAGCGGTGCTCCTGCAAGTGCAGGAAACCCTCGACTACCCCGCTGCCGCCAAAGACGCCGAACTTCTGGAAAAACTCCAGGCAGTCCTGGAAAACCGCAGCCCGAAAGCCCCGCCGCAAGTGCTGGTGGACAATGTGCAGCCCGTCCCGCGCCTGTGGCTGGCCAGCATCGAGTTCAGCGCGTTCGAACCGCGCAACGGCCGAATGCAGCGGTACATTCAGCATCGGGCGGCGCTGTCTTTCAGCTACCTGGACGAGTACGTGTCCGGGCAGAGAAACTCCGACATCCTGATTCGTCAGGAAACCCAGACGCTGCGGATAAAACGCCACCCGGAAGTGGAACAGTCCTACCGGGAACAGCTGCGAATCCTCGGTTTCAAAGTCGCCACCCGGCAAAGCAAGGCCTTGCCGGAAAGTGCCGGCGAGCTGTTCGAGATGGTCAATGACAGCGCCTGGCTGACCTTTACCCTCAATGAACTGCCGAAGTTGCGCACCCAGGGCTGGGAATTGCAGATCGACGAGGACTTCGGTTTCGACCTGACGGCGGTAGACGACTGGTACGCCACGGTCGAACAGGCACCGGAGCGCGACTGGTTCGACCTGGAACTGGGGATCATCGTCAACGGCGAACGCCTGAGCCTGTTGCCGATCCTGCTCAACCTGATGCGCTCCCACACCGAAATCCTCAACCCGGAACGCCTGGCCCGACGCCGCGACGACGAGCTGATCCTGGTCAACATCCCCAATCGCCCGAACTCCGAGTACGGCCCGCTGCAAGTCGCCCTGCCCTTCGGCCGCTTGAAGCCGGTGCTGGCCACCCTCGGCGAGTTCTACCTGCAGGAGCCCGGCGACACCACGCTGCGCCTGAGCAAGGCCGATGCCACGCGCCTGAACCCGCTGGAAGACATGCCACTACTGTGGGAGGGTGGCGAACAGATCCGCACCCTTGCCCAGCGGCTGCGCGACATCAAGGACCACACGGCCGCCGCCCCGGACGGCCTGAATGCGACGCTGCGTCCGTATCAGCTCGAAGGCTTGAGCTGGATGCAGTCGCTGCGACAACTGGAAGTGGGTGGAATTCTCGCGGACGACATGGGCCTGGGCAAAACCCTGCAGACACTGGCGCATGTTCTGAGCGAGAAAAACGCCGGCCGCCTCGATCGGCCGTGCATGGTCGTAATGCCGACCAGCCTGATTCCCAACTGGCTCGACGAAGCGGCGCACTTTACGCCGCAGCTCAAGGTACTGGCGCTATACGGTGCCAGCCGCAAAAAGCACTTCGACAAGCTGGCTGACTACGATCTGATCCTGACCACCTATGCGCTGCTGCCCAAGGATGTCGAACGCCTGGCGGCGCAGCCCTTGCACATACTGGTGCTGGACGAAGCGCAATACATCAAGAACCCGAGCAGCAAGGCCGCCCAGGCTGCCCGTGAGCTCAATGCCCGGCAACGCCTGTGCCTGAGCGGCACGCCGCTGGAAAACCATCTGGGCGAGCTGTGGTCGCTGTTTCACTTCCTCTTGCCCGGCTGGTTGGGCGACGTCAAAAGCTTCAACCGCGATTACCGCGTGCCGATTGAAAAACGCACCAGCGAGGTCAGGCTCCAGCACCTCAACGGCCGGATCAAACCTTTCCTGCTGCGCCGCACCAAGGAACAGGTGGCCACCGAGTTGCCGCCGAAAACCGAGATCATCCACTGGGTCGAACTCAACGAGGCCCAACGCGACGTGTACGAAACCATGCGCCTGGCCATGGACAAGAAAGTCCGCGACGAGATCACCCGCAAAGGCGTGGCCCGCAGCCAGATCATCATTCTCGAAGCGCTGCTGAAACTGCGCCAGGTGTGCTGCGATTTGCGCCTGGTCAACGAGGCGACCCTGCCAAGCCGTGGCAGCACGTCAGGCAAGCTCGACAGCCTGATGGAAATGCTCGAGGAATTGTTCGAAGAAGGTCGACGGATCCTCCTGTTCTCGCAGTTCACTTCAATGCTGTCGCTGATCGAAGACGAACTGAACAAACGCGGCGTGGCCTACGCCCTGCTGACCGGCCAGACCCGCGACCGCCGCACGCCAGTGAAGGAATTCCAGAGCGGCAAACGTCAGATATTTCTGATCAGCCTGAAAGCCGGTGGCGTTGGCCTGAACCTGACCGAAGCGGACACGGTGATTCATTACGATCCGTGGTGGAACCCGGCGACGGAAAACCAGGCGACTGACCGGGCGTATCGCATCGGCCAGGAGAAGCCGGTGTTCGTTTATAAACTGATTGCGCGCGGCACGGTGGAAGAAAAGATTCAGCACCTGCAAAAGGAAAAATCCGACCTCGCGGCCGGCGTGCTGGATGGGCGCAAGGCCGGGGACTGGAAACTGCAGGGCGATGATATCGAAGCGCTGTTTGCGCCGCTGCCGGAAAACCTCGAAAAACGCTGAGATTTGCGGCGCCTGAACCGGCCTCTTCGCTGGCAAGCCAGCTCCCACAGGTTCAGTGGCGTTCGTAGAATTTGTATTCGACGCGACACTGTAGGAGCTGGCTTGCCAGCGAAGGAAGCCACTCGGTGTCGAGTGAACTCAGCCCTTGAGCACCCGCGCCAATGTCGATTTCACCTTGCCCATGCCGTCATGCAACGCCTGCTCGATTTCGGCCATGGTGATCACCGCCGTCGACTTGCCCGCCGCCGGGTTCACCACCAGCGCCAGACAGGCGTAATCCAGTTCCAGTTCCCGGGCCAGGGCGGCCTCCGGCATACCGGTCATGCCGACGATGTCGCAGCCATCGCGCTCCAGCCGGGCGATTTCAGCCACTGTCTCCAGGCGCGGCCCTTGAGTGCACGCATACACGCCATGACTGCTGTAGCCCACACCTTCCGCCGCCAATGCCGCGATCAGTTGCTGGCGCAACGGTTCGCTGTAGGGGTAGCTGAAGTCGATATGGGTGACGTGTTCCAGGTCATCGGCAAAGTAGGTGTGCTCACGACCGCTGGTGTAGTCGATCAACTGATGCGGCACGCAGAAGTGCCCGGTGCCCATGGCGGAATGAATTCCACCCACGGCATTGACTGCGAGAATCGCTTGCGCCCCTGCCTGCTTCAGCGCCCAGAGGTTGGCGCGGTAGTTGACCTGATGCGGCGGAAAACGATGGGGATGACCGTGACGGGCGAGGAACAGCACTTCCTTGCCGGCATACTCGCCGATCTGAATGTCGGCCGAAGGTGCACCATAAGGCGTGTCCACTGCCAGTGACTGGCGAATGCTCAGGCCTTCGAGTTGAGTCAGGCCAGTACCACCGATAATCGCGTAAACCGTCATAACGAACAGTCCTTAATCAATCAATTGAGCTTCTTTGAGCGCGCCGACAGCGGCCAGCCAGCGCGGGTCCTGACGGTATTCGGTGCTGGCGAACGACTGGCCGCGCATCCGCGCAATGCGCTCGGAAGGCTTGACCTTCAGGCGTTGCGCAGCGCTCAGGGCCAGTTCGGCGGCCGCTCGATCGTTGCACACCAGGCCCATGTCGCAACCGGCAGTCAGCGCCGCTTCGATACGGCTGGCGGCATCGCCGACCACGTGGGCGCCCGCCATGGACAGGTCGTCACTGAAGATCACCCCGTCGAACTGCAACTCGCCACGCAGGATGTCCTGCAACCAGCGGCGGGAGAAACCGGCGGGCTGGGTATCGACTTGTGGATAAATAACGTGGGCCGGCATGACCGCGGCCAGCTGCTTGCTCAATTTGGCAAACGGCACCAGGTCGTTGGCACGGATCTCGTCGAGGCTGCGCTCATCATTCGGGATCGCGACGTGGGAATCCGCTTCCGCCCAGCCGTGACCGGGGAAATGCTTGCCGGTGGCCGCCATGCCTGCGCTGTTCATCCCGCGGATGAATGCACCGGCCAATTGAGCGGCGCGCTCCGGGTTACCCTCGAACGAACGGGTACCCACCACCGCACTGCGCTGGTAATCGAGGTCGAGCACCGGGGCGAAGCTCAGGTCCAGGCCGACGGCCAGCACTTCGGTCGCCATGATCCAGCCGCACTGCTCGGCCAGGTACTCGGCGTTCGGGTTGTCGGCGATGGCGCGCATGGCGGGCAAGCGCACGAAACCCTGGCGCAGGCGCTGCACACGACCGCCCTCCTGGTCCACAGCCAGCAACAAGTCGGGACGGACGGCTCTGATCGCCGCACTCAATTCACGCACCTGGCGTGGGTGCTCGATGTTACGGGCAAAGATGATCAGGCCGCCCACTTCGGGCTGGCGCAACAATTGGCGATCTTCAGCCGTCAGCCAGGTACCGGCGACGTCCACCATCAACGAGCCTTGCAAGCCAGCAGTCATAAAAATTCCTTGATAACAGAAAACCCGGCCCACACGAATTCGCCGCCGGGCGCTGTGCCCGGCAGGTCGGCGATATCAATGGAAAACGGGTTCAGAACGAGAGTCGGCATGGGCGGCTAGCTTAGCGGATGTCGGCTGCCGCGCCCACCCGTGTGCGGTTAAACCTTGGCGGCAACCGGTGTCGATTTGCTGCGTGGACGCAACTGGGCAGTGGCCATGGCCGCGTCAGTCACACCGGATTCGGCACGCATGCCCGCGGCCAGGAATGGCACCATCAGACGCATGACCTGCTCGATCGAGGTATTCACGCCGAAGTCGGTTTCAGCAATCGCCCGCAAGGCCTTGATACCGGACATGCTGAACGCCGCAGCACCCAACATGAAGTGCACGCGCCAGAACAGTTCGATGGGCGGAATACGCGGTGCCGCGTCGTTGACCAGTATCATGTAGCGGCGGAACACCTTGCCGTACATGTCTTCCAGATAACGACGCAAGTGCCCCTGGCTCTGACTGAACGCCAGTCCCAGCAAACGCATGAAGATAGACAGGTCGTTGCCACTGCGCGGCTGCACCACCAGAGCCTGCTCGACGAGGATTTCCAGCAACTCTTCGAGTGTCGGCCTGATTTCAGGTTTGGCCTGGCGCCGCTCCAGCTCTTTATCGAGACTGATGCAGAACGGCCCGAGGAACCGCGAGAAAACCGCCTGGATCAACGCCTTCTTCGAACCGAAGTGATAGTTCACCGCCGCCAGGTTGACACCGGCCTTGCTGGTGATCAGGCGCAACGAGGTTTCGGCGAAACCTTTTTCCGCGAACAACTGCTCGGCAGCATCGAGAATGCGTTCAACGGTTTCCGACTGGGCCATGGCTACTCCGCCTGACAAACACTTGTTTGAAACATACGTTTCAGCCTGCGCCTTGTCAAGCCTGGCAGTTCGTTTCGGGAATGGTCGGTCAGACATTTAACCACACAACAGCGAAGCTTCAATCCACTGCCTGATTGACCGTCCGGCGGCCATTAAAAAAAGGAGCATTGCCAAGACCGGCTCACTGTATATAATCCCAGTCACTGTATAAAAAAACAGAGCGATCAATATGCTAAAGCTGACGCCACGCCAAGCCGAGATTCTGGCCTTCATCAAACGCTGCCTGGAAGACAACGGTTATCCACCTACCCGCGCGGAAATCGCTCAGGAACTGGGTTTCAAATCACCCAACGCGGCGGAAGAACACCTCAAGGCACTGGCCCGCAAGGGTGCAATCGAGATGACGCCTGGCGCCTCCCGTGGCATTCGCATCCCCGGCTTCGAAGCCAAGGCCGACGATTCCACCCTGCCGATCATTGGCCGGGTCGCAGCCGGCGCCCCGATTCTTGCGCAGCAACACATCGAAGAGTCCTGCAACATCAATCCCGCCTTCTTCCATCCGCGCGCCGACTACCTGCTGCGCGTCCATGGGATGAGCATGAAGGATATCGGCATTTTCGACGGTGACCTGCTGGCGGTCCACACCACCCGCGAAGCCCGTAACGGCCAGATCGTGGTGGCGCGAATCGGCGACGAAGTGACCGTCAAGCGCTTCAAGCGTGACGGCAGCAAAGTCTGGCTGATCGCCGAGAACCCCGAGTTCGCCCCGATTGAAGTGAACCTTCAAGACCAGGAACTGGTGATCGAAGGCTTGAGTGTCGGCGTCATTCGCCGCTAAAGGAGGCACCATGCAGTTCCCACAGCCATCACCACAGCAAACCCAACTGCCGTTGTTCGAAGCGTTCATGGCGCAGCCATTGGCGCCGATTCTGAAAGACGTAGTCGAGTCCCCCTGGAGCGCCGAACCTGACGTTTTCAGCGAGCTGTCACTGCGTGGTGCAACCGGGAACTGCCTGAGCCTGCTGGCACCGATCCTCAGGGAATTGAGCCAGGACCAGGATGCACGCTGGCTGACACTGATCGCGCCACCCGCCAGCCTGACTCAAGCCTGGTTGCGAGATGCCGGCCTCAACCGCGAGCGCATTCTGTTGCTGCAACCGCGGGGCACCCAGAGCGCCCAGCAACTGACCTGCGAAGCGCTGCGTCTGGGTCGCAGCCACACGGTGGTCAGCTGGATCAACCCGTTGAGCCCGCAATCGCGGCAACAACTGATCAGCGCCGCCCGCACCGGGGACGCTCAGAGCCTGAATATTCGACTGGGCTGACTGACAGACAAAACGTGTGCTTCACCGCGCGAGGCTTCTCCAGAGACAGAGAAGCCGATGGGTAGCGATATCAAGAAAAACGACAGACGGGGATCAATGAAGAACCCGCGACCCCTCTTCCTTTTCGAATTCGCCTTCAACCAGGCGACCCGCCATCTGAACACCCACGCTCAACATCGCCTTGGCGACTTCCACGTGCTGTCCTTGCAGGAACGCTTTGGCGTCCTCGGAGAAATCCAAAGTAACCAGAGAACCCTCGTCCTCGGCCCTGCGCAGCTCGATACGGCCGTCTGGTAACTCGACAATTTCTAGAAAGGACGTTGGCATAAAGGACTGTTCTCCACGAAAGGCGGGGATTATATAGGCATCGTTCGGGCTTCGCTTGGGATCTTGACCAGATGTCATTACCCAAATGTGTGCGTCAGCACTCGTTCAACCCTTCACGAAACCGGATCGCCAATGCTTTCAGGTTCTGACGCCAACTCTCCAGCTCCTCCCGACTCAGCTCTTCCGGCGCATCCTCTTCATCCAGGTTGACAGCCAGGATCAGTGGCTGGGTCACGTCCCCTTTCGGCTTGTGCGGCGCGCGCGGCGGCTGAAACAGCGCAGCATGGGCGGCCAGGAGTTTGGCCAGCCAGGTCTCCGGGTTATTGGCCAGCTCGACCAGCTCAGCCATTTCCGGAATGGCGATGGTATCCAGCACCTCGCGAGTCAGCAATAACTCTGCACGGGGCGCATTGGCCTGAGGCAAGCGATAGTAACCGGCGATTTCGTGACACAGCCCCAACAGCGCGCCGTACAGGTGAAACAGAGCGGATTCGCGTCCCGCCTGGATCAGCGCCAGCGAATTCATCGCCCGCCCCTCTTCAGTGCGGGCCAGTGCTTCCAGCGACAGGCCGGCGAAATAAATCTTCTGATTGGTGCGGGTATAAAGTTCGTGGGCCATGACGGCAGCCTCCACAACGAAATAATTGCTTCACGCAGGTTGGACAGTGTCGTGGATCAGCCGATCCAACCGCAAGCCCAAAACAAGAAAGGCCGCATGAAAACCCGAAGGTTCTCATGCGGCCTTGCGCACTGTAGGAGCTGGCTTGCCAGCGAAGGCGTCCGCAAGTTCGGCGCATGACTCAAGGGACCCTTCGCTGGCAAGCCAGCTCCTACAGGGTCGGCGGCTTTAAGCCTTGGCAGCCGGACGCTTGTCTTCGACTTTCCACTTGCCGCCGTCGTAGAACGCTTTCCAGCCAGTGGGCTTACCGTCAACCTCGGTCTGCACGTACTGTTCCTTGGTCTTGCGGCTGTAACGAATCACAGTCGGGAGACCATCCGGATCTTTCTTCGGCGCCTCACAGAGGAAGTGATACTTCGGATCGATCTCATCCTTGTGCGGGATGATTTCCATCACCAGCGGAGCACGGGTCTCGCGGTTTTTCGGGAACTGGCTGGCCGCCAGGAACAGACCGGATGCACCGTCGCGCAGAATGTAGGTGTCGTTGACCTTTTCGCACTTCAGCTCAGGCATCTTCACCGGGTCCATCTTCGGCGGTGCCGCATCGCCGCTCTTCAGCAGTTTGCGCGTGTTCTTGCAGGTCGCGTTGGTGCAACCGAAGAACTTGCCGAAACGGCCGGTCTTGAGCTGCATTTCGCTACCGCACTTGTCGCATTCCAGGCTCGGGCCTTCATAGCCCTTGATGCGATAGGTGCCCTCTTCGATTTCGTAGCCATCGCAATCCGGGTTGTTACCGCAGATGTGCAACTTGCGCTTCTCATCGAGCAGGTAGGCATCCATCGCCGTGCTGCAGATCGGGCAGCGATGCTTGCCACGCAACACCAGCGACTCCGACTCACCCTCGTCGTCCGCGGCGATTTCATCGCCCGGCACCAGGTTGACGGTGGCCTTGCAGCGCTCTTTCGGCGGCAGGCTGTAGCCCGAGCAACCGAGGAACACGCCGGTCGACGCAGTACGAATCTGCATCGGACGACCGCAGGTGGTGCACGGGATGTCGGTCATCACCGGTTGATTGGCACGCATGCCGCTTTCCGGGCTTTCGGCTACTTCGAGTTTCTTCTTGAAGTCGCCGTAGAACTCGTCGAGCACGTTTTTCCAGTCGCGTTCGCCCTGGGCCACGTCATCGAGATGCTCTTCCATGCCAGCAGTGAAGCCGTAGTCCATCAGGTTGGAGAAGCTCTCGGCCAGACGCTCGGTGACGATATCGCCCATCTTTTCCGAGTAGAAACGACGGTTGTGCAGCGCCACGTAACCACGGTCCTGGATGGTCGAAATGATCGCCGCGTAGGTCGAAGGACGACCGATGCCGCGTTTTTCCATTTCTTTTACCAGGCTGGCTTCCGAGTAACGTGCCGGTGGCTTGGTGAAGTGCTGGGTCGGATCAAGCTTGATCAGCTTCATCGCGTCGCCCTGGGCCATGTCCGGCAATACATCGTCGTCGCCCGGCTTGGCGATTTGCGGCATGACACGGGTGTAACCGTCGAACTTGAGGATGCGGCCCTTGGCGCGCAGCTCGAAGTCGCCGGCACCCACGGTGACGGTAGTCGACAGGTATTGCGCCGGCAGCATCTGGCAAGCGAGGAACTGGCGCCAGATCAGTTCGTAGAGGCGCTCAGCGTCACGCTCCATGCCCGATAGCTTGCTTGGCTCGGTATTGGCGTCGGAGGGACGAATCGCTTCGTGAGCCTCTTGTGCGCCTTCCTTGCTGCTGTAGACGTTCGGGGTCTCCGGCAGGTACTTCTTGCCGAACTCGCCTTCGATATAGGTACGCGCCATCGCCACCGCATCGACCGAAAGGTTGGTGGAGTCGGTACGCATGTAGGTGATGTAGCCGGCTTCGTACAAACGCTGGGCCATCATCATGGTTTTCTTCACACCAAAGCCCAGGCGGTTGCTTGCGGCCTGTTGCAGGGTGGAAGTGATGAACGGTGCCGACGGTTTGCTGCTGGTCGGCTTGTCTTCACGCTTGACGATGCTGTAGCTGGAAGCTTTGAGCTTCTCCAGCGCGGCCATGGCCTGGGTTTCATTGAGCGGCTTGAAGGCTTCGCCTTTCTCGCGAGCCACGTCGAAGCGCACAGTCGCGCCCTTGGCGGTGCCGAGGTCAGCGTGGACTTCCCAGTATTCTTCCGGGTTGAACGCACGGATTTCGCGCTCGCGCTCAACCACCAGTTTTACCGCAACCGACTGCACGCGACCGGCGGAAAGGCCACGGGCGATCTTGGCCCACAGCAGCGGTGAAACCATGTAACCCACGACGCGGTCGAGGAAACGACGCGCCTGCTGGGCGTTGACGCGGTCGATATCCAGCTCGCCCGGCTTTGAGAAGGCTTCCTGAATCGCCTTCTTGGTGATTTCGTTGAACACCACGCGCTTGTAGCGGCTGTCGTCACCACCGATGGCTTCGCGCAGGTGCCAGGCAATGGCTTCCCCCTCGCGGTCCAAGTCGGTTGCGAGATAGATGGTGTCAGCATCTTTGGCGAGCCGGCGCAGCTCTTCGATGACTTTTTCCTTGCCCGGGAGGATCTCGTACTTGGCTTTCCAGCCATGATCCGGATCGACACCCATGCGCGCGACCAGCTGCTTGCGCGCTTTTTCCTTCGGCGACAGTGCCGGCACTTCACCCGCAGCAGCCTTGCCGCGCTTGGCGGCTGGCTCTTTGCTGGCGCTAGCCGAACCGCTGGTGGGCAGGTCTCGGATATGGCCGATACTCGACTTCACCACGTATTCGTTGCCCAAATACTTGTTGATGGTCTTGGCCTTAGCCGGGGATTCCACAATGACCAGCGATTTGCCCATGGATCAGAAAATTCCTGAATTCGAGAAGTGAAAGGCGATTGGCGCCTGACGCGGCACCGCTATATATAGTGGCTACAAGGTGAGGTCAAGCGCAGGGTTCTGCGCGCACTCCCCTTATGGCTGCGGAAAAATGCTCGGTTCGGCCTGCACCAAAGCAAAGCGTGGCACCTGTTCGCCGTCAACCTCGACGGACTCCAGGAACATGCTCAAGGGACGCACCCAAAAGCCGTAATCGCCATACAGGGCTTGATAGAAGACCACTTCTTCTTCGCTTTCCGAATGCCGCGCAACACTGAATACGCGGTACTGCGGACCTTTGTAATGTTGGTAGAGCCCAGGTTGTATCGGCATGCTTTGGCCCTCACTCAAATGTTTTCAAAATAAAAACAAAAATAAATCCGGAAAAACAAAAACCGGGGCACTTGGCCCCGGCTTCCATCAACGAGACGCTTAAACGCGTTCGAAGACGGTGGAGATGCCTTGGCCGAGACCAATGCACATGGTGGCCACCCCGAAGGTGCCGCCATTCTGCTTCATCACATTGAGCAAAGTGCCGGAGATACGCGCACCGGAGCAACCGAACGGGTGGCCCAGGGCGATCGCGCCGCCGTGCAGGTTAACCTTCTCGTTCATCTTGTCGAGCACTTTCAGATCTTTCAGCACTGGCAGGGCCTGTGCGGCGAAAGCTTCGTTGAGCTCGAAGAAGTCGATGTCGGAGATGCCCAGACCTGCGCGCTTCAATGCTTTTTGTGTGGCCGGTACTGGACCATAGCCCATGATTGCCGGATCCACACCTGCCACCGCCATCGAACGAATCACCGCCAGAGGCTGGATACCCAGGTCCTGTGCACGCTGCGCCGACATCACGATCATGCACGAGGCACCATCGGTGATCTGCGACGAGGTACCGGCTGTCACGGTGCCGCCCTTCGGATTGAACGCCGGCTTCAGGGCCGCCAGGCTTTCCAGGGTGGTTTCCGGACGAATGGTTTCGTCGTAGTCGAAGGTTTTCAGGAAACCGTTCTCGTCGTAGCCCTGCATCGGGATGATTTCGTCTTTGAACTTGCCTTCCACGGTCGCCTTGTGGGCGAGTTGGTGGGAGCGCACGCCGAAAGCGTCCTGTTGCTCGCGGGTGATGCCGTGCATTTTGCCCAGCATTTCCGCGGTCAGGCCCATCATGCCCGAGGCTTTCGCCGCGTACAGCGACATGTGCGGGTTCGGATCGACACCGTGCATCATGCTCACATGGCCCATATGCTCGACGCCACCAACCACGAAGACGTCACCATTACCGGTCATGATCGCTTGCGCAGCTGTGTGCAGAGCGCTCATGGACGAGCCACACAGGCGGCTGACGGTCTGGCCGGCCGAGGTGTGCGGGATCTGGGTCATCAGCGACGCCATGCGCGCAATGTTCCAGCCCTGCTCCAGGGTCTGGTTCACACAGCCCCAGATCACGTCTTCGACTTCGCTCGGGTCAACCTTGACGTTGCGTTCCAGCAGTTTGCTGATCAGGTGCGCCGACATGTCTTCGGCGCGGGTGTTGCGGTGCATGCCGCCCTTGGAGCGGCCCATCGGAGTACGACCGAAGTCGACAATCACGACGTCTCTAGGATTCAAGCTCATAAGTTCACTCTCACTCTAGTTGGGGGCGCTTAACCGAAGAAGCTCTGGCCGTTCTTGGCCATTTCGCGCAGCTTCGCGGTCGGGTGGTACAGCGCGCCCAAATCAGCGTACTGGTCAGCCAGGGCAACGAACTCTGCCACACCGAGCGAGTCGATGTAGCGCAGCGCACCGCCACGGAATGGAGGGAAACCAATACCGTAGACCAGACCCATGTCGGCTTCGGCGGCGGTTTCGACGATGCCGTCTTCCAGGCAACGCACGGTTTCCAGGCACAGCGGGATCATCATCCAGTTGATGATGTCTTCGTCGGTGACTTCGCGTTGCTCGTAAACGATCGGCTTGAGCACTTCCAGTACCGACGGGTCGGCCACTTTCTTCTGCTTGCCTTTCTTGTCGGTCTCGTAGGCGTAGAAGCCCTTGCCGTTCTTCTGGCCCAGGCGCTTGGCTTCGTAGAGCACGTCGACGGCCGAGCGACGGTCGTCCTTCATGCGGTCCGGGAAGCCTTCAGCCATCACGTCACGACCGTGGTGACCGGTGTCGATGCCGACCACGTCCATCAGGTAGGCCGGGCCCATCGGCCAGCCGAACTTTTCCATGATCTTGTCGATACGGACGAAGTCCACACCGGCGCTGACCAGTTTGGCGAAACCGCCGAAGTACGGGAACAGGACGCGGTTGACCAGGAAGCCCGGGCAATCGTTGACGACGATCGGGTTCTTGCCCATTTTCTTGGCGTAGGCAACGGTAGTCGCTACGGCCAGTTCGCTGGACTTCTCGCCACGGATCACTTCCACCAGCGGCATCATGTGCACCGGGTTGAAGAAGTGCATGCCGACGAAGTTTTCCGGACGCTTGAGGGCTTTGGCCAGCAAGGTGATGGAAATGGTCGAGGTGTTGGACGCCAGGATGGTGTCCTCCTTGACCTGGTCTTCAACTTCAGCCAGTACCGCTTGTTTGACCTTCGGGTTCTCGACGACCGCTTCCACCACCAGGTCCACGTGACCGAAGTCGCCGTAAGACAGGGTTGGACGGATGCCGTTGAGCACTTCGGCCATTTTCGCGGCGGTCATACGGCCTTTATCAACGCGGCCAACCAGCAGCTTGGCGGCTTCGGCCAGACCCTGCTCGATACCGTGCTCGTTGATGTCCTTCATCAGGATCGGCGTGCCTTTGGAAGCCGACTGATAGGCGATACCGCCACCCATGATGCCGGCGCCCAGTACGGCGGCCTGCTTCACGTCCTTGGCGATTTCGTCGTAGGCCTTGGCCTTTTTCTTCAGTTCCTGATCGTTCAGGAACAAGCCGATCAAGCTCTGCGCAGCAGAGGTCTTGGCCAGTTTGACGAAACCGGCCGCTTCGATTTCCAGCGCCTTGTCGCGACCGAAGTTCGCGGCTTTCTGGATAGTCTTGATCGCTTCAACCGGCGCCGGGTAGTTCGGGCCAGCCTGGCCGGCCACGAAACCTTTGGCGGTTTCGAAAGCCATCATTTGTTCGATGGCGTTGAGCTTGAGCTTTTCCAGCTTCGGCTGGCGCTTGGCCTTGTAGTCGAACTCGCCGGAGATGGCACGCTTGATCAGTTCCAGCGCGGCATCCTGCAGCTGCTCAGGAGCAACCACTGCGTCGACAGCGCCGACTTTCAGCGCGTCTTCAGGACGGTTTTCCTTGCCGGCGGCAATCCACTCGATGGCGTTGTCGGCACCGATCAGGCGCGGCAGGCGCACGGTACCGCCGAAGCCCGGGTAGATACCCAGCTTGACTTCCGGCAGGCCGATCTTGGCATTGGTGGACATGACGCGGTAGTCCGCCGCCAGGCACATTTCCAGACCGCCACCCAGCGCGATGCCGTTGATTGCGGCGACGGTCGGGACGTTGAGGTCTTCGAAATCGCTGAAAATCCTGTTGGCTTCGAGGTTGCCAGCAACAAGTTCTGCATCCGGCAGCTTGAAGTTGTCGACAAATTCGGTGATGTCGGCGCCGACGATGAACACGTCCTTGCCACTGCTGACGATCACGCCCTTGATCGAAGCATCTGCCTTGATGGTGTCTACGGCCTGACGCAGTTCGTTCAGGGTTAGACGGTTGAACTTGTTGACGGACTCACCCTTGAGATCGAACTTCAGTTCGACGATGCCACTTTCAAGAGCCTTAACCGTGATGGCTTTACCTTCGTAAATCATCAACTGATCTCCACGATATGGAAGCTGAACAGTACACGTCGGACGCAGGCGAATGGCTTGGCAGGGACGTTGATCGTCAATGCTACGCCCATTCCCCCGGCACACCCGCCAACGCGATAGTCGGGATTCTGTAGGAGCGGTCTGAAATACAAACGCTCAATTCATACGCCCGTTTGATTTGGGTACGTCACCTTCACGGAATTTCCGACAATTGTCAATCGCCTGAAAAACGGGTTGAAACGCGACTTTCCGGTCATTTCCGTACTGCGAAGACCTTAAACACGTTTGAGCATGCAAGGTCATTCATAGAATCAATTGTTAGAAAATTCGCCCTAATTCGCTGCAGCCCGTGTTTAACACGCTACGCTGGCGAAACCAGGGGGAAAATTGTGAACGCTTTTGGCGAATGCCCAGCGTAAGATCAGCCAACACCGATTTACCGGCCTGCCTGGCCAACCCGCCCGATGATTTTGTCGGGCTTTTTATTGCCTGCAAAAAGCTTTTCGTAGGAGCTGGCTTGCCAGCGAAGACGGTAGTTCGCTCAACATTTTTGTTGAATGTGAAATAGTCTTCGCTGGCAAGCCAGCTCCTACAGGGGGAGTCGGCTTAAGCGAGGGCTTTGAGGATGGCGTCGATCTGTTGCAACACCTCGGCCTCGCCCTTCTCGCCCCAATACAAGGCGATTATTTGCTTGTCGGCCTCGACCTTGAAGACATTGCCTGGCAATTTTTCGAAATGATCGAGCAGCGCCCGATCTTCACAGATTTCCTGCCACTGATTCACCCAGACACCCGGTGATTTTTGCCAGTAACTCCAGCACGCCGGCTGACTGCCACGTCGCGGGCGATGGTACTGGGCGCAGGGGCTCGGCGGCTCCTGGCTCAGCCAGTGCGGCCATTGCTGGGGCGCCAGTTGCATGGCCAGGCCGATGCGCCGGGCCTCCATCCGCAGGGCGATACGCCCACTCTGGGCGCGCGAGGGGCGCAACCATGCCAGCGGGCTAAGTACCACCAGCAGGATTGACACCACTATCCAGACCGTCATATCTGTACTCCCGAATTTGAATGAGCCCATTGTGTCACTTTGGAACCAATGCGCTTGAAACCAGCCATACTTACCAATATTGCATCCCTCAGGAGGAGCACCTCATGCCCTACAACCATATTCTGGTCGCTGTAGATCTGACCGAAGAGTGCGACCCTGTGATCCACCGCGCTCGCGAACTGTCGGTGAGCAACGGCGCGAAGTTGTCACTGGTGCACATTGTCGAGCCGATGGCCATGGCCTTCGGCGGCGACGTGCCGATGGACCTGTCACAACTGCAACAGCAGCAGTTCGATCAGGCCAAGGAGCGACTGGAGCGCCTCAAGCACAAATACGCCGAACTCGAAGGCGCCAACTGCCACCTGACCTACGGCCAGCCACGCCAGGAAATTCACCAGATGGCCAAGGAGCAAACCTGCGACCTGATCGTGGTGGGCAGCCATGGCCGGCACGGCCTGGCACTGCTGCTGGGCTCCACCGCCAATGACGTGCTGCATGGCGCGCCTTGCGATGTGCTTGCTGTGCGCCTGCAAACCAAAAGCTGACAACACAAAACCCATGTAGGAGCTGCCGCAGGCTGCGATAGCTCCTACAAGGATTGCATTGCATATGAAAAGCCCGGCGTTCATCACTGAGCGCCGGGCTTTTTTTGTTACCGGATCAATCAGGCATCCAGCTCGGCCCAACGCTCGACCATGATGTCGAGCTCAGCCTGCAACTGCTCCAGCTGAGCAATCACCGCAGCCGTTTCGGCAGCAGGACGCTGATAGAAGCCCGCATCCGCCATCTGTGCTTCAACGGCGGCGATCTGTTGCTCCATGGCTTCGATCTGCCCCGGCAACGCTTCCAGTTCGCGCTGCAACTTGTAGCTGAGCTTTTTCTTCGCCACTGGCGCTTCGACGGCCGCCGCAACCGGCGCAGGCTCGGCCTTCACCACCGCGGAGTTCAGGTCGGCCTTGCCGGATTTGCTTTCGGTCACGCCCAGCAGGCGCGGCGAGCCGCCCTGGCGCAGCCAGTCCTGGTAGCCACCGACGTACTCGCGAACCTTGCCTTCACCTTCGAAGACCAGGGTGCTGGTGACCACGTTGTCGAGGAATGCCCGGTCGTGGCTGACCATCAGTACGGTGCCGTTGAAGGTCAGCAAGACTTCTTCGAGCAGTTCGAGGGTTTCAACGTCGAGGTCGTTGGTCGGTTCGTCGAGTACCAGCAGGTTCGCCGGCTTGCTGAACAACTTGGCCAGCAACAGACGGGCACGCTCACCACCGGACAGCGCCTTGACCGGCGTGCGCGCACGCTGCGGGCTGAACAGGAAGTCGCCGAGGTAGCTCAGCACATGGCGGCTCTGACCATCGATATCGATGAAGTCGCGACCTTCGGCCACGTTGTCGATTACGGTTTTTTCCAGATCCAGTTGATGACGCAACTGGTCGAAGTAGGCGACATCGATCCTGGTGCCTTCTTCCACTTTGCCGCTGGTCGGTTGCAGGCCGCTGAGCATCAGCTTCAGCAGCGTGGTCTTGCCGGTACCGTTGGCGCCGAGCAGACCGATACGGTCGCCGCGCTGCAACACCATCGAGAAGTCCTTGATCAGGAACGGGCCGCCCGGGTGAGCGAAGCTGACGTTCTCGAGCACCATCACTTGCTTGCCGGACTTGTCGGCAGTGTCCAGCTGGATATTGGCCTTGCCGGTACGCTCACGACGCTCGCTGCGCTCGACACGCAGAGCCTTGAGGGCACGTACGCGGCCTTCGTTACGGGTGCGACGGGCCTTGATACCCTGACGAATCCACACTTCTTCCTGGGCCAGGCGCTTGTCGAACAACGCATTGGCGGTGGCTTCGGCAGCGAGTTCGGCTTCCTTGTGCACGAGGAAACTGGCGTAGTCGCCGTTCCAGTCGATCAGGCCGCCGCGATCCAGTTCGAGGATGCGGGTGGCCAGGTTCTGCAGGAAAGAACGGTCGTGCGTGATGAACAGCACGGCGCCCTGGAAATCCTTCAATGCTTCTTCAAGCCAGGCGATGGCACCGATGTCCAGGTGGTTGGTCGGTTCGTCGAGCAGCAGCAGGTCCGGCTCGGACACCAGGGCCTGGGCCAGCAGGACGCGACGACGCCAGCCGCCGGACAACTCGGCGAGGGTCTTGTCGGCCGGCAGTTGCAGGCGGCTCAGGGTACTGTCGACTAAAGTCTGCAAACGCCAGCCGTCACGGGCTTCGAGGTCGTGCTGGACGTGCATCAGCTTGTCCAGGTCGGCGTCGGTGACGCAGTTCTGGCTCAGGTGGTGATACTCGGCAAGCAACGCACCGACGCCGTCCAGGCCTTCGGCCACCACATCGAACACGGTCCGCTCGTCGGCCACCGGCAATTCTTGCGGCAATTCGCCGATTTTCAGACCGGGGGCACGCCACACCGAGCCGTCATCGGGCTTCTGGTCGCCCTTGACGAGCTTCATCATGCTGGACTTGCCAGTGCCGTTGCGGCCGATGATGCACACCCGCTCACCACGGGCGATCTGCCAGGACACCTTGTCCAACAACGGCATAGCGCCGAAAGCAAGGGACACATCGCTGAATTTGAGCAGGGTCATGAGCTTCTCCAAAAACCGGGCGCGCATTCTACCTGACTTGAGGCTTCAGAAGGCCGGCAATTTCGCTGTCGTAGCACTCTGCATGACAAATGTTGCGAACTGACGCGGGAAGACCCGCAAAGCTTTCACCGGCTGCTGGCAAAAGGCTAAGCTACAGACAATTCAGCGCGGGTCTGGCCCGCGCTTGTCATGATTTTTCTCTGCCCGGACGTCTCATGCGCAGTCGCCTTTTCAATCTTTTATCTGTTTTTTTACTGTCTGCCGCTGCCGTTCAATCCGTCCAGGCGGTGGACCTGTCCACCCAACGCCAGTATTACGATGAAGCCAAACGCGCCTTGGCCAAGGGCGACAGTGGCCCGTATTTCCGTTACAGCCAGGCCCTCGCCGATTATCCGCTGGAACCCTACCTGGCCTACGACGAGCTGACCGCGCGCCTGAAAACCGCGAGCAACGCCGAAATCGAGAAATTCCTCGCCGAACACGGCGACCTGCCCCAGGCCAACTGGATGAAACTGCGCTGGTTGCGCTGGCTGGCGGATCGGGGCGACTGGGCGACCTTCGTCAAGTACTACGACCCGAAAATGAACTTTACCGAACTGGACTGCCTGAACGCGCAGTACCAGCTCAGCCACGGTCTCAAGGCCGAAGGCAACGCCAACGCGGAAAAGCTCTGGCTGACCGGCAAGTCCCAACCCGACGCCTGTGACACGCTGTTCGGCATGTGGGCCGCCGAAGGCCAGTTGACCGAGCAAAAACGCTGGGAGCGCGCCAAACTCGCCGCCCAGACGCGCAACTACCCGCTGGCCAACAGCCTGGTCAACGGCATGACCGCCCTCGCCCCTCGCGGTCGCTTGCTGGTGGACGTCGCGCAGAAACCGGAACTGCTCAACCAGCCGTCACGCTTCACCCCGGCCGATGAAGCCATGTCCGATGTGGTCAGCCTCGGCCTGCGCCGCCTGGCCCGCCAGGACCCGGACAAGGCCATGGACCTGCTCGACGGTTACGCCAGTAGCATGCACTTCTCCCGGGATGAAAAAGTGGCGATCGCCCGGGAAATCGGCCTGACCCTCGCACGACGTTTCGACAGCCGTGCACTGGACGTCATGACCAAATACGACCCCGAGCTGCGCGACAACACGGTTTCCGAATGGCGCTTGCGCCTGCTCCTGCGCCTGGCGCGCTGGGACGACGCCTATCAGTTGACCCGCCGCCTGCCCCAGGACCTGGCCACCACCAACCGCTGGCGTTACTGGCAGGCCCGCAGCCTGGAACTGGCGCAACCGCAGAATCCGCAAGCGCAGACGCTCTATAAAAGCCTGGCCCGCGAACGCGACTTCTATGGTTTCCTCGCCGCCGATCGCTCCCAGTCGCCCTACTCTTTGCTCAACAAACCGCTGGTGCTCAGCCAAGCCACCATCAACAAGGTGCGTAACACGCCCGGCGTACGCCGCGCCCTGGAGCTGCACGCCCGCGGGCAGATCGTCGATGGCCGTCGCGAGTGGTATTACGTCAGCCGTCACTTCAGCCGCGACGAAATGGTCGCCCAGGCGAAACTGGCCTACGACCTGAAATGGTACTTCCCGGCGATCCGCACCATCAGTCAGGCGCAGTATTGGGATGACCTGGATATCCGCTTCCCGATGGCTCACCGCGAGACCCTGGTCCGTGAAGCGAAAAACCGCGGCCTGCATCCGAGCTGGGCGTTCGCCATTACCCGCCAGGAAAGTGCGTTCATGGACGACGCCCGCTCCGGGGTCGGCGCCTCGGGCCTGATGCAACTGATGCCGGCCACCGCCAAGGAAACCGCACGCAAGTTCAGCATTCCCTATAGCTCGCCACAGCAACTGTTCGATCCGGACAAGAACATCCAGCTCGGTGCCGCCTACCTGAGCCAGGTGCACAGCCAGTTCAACGGCAACCGCGTCCTCGCCTCCGCCGCCTACAACGCCGGCCCCGGCCGCGTACGCCAATGGCTGCGTGGTGCGGACCACCTGAGTTTCGACGTGTGGGTGGAAAGCATCCCGTTCGACGAAACCCGCCAGTACGTGCAAAACGTGTTGTCGTACTCGGTGATCTACGGTCAGAAGCTCAATGCGCCACAGCCGATAGTGGATTGGCATGAGCGGTTTTTCGACGATCAATGATTCAAATCGACCCGCAAAAAAAGCCCGTATCACAGATGCGGGCTTTTTTATTACTCAGTGTTTCTTCGCCGATTTGAGCTGTGCGAAGACCTGTTTTCCGAGCGGGGTCAGGCGATACTTTTGTGCCGGACTACTTGGCGATTCGGGATGGGTCATCTCTATCCATTCGACCGCTAATGCCGGCCTGAGATAGTTAGCCCGAAACGTCGCCTTGTGCACCAATCCGATGTCAGCCATCAGGTCACTGATCTTACGCGGACCGTTAAGATGCAATACAGAAAGCAACTTCTCTACTGGGTCGCTTACTGGGTCGCTTACTGGGTCGATTTCTGCCCCCCGTACCGCCTCCGATAGTGCAAGGCTCATGGCTTGCAACATGAACTCTACGAACGGCGTTGATTCGGCCAAATGATCGGCCGCCGACAATGCCGCGTAGTACGCCTCCTGCTGATCCCGAATCACCGCCTCAACCGGCAAATATGATAATGCCGGGCGCCACTGACTGAGTATCAGGGTTTGCCAAAGGCGTCCCATACGTCCATTACCGTCAGCGAAGGGATGGATGAACTCGAACTCATAATGAAAGACGCAGCTGGTAATCAGCGGATGCCAATCCGAGGCACCAAGCCACGCCAACAAGTCGTCGATCAAGTGCAAAACGCGACTCGGCGGCGGCGCCATATGGAGCAACTTATCGCCACGATAGATACCCACGCCGGATCGACGAAACTGCCCGTAATCATCAATCAATCCGCCCATCAGCAATTCATGGGCACGCAGTAAATCGGCCCGGCTGCTTGGCTGCCAATCAGGCATGGCTTCGTAAGCAGCAAACGCATTTCGTACTTCCTGGATTTCCCGAGGCAACCCCAGCACACGATGCCCTGCCAGAACGGCAGTCACCTGCTCGATGCTCAGCGTATTATTTTCGATGGCCAAAGAAGCCTGAATCGTTCGAATCCGATTGCCACGACGTAACTGAGGCGTCTGCAGGCGTTCGTCCATCGCCGTAAGCTGACCGATCTGTTCGCTGATATCGGCGATCAGCGACAACATTTTTGTCGTCAAGGTCAACGGTGGTTGATAACGGCTCATATCCTCATCCGGGCTCATGACAGAGGACGACATAATGCCCGAACCGGGCGTCATTCATCAGTAGTCATTCATGCCGCTTCATGTCCATCACTGAACTGCAACGCCGCCAACCGCGCATACAACGCATTGCTGGCAATCAGCTCCTGATGCGTGCCCACCGCCACCAGTTTCCCCTGGTCCATCACCGCAATTCGGTCGGCGTTTTTCACCGTGGCCAGGCGATGGGCGATTACCAGGGTGGTACGGTTTTTCATCAGGCTCGGCAGCGCCTGCTGGATCAGGTGTTCACTCTGGGCATCGAGGGCGCTGGTAGCTTCGTCGAGGAGCAGGATCGGGGCGTCCACCAGCAACGCGCGGGCGATGGCCAGACGTTGGCGCTGACCACCGGACAAGCCGAGACCACCGTCCCCCAGATGAGTCTGGTAACCGTTGGCCATGGCTTCGATAAAGTCATGGGCATAAGCGATTTTTGCCGCTTCCTGTACCTCGGCCAAAGTCGCCTTCGGACTGCCGTAGCGAATGTTTTCTTCAATGCTGCCGAAAAACAGTGCCGGGGCTTGCGACACCAGGGCGAAACAGCGACGCAGGTCCAGCGGATCGAGTTGAGTCAACGGCACGCCATCGAGCAGGATCCGTCCCTCGGCCGGGTCGTAAAAACGCAGCAGCAAGTCATACACCGTCGATTTTCCGGCCCCCGATGGCCCGACCAGCGCCAGCGTCTCACCGGCATTTACAGTCAGGCTCAAGCCGTCGACGGCATAACTTTCCGGCCGCGACGGGTAGGAAAAACGCACATTTTGCAGTTGCAGTTGGCCGTCGACCCGGTCCGGCAGTGTCACCGCGCCTGCCACCGGCGGCAGGATGATGTTTTCCGAACGCAGCAACTCGGCAATCCGCTCGGCCGCGCCGGCTGCCCGTTGCAATTCGCCAATCACTTCGCTCAAGGTGCCGAACGCGCTGCCGACGATCAGGCTATAGAACACGAACGCCGCCAGCTCGCCGGCGGAAATTCGCCCGGCGATGACGTCCATGCCACCGACCCAGAGCATCACCCCGACCGCGCCCAATACCAAGACGATCACCAGGGTAATCAGCCAGGCCCGCTGGAAGATGCGCTTGCGTGCGGTGTTGAACGCCTCCTCCACGGTCACGGCAAACCGGCGCTCGTCCTCGGCCTGATGGTTGTAGGCCTGCACGGTCTTGATCTGGCCCAGGGTTTCGGAAACATAGCTGCCGATGTCGGCAATCCGGTCCTGACTCAGGCGCGAGAGGTTACGCACCCGCCGGCCGAAGATCAGAATCGGCGCGATCACCAAAGGCAAGGCCAGCACCACGATGCTGGTGAGCTTGGGGTTGGTGATGAACAGCAAGACGATTCCGCCGATCACCATCAACAGATTGCGCAGGAACAACGACAGCGAAGAACCGATGACCGATTGCAGCAGCGTGGTATCGGCGGTCAGGCGTGACTGGATTTCGGAGCTGCGATTGTCTTCGTAAAACCCCGGGTGCAGGTAAATCAGATGATTGAACACGTTGCGCCGGATATCGGCGACGCAGCGTTCACCGATCCACGACACCAGGTAAAACCGCGCAAACGTACCGATTGCCAGCCCCATGACCAGCAACATGAACAGCGTGATGGATTGATTGAGCAGATGCGGTGACTGGGTCATGAACCCCTGGTCCACCAGCAGGCGAATGCCCTGCCCCATGGACAAGGTGATGCCGGCGGTGGCGATCAGCGCCAGCAAGGCGCCAAAGGCCTGCCAGCGATACGGCGCGATGAAACGACGAGCCAGGCGAACAGCACGGCGGTGACGGGCAGAGAGCATCGCAATCATCCAGGACAAAGCAGTCATTAGGGTCAGCCTACACCGCTCAATGGGGTGGCTCGCTGCAAATCACAATGAGTCAGGTTAATTATGTCCACCAACACTAGAGGCTAGACGCTATTGGTCTAAAGTTCGGCTAGCCACGCGAAGGCATTTCTGGTGGACTGTTTCTGTCCGCCCGGAAAGATCGCAGGGAGTTGTCATAGCCCGGTCACCTGGCGGTTCTACAGTAAGCACACAACCTGATGAGGAGACAGGCCATGTCCTTGCAACACAGCAGCGATGACAAGATTCAAGTGATCCGCACGCAACCAGACCAGTCTCTGGGTTGCTCGATTATTGACGAGCAGGGTCGCGAAGTACCGATCACTGAAAAAATGATCCAGAAAGCTTGCAGCGAACTGGAAAAGCGATTGGTCAAACCTGCCGAACAAGAGTGATATAGCCACCGTCTTCTTGACCCGGCCCATGGTTGGCCGGGTTTTTTATGCCTGCTTAATCCAATCCGGGACTGTGTCGCGCCCTTCACGGGCAAGTCGGTCTTTAAACCAGTGTTGCCCCCAACGCTGCCACAATCCCCAGCAACTCAGGCGATTCACCTTCGATCCGCACCTGCAATCCGTCGATCTCCCGGCGCAACGGGTATTGCTTGCGCAGCATATCGAATGCCGCACGCTGCTCGCTGACACTGCCGACCAGGCTGCGACGGAAATCCGCATCGTCACGACGCGGGTCATATACGCCACGGCACAGCATCGCCAAGGCCCAGGCCGGGTCGCTTTGCGCATTCAGGGTCACGTGCGACAGCCACGGTGCCGGCAGCAAATCGCTCAGGCTGACGCGGGCCGGCTGCCCGAGAAAGTCGCAATACGCCTGATAAATCTGCGCGGTCCCCCGCTGCTTGCCGTCGAGGCTGTAACCGGCAATGTGCGGCGTTGCCAGCACGCACAGCTCGGCCAGCGCCACGTCGACTTCAGGCTCGTTTTCCCACACATCGAGCACCGCTTGCAGGTCTTCGCGCTCCAGCAGCACATCGCGCAGGGCCGTGTTGTTCACCACCGGTCCGCGACTGGCATTGATCAGCCAGGTGCCGGACTTGAGCTGGTTCAGGCGTGTCTCATCGAACAAATGCCAGGTCGATAGCTGTCCCTGCCTGGTCAGCGGCGTGTGCAGGCTGATGACGTCGCACGCTTCGATGATCTGCTCGAGGCTGACGTAGTCACCGCCTTCAGCGGCCTGCCGTGGCGGATCGCACACCAGCACCTTCCAGCCCAGACCCTGCAGGACTTTGACCAATCGCCCGCCCACTTCGCCGGCACCGACTACGCCGTAGGTACGCCGGGTCAGGTCGACGCCTTCGATTTCGGCCAGGGTCAGCAAGCTGCCGAGCACATAGTCGACCACGCCGCGGGCATTGCAGCCCGGTGCGCTGGACCAGGTGATACCGGCCTGCTGAAAGTAATCCAGGTCCAGATGATCGGTGCCGATGGTGCACGTACCGACAAAACGCACCTTGCTGCCTTCGAGCAGCGTGCGATTGACGTTGGTCACCGAACGCACCAACAGCACATCGGCCTGTTCGACCGTGGCACGGTCAATGGAACGACCCGGCACCCGGCGGATTTCACCGAAGCCTTCGAAGAAGGCATCGAGCAGGGGGATATTTTCGTCGGCAACAATCAGCATGGCAGGCTCCTTTGGCGGATCGGCAGTGTAGGCGTAGATGACGCATCGCGCCTAGACGCATCTCTCTGTAGGAGCAAGCTCGCTCCTACAGAGGGTTGATTACAAATCCACAACACGGGTCTTTTCCTGACTGCCGCGTCAACGCGTAGAATGCGCGCCTGTGCATCAACACCTTTTGGACGTTTCGCTATTGAATCCTGTAATCGAGAATACCGCCGCCATTGCGCCTGCGCGGACAACCCCCGTTCGCCTGGAACTCAAAGGCCTGCTCAACCTGGCCCTGCCCATCATGATCGCGCAACTGGCGACCACGGCCATGGGCTTCGTCGATGCGGTGATGGCCGGCCGCGTCAGCCCACGGGACCTGGCCTCGGTGGCCCTGGGCAACTCGATCTGGATTCCCGTCTACCTGTTGATGTCCGGCGTCCTGCTGGCTACCACACCCAAGGTCGCACAACGCTTTGGCGCCGGGCAGTTTGACGAGATCGGCCCGCTGGTTCGCCAGGCGCTGTGGCTCGCGCTGTGTGTCGGGTTGATCGGCAGTGGCCTGCTGCTCGGCGCCGAGCCGATCCTGCACTGGATGAAAGTCGATCCGCAGTTGATCGAGCCGAGCATGGGTTACCTGCACGGGATCGCCTTCGGCTTGCCGGGCATGGCTTTTTATTACGTACTGCGCTGCTACAGCGATGGCATGGGGCGCACCCGTCCGAGCATGGTCATTGGCTTGTGCGGCCTGCTGCTGAACATCCCGCTGAACTATGCGTTGATCTACGGCCACTTCGGCGCACCGGCCCTGGGCGGCGTCGGTTGCGGCTGGGCCAGCGGCATCGTGATGTGGTTCATGGCGTTGAGCATGGCCGGCTGGACGTTCTGGGCGCCCTTCTATTCCCGCACCCGTGTGCTGGTGCGCTTCGACCGTCCGCAATGGGTCGTGATCAAGCGCCTGGTCGGCATTGGCCTGCCGATTGGTATCGCCGTCTTCGCCGAGTCCAGCATCTTCGCGGTCATCGCGCTATTGATCGGTAGTCTCGGCTCTACCGTGGTGGCCGGGCATCAAATCGCCCTGAACATCAGCTCACTGTTGTTCATGATTCCTTACTCGCTGGGCATGGCGGTGACCGTGCGCGTCGGTCAGGCACTGGGGGCCGGCAATCCTTGGCAGGCGCGCTTCGCGGCAAAGGTCGGGCTCGGCGCGGCACTGGTGTTCGCGGCGTTCTCGGCGAGCCTGATCCTGCTGCTGCGCGAGCCCATCGCCTCGATCTACACGCCTGACAGGAACGTGATCCAGATTGCATCGATGCTGATTGTCTATGCTGCGCTGTACCAGTTTTCCGATGCCATCCAGGTGATTTGCGCTGGCGCGTTGCGTGGATACCAGGACACCCGGGTGACGATGATCCTGACCTTGTTCGCCTATTGGGGCATCGGCCTGCCGGTCGGCTACGTGCTGGGACTGACCGACTGGTTCGGTCCGGCCAGCGGCCCGAGCGGGCTCTGGGAAGGGCTGATTGCCGGCTTGAGCTGTGCGGCGCTGATGCTGTCGATCCGCCTGACGCTCAGTGCGCGCCGGCGGATTCGTAACAGTCAGGGTTGATCGCCGTACCCCTTGTAGGAGCGAGCTTGCTCGCGAAAAACGCCAGGACACCGCGGGGCATCAGGTATTACGCGTTATCGTTGACGTCCATCGCGAGCAAGCTCGCTCCTACAGGGGCTTGATGATCAGCCGGATTTCTTGCGAATCCAGTAGAGGTAGGTGCCCGCCTCTTCGTGCTGCGCCACCAGTTCATGGTCGAGAAACACACAGAACTTGGGAATGTCGCGACGGGTCGACGGGTCAGTGGCGATCACCTTGAGCAAGCCGCCAGGCACCAGGTCACGGATATGCTGGTGTAGCATCATCACCGGCTCCGGGCAGTTGAGGCCGGTGGCGTCGAGGGTGCCGTCTACCGGCGTATCAAGCATTTCACTCATGATTCACTCCTGAAACTGGCCGGCATTGTCGCGCATTGCCGGGTGTAACGTCATCTGCGACAGACATCCATCTTTGTAGGAGCTGGCTTGCCAGCGAAGGCGTCCGCAAATTCGGCGCATGACTCAAGGGACCCTTCGCTGGCAAGCCAGCTCCTACAGGGGGTGGTGTGGTTAGCGGGACTTGGGCTTCTTCACATCCAGCCGGCGCAAATGGCAGGTCACTTCCTCGCGGTCGTGGTACAGCTGCTTGCAGCCAATCTCGACCTTGATGCCCCGGGCCTTGAAGCCATCGGCAATGCGCTCGAGCAAACGCTTCACTTCGGCGTAACGCTGCTTCATCGGCAGCTTGAGGTTAACCACCGCTTCACGACAATGCCCCTCGCCGATCCACTCTTCCAGCATCGCGGCGTTGCGCGCCGGCTTCTCGACGATGTCGCAGACCATCCAGTCCACCGGTTGCTTGGGCTTGAAGGTGAAACCGTCGGCCATCAAGTGCTGCACCAGACCGGTGTCCATCAGGCTTTCGGCCATCGGGCCGTTGTCGATCGCCGTCACCAACATGCCGCGGTTGACCAGTTGCCAGGTCCAGCCACCGGGGGCGGCCCCGAGGTCAACGCCGGTCATGTCGCTGTGCAGGCGCTCGTCCCACTGGTCGCGCGGGATGAAGTGGTGCCAGGCCTCTTCCAGCTTGAGGGTCGAGCGGCTCGGCGCTTCGCGTGGAAACTTCAGGCGCGGAATGCCCATTGGCCACATGGCCGAGTTGTTTGACTCGGCCAGGCCCATGAACACTTCACGCCCACTCTTGAAGGTCAGCAACAGGCGCGGCTTATGCGCGTCTTCCACCAGTTTGCCAGCGGCCATCAGCGCCTTGCGCAGGTGCACTTCGAATTTCTTGCAGAAGTTCGACAGTTCCTTGCCGTCATTGGTGTCGACCATTTCCAGCCACAGGCTGCCGCACAGCGGAAAGTCCGCCATATGCGCGAGGATCACGCTGATGCGGTCGGTTTCCGGCAGATCGATGAAAATCCCCCGAGCCCACTGGCGCGGGAAGATCAGCTCGGCGAAACGCTGCCCGCGCATCAGGCGCTCGGCGCCGTCTTCTTCGGTGCAGACGAATTCGGCGCAGGCAGTTGCAGCTTTGGCCTTGGCATAACCGGCCACATTCAAGCGCGCGGCGAGGTCGGAAATCTCGGAACAGACTTCGCCTTCGAAGCCCGGCCGGCAATGCATAAAGAGGGTGTTCATTCTTACTCCTGGGCAATGGCGAGGAATTTCGGCCACTGCACGATGCCCAGGCTTGCGTTGAAGCAAAGCCTGTCACGAAAACCCGCGCATGATAGCTGACTTCGGAACCTCGGACTTGCCCATAGAATCGAGTTATTAGCCAGCTACTTAAAACAGGGCTAGGTTTAATGTTCTGCCCGTCCCCTCAGTCCGTAGCCGTGCGGACTTTAAGGAGTGATCGCAATGCCGTCCCTCGATAGCCTGAAAACGCTCAAGACCCTGCAAGTCGGCAACAAGACCTACCACTATTTCAGCCTGCCCGATGCCGCCAAAAGCCTGGGCGACCTGGACAAGTTGCCGATGTCCTTGAAAGTCCTGCTGGAAAACCTGCTGCGCTGGGAAGACGAAAAAACCGTCACCGGCGCCGACCTCAAGGCACTGGCCGCGTGGCTCAAGGAGCGTCGCTCCGACCGCGAAATCCAGTACCGCCCGGCGCGGGTCTTGATGCAAGACTTCACTGGCGTTCCCGCTGTGGTCGACCTGGCCGCGATGCGTGCGGCGATGGCCAAGGCCGGCGGCAATCCACAGCGGATCAACCCGCTGTCGCCGGTAGACCTGGTGATCGACCACTCGGTGATGGTCGACAAGTTCGCCAGCAGCAGCGCCTTCGAGCAAAACGTCGACATTGAAATGCAGCGCAATGGCGAGCGTTATGCGTTCCTGCGCTGGGGCCAGAGTGCCTTCGACAACTTCAGCGTGGTGCCGCCGGGCACCGGGATCTGCCACCAGGTGAATCTTGAATACCTCGGTCGCACGGTCTGGACCAAGGACGAGGACGGCCGCACCTATGCCTTCCCCGACACTTTGGTCGGCACCGACTCCCACACCACCATGATCAACGGCCTCGGCGTGCTCGGCTGGGGCGTCGGCGGTATCGAGGCGGAAGCGGCGATGCTCGGGCAACCGGTGTCGATGCTGATTCCCGAAGTCATTGGTTTCAAACTCACCGGCAAGCTCAAGGAAGGCATCACCGCCACCGACCTGGTGCTGACCGTCACCCAGATGCTGCGCAAGAAAGGCGTGGTGGGCAAATTCGTCGAGTTCTACGGCGATGGCCTCGCCGACCTGCCGCTCGCCGACCGCGCGACCATCGCCAACATGGCCCCGGAATACGGCGCCACCTGCGGTTTCTTCCCGGTGGACGACGTCACGCTGGAGTACCTGCGCCTCTCAGGCCGCCCCCTCGAAACGGTGCAACTGGTCGAGGCCTACAGCAAGGCCCAGGGGCTGTGGCGCCTGCCCGGCCAGGAACCGCTGTTCACCGACACCCTGGCGCTGGACATGGGCCGCGTCGAAGCCTGCCTCGCGGGGCCGAAACGCCCGCAGGACCGGGTGTCGCTGCCGAATGTCGCCCAAGCCTTCAGCGACTTCGTCGACCTGCAATTCAAACCCACCAGCAAGGAAGAAGGCCGCCTGGAAAGCGAGGGTGGCGGCGGCGTCGCCGTCGGCAACGCCGATCTGGCCGGCGAAGCGGATTACGACTACGAAGGCCAGACCTATCGCCTGAAAAACGGCGCGGTGGTGATTGCCGCGATCACCTCCTGCACCAACACCTCCAACCCGAGCGTGATGATGGCGGCCGGGCTGGTGGCGAAGAAGGCTGTGGAAAAAGGCCTGAAACGCAAACCCTGGGTGAAGAGTTCGCTGGCCCCCGGCTCGAAAGTGGTCACCGACTACTACAAGGCGGCCGGCCTGACCCGTTACCTCGATGAATTGGGCTTCGCCCTGGTCGGCTATGGCTGCACCACCTGCATCGGCAACTCCGGGCCGCTGTCGGAGCCCATCGAAAAAGCCATCCAGCAAGCCGACCTCACCGTGGCATCGGTGCTCTCAGGCAATCGCAACTTCGAAGGCCGGGTGCATCCACTGGTGAAAACCAACTGGCTGGCCTCCCCGCCACTGGTGGTCGCCTACGCGCTGGCCGGCACGGTGCGCACTGACCTCAGCCGCGAACCGTTGGGCGATGACAAGGACGGCAAACCGGTTTACCTGCGGGATATCTGGCCAAGCAGCAAAGAAATTGCAGACGCGGTGAATCAGGTCAACACCGCGATGTTCCACAAGGAATACGCCGAAGTGTTTGCCGGTGACGCGCAATGGCAGGCGATCAAGGTTCCGCAAGCGGCGACCTATGTCTGGCAGGACGACTCGACCTACATCCAGCATCCGCCGTTTTTCGATGACATCGGCGGGCCGCCGCCGGTGGTCAAGGATATCTGCGCAGCGAACATTCTCGCGTTGCTCGGCGACTCGGTGACCACCGACCACATCTCCCCCGCCGGCAACATCAAGGCCGACAGCCCGGCAGGGCAATACCTGCGCGACAAAGGCGTGGAGCCACGGGACTTCAACTCCTACGGTTCGCGGCGTGGCAACCACCAAGTGATGATGCGCGGCACCTTCGCCAACATCCGCATACGCAACGAAATGCTCGGCGGCGAGGAAGGCGGCAACACCCGCTACATTCCCACCGGGGAAAAAATGCCGATCTACGACGCCGCCATGCGCTATCAGGCTTCGGGCACGCCGCTGGTGGTGATCGCCGGCCAGGAATACGGCACCGGATCGAGCCGCGACTGGGCGGCCAAGGGCACCAATCTGTTGGGGGTGAAAGCGGTCATCGCCGAAAGCTTCGAGCGGATTCACCGCTCCAATCTGGTGGGCATGGGCGTGTTGCCGCTGCAGTTCAAGCTGGACCAGAACCGCAAGAGCCTGAAACTGGGCGGCAGTGAAACCCTGGACATCCTCGGATTGACCGGCGTCGAGCTGACGCCACGGATGAACCTGTCGCTGGTCATCACCCGTGAAGACGGCAGCAAGGAAAAGGTCGAGGTGTTGTGCCGGATCGATACGCTCAATGAAGTGGAATACTTCAAGTCGGGAGGAATTTTGCATTACGTGTTGCGGCAGTTGATTGCCTCATAACGGCTCGCTCCCACAAGTGCAAATCAGGCAAACTCCTCGCGCAGCATCGCCACGAACGCCTCGCGCGCCGGGTGCACCCCGGCGTTTTCGTGCCAGTAAAACAGGTTGTCGACGGCGGTCAGTTCGGGGAATTCAAACCCCGCGCACCCCGCGCCTTTGGCGTATTGGTCGAACACGCCTTTGGGCACCAGTGCCACCCCAGCCCCGGCGCTGACGCAACCGACAATCGCGCCATAACTCGCCAGGCTGACAATCGGCAGTGCCTGCCCCTGTCGCAGCAACCAATGCTCCAGCGCCGCCCGGTACGGACAGCCCTGTGGCCACATGAATACGGTCTGGTCCCGCAAGTCGCTGATGTCCCGCAGCGGCCCCAGGGAGGTCGAGGCAATCAGCAATAAATCCTCACGGTACATCGGCGTGCGCTTGAGGTGCGAACGCTCGACATCCACCGCCACGATGGCCCCGTCGAGCTTGTGATTGAGTGTGTCGTCAAGCAACTGCCCCCAGGAGCCGGTGGCCAGCTCCAGCGCCACCTGCGGGAAACGCTTGTGGAATTTCGCCAGCAGACGCGGCAAGCGCCCGGTGGCCGACGACTCGATGGCGCCGATGCGCAACGGTCCCGAGGGCTCGGCCGAAGGGTCGACCGCGCGCTTGGCCTCGGCGGTGAGAGCAAGGATTTTCGAAGCGTAGGCCAGGAAGGTTTGCCCCGACGGGCTGATGCGCAGCCCTCGGCCCTCACGCAAAAACAGCGCGACACCCAGTTCGGCCTCAAGGGCCTTGATGCGGGCCGTGATGTTCGACGGCACGCAATGCAACAGCTCGGCCGCGCGGGCGATGCTGCCGACATCGGTCACGGTCTTGAACATGCGAATCTGTGCCAGCTCCATACATCACCCATAGTGAACAGTTTGAGCATTATAAGTCAGTTGTGGCGAACGATACGCTTTCTGATACTCGGTGCATCCACCCACAGGTGCACGACCATGTCGCCGCTCACACCCTCCTCCGTTTCACCCTGGAAAATCATCCTGGCCATGGCGTTTGTCGTGGCGTGCTGGGGGTATTCCCCAACCGGCATCCATATCGGCCTGCAGGCCTACGACCCCGTGCACCTGGCACTCCTGCGCTTCCTGCTGGCCTCCGTGTTCATGGCAGTGATCGCGATACTCAAGGGCATTCGCTTGCCCAGGCTTCGAGACTTGCCGCTGATGTTCGGCCTGGGTTTCTTTGCGGTAAGCCTGCACCACGTGGCGATCAACTTCGGGCAGCAGGGTATCAGCGCCGGGGCTTCGAGCGTCCTGGCCCAGACCACACCGCTGTTCAGCACATTGATTGCGCGCTTCGTGTTCAAGGATCAGGTGAGCCTGTGGCGCTGGGGTTGTGTGCTGCTCGGCTTGTTTGGCGTGCTGATTGTGGTGGCCGGCGATCATGGCCTGGGCAGCCTCGACGCCCACGGCTTGCTGATCCTGTTGGCGGCGGTGTCCTGGAGCCTCTACTTTGCCCTGCAAAAGCATCACACCGGGCGTTACGACGGGCTGACGCTGGTGTGTTACACGGTGTGGTCCGGGACGGTGTTGTTGTTGATTTATCTGCCCGGCCTGATGGATCAAATCGCGATTGCGCCGCTGCATGTGCAGTTCGCCGTGTTAGCACTGGGGATTTTCCCCAGTGCCCTGGCGTACCTGGCCTGGGCCTATGTGCTGGCGCATGTCGATTTGAGCCGGGCGACGATGACGCTGTATTTGACGCCGCCGACGGCGATGGTCATTGCGTCCTATGCGCTTGGCGAGCGGCCGACGTTGATGATCGTGGTCGGCGGGCTGGTGGTGTTGGCGAGTGTGCTGGCGTTGAATCTGGAGCGGCGGGTTGTGGTTGTTCAGGTTGCCAGGGTCTGATCCATGCTTTTTGTTGCCTGGACTGACGCCTTCGCGGGCAAGCCCGCTCCTACAGGGGTACGCATTCCAATGTGGGAGCGAGCCTGCTCGCGATGAACGATGACTCGGTGCAACTGAAAAACAGACAACCTCAGCTAGCCGAAAACCGGTCGCGACTGTTGGTCAGGTGCAGCCACATCGCCGCCCGCGCCGTGTCCGGGTCCTGGCGCTTGATGGCGTTGAGAATCGCCTCGTGCTCAAGGTTGGCCAACTGGCCGAGCTTGCTCAAGTCCACCGCGCCACGCTCGGCGGCATTGACCCGGGTGCGCGGGATCATCGCACTGCCCAGGTGCTGCATGATCTCGGTGAAGCACAGGTTGCCAGTGGCTTCGGCGATCAGCAGATGAAAACGCCGGTCCGCTTCGACACAGCTGTCGTTGTTGGCCAGCAGGCTTTGATAGTCATCCAGTGCTTCACGCATCTGCGCCAGTTGCAGATCGGTGCGGCGAGTTGCCGCCAGCGCCGCCGCCTGGGTTTCCAGGCCCATGCGCAACTCCAGAATGCTGCGCACCCCCAACGCCGTATCGACATTCAGCCGCAGCCCCTGCTCCGGTGCGCGCTCGATCACGAACGTGCCAATGCCGTGCCGGGTCTCCACCAGCCCCGAGGCCTGCAGCTTCGAGATCGCCTCGCGCACCACCGTGCGACTGACCCCGTGTTCCTGAACGATGGTGTTTTCCGACGGCAACTTGTCGCCGGGCAACATCTGGCCGAGCAGGATGCGCTGGGTCAATTTTTCGACCAGGTCATGGGCCAGGTTGTGGCTGCGCTTGCGGGCGGGTACTTCGAGGTCTTCTTGCATGGGGGTGTCCGGAAATCGGGGCTATCGAATCGTAGCACCGCGCCGGGTGGGAATCCTGAAAAATCTCGCTCAACTTGTATGACAACACTCAACAACCACCCCATATTGAGTCGTTTCAAAGGCTACCTGCCACCACAAAAAGAATAAAAAATCTCTGCAATCGCTCTATTTCATTGGATAAACGTGGTTGCAAGATCAAAAAACCTAGTTGTATGATGTCTAGCAACAACGCAGCACCCAGCTTCACCCCGCATAAAAATAACGAGTGGGAGAAAACGCAGTGAATACATCCATCTCCGCGATGCACGACGACGCCAATTCAGCGCTGAAGTCCGCCATCGCCAAAGTCAAACGTCACGTCTTGCCGCTGTTCGTCATCATGTTCATCGTCAATTACATTGATCGCGTGAACATCGGTTTCGTCCGCACCCACATGGAACACGACCTGGGTATTGGCGCGGCCGCCTATGGCCTGGGTGCCGGTCTGTTCTTCATCGGTTATGCGTTGTTCGAAGTGCCCTCCAACATCCTTCTGCAAAAAGTCGGCGCACGTATCTGGCTGACGCGGATCATGCTGACCTGGGGCCTGGTCGCCGCGGGCATGGCGTTCATCCAGAACGAAACCCACTTCTACATCCTGCGTTTTCTGCTGGGCGTGGCCGAAGCCGGGTTCTTTCCCGGGGTGATCTACTACTTCACCCGCTGGTTGCCCGGCGTGGAGCGCGGCAAGGCGATTGCGATTTTCCTCAGCGGCTCGGCGATTGCCTCGCTGATCTCCGGCCCGCTGTCCGGGCTACTTCTGCAAATCAGTGGCCTGGGCCTGCACGGCTGGCAGTGGATGTACTTCATCGAGGGCATGTTTTCGGTGGGGTTGTGCGTGTTCGTCTGGTTCTGGCTGGACTCCAGACCCCATGACGCCAAATGGCTGAGCCGCGAGGAGCAGGACGCGCTGGTCAAGGCCATCGACGACGAACAGCTGGCCCGGGAAGCGGCGACGCCGATCAAGCCGTCACTGGGCAAGTTGCTCAAGGATCGCCAGATCATCCTGTTCTGCCTGATCTACTTCTTTATCCAGCTGACCATCTACGCCGCGACTTTCTGGCTGCCAAGCATCATCAAGAAGATGGGCGACCTGAGCGATGTCCAGGTCGGGCTGTTCAACTCGATTCCGTGGTTGCTGTCGATTGTCGGCATGTACGCCTTCGCCTCCTTGTCGGGCAAGTGGAAACACCAGCAAGCCTGGGTCGCTGCCGCCCTGCTGATCGCCGCGGCCGGGATGTTCATGTCCACCACCGGCGGACCGATCTTCGCCTTTGTCGCCATCTGCTTTGCAGCACTGGGCTTCAAATCCGCCTCGTCGCTGTTCTGGCCGATTCCCCAGGCCTACCTGGATGCGCGCATTGCCGCCGGCGTCATCGCGTTGATCAACTCGGTGGGCAACCTCGGTGGCTTCGTTGCGCCGACCACCTTCGGCCTGCTGGAAGAACGCACCGGTTCCATTCAGGGCGGGCTGTACGGCCTGGCCGCGACCTCGATCATCGCCGCGATCATCGTGTTTGCCGCCCGCAACACACCGAAATCCGCACCCGCCGTGGCGCAGAGCAAAGCTGCACCCAACCACGCCTGAATTCAGCTTTTTAAGGATTGGAAAATGAACCCACAAGACACCGCAAAAGCCCCGGTCATCACCAGCATGCAAGTGGTTCCGGTCGCCGGCCACGATGGCATGCTGCTCAACCTGAGCGGCGCCCATGGGCCGTTCTTCACTCGCAACATCGTGATCCTCAAGGACAACGCCGGCCACACCGGCGTTGGCGAGGTGCCGGGGGGCGAACGTATCCGCCAGACCCTCGAAGACGCACGCAGCCTGGTGGTCGGCAGCCCGATTGGCACTTATCAGAAGATTCTCAATCAGGTGCGCCAGACCTTCGCCGACCGCGATGCCGGTGGGCGCGGTTTGCAGACCTTCGACCTGCGCATCACCATTCACGCCGTCACCGGCCTGGAAGCCGCATTGCTCGACTTGCTCGGCCAGCACCTGGACGTGCCGGTGGCCGCCCTGCTCGGCGAAGGCCAGCAGCGCGATGAAGTGAAGATGCTTGGCTATCTGTTTTATGTCGGTGATCGCAACGAAACCGACCTCGCCTACCGCAGCGAACCGGACGCCGACAACGACTGGTTCCGTGTGCGACATGAGAAAGCCATGACCGCCGACGCGGTGGTCCGTCTGGCCGAGGCGGCCCATGCCCGTTACGGTTTCAAGGACTTCAAGCTCAAGGGCGGCGTGCTCAGCGGCGACGCCGAAATCGAAGCGGTCACGGCCCTCGCCGAACGCTTCCCCGATGCGCGCATCACCCTCGACCCGAATGGCGCCTGGTCGCTGAAGGAAGCCATCCGCCTGTGCCGCGATCAGCACCACGTGCTGGCCTATGCCGAAGACCCGTGCGGGGCGGAAAACGGGTACTCGGGACGCGAAGTCATGGCTGAGTTCCGCCGGGCCACGGGCCTGAAGACCGCGACCAACATGATCGCCACCGACTGGCGGGAGATGGGCCACGCGATCCAGCTGCAGTCGGTCGACATTCCCCTGGCCGACCCGCACTTCTGGACCCTGCAGGGCTCGGTGCGCGTGGCGCAGATGTGCCACGAATGGGGCCTGACCTGGGGTTCGCACTCCAACAACCACTTCGACATCTCCCTGGCGATGTTCACCCATGTCGCGGCGGCCGCGCCGGGCGAGATCACCGCCATCGACACCCACTGGATCTGGCAGGACGGCCAACGCCTGACCAAGGCCCCGCTGCACATCGTCGACGGCTGCGTGCAGGTGCCGCAGAAACCGGGGCTGGGGGTGGAGCTGGACATGGATCAACTGGCCAAGGCCCATGAACTGTACAAAGGCATGGGCCTGGGGGCACGGGATGACAGCGTGGCGATGCAGTTTTTGATTCCGGACTGGAAGTTCGATAACAAGCGGCCGTGCCTGGTACGTTGAATCGACGGTGCGCACCTTGTAACAATAAACCCGACCCGCCTGTGGGCGGTCGGATTTAAAAACAGGGTTTTCCCCATAGAATGGCGCGCACCTGAATCAACGACGGATGAAACCAATATGGACAGGCTGAAAACCATCGCCGCTTGCATGGCGATATTCGCCGCGGGCCAGTGCGTGGCACAGGATCAAATCGAGACAGTGGTGAACGCCGCTGTACAACCGGTGATGCAAGCCGAGGGTATTCACGGCATGGCCGTGGCAGTCACCGTCAACGGCCAGGCGCATTACTTCAACTATGGCGTCGCCTCGAAAGAAACCGGCAACCCCGTCACGCAAGACACCCTGTTCGAAATCGGCTCCGTCAGTAAAACGTTCACCGCCACCCTCGCCGCCTACGCCCAGGCCACGGGCAAGCTGTCGCTGTCGGACAAAGCCAGCCAGGTCCTGCCGGCCTTGCGCGGCAGCGCGTTCGACCACATCAGCGTGCTGCAACTGGGCACCTACAGCGCTGGCGGCTTGCCACTGCAATTCCCTGCTGAATCTGATTCGGCCGACAAAATGCTCGGCTACTACCAACAATGGAAACCGCTCTACGCTCCCGGCAGCCACCGACTGTATTCGAACCCCAGCCTTGGCCTGTTCGGCTACCTCGCCGCCCAAAGCATGGGCCAGTCGTTCGATGAGCTGATGGAGAAAACCCTGCTGCCGAAACTGGGCCTCAAGCACACCTATGTGCATGTGCCGCAGGATCAGATGGCGCTGTACGCCCAGGGCTACAACAAGTACGGCAAACCGGTACGGGTCACTCCGGGGGCGCTGGATTCCGAGGCGTACGGGGTGAAAACCAGCGCCGCGGACTTGCTGGGCTATGTCGGCGCGAACATGAAGCCGGCGTCTCTGGAAAAGCCATTGCAGCAAGCCATCGCCTTGACCCATAGCGGTTACTACACCGTTGGCGATATGACCCAGGGCCTGGGCTGGGAGATGTATCGCTACCCGATCACGCTGGATCGCTTGCTGGACGGCAACTCCACGCCGATGGCCATGGAGGCGCACAAGGTCCAATGGCTGAACCCGCCGCAAGCGCAGCCGCAGAGCGTGCTGGTCAACAAGACCGGTTCAACCGGGGGCTTTGGTGCTTACGTGGCATACGTGCCATCGAAGGACATCGGCATTGTGATTCTGGCCAACAAGAATTATCCCAATGCGCAGCGGGTCAGGATTGCCCATCAGATTCTGAGTGCCCTGACTCAATAAACCTTGTCGCCTTCTCCATAGATAAGGGCGACCTCTAGAGGTCGCCTTTTTTACTTTATCGGCACACCTTCGGGCGGGTCGATATTGTCCAGCGCGCGGTTCACCAACAACTCGCCCACCACTGCCAATTGCTGAATCGAAAGCGCCACGTTGCGGTTGGAGCTTTCCAGCTTGCAGGCCAGGTCCGTGATCAGCACATTCAGGGACGCGAGGGTTTCGCAGGCGTGACACAGCAGCGTTGGGGTGTCGACGTTTGGGAGGATGGTGAAGATGTGGCTGACCGGGTCGGCGTGTTTGGGGTTGCGCAAGCGAGCGCTGACGGCGGGTTCGGTGATGTCGGAGAGTGGGACATCTGCCTCGGATGGGGATTCCGGGGGATTCGGACTTAGCTTTTTCATGAAGAAGTACCATTGGGGATTGTCGAGAAAACTACCCATCTCACTTCCACATGAGGGTGGCAGCTGTACGCAGGTGTGGAAGTCCAGGTCAATCCACCAAAACCCGGTGCACTCGAAAGTGCTCCCGCGCACAGCCGCCAAAACGCGGCGATGTTGACATAAAAAATGTCGACTGCGCTCTAGGGGCATTGGTAGATGGCTTGAACCAACGGACTTCCACATCCGACCGCTGATTTTGCAGCGGCTGAAGAAGGTTATCGATACGGCCCAATGGGCACCAGTTCACGGGGTGCGCCACGTCATGCAGGAAATTTCCGACGCAACTGAAGTCCTTTGCCTACGCTCGATTTTCTGAGCATCCAGTTACAAATACCTTTTTGCTCATGACCGTTGTGGTGCAGGTGAAACCGTTGTATCTAATGGACCTCTCAAGCCTGCGAACGGCATCGGATCAATCCGTGGCCAGGAATGACATAATGCGCGCTCAACTATTCAAACCGACTGACCCTAAAAGGGCGTTGTAATGGAAATTTTCAGCTTTCAGCTCAAGGATGTCGGTCGCTTCACCGATATGACCATTTACCTGGCCCCCACCCCCAAACACCGCTCAAATGTGACGGTGCTTGTGGGAAACAACGGTGCCGGGAAAACCACCCTTTTAAAATCATTGGCCACCTCATTGAGTTGGCTAGTTGCCAGGATTCGTACTGAGAAAGGTGTTGGCAGTTACCTTACAAATGAAGACATTCGAAACGGCGCTACAGTCGCAGTCGTTTTGACTTCCGTATCAGACAGTTCACCGGCGCAACCACGTTCCCCCGACGATTATTCAAAACATGATCTCTTTAACTGGGCCATTGCTCGTGGCAGACAAGGGCGAAAGAGTGATGTCCATAGTGAATTAGCGGAAGCCAGCCTCCTTGCAGACCACTATCGCACTCAACTAACCATCGATGAAAAAGCTTCACTCCCTCTGATCGCCTACTACCCGGTTGAGCGCTCGGTTTTGGAAATCCCGCTAAAAATTCGCACCAAACATACCTTCGATCAGCTCGACGGTTACGACAACGCGTTGAATCGTGGAGTGGACTTCCGTCGTTTCTTCGAATGGTTCCGCGAACGCGAAGACAGCGAAAACGAAACCGGTGTATCCGATACTGCGTTATCCGAGATTTCCGCAAAGTTCGGCAATGACAGTGACATCTGGAAAACCCTTTCCCAATTGAAAGCTTCTTCCCGGGATCGTCAGTTGACCGCCGTTCGTTCCGCCATCGCCGCGTTCATGCCCGGCTTCAGCAACCTGCGAGTGCAACGCAAACCGCGCCTGCACATGGCCATCGACAAAAACGGCGTGACGCTTAACGTCTCCCAGCTTTCACAGGGCGAAAAGTCGATGATGGCGCTGGTCGGCGACATCGCACGCCGATTGGCGATGATGAACCAGTCTCTGGACAACCCATTGGAAGGTGACGGCATTGTCCTGATCGACGAGGTCGATTTGCACCTGCACCCCAAATGGCAGCGCAGTTTGATTCGACAGTTGAGCGAAACCTTCCCCAATTGCCAGTTTGTCCTGACCACTCACTCGCCATTGGTCATCAGCGACGCGAAAGACGTGCTGTGCTACGTACTCAATGACGGGGAACTGCACGAACAATCAGGCCTGTGTGGATTGGATGCCAATCAGGTGCTTCTGGAAGAACGCAACCTGGCACAAAACCTGTGGGAGCGAGCTTGCTCGCGATGACGGCCTGACATTCAACATCGATATCGACTTTTACGACGCCATCGTCGGAACGCCGCCCGGAGCAAGCTCGCTCCCACAGGTTAATTGCTCACCACAAGAATTCAGTGTCGGTTCAATCATCCGGCATTTCAGGCGGTTTGGCGGCCTTCGCCGGTTTGCTGCTTTTCCCGGGCTTGGTGCCTTTGGCCGCCGGCTCGGCCTCAGTGACCGGAGCCGCCACTGTCGCCGTGAATTCTTTCTCGGCCGCCGGCAACTGATCGACAGCGCTGAAAATCTCGTCCAGCTTGATGGCGTCCGATTGTTCGAGTTTCTTTTCGCCGTCCTTGCCGACCAGGATGACCTTGGTCTTGGCGCCGGCGCCCAGCTTGAGCGAGCGGATCAGCGCCGCCGTGTCTTGTGGCCCGAGGTCTTTGCCGTCGCGCTGGCCCATCAGGTTGAGTACGGTGTAGAGCACCATGTTGCGGTCGGTGAACCCCTTGCGATTGGCCGGCTCATCCAGCGACTTTTTCAGGCCGACCCAGGTCGGATCAACCGTGCTCGGAGCGATGACAATCAGTGGCCGGGCCCTGCCCTTGTCCATGTCCAGCGGTGAGTCGCCATCAGCGGCGAACGAAGTGCCGGCAATCGCCAGCAAAGTAGCCAGGGTCAGTGACCTGATGAGCATGCGCATCTCCTTTTGATATCCACGCTCTAATGATTGCGCATTGCGGCGATCGTTCCGGGTGACGTACCGCAAATATGTCTCGCCTTGCCCCAAGCTTAGGTCAGGGCGGTCATTGCGCAACAGGCTGGGCTAATCTGAAGACTCATGACAACCCGCCTGATCCGTCGTGAGGACTTGTGCATGAGCACTCAGTTGAACCACACCATCGTCTGGTGCCGGGACAAGCAGGTTTCGGCGAATTTCCTGGCCAGCCTCCTTGGCCTGCCCGCCCCGCAGCCCTTCGGGCCCATGCTGATCGTCAAACTGGATAACGGCGTGTCACTGGATTTCTACGATAACGACCCGCCGATAGCATCCCAGCACTACGCATTCTTGATGGGCGACGAGGATTTCGATGCAGCCTTCGCTCGCCTGCAAGCCAACGGTCAGCCTTGGTGGGCCGACCCGTGCAAGCAGCGACTGAGGGAGATCAATGATTACGCGGGAGGACGGCGGGTGTATTTCGATGACCCGGACGGGCATCTGCTGGAAATATTCACCCGCGAATGAAGCTGGCGTGGCGGTTTGAATCAGAACGCCAATTTGTAGCCGATCAACAACAGCATGGTCGCCAGGCAAGGGCGCAGCAGTTCGTCGGAGATGCGCCCGGTCAGGTGGCTGCCCAGGTAAATCCCCGGCAACGAGCCCACCAGCAAGTAACCCAGGACGTGCCAATCCATGTTGCCCATGCTGGCATGGCCAAGGCCCGCGACCAGGGTCAACGGCACGGCGTGGGCGATTTCAGTCCCCACCAGGCGGCGGGTCGGCAGCATCGGATAGAGGATGAACAGTGCCACGGTGCCCAGTGCACCGGCGCCGATGGACGTCAGCGCGACCATGGTGCCAAGGACCAGCCCGGTGATGACCGTCATCACATTCAGGCGCAGTCCGCTGGGGTTGTAATGGCCGCCCGCCCGTTTGTGGGCAAAGTCGAGCAGGCGCTTCTTGAACAGGATCGCCAGTGCGGTGGCAAACAACACAAAACCGAGGGCCTGCTTGATGATCGCGTTCATCGCCTCGGGGGCGCTGTGCAGGGTGCTGAGGAACCACAGCGTCAACGCCACAGCGGGCACGCTGCCCAAGGTCAGCCAGCCGGTAATCGCCCAGTCGATGTTGTTGTTCTTGCGGTGAACCAGTACACCGCTGGACTTGGTGATGGCGGCGTACAGCAGGTCGGTACCGACCGCCGTCGCCGGGTTGATGCCGAACCCTAGCAGGATCGGCGTCATGAGCGACCCGCCACCCACGCCAGTCATGCCGACGATGAAGCCGACGACCAGCCCGGCAACGACCAACCCGATGTTCACTAAATCCATGAATACGTCCACAAAGATCGCAAGGGAAATCTGGCCCGCAGCATAGCGATATTTCTTATAACCAGTTATATCGATGCGATCTATCTTTATACCCTGAACTCAATTCCCACAAGGAATATGTGTCGTGCTCACTGCACCGGCAGGAAATTCAGGAACAGCAAGCTCTGGGCATAATTCAGGCCAATGCGCCGGTAGCGTTCGTCGAGCATCTGGGTCAGCAGGTCCAGCCGGGCGACGATCTTGCCGAACTCGACGGCAAAACTCAGGTTGCTGCCCTCCTCCGAGATTTCGTTGGAGAACAGCAAGGGCTCGCCCTCTTTGTTCTGTCGCTGGCTGAGGATCCAGGTGGCGATCTCGATGTTGCGCGCGGCATTGCTGACGAATACCGGGTTGATCGTATCGGTCATGTAGAACTCGAGGCGACTCCCATGGGCGGTCACCAGCATGCTGCCAATGGCATAGATGAATGCCCCGACCCGGTCGCCGAGAAACTCCGGGCTCATGGCAAAGCGCAGGGCCGCCAGATCCTTTTTGCCACCCAGGGTCGGTAACGGCTGCTGCTGTTCGATGGCCATGCGCACTTGCTTGCCGGCGGTGCGGGCATCGAGGAAACCGGACTTTTTCAGCTCATCGGGATTACGCAGGTAGAGCTTGCTCATCAGCAGGTAAAGGCTGTTGAGGTTGTCGCGCATGGTCAGGGAGGCCATGCGGTCGACGCTGGTCTGCATTAACTCCTGGGGTTTGCCTTCGCGCATCTGGGTGAGGATGTCGCCGCCCTGCTGCTGGCTGCAACCGCTGACGAAGAACATCGACAGACCTGCCAGCAGCAGGCAATGACGGCGGATTTTTGAAGTGATTGCGGGTGAAACTCGAGCCATGGGTTCTTGAACTTGGGCATGGGCCGACGGTGGGGATCGCCGCAGGCTGCCATGGATAGAGCCGGACATTGCGAAAAAGTGCAGTTTCGGGCGGTACCAATCGATCACTGGCAGGGGAATGTTCAAAGAAAAAACGGATCAGAAAATCATTAGGTCGGTACACACTCCCTGTAGGAGCTGCCGCAGGCTGCGATCTTTCGATCTTGAACAATCAAAGTCAAAAGATCGCAGCCTGCGGCAGCTCCTACACTTTTCACCGAATACACACAGGAGGTTTGCATGCGCACGCTTGAATTGGCTGGCGCCAGGGTCCCGGTTATCGGCCAGGGGACCTGGCAGATGGGCGAAGACCGTTCACGGCACACGGAAGAAGTCGCGGCCCTGCGCCTGGGTATCGAACTGGGCATGAGCCTGATCGACAGCGCTGAAATGTACGCCGAAGGTGGCGCCGAGGAAGTGGTCCGCGATGCCATCGCCGGCCAGCGCGACAGCGTCTTTCTGGTCAGCAAGGTGTACCCGCACAACGCCAGTCGCCAGGGCATTCCCCTGGCGTGCGAGCGAAGCCTGCGCAGGCTTGGCACCGATTACATCGATCTGTATCTGTTGCATTGGCGTGGCCAGTATCCGCTGGAGGAAACCGTCGAAGCCTTCGAACGCCTGCGCGAAGCCGGCAAGATCGGTCGTTGGGGCGTGTCCAATTTCGACCTCGACGACTTGCTGGAACTGGACGCCCCGGCCTGTGCCACCAATCAGGTGCTCTACAACCTCGAACAACGGGGCATAGAATTTGATTTGCTGCCCTGGAGCCAACAACGGCGGTTGCCGGTCATGGCTTACTGCCCGATTGGCCAAGGCGGTAAAATGCTCGCCAATGCTACGCTCAGGCAAGTGTCCGCCCGTCACGGGGTCACACCGGCACAGGTGGCGCTGGCATGGATACTGCGTCAGGAAGGAGTGATCGCCATCCCCAAAGCGGTCCAACCCGAGCATGTGCGGCTCAATGCCCAGGCCGCAACATTGCAGCTTGAACCCGGGGATCTGGAGGCGCTGGACCAAGCGTTTCACGCGCCACAACGCAAACAGCGGCTGGCCATGGTCTGAACCACCGCAGTCTGTCAGAGAGCTTCGCCATGAGAAGCACCGACCACCTGGACCCGTTCAATCTGCAACGCTTTCTCCAGGCTCAGGACCCGGTATTCGACCGGGTTCAAAACGAGCTGAGCAACGGGCAAAAGCGCAGCCACTGGATGTGGTTCATTTTTCCGCAGTTTGCCGGGCTCGGCGGCAGCGAGATGTCGCGCCGCTTTGCCATCCGCTCGCGGGAGGAAGCCCTGGCCTACCTTGAGCACCCGTTGCTGGGCGCCCGGCTACGCACCTGCACCCAGGAAGTGCTGAATATCCGGGAGCGCTCGGTGGCCGGGATTTTCGGCCCTCCCGACGACCTGAAGTTTCATTCCTCGATGACCCTGTTTGCCCAGGTCGCCGCCGCCGACAGCCTTTTCCAGCAAGCCTTGAACCAGTACTTCCACGGCATCCTGGATGACTGGACCTTGTCGCTGATGGACTCAAAACAGGCCCAGTTGCCCCCCAATCAGGGTTGAGAAGTCGTCGTCGACAAACGGCAGTATCGCGTCCGCCACCGGTTGCAGTTGCCGGGTGATGTAGTGGTCGTAATCGATGGGCGCGCTGCGCACTTCCAGCGGCTCGGGGCCGGCGACGCTGATCACATAGCTGATCCAGCCACCGTTCTGGTATTGCCGAGGACGACCCTGGCGGTCGTTGTATTCGTCGGCCAGGCGCGCCGCGCGCACATGGGGTGGCACGTTACGCTGATAGTCATCGAGGCTGCGGCGCAGGCGCTTGCGGTAGACCAGCCGGTCATCGTATTCACCGGCCAGGGTCTTGCGCACGTAGTCACGCACATAGTCCTGATAGGGCTTGCGCAGGAAGATCCGCGAATACAGCTCCTGCTGGAATTGCCGGGCCAGCAGTGACCAGTCGGTGCGTACGGTTTCCAGGCCTTTGTAGACCATTTCGTCGCTGCCATCGGCACGGGTCACCAGCCCCGCGTAGCGCTTTTTACTGCCTTCTTCGGCGCCGCGAATGGTCGGCATCAAAAAGCGCTTGTAGTGGGTTTCGAACTGCAATTCGAGAACGCTTTGCAAGCCGTATTCCTGCTGCACGTGCTCGCGCCACCACTGATTGACGTGCGCCACCAGCGCGTGGCCGATCTGCGCCGCCTCCTGCTGACCATGGGCGCGACGCAGCCAGACGAAGGTCGAATCGGTGTCGCCATAAATCACTGCATGCCCCTGGGCCTCGATCAACTGGCGGGTACGCAGCATGATCTCGTGCCCGCGCAAGGTGATGGACGAAGCCAGGCGCGTGTCGAAGAAGCGACAACCGCTGGAGCCGAGCACACCGTAGAACGCGTTCATGATGATTTTCAGTGCCTGGGACAGCGGTGCGTTGTGTTCGCGCTTGGCGGTTTCCCGGCCTTCGGCCACCCGGGCGACGATGGATGGCAGGCAATGCCGGGTGCGAGAAAAGCGCGCGCCACGAAAACCCGGTACCGACTCGCTGTCGTCCGGGTGCTCGAGCCCTTCAATCAGCCCCACGGGGTCAATCAGGAAGGTGCGGATGATCGACGGATAGAGGCTTTTGTAGTCGAGCACCAACACCGATTCGTACAGTCCTGGTTGCGAATCCATGACAAAACCGCCGGGGCTGGCTTCGGGTGGCTTGCCACCAAGATTCGGCGCAACGAAACCCTGACGGTGCATCAGCGGCATGTACAAGTGAGTGAACGCCGCCACCGAACCGCCCATGCGATCGGCCGGCAAACCGGTGACGCTGGCCCGCTCCAGCAAGAAGGTGAGCAACTCGGTCCTGGAGAAAATCCGCGTGACCAGTTCGCAGTCTTTGAGGTTGTATGTGGCCAGCGCCGGTTTGTCCTCGGCGAACATGCGATTGATTTCGTCCATGCGCTGGTACGGGTTGTCGATGGACTTGCCCTCGCCGAGCAAGGTTTGCGCGACGTTTTCCAGGCTGAACGAAGGGAAACTCCAGGTCGCCGAACGCAGGGCCTCGATACCATCGATGATCAGGCGGCCAGCGGCTGAAGCGAAGAAATGGTTGCCGCTGCCGTGTTCGCGCCACTGCATTTCCTCACCGCCACGCCCCAGTTTCAACGGCACCGCCAGGCGCCGGGCGTGTTCGTGAAGCACCCGCAAGTCGAACTGCACGACGTTCCAGCCGATGATCGCGTCGGGGTCGAAGCGGGCAAACCAGTCGTTGAGTTTTTTCAGCAGCAAGGTCCGCGAATCGCAGTATTCGAGCTGGAAATCCACTTGGCTGGCGTCGCCATTCGGCGGACCGAGCATGTACACCTGACGTTCGCCGCAACCTTCCAGGGCAATGGAATACAACTCGCCCCGGGCCGTGGTCTCGATGTCCAGGGACACCAGTCTGAGGCTCGGCCGGTAGTCGGGATCGGGTTTCATCTGGGCGTCGAGCAGCAGGCCCTCGGCATTCGGCGTGCCACTGAAGCGCACCGGCGCGGTGATGAAGCGTTCCATCATGTAGCGTTCCGGCGGGCGCACGTCGGCTTCGAACACCTCGACACCGGCCCGGCGCAGCGCGGTTTCCAGGCGCATCAACTGGCCATGTTGCTGGCAGTAAAGTCCGAGGACCGGGCGATGTTCGAAATCCTGCAGGGCCAGGGGCCTGAGCTCGACGTTCTTCTCGTCACGCAAAACGCCTTCGGCCGCCTGACGCTGCGCAGCAGGGATGAACGCCACCGACGGTTGATGAGGCAGGCGGATGCGCCGGGGACCGCTGTCGGTCGCCAGCCAGAACTCGACTTCCGTGCCGGCCGGGGTGTCGCGCCAATGCCGGGTCAGGACGAAGCCCTGCTGTAGATCCACCACTGCAAACCTCAACGTTGATTCAGAGGGGGATTCTACCCGTCATCGGCCGGGATAGCGCGTTTGCCCCCGGTATCAGCGGTAAACATCAACCCTGTAGGAGCAGGCTTGCCTGCGAAGGGGTCAGTACATTCAACATCTTTGTTGGCTGACAGTCCGTCTTCGCTGGCAAGCCAGCTCCTACAAGTAAGGTGCTGGCCGGAAATGAGGGGTTTACCGAAGAAAAACCGTCGAATGACGTTTTTTGCGTGTTATCTGCCGCTTTCGCCCTTGCCCTGAACGCTCGCGTCTACGATTCTTCAAGAACAACGACAACACCCGAGTAACCACCATGAAAACCGTCGCCCAACTGCTCAAGCTCAAAGATCAGAAGAATCAGGAAGTGCACCAGATCAAACCCGATCACATGGTGCTCGAAGCGCTGATGAAGATGGCCGAGAAAAACGTCGGCGCCTTGCTGGTGGTGGAGAATGATGAAGTGCTGGGCATCATCAGCGAACGGGACTATGCACGCAAACTGGTGCTGCACGGCCGCTCTTCGGTGGGCACGCCGGTGCGCGACATCATGGTGTCGCCGGTGATTACCGTCGACACCCATCAAACCGTGGAGACCTGCCTGGGCATCATGTCCGATAGGCGCCTGCGGCACTTGCCGGTGGTGGAAGGCGGCAAATTGATTGGCTTGCTGTCGATCGGCGACCTGGTCAAGGAAGCGATTGCCGAACAGGCGGAGCTGATCAAACAGCTGGAACAGTACATCCGCGGGGAGTAAATCCGCACACGCCGCACCCCCCTGTAGGAGCGCGCAGGGCTCGCTCCTACAGGGGGTTTACGGTGTTCAGGCCGGCCAATGCCGGGCGAATACCGGCGTTAGCGCCGGGTAGCGGTCGATGCGTTCCAGCCAGGCGAAAAAACCCGGCCGGGCATTACGCAAATGCTCCCGACTGCCCGCCCATCGCGAGATCACCGCCGCCAGCACATCCAGCGCCCCTGGCTTCTCGCTGCCCAGGTACAACTCGCCCGAGAATTGATCGGCGAACACCTCCCAACTCCAGTGCAGGCGCCGGCGGGCGCCCTCCATGAGGTTGTGCCTGGACGACTCATCCGCCTTGGCCAGCCAGCGTTCGGGGTAATCAATGATGCCGATGGCCGCATAGCAATTGCTGACGATGTACGCCATGCCGCGAATGGCCTGCGCCCGCTCGGCCGGGTCTGACGGCAACAACCCCGATGCGGGAAAGGTCAGCCCGAGGTGAATCAGGATCGCCGCGCTCTCGGTCAGGACGCTGCCATCAGGTAGCTGCAAGGTCGGAATCTGTTTGAGCGGGTTGAGTTTCTCCAGCGCCTGGGCCGCCTCCGCGGAGGTCTCGACATCGATGAAGCGATAAGGAACATCACAGAGTTCAAGAGCGGCTTCGACGGCCGCCGCCCCGGAGTTCTGATAACCGTAGAGCTGGTACATAAACGTCTCCTTTCACACCGCGATCTCTGCAGTGCCTCATCATCCGTCCCGGCAGAGGAACGCGCCAGCTATCCAGTGTAGAAGCCGCCAACCGTCACACAGCGGCCATCCGACGATCGCACCATCACGCTCACAAGGGGTATGGCACGGGCCCTATCATTGCCGTCGATGTTCACCATCACCTCAATGAAGTTCTCTTAAAAAATCCCCGGCGTAACATCTGCTCCATACCAACCCATAAGCACCCCGGAGCACACCATCATGAAACGCCAAGTCCTTCTCAGCATCGCTTTCTCGGTTTTCGCAGTTAACGCTTTTGCCGCAACTGCTGCTCAACCTGTGGTCGCTGAAGGCGGCTCGGATCGTCTGATTGAAAGCCGTGTGGCCGAGGGTGGTTCCGATCGCCTGCTGGAAAAACGTGTTGCCGAAGGCGGTTCCGACAAGCTGCTGGAAAACCGCGTCGCTGAAGGCGGTTCCGACAAGCTGTTGGAAAACCGCGTCGCTGAAGGCGGTTCCGACAAGCTGTTGGAAAACCGCGTCGCTGAAGGCGGTTCCGACAAGCTGTTGGAAAACCGCGTCGCTGAAGGCGGTTCGGATCGTCTGATCGAAAGCCGCGCTGTCTGAATGCAGTGCTTTACCGCAGGACTCAACGAAAACCCGGCCTCACCCGCCGGGTTTTTTATGATTTTTTTGCACCGCAATTACTTCCCTGCCCGCGCCATGCAGCGCTGGTAACGTTCATCGACCCGTTTGGCGAACCACGCGGTGGTGAGTTTGCGGGTGATTTTCGGGCTTTGCAGCACGATCCCCGGCAACACCTCACGGGGTAACGGCCGGCCCTCGGCCCGTTCGGCCAGTTCGAAAACCCGCCGATAGAGTTTGCTGTCTTCGAACGCCAGGGTTTTCCCCTCCTCCAGTTGCTCGCGGATCGTCGGATTGCGCATGTCCAGTTGCTTGCCGAGGGTGCGCACGGCCAGTTCCGTGGTGCCGGGCATGATCGAACCGTAGTTCACCAGATCGCCATCCAGCGCCAACGGAATACCGGACGCCCGGCTCACTGCGTTCTGAAACGCGGCGTTGCGGCTGGCGTACCAACCCGCGTTGAAGTCCGCAAAACGGTACAGCGGCTGCGGGTAGCTCACCGGGTACCCAAGCAGATGCGCGATGCCGAAATACATGCCACCGCGCCGGGTGAACACTTCATGGCGAATCGAACCCTGCACCGGGTACGGATAGCCCTTGGCCTGCTGTTCGGCAAAATCAATGCCGACCTGCATCGGCCCGCCGGTATGCACCGGGTTGAAGCCGCCGAACAGTTTTTTGCCCATCGGTACCATGTCGATGAAGTCGTCGAAAATCGCGCTCAGTTCCTTTTCACTGCGCGCGGCATTCAGGCGGCTGCTGTAGCTTTTGCCATTCGGCGAATCGAGCATTAATGCACCGCTCACCAACAGGCCGGGAATGTGCGCCTTGGCGGCACGGCGGTCGATCTCGTCGCGGGCGATCTTGCCCAGCCCCGGTACGCCCGGATCGACTTGAAAGGTCGATTCCTGTTCGGTCACGGCCAGCACCGAGCACAGGTTTTGCGTGGTCGGCGAGATGTCTTGCGCGGTAAACGCCACCTGGATATCCGTGGCCCAACCCTGGGGATCGGCTGCTTTCGCCGGCAGCAAACGCACAATCTCGGCCTTCACTTCGGCCGGGGTGCGCGTCGTCGGCTCCTGGGCCCGCTGGCTGCCGCAACCGGTCAATACCAGCAACACGCCGACGCTTGTGATCAATCTGATTTGCATGTCGTTCCATCTGATCCGTTGGTCCGGGCTAACCATACGACCAATGGCAGGTCAGCGGCTACGGTCGTGGTAGTCCGACGGTTGCCGCCCTCCCCGACTGGACCATACTTGATTCACACAGCGAGGAGGACAGGTTCATGCACCGCAGCGACGTGTTGATCGTCGGCGCCGGCCCGACCGGGCTGGTCCTGGCGTTGTGGCTGAGCAAACTGGGGGTTCGCGTGCGGATTGTCGACAAAACCTCGGCCCCCGGCACCACATCCCGGGCGCTGGCCGTCCAGGCACGGACGCTGGAGTTGTATCGCCAGCTGGGCCTTGCCGATGCCGTGGTGCAACACGGCCATCAAGTAAAGGCCGGCAACTTCTGGGTCAAGGGTGAGCCCGTTGCGCGCCTGCCCCTGTCCCAGATCGGTGAAGGCCTGACGCCCTATTCGTTTCTCGAGATCTTCCCGCAGGACGAACACGAACGGCTGCTGATCGAGCGCCTGGAAGCCTTCGGCATCACGGTGGAACGCAACACTGAACTGGCAGGCTTCGAGCAAACCGCAGATGGCATCACGGCCACACTGCACCTGCCCGACGGCCAGCAGGAAACCTGCCAGGCCTGTTACCTGGCCGGGTGCGACGGTGCCCGGTCGATTGTGCGCAAGACCCTGGATACCGGGTTTCCCGGCGGCACTTACCAGCAGATTTTCTACGTCGCCGACGTGCAGGCCAGCGGCCCGACATTCAACGGCGAACTGCATGTGGATCTCGACGAGGCGGACTTCCTCGCCGTGTTCCCGCTGGGAGACAGTGGTCGTGCCCGTCTGATCGGCACGGTGCGCGACGAGCGCGCCGAACACGCCGAGACCCTGCGTTTCGAAGACGTCAGCAGCCGGGCCATCGAGCATATGAAGGTGAAGATCGAGCAACTGAACTGGTTCTCGACCTACCGCGTACATCACCGGGTGGCGGATCACTTCCGCAACGGCCGGGCGTTTTTGCTGGGCGATGCCGCCCACGTCCACAGCCCGGCGGGCGGCCAGGGCATGAACACCGGGATCGGCGATGCCATCAACCTGGCCTGGAAACTCGCGGCAGTGTTGAGCGGCGGCGCCGAGGCCAGACTGCTCGACACCTTTGAAACCGAGCGCATCGCCTTCGCCCGCAAACTGGTGGCCACCACCGACCGGGTCTTCAACTTCGTCACCGCCGACGGGCCGATTGCCGATTTGCTGCGTACGCGCCTGGCCCCGTTCTTGTTACCGAAAATGACCTCGTTCGAAACCTCCCGTCAGTTCCTGTTTCGCACAGTGTCGCAGATCACCCTGAATTATCGTGGAATGCCGCTGAGCACGGGCGTTGCCGGGCGTGTGCATGGCGGTGATCGCCTGCCCTGGGCCCATGACGGTGAGGGGGATAATTTCGAGTCGCTCAAGTGCCTGACCTGGCAGGTGCATGTCTATGGCGACACCAGCGACGAGATGATCGCCTGGTGCCACGAGCACCATTTGCCGCTGCATGTGTTCGACTGGCGACCGGCGTTCGAAGCGGCGGGCCTGGGGCGCAATGGCTTTTATCTGTTGCGGCCCGATACCTATGTGGCGATTGCCGAGACGTGTGCGGACCCGAAAGTGATCGAACGGTACTTCCGTGATCACGGGATCCGGCCGTTTTTTGGCGTTCCCTGATGCAACACAACCCCCTTGTAGGAGCTGGCTTGCCAGCGAAGGCGGTGGGTCAGGCAGCATTGATACTGTCTGACCCACCGCCTTCGCCGGCAAGCCGGCTCCTACAGGGGGTATGCAGTGGTCCTTAGATCCCGGCCAAGGCCAGATCCATCGCAAAGTACGTAAAGATCAGGTCTGCCCCGGCGCGCTTGATCGCTCCAAGGCTCTCGCGCACCACACGGTCCTCATCGATGGCCCCGGCCTGGGCGGCAAACTTGATCATCGCGTACTCACCGCTCACCTGATACGCCGACAGCGGCAGGCGCGAGGCTTCGCGGATGTCGCGGATGATGTCCAGGTACGCACCGGCCGGCTTGACCATCAGCGCATCGGCACCTTCCTGCTCGTCGAGCAACGATTCGCGTATCGCTTCGCGGCGGTTCATCGGGTTCATCTGGTAGCTCTTACGGTCGCCCTTGAGCGCACTGCCGCCCGCCTCGCGGAACGGGCCATAGAGCGCCGAGGCGAATTTGGTCGAATAGGCCATGATCGCCGTCTGGGTAAACCCGGCGTCATCGAGGGCCCGGCGAATCGCCTGGACTTGCCCGTCCATCGCCGCCGACGGGGCGATCACGTCGGCACCGGCACGGGCCGCCGCCACCGCTTGCCTGCCGAGATTGATCAGGGTCTGGTCGTTGTCGACTTCATGGTTGTGCAGCACGCCGCAATGGCCGTGGTCGGTGTACTCGCAAAAACAGGTGTCGGACATCACGATCATTTCAGGCACCGCGTCCTTGGCGATACGCGACATGCGCGAGACCAGACCGTCCTCGCGCCAGGTGTCGCTGCCGCTGCTATCCAGGTGATGGGACACGCCGAAGGTCATCACCGACTTGATCCCGGCACGGGCGTAGCGCTCGATCTCGCCGGCCAGTTTCGACTCGGGAATGCGCATCACGCCCGGCATGCTTTTGATCGGCACGAAGTCGTCGATTTCTTCTTCGACGAAAATCGGCAGCACCAGGTCGTTCAGGCTGAACTCGGTCTCCTGGAACAGGCTGCGCAGGCTCGCATTGCGGCGCAGACGGCGTGGGCGTGCTTCGGGGAACTGACTGGACATGGGTATTCCTGGATTTCAGAGGATGAGATGTAGGAGCTGGCTTGCCAGCGAAGGCGTAGTGTCAGGCAGCGATTATATGACTGACCCACCGCTTTCGCTGGCAAGCCAGCTCCTACAGGGGAATGATTTCAACCAGCGACCGGGCTCGGAATCTGCAACCCGCGCACCACCGCCGGCCGCGCCAGGAAACGTTCCAGCACCCGCGTGACGTTAGGGAAGTTCTGGATGCCCACCAGATCGCCGGCCTCATAGAAGCCGATCAGGTTGCGCACCCACGGGAAGGTAGCGATGTCGGCGATGGTGTAGCGCTCGCCCATGATCCAGTCGCGCCCTTGCAGACGGCCGTCCAGCACCTTGAGCAGGCGTCTGCTTTCCTCGACGTAGCGGTCACGGGGACGCTTGTCTTCGTAGTCCTTGCCGGCGAACTTGTTGAAAAATCCGAGCTGGCCGAACATCGGACCGATCCCGCCCATCTGGAACATCAGCCACTGGATCGTTTCGTAGCGCGCTGCCGATTCCTGGGCCAGCAGTTGCCCGCTCTTGTCCGCCAGGTAGATCAGAATCGCCCCCGACTCGAACAGCGCCAACGGCAGGTCGTCCGGACCGTGGGGGTCGAGGATCGCCGGGATCTTGTTGTTGGGGTTGAGGGAAAGAAATTCCGGGGACATCTGGTCGTTGGTGTCGAAGCCTACCCGGTGAGGTTCATACGGCAGGCCGATCTCTTCGAGCATGATCGAGACCTTGACGCCGTTGGGGGTCGGCAAGGAGTACAGCTGAATCCACTCGGGATACTGGGCAGGCCATTTGCGGGTGATGGGGAATGCGGACAAATCGGTCATGGGCGGGATCCACGAATACATTGAGAGTGACGATAATAATGTAGATATCCGCTCAGCGATCCGTTGAAGCCATGAATCTCGCTGATAGGCGAGATCAAAAGAGATCACCACTTTTTCAACACCATCCGGTGTATTGTGTCCACATTTGTGCAACATCCTGTCGATAGCCTTCGCTGAAAACCCTTGAAGGTTAGCGGCACTCGACCGAAATCGAACCAAACGGGTTCAGGGGACTCTGAGCACCACTCCTTTGAAACGGACCGGCTTCAATGACATGGAAACACCCGACGCAGCACAATCGTGGTGTAAATGTTTGTCAGCCTTAACCGAATTGCGCTGAAGATCCTTTTATTCATGAACCTGTTCAATTTTGCCAAACGCTTTAAACATCGCGCTTACCTTTTGTTGCCCGCCCTCTTGGTGGTCAGCGCGTTGTTCCTGTCGCTGGAGCCCGGCGCAAGTCGCGCCCAACCGATGGATGGCACCCAGACGCTGGTCTTCCTGCGCCACGGGGAAAAACCCGCCGCAGGCCTGGGCCAGCTCAATTGCCAGGGACTCAACCGCGCCATCGACCTGGCCACGCTGCTGCCGGAAAAGTTCGGCAAGGCCAACTATGTGTTTGCGGCGAACCCGACCCGTAACGTCGAGGAAGGCGAGTTCGACAATTCCTACAGTTACATCCGCCCCCTGATGACCATCAGCCCCAGCGCCATCAAGCTGGGCCTGCCGGTGAACATCAATTTTTCCGCCAATGACACCGATGACCTGGCCGAAGAACTGCTCCAGGGCAAGTATCACAACTCGGTCATCTACACGGCCTGGTCACACGGCTACCTGCCGGAGCTGATCAACACGGTGGCCGAAGAAGCCACCGGCGAGGATGCGAAGATCATCGACGACTGGGAGTCCAGCGACTACGACTCGCTGTATGTACTGACCCTGACCTGGCACAACGGCAAGGCCAGCTTGCAGAGCCATGTGTACAAGCAAGGTCTGGATAACGGTGCTGAAACCTGCCCGACCTGAGTTGTGCATTGCCTGCTCGCGATGAGGCCGGCACAGGCTACATCACCCTCGCTGGCTGCCCCGCTCGCGCAGATACTCAAGAACCGCCCCACGCTCCCCGGCAAACTCGATCCGTGCGTCTTTCTTCTCCCGCTGGAACGCGTACATCGGATCGTAATACTCGCACAGCAACCCTTCGATCCAGCCCCGGTGCAGATCCACCGCGCCACTGCGGGCCTGCTCAACCAACGCATCCTCCATCAAAACCAGCATGCGCCGATGACGTTCGCCACCCAGGCGCTTCTGCACATTGTTCAGGCTCGCCAGCAGGCGTTCGGAAAACAACGCAAAGCCGTCATCGCCATGCACGCCGATGAATTCGGCGCACAGATCCACCACGTAATCGCGCAGGATCCGCTCGACCCGACCTTCCAGGCTGTCTTCCAGCCACACCATCGGAAACTGCTGCATGCCCTGGTACAGCGGCAACGGCAGCGCACAACTGCCCACCGCGCGGCTTTCGTCTTCCAATACGAACTGCTCGATGCCCCGGGCGCGTTTTTTCAGCACGTCTACCGCCAAGCGGTTTTCGAAGTCGATATTCGAGGGTTGGCCCGTGGCGCGTTTACCGAAACTGGAGCCGCGATGGTTGGCATGACCTTCAAGGTCCACGGCGTTGCCCAGTTGCGTGAGCACCTCGGTTTTGCCGGTGCCGGTCATCCCGCCCAACAGGACGAAATCGCACTGGGTCACGGCTTGATCGAGGGTGTCCAGCAGGAAGGTACGCATGGCCTTGTAGCCGCCGCCCACCCGTGGATAGTCGATGCCGGCCTCGTCCCTGAGCCATTGCTGGACGATCTGCGAGCGCAGGCCGCCGCGAAAGCAATACAGCAGGCCTTCCGGATGCGCCCGGGCAAAATCGGCCCAGGCCTGGATGCGTTCGGCCTTGACCGCGCCCGACACCAGTTGATGCCCCAGCACGATGGCCGCTTGCTGGCCGTGCTGCTTGTAGCAGGTGCCGACCCGCTGGCGTTCATGGTCATTCATCAACGGCAGGTTGATCACGCCGGGAAACGCGCCTTTGCTGAATTCGACGGGCGCGCGGGCGTCCATCATTGGCCGGTCGTTGAGGAAGATGTCGCGGTAATCAGTGCAGTCGACGAACATCAAAACACCTCGACCGCGTTGCTCTGTCGCTCGACCAGTTCACCGATCGGTTCCAGGCTCAAGCCCAGCTCAGCGGCCACAGAAAGGAATTGCTCGTTGCCTTCGGGCGTCACGGCAATCAGCAGGCCGCCGCTGGTCTGCGGGTCGCAGAGCACGCGTTTGTGCAGTTCCTGAAGGCGTCCGAGTTTGCTGGCGTAGCTGTCGAAATTACGCAGAGTCCCGCCCGGTACGCAGCCCTGTTCCAGGTAATACTCGACGCCCGGCAGGCGCGGTATGCGGTCGTATTCAATGCGCGCCGTGAGCTGGCTGCCGTCGGCCATTTCCACCAGGTGCCCGAGCAGGCCGAAACCGGTGACGTCGGTCATCGCGGTCACGCCATCGAGCTTGCCGAAGCGGCTGCCGGGTTTGTTCAGGGTGCACATCCAGTCCCGGGCCAGGCCGATGTCGGCATGACGCAACTTGCCCTTTTTCTCGGCAGTCGTAAGGATGCCGATGCCGAGGGGTTTAGTCAGATAAAGCAGGCAACCGGCCGTGGCGGTGTCGTTGCGCTTCATGTGGCGCTTTTCCACCAGACCGGTGACGGCCAGGCCAAAGATTGGCTCAGGTGCGTCGATGGAGTGCCCGCCGGCCAGCGGGATGCCCGCCTCGTCACATACCGAACGGCCGCCGCGTATCACTTCCCGGGCAATTTCCGGGGCCAGCACGTTCACCGGCCAGCCCAGAATCGCAATTGCCATCAACGGATCGCCGCCCATGGCGTAGATGTCGCTGATGGCATTGGTGGCGGCAATTCGGCCGAAATCGAAGGGATCGTCGACGATCGGCATGAAAAAGTCGGTGGTCGAGACCACGCCGCGTTCTTCGTCGATGGCATACACCGCCGCGTCGTCGCGCGAGGCGTTGCCGACCCAGAGCTTCGGATCGAGGTTCTGCGCCCCGCTGCCGGCCAGGATCACTTCCAGCACCTGGGGGGAGATCTTGCAGCCGCAACCGGCGCCGTGGCTGTATTGGGTCAGGCGAATCGGTTCGCTCATGGGGGCACCTCATTGGGTCAATGGGGCCGATTCTAACAGAGCGAGGCCTGCGCAAGGCATTGCGCGGCCACGGACCCTGTAGGAGCTGGCTTGCCAGCGAAAGCGGTCCGTCAGTTACGTTGATTTTGGATGTACCGCCATCTTCGCTGGCAAGCCAGCTCCTACAGGGGGTTGGGTCATGGCAGCAGAATCACCTTGTCGCCACTGCCCTGATTCACTTCGGCATAACGCTCCAGTCCTTCAGCCAATGGTGATTCGAACAGTCCCTGGGGCAATGGCAACAAGCCTTGATCGAAGAACCGGCCGAACTGCTCGAGCATCGCCGCACACGCCTGTACCCCGTACAGCAACGAGTTGATCCCCACCACTGAGCCACCCTTGCGATACAACGCCAGGGCCGGTAACTGCACGTGACCGTCCACCGGCGCCGCGATGATTGCGATGCGGCCAAACGCGGCCAGGGCAGCCACCGAGGCCGGCAGCCAGAAACCGGTGGTGTCGAAAATCACATCGGCGCCGCCGGCATACACCGCGTTGACCTGTGCGCCCAAATCTTCGGGTTTATCCAGTTGCAGGGTCTGATAGCCCTGGTCTTGCAAGTCCTTGACCTGTTCCGGACGCCGCGCGGCCGCCAGCACCCGGGCGCCACGCACCTTGGCCAGGGCCAGCGCGGCACTGCCGACCGCCCCGCCACCGATGACCAGCAATCGGGTTTCGGCCGTCACCAGGCTGCGTTCCAGTGCATCCCACGCCGTGGTGTATGGCACGCCGAGGCTGGCGGCCTGGGCGAAGCTCAGGTGCGTGGGTTTGAGCGCCACGCCATTGGCCGGCAGCTTGACGAACTGCGCGTGGGAACCGTCGGCAAAAAAACCCAGTTCCCGGCCCGTGCCCCAGACTTCCCGGCCGATCAACGCCTGCGGGCCGGCCACGACCACCCCGGCAAAATCCCGACCGGGAATTCGCGGCAAGGTGGTGTAGGGAAAACGTCCCAGCACGTTTTTCACATCGCTGGGGTTGAGGCCAGCGGCCTTGATCTCGACCAGCACTTCATCGGCACCGGGCACGGGGGTCGGCACCTCGACGTAGCGCAGGGCCGAGAGATCACCGGTTTTGTCGAATTGCAGAGCTTTCATGGGCGTGTCCATTGAATAAAGGAAGGGGTCAGGAGATCCAGCCAGCCACCAGCTCCCTTCCCATCGGCCAGAGCTTTTCGCCGGCGAGCATGCCGAGCAGGCCTACCAACGCGATGGCCGGGGGTGCGGGGGAACGAAAATCCAGGGCGCCGTACAGCAGACCGACGCCCAGACCGATGGCCAGTGACATGAGGAAGTTCATGACAGACTCCGGGGGCAATTGAGGTATGCGCTGAGTCTAGAGGGCGTAACCTGCGAGCATCGGCCAAGTGCTTCTGAATTTCGGCCAAAGCCTGGCCTCGGCGAACTCAGTCCTGGCGTTGCGCCGCAGGAAACTGCGAGGGGGCGACACCCAGCTCACGACGAAACATGTCACTGAAGCTGCTCGGCGAATAGCCCAGCTCCCGGGCAATCGCACTGACCGGTGCGCCCTGGATCAACCCGGCCACCGCCGTCGCCAGTTGCACCTGACGCCGCCACTCGGCGAAACCCATGCCCAGGCCGTCCTTGAACAGCCGCGCCAGGGTGCGCACGCTGGCTCCGGCGTTATCCGCATGTTGTTCGAAAGGAATGTCCAGTGAAGGCGCGGCCATGACCGCCTGACACAGGTTCATCAGCCGTCGGTCGGAATCGTCCGGCAGCGGGATTTTCAGCAGCGAACGCCTGGCCCGCTTGAGCTCCAGCAGTGCCAGCCCCACCAGCGCGTCGTAATACTCGGGCGGCCCGTCGTTGCCCTGCTCCACCAGACCGACGATCAGCTCGCGCAGCAAACCGCCGACCTCAATGACTTGCACGCTGTCATCCAGGGTCGCCGCCAGGGACGGGCGCAAGTAGATATTGCGCATTTGCAGGTCGGACACCACGCGAATCCCGTGGGGCACGCCGGGCGGCAACCACACCGCCCGCTGCGGCGGCACCACCAGCGCCTCGTGCGGCGTCTCGACCCACATCACACCGCTCATCGCATACAGCAACTGGCCCCAGACGTGCTCATGGGGCTCGATGTACAACCCGCGCGGATAGGTGCGAGCCAGCGGTTGCACGGGCACATCGGTGTCACTCAGGTCAGGCGGTGCGGCGAGGGCCATGGTCTATGTTCATTTGGGGGGGCCGGAAGACCCCATGGTAACGAGGCACCGAACTTGTCGCCAGCAACCGCCGCCGTCCGACAAACCGAGTGAATTTTCCAGATGGCGCGCGATCCTTTTATGTAAGACAGGGAGGAACCGGAGCTTTATGAACAGTGCAAAATTATTCGTCATCGAGTACACCCTCCATGGCGCTCCGAAATCATTCATTATCCGCCTGGAAAAAATGGATAACGCAGAAGCCTGGCATTGGGCGAGCTGCGACGCAGGGGTGGGGCGAATCCCCCGTTTCGGACGCGAGAAGGTGCAAAAGACCAGCAAGCCGATGGCTGAAAAATTCGGCGTGGAAAACGTCAAGTGGCGGCCGGCGAACTAATATCCGGTAACCATCAGGTTCGGGGGAAGGGATATGAGCACAACACCCGTCAACAGCCCTGCGCAGCTGGACTACGGTCTGGACACGCCGACCGGCCGCATCACCAAGAGCGCCGAGTGCCTGATCGGCCTGGAACAGGTCGAAAATGACCCATTCTGCTTCGCCATACGCGTCCCGGCGCCACTGCCGGAAGATCTGGAGCAAGCCAAGACCCTGGTGCTGCGGGTCGAAGGGCGGCGCTTGCAAGGCACCGTGCGCCACAGCGAACGCCTGGAGGATGACAGCCTCAGGCTGGAAGTGGAGCCAGATTAGGCTCCACTTTTCATTCGCGGTTGTCAGCCATGAGCGCACTTGCAACCTTTATGGGTGCATTCCTCGCCGTGTTCATGGTGCTTGGCGCAGGCTTCACAGCAGTAATGCTTGCCGTGACGGGCAATCGGATGTTCACCGAGTTTGCAGGAACATTTCGGACAATCGCAGATACTTTCACGGTCAATCATGGGTCTGACTCCTCTTGTGTGGTCGCCAGTGCTCAGATGCACACCGTAAGTGTAGGAGCTGCCGCAGGCTGCGATCTTTTGACTTTTCAGTGCCTGCGCAGTCACTCGATAAACAACGCAAACAACTCCGACTGCGAACCCACCTCCAGTTTCAAATACAAATTCCTGCGGTTCATACGCACGGTTTCCGGCGAGATGTTCATCTGGCTGGCGGTAGAAATCACCCGTAAGAACTACGTTCAAGACTCCAATTTCAAAAGTGCTGATGCTGGCATCAACACCGTGCCCCAGAGACCAGCCGCAGCCGCTCCGCCACTGAAGATGAATTGTGGCCCGGCACCGCGCCGAATAGCCTGCGCCCCGGCAGCGACGGCTAGCCAAGGCGAAGCGCAGCCTGGATGACCCAGCATTGCATCGAGGTTGCACAATCCCGGCCTATTGACTGACATGGGGACTTCAGACAACACGCCTGCAATGGCGGCAGCCCGTCGCCCATCAATACCCACTTGCCAAACCTGCTCGATTGATGTCGATTCAAGCGGCACCCAATCAAGAGCCTGGCGCGTAGCGTAAAGCAGATCATCGGCGGTGGGCTTGCGCTCCTGCTCCGGACGGTGAAGGTAGGCTATCGGCGGCAATGTGGTTTGCGTCAGACGATTGCCAAACAACAGCCCGACGGCGGCTTCCGCCGTGCCTTCAGGCTGCTGCGGCGCAAACTGCACGGCCAAAACCAACAACAACGCCCGATCACCAATACGCTGGTCAAGCCACTGGTCCAGTGCAGCCAGACCGGTGCCATCCACAGGGGTAACGGGCTGGCGAATACCGGATTCGCGCCATGCCTGTCGCCAAACTCGGCGCCATTGCTTCTCCGGCAAACCGGTATCGACATCCAGCAACAGGGCCAGCGGTTGATCGGCAGGCAACTGCGCCAAAGTGGGCACCATGTCGGCGAGCGTCTGCGCCCATATACTCAGCAATATTGCTTCCGGATTTTCATCTGCATCGTTAGATAAACAACTATGGCGAAGTATTGATCCATCCACCCTGGACGCTTGTGACTTCAGCGCCGTCGTCCCACTCAGCAGAGCGTCAAGCTGTATTTCCGGAACATCCGCAGGTTCTTCAAGAGCAGTCTGCAAGCTCACTCCCAACACCTGTTGCGAGCGACGCCGCTGACGAATCTTGCGGATCAGGTCTTCTTCACGAGCCTCATCCCAACCATCGGCGGCACCTTGTTCGCCGGCGTGCAACAGCACTCGCCCGAAACCCAGCACGCACCAAACCAGGATTGGAATGCTTACGGCCCAGCTCCAGAAATCCGAAGACCGTTGAGGTAATGTTTCGTCGCCGAACAACAGCGTCGCTGCAACACCTAACAAACAAAACAGCAACAACATGGCGAGCCAAAGCAAAAATCGAGGTCGTTGAGGGCGCAGTGCGAGAGGAGGAATTTTATCCAGTCTGATTGGCATGTCTTCACCTAACTCGCCGAAAAGTTTATCGACTTACACTGAGCCCATTTCGTAATCATCTTTATCTTTGCTTGGTAGGAAACCTTGCACCATCCGGCAGTCGAATCCGTCACCAAAACTCTGTCGCCCTCGATTAAATACATCTTAGTTTTACTCTGCTGTTCCGGTTCAGAGCCACCATCAAAAAGAAATGCTTTCTCTAAAATGGTACCTGTGATTTCTTTGTCAGCAATGATGGAGTAAAACAAGGGCGAACCAACTACCGCTTCAACACTTTTTTTGTCTTTGTACGGATATATATACGTTGATCGTCCTTGTTCATCGACAGAATCCCCACCCAGATCAAAAAAACGTGTACGCTTTCGATCAAGAAGTAAAGTTTCGCCCTCCAGCCTAATAACACTTACGTCGTAAATATCACTTACCGGATCCCACGCTCTTGGCGTTTCCATGCGATGGATAACGAACAGCATTTCTTCGCCCATCCCACCAACTGGAAGAAAAAAAGCGTCGGTGATTGCTCCTTCCGTACCCGCGTATGGAAATTCATAAACAAACTTTGGGCTTTCAGATGGAATAACCGAGTAAAGGGATATTTCATCAGGATCACGGGACAACTGCCCCTCGGTTTGCACCTCTGCTTTTGTGTAGACGAAACATGCTTTCACCCCATGTACATCCATATAGCCATAAGCTTCCCGAAGGCCAATAGCGCTGCACCCTTGATCACTCGCTATTGCCGTCGACCCAAGCAGATAACCAAAAATTATAATTAACTTAATCACTTCATTTACACCTACTATCAAAGTGAGCATTGAATTCTTTAGTAATCTCCCGCTTGTATTTTTGGCGATCAGGCAAACCTGCCAATCCGATATTTATGGGGCGAGTCACCGCGGTAACGCCGACGTCCCCATTTAGGGACGGATCTTCCGCAATCGCTGCTATACGCCTTACCTTCCAGAACCACAGTGCTGTTTCTATAGCAACGGCGAAATCTTTCTCCAAGAGCTCTGGGTTAGAGTCAATCGGCAGCCCTGTATCTCTGGCGCATTTCTTATAGGTTTCATAATGAGTGAGATGGATCAACCCTCGTCCTCTAAAATCTTTTCCTGGCTGCTCAGCATTGCCATAACAATGCAAGCCGTAAGCTGCATCGTTACCTATAAGATGTTCATCTATCCAATTCAGTTTTTCTTCATCACTTGCGAAGGAAAGCCCTTTCCTAGAAAACCCCGCATTGATTACAGTCGGAGATAATCTATAAAGTTTGGCGGCAGTGTATGTTCGCCTAGAGTAGTTCAACGACTCTCGAAATTGTAAAAACCCGCCAGTCTCCTTCTTTGCTTGCGCTAGTAGATGCGTGATTTGCTCACAGCTATCTAGTCCGTATTTCTTGAACAGGTTTTTAGATGCTTCAACCATTGCACTGATGAAAAGCGGGTTCACTTCGCTGCCGCATATTTCGCTCAAAAAACCTTTCGTTAATTTGAGCGTAGTGCCACATATTTTGCAATTCAGCACTCCGTTTACAGTGTTCGCAAAGTAACCAAACATCCCAATCGGATGAAAGTGATACACACTCCCCCACGAAGGCAACCCCACCTTCTCCGCAACTTCCCTCCACCACCCCATCTGTGCAATCCGCTGCTTCTCCGCCAGCCAATTCAAGTGCGGTGTCGAGCCGCTATGGCCGAGCAACTCATCCAGTGCGTCCCATACCTTCGGCTGCTGAAACCACTCGCTTTCCTTGTACAGGATCATCTGCGAAATCGCCTGCGCATGAGCCGGTCGCTCAAGGGCCGCTTGCAGTTCAGTGGCCGTCATCTTGCCGTCGCGGTTGCGATCGATGATCTCGTACAACCGGCGTTTCATCGGGCCCTTGTCGTCTTTTTCGGCAATGGAACGATAGCGCTCGCGTTCAGCGTCGCTGAAGCGGCCGATGGCGCTGAGAAAAGAGGCCAGCAAGTGTTTGGGTCTGCTGAAGTCGATGATGACGTCATAGCCTTCCCAAGCCCACGGACTGACCCAAGGCGTTACGCCTGGCTCTTCACACACCCAGCCATCAAGAAGATTGTTGTCGGCGTCGTGAAGCAAATGTTTCAGGTGATACCAGGTGCGAGCTTTGCGCGTCGGGCTCGCGGGCACCTGGATTTTTCGGTCCGCCGGCAGATCATCGAGCATCTTTTTGGGGACCAGCAAATCGGCAGCACTGCGCGGGCTGGGATCACTCGACGCCTGCAATTGCGCAGCGGTGACATTTCCTTCAGGCGCCACCACCGGTGTGCCCATGGGGAGTTTCAGCCAAGTTCTGTCTTTCTCCGGCAGGCGTTGGGCCCACAATCGACTGGCTTCGATGAATTCCTCGACGTCATCACCACTGAAGGTTTCCAGGTGCAGCTTCTTATCCGGCTGATTCGCGCCGCCGTCCTGATACAGGCCGAGGTGGCCGATGAGGTCACCTGCCTTGATTGCGACAGGCTGGTCAAGCACCACTACCTGATCTGTCGCTACCGGCTCAATGGCACCTTCCAGCGAGTCAAAATGCACATACTGGTTGATGCGCTCGAGCTTGCGAAACTCGCCTTCGCCACTGACCGTGACTTCCGATTCAACCGGTAAATCGAACATTACGTTATCGGCAATCACCGGTTCGGCCCGGACGTTGACTGTCGTCTTCGACGAACTGATGCGGGTTTCTTTGCGGTCTGGGTGTTTGAGCACCTGAGTAGAGAGATAGCCCTTGATCGAGCCATCGGGGTTGAGCAGTTTGGCCGGTCCCAGACTGCTCTCCAACTTGCGAAATTGTCCGGTGCCACTAATAGTCACCTCGGCGCCTCGCGGCAGAACATCGATTACCTGGCCATTCAACTTATTGCGCACGTTCAGGCCACGCTGTTCAGGCCGGCCGGGAAAGACGTCATACGCCGTCTGCTTGACGCGAAAGGTCGGACGCTCGGGCCAGAATCTTGGGCGAGCGAGGGTGGAATCCTTCTGATACATCGCCCAATCCTGCAGATGCATGTAGAGGCTATAAAAAATCAGGCTTGGTGGAGTGTCCTGGCTACCTTCGATCTTCGGCGGTTGAAGGTGATGGCGAACCAACACGAAGTTGCGCGAAAAGGGTTTCTCGACCGTTCGATCATTGGCGAAGTAAGCGGTTTTCGGCGACTGCGTGTCGACGCGATAGGCCACCACTTCGCCGTCGGCCAGGCAATGCACGCTGGACTGATCCAGGGTGCCGACGGTGCCGCTGTCGAAATGCACGCCGCCATGAAAGAGCCCGCTGCGGCCTAGCGGGTAGTAACCGGCAGCGGCATTGGCCATGTGAGTCAACTGCGCCAGCGGATCGCGTTTGTCCTTGAACGGATGGCACCAGTTTTTCAGAGGGAGCAGTGTGGAGTTATCCGCTTCCGGGGTCGCCGGGACTGGCCGGGTATCGGGTGGTGGCGAGCTCGGAGAACTCGGCCCATCCCATCGCGAGTCCCCGCGGTTGCCGTGAAATCCAAAAAATCGGGCAAGCAAACTGGCCATGTTGAGTGTCGCTCCTTGTTCTGGAAAAGATCAGGCAGAGAAATCCGTAAATTCCGTGGACTTGGCTTTGGGTGTCTGTCAGTTGCGAGGGCGCTGGCACTTGCAGCAATTGATGGGCCGCACCGCTGCACGCGAAAGGACGTCGAAGGCGGCGTCGAAGGCGGCGTCGAAGCCGCGGACGTGGAATTTGTGGCGGCTGTGGTCGAAGAAGGTGCGAGGTATGTTGAGCAAGGTTCAGACCTCCCTGGCCTGTTTGAGGTGTACGGGGAGGTTGTAAATCCACCCTCGTTCAAGCGCTCGACAGCTTTCACGAAGGTGATCAGGGCTGGAATAGGACATTTCTGCGGGTGACGTAGGACGCGTCCGTATACCGATGCGCCTGAACTGTAAGAGTTTTCCAGGCCTTGTCGGACAACCCATCAAGCTTACTTCTCGAAAGCCACAACGCCTTGCGTCGTTGCCTACGGTTACGCCAGAATCCGCCGGCTTGTGCGCCCTGGGGCCGCTCGGTAACTTGATTCGCGTCACTGATCGTCAGTGATCGGGTTTAGTAGCCCGGCCAAGGTTAAAGCGGTCGCATGAGCATTATCAGTCAGGTATTCGCCTGCACTTGATGGTAGCTGTGCGCATGGCGTCCTCGGGCGCGCCGGTTTTTGCTTTCCTTGCCGGTCTACTAACTTGCGCACAGCTGCCACCCTTTCGTGTAGTAGCGAGATGGTGCGGCCCAACCACTAAAGGGAAGCACTTATGAACAAACCAACACCGAATCCCCCGGACGCAGATCCGGCAAAACTTTCAGAAGCCCTCGACTCAAACAATTCCCACGAGCGGTCCGAACGCATCCCCTCTGCCGCCGACATACAGGCCACCCCGCGCAAACTCTGCACCATGTTCATCGTCAATCCGGAACTCGATAGTGAAACCCTGCTGGCTCATGCGTGTGAGTCACTGGCCTCGGCCAATGTCATGACCCTGGATCTGGCGGATCGTACGGAGGGGACGAGTCGCAATACGCTGCTGGGTATCGCACAAGTCATCATGCTAGGCGAGTTGGCGGTGAACCGGGCGCTGGATCGAATCTATCCGCCTGAGTAGAAGATTAAAAGATCGCAGCCTGCGGCGGCTCCTCCATGGGTCCGGTACAACCGTCATTTTGCGGGTGTACGCAAAACCTGAGCCGCCACAGGCTGCGATTTTTTGTGGCAAGGGAGCTTGCTCCCGCTTGAGTGCGTAGCGCTCACAGATTTTTGGGGCCGCTGCGCAGCCCGGCGCGAGAAAGCCCCCTCGCCACAAAAAGTTGCTCTGTCAGATCCGGAACTGCCCCACCAGACCGCCCAGGCGCTGACCGAGGTCGGCCAGGCTGCGCGAAGTCTGCGCGCCGAGCTGGGTTTCGTCGGCGACGCTGTCCACCGCCACGGCAATCTGATGCACGCTGCGATTGATCTCTTCGGCCACGGCGGTTTGCTCTTCGGCGGCACTGGCGATCTGCGCGTTCATCGAATTGATGGTCGCGATCAGTTGGGCCATGGTGTCCAGCGAAGCCCCCGCCTCGTTGGCCTGGGCCGAGGTGCCGTCGCCGGCCTCGCTGGAGCGGCGCATTGCCTCCACCGCCGACCGGGTGCCGGCCTGCAAGCGGTCGATCATGCCCTGGATTTCCTGGGTGCTGATTTGCGTGCGGCTGGCCAGCGCCCGCACTTCATCGGCCACCACCGCAAAGCCGCGCCCGGCCTCGCCGGCACGGGCGGCTTCGATGGCGGCGTTGAGCGCCAGCAGGTTGGTCTGCTCGGCAATCGAGCGGATCACCCCGAGCACGCTGACAATCGACGACACGTCTTTTTGCAGGCTGTCGAGGGACACGCCGCTGCTGCGGATGTCGTCCACCAACGCATGAATTTTCTCGATGCTGCCGGCCACCACACGCTTGGCCGCCTGGCCTTCTTCGTCGGTCTGCTGGGCAGCCACCGCGGCATTCTGCGCGCTTTTGGCCACTTCCTGAGCCGCCGCTGACATTTCGTTGATTGCCGTGGCCACCTGATCAGTCTCCTGGCGCTGACGCTCCATGGCCTGGTCCGAGCGATTGGCCTGGTCGGACACCTGATTCACCAGTCCGGTCAGTTGCGAGGTCATTTCGGTGATCTGCCGTACCAGGCCGTGGATCTTGTCGACGAAACGGTTGAAGGAACCGGCCAGTTCACCGAGTTCGTCCTGGCTGGTGATGGTCAGGCGGCGGGTCAGATCACCCTCGCCTGCCGCGATGTCGTCGAGGTTGGCTTTCATCAAATGCAGCGGACGCAGAATGGTGTTGGCCAGCAACATCCCGGCAGCGGCGATCACCAGCAGCACCACGAGCGCCACGCCGACGATGCTCAGCACCATGCCTTGCATGCGCTCCTGGACCTTGGCTTCGACCACCGCCACTTGCGCTTCGATGCCGTCGAGATTGACCGAGGTACCGACCGCCATGTCCCACTTCGGCAGGTATTCGGTGTAACCGAGCTTGGGCACCAGCACCTGGGTGTTGCCGGGCAAGGGCGAGCTGTATTGCAGGTAGTGCGTACCGTCCCTGGCGACTTTCACCAGGTCGCGGTTGACGTAGACGCCGTTCGGGTCGCGGTTGTCCTTGAAGCTCTGGCCCACGCCTTCGGGGCTGTTGGCCTTGAACAGGCGCACGGTGTTGGAGTCGTAGCCGAAGAAGTAGCCGTCCTTGCCATAGGTGATGCTCGACAGCAGCTTGATCACCTGGGCCCGCGCTGTCTCATCGCCGGGGGCGGCCGCGTCGTAGAGCGGTTTGATCGTGGTCATGGCCACGGCCACGTAGCTTTGCAGGGTCGCCTTGGCATCGCTGAGCAAGCGCTCGCGGGTCTGCTCGACTTCCTTGCGCGCCTGATCCTGCAGAATGAACAGCGTGGTCAGGCTGATGACCAGCGCAAACAGCAACACCGGGAGGACGGCAAGGGACAGGACTTTGGCCTTGAGGCTCATGCGCATGACGTTCACTCTTTTGATTTTGTTGGCGTGGTTAAAAGCTTTAACGGCACGCCGGGTCAAAAGTTGAACGCCACAAAAAGATCGCAGCCTTCGGACGATCTTTTGATCTTTTGCTTGTTAGATCACAGCACCATCGCCGCAATCCAGCCAAACGCCAGCAGCGGCAGGTTGTAGTGCAGGAAAGTCGGGACCACGGTGTCCCAGATGTGATGGTGCTGGCCGTCGATGTTCAGGCCGGAGGTCGGGCCGAGGGTCGAGTCCGAAGCCGGCGAACCGGCGTCGCCCAGGGCACCGGCGGTGCCGACGATGCACACGATGGCAATCGGGCTGAAACCCAGTTGCACGCACAACGGCACGAAGATCGCCGCCAGAATCGGCACGGTGGAGAACGACGAGCCGATGCCCATGGTCACCAACAACCCCACCAGCAGCATCAGCAAGGCGCCGATGCCTTTGCTGTGATCGATATACGCCGCCGACGACTCGACCAGCGTCTGCACCTCACCGGTGGCCTTCATCACTTCGGCAAAGCCTGAGGCTGCGATCATGATGAAGCCGATCATCGCCATCATTTTCATGCCTTCGGTGAACAGGTCATCGGTGTCGCGCCATTTGACGATGCCCGACACCGAGAAAATCAGGAAACCGGCCAATGCACCGATAATCATCGAATCCAGCAACAACTGAATGATGAACGCCACCGCGATGGCCACGCCGGCCACCATCAGGCTCAGCGGGTTGTATTGCACCGCCACCTGCTCGACTTGTTCGATCTTTTCCAGGTCGTAGACACGCTTCTTGCGGTAGCTGACAAACGCGATCAGCAGGCCCGCCACCATGCCCAGGGCCGGAATGCCCATGGCGTGGGTCACATTGATGCCGCTGATGTCCACACCGCTGCGGGCGACGTTGGCCAGCAGGATCTCATTGAGGAAGATGTTGCCAAAGCCCACCGGCAGAAACATGTAGGGCGTGATCAAACCGAAGGTCATGACACAGGCGATCAGGCGACGGTCCAGTTGCAGCCTGGTCAGCACATAAAGAAGCGGCGGCACCAGCAACGGAATGAACGCGATATGGATCGGCAGGATGTTCTGCGAGGCGATGGCCACGACCCAGAGCAGGCCGATCAGCAGCCATTTGACCTGGCCACCGCCGCTGGCGTGCTGGCGATCGACCATCGCCAGGGCCTTGTCGGCCAGCGCATGGGCCATGCCGGACTTGGCAATGGCCACGGCGAAAGCCCCGAGCAAGGCGTAGGACAACGCCACCGTCGCCCCGCCACCGAGGCCGCTGTTGAAAGCCTTGAGCGTCGCTTCGATCCCCAGGCCACCGGTCAAGCCACCGACCAGCGCACCGACGATCAGGGCGATCACCACATGCACGCGGGACAGGCTGAGTACCAGCATGATGCCGACCGCGGCAATTACTGCATTCATTGTCATACCTCTGGGCAAGCGAAAAGAGTCCGGCCGGCAGTCTGCGAGAGCCGCCAGCGGATAAAAGGAATGGGTTTTATTAGAGGGCGCGCACTTTGCCGTAGAGTCGGCGCGGTGTCAAAGCTCGTGGGGACTCTGAGTGTGCAGTGGATTGCGCTCCCACATTTGTTTCTGCGCGCAGCTCAATCAAATGATGGCGAGTGGATATCTGCCGGACCTTGATTATGCTTCATGGAACCTTGCAGCATTTTCTGGCGTCAACTTGAATGCAAGCCACGTAATCCAATGACTTCAGCCCCATGGCCTGGGTACGGTAAGTGTTGGTGGGAACTCCGGCCTACAACAAGAGCAAGACGGAGAATACTCATGGCAGCAATCGACAATACAGCCACGGGCAGCGCGCCCAACCACGGAATCACCAGGGAGGAACGCAAGGTCATTTTCGCCTCGTCCCTGGGCACCGTGTTCGAATGGTATGACTTCTACCTGTACGGTTCCCTCGCGGCGATTATCGCCAAGCACTTCTTCGCCGGTGTCAACGAAACGACTTCCTTCATCTTCGCCCTGCTCGCCTTCGCTGCCGGCTTCGCCGTGCGGCCCTTCGGGGCGATTGTGTTCGGTCGACTGGGCGACATGATCGGGCGTAAACACACGTTCCTCATCACCATCGTGATCATGGGTATTTCCACGGCTGTGGTGGGTTTGCTGCCGGGCTATGCAACCATCGGCGTAGCCGCGCCGATCATTCTGATCAGCCTGCGCCTTATGCAAGGCCTGGCGCTGGGCGGTGAATACGGCGGTGCAGCGACCTACGTGGCCGAACACGCACCCAAGGGCAAACGTGGCTACTTCACCTCGTGGATCCAGACGACAGCAACCCTCGGCCTGTTTCTTTCACTGCTGGTGATCCTCGCCTGCCGTACCGCTCTGGGCACCGAAGCCTTCGAAGCCTGGGGCTGGCGGATTCCGTTCCTGCTTTCGATCCTGCTGCTGATCGTCTCGGTGTACATCCGCCTGCAACTCAGCGAATCACCGGTGTTCATGAAAATGAAGGCTGAAGGCAAGGCGTCCAAGGCACCGCTGACCGAATCCTTCGCCCGCTGGGAAAACCTCAAGATCGTGATCATGGCCCTGCTCGGTGGCACCGCTGGCCAGGCCGTGGTCTGGTACACCGGGCAATTCTATGCGCTGTTCTTCCTGCTGCAGACGCTGAAGATCGACCCACAGACCGCCAACCTGCTGATTGCCGGCTCACTGCTGATCGGCACACCGTTCTTCGTCATATTCGGCAGCCTGTCTGACCGCATCGGTCGCAAGGGCATCATCATGGCCGGCTGCATCATCGCGGCACTGACTTACTTCCCGATCTTCCATGCGTTGACCCAATACGGTAACCCCGACGTGTTCATTGCGCAGGAGAAGAATCCGGTCACGGTAGTCGCCAATCCCGGTCAGTGCTCGTTCCAGTTCGACCCGGTGGGCAAGGCCAAATTCACCAGCTCCTGCGACCTTGCCAAGACCGTGCTGGCCAAAAAGGCCATCCCCTACAAGAACGTGAACGCCGAGCCGGGCGCCGTTGCGCAGGTGCGTATTGGCGAGAAAGTGATCGAGAGCTTCGAGGGCACCGGCATGCCCGCCGCCGACTTCAAGGTCAAAAACGACGCCTTTACCGCCACCCTCGTCACTGCCCTCAAGGACGCCGGTTACCCCGAGAAGGCCGACCCGGCCAAGACCAACTACCCGATGGTGCTGTTGCTCCTGACCATCCTGGTGATCTACGTGACCATGGTCTACGGGCCGATTGCCGCGTGGCTGGTGGAACTGTTCCCGGCGCGCATCCGCTACACCTCGATGTCGCTGCCCTATCACATCGGCAATGGCTGGTTCGGTGGCTTCCTGCCGACGGTGGCGTTTGCCATGGTGGCGGCCACGGGGGATATCTACTATGGGCTGTGGTATCCGATCGTCATCGCGGTGATGACGGCGGTGCTGGGTATTTTCTTCATGCCGGAAACCAAGGATCGGGAGATTCATCACACCTGAGGTAGACACAAATCACTGTAGGAGCGAGCTTGCTCGCGATGAACGCAAGGGCGCCGCTGTGAATCAGAAAGGGCGCGTCATCGTTAACGATCATCGCGAGCAAGCTCGCTCCTACAGGACGGCGATTATCAGTGCTTGGGCAATTCGATGACGACCTTCAGCCCGCCCCACTCGCTTTCCAGCAACGACAGTTTGCCGCCCCAGCTATCGACGATGTCACGCACGATCCCCAGCCCCAAACCATGCCCATGGGTTTGCTCATCCAGCCGCGTACCTCGACCAAACACCTGATCGCGACGCTCTTCGGGAATGCCCGGGCCATCATCTTCCACACTCAGTTCAAACCCCTGCGCCCGCTCGACCACACTCAGCCGCACCTCGGCATCCGCCCATTTGCAGGCGTTGTCCAGCAGGTTGCCCAGCAGTTCCAGCAGGTCTTCACGATCCCAGGGCAATTGCAGGCCGGGCGGTGCGCGGTAGCTCAGCGCCAGGTGTTCGCCATGGATCATGTTCAGGGTTGCCAGCAATCCGGGGAGTTCAGCATCGCAATCAAACAGCGCGCCCGGCAGCGCATCGCCGGACAACCGCGCACGATTGAGTTCGCGATTGAGCCGTTGCTCGACCTGCTGCAGTTGTTCCTTGAGGACCTTGCGCAGTTGCGGGTGCGCCTCAAGCGGTTCGCTCGAGGCCAGGCTCAACAGCACCGCCAGCGGCGTTTTCAACGCGTGGCCGAGGTTGCCCAAGGCATTGCGCGAGCGCTTGAGGCTGTCTTCGGTGTGGGCCAGCAAGTGGTTGATCTGCGCCACCAGTGGCTCCAGCTCCACCGGCACCTGATCATCGAGTTGCGAGCGCTGGCCCTGTTGTAACTGCGCGATCTGTTCGCGCGCCTGCTCCAGCGGGCGCAAGGCGCGGCGCACGGTGATCCGTTGCAGCAACAGAATCACCAGCAGCCCGGTCAAACCGAGGCCCAACCCGAGCTGTTGCATAAGCCGGAAGCTTTCGCGTATTGGCGTGTAATCCTCGGCGACGCTGATGGAGATCGGCAACCCCGAACGTCGATAGTCCGTACGCAATACCAGCAACTGTTGCCCTTCCGGCCCCAGTTGCAGGTCGTCGTGCAGGCCGGGTTGATCGAGCGCTGGCAGCTCCTGATCCCATAAGGAACGGGAACGCCAATGGCCGTCGGCGAGATCGATGCGGAAATAATGCCCGGAAAACGGCCGCTGATAGGCCGGCGACAGGCGTCGTTCATCCAGTTGCAAGCCTTGCGGCCCGCGCACCAGTGCCGCCAGCAGGTTCTCGCTGTCATTGCGCAACCCGGCCTCGAGGTAGCGCTGCAAACCCATTTCGAACAGCCACAGGCTGGTTTGCGCCAGTATCAGGCCAACGACCACCATCACGCTGATCAGGCCCAGGCTCAAGCGGCGCTGGATCGATCTCACCGGGCTTGCCCGCCGAACAGGTAGCCCTGGCCGCGACGGGTTTCAATCACACTTTTGCCGAGCTTGCGGCGCAAATGGTTGACGTGGACCTCCAGCACATTGGAGTCGCGCTCGGTTTCACCGTCGTAGAGGTGCTCGGCGAGGTGGCTTTTGGAGAGGATCCGCTCGGGGTGCAGCATGAAATAACGCAACAGGCGAAACTCCGCGGCAGTCAGCTGAATGTCCGCACCGTCGCGGACAACGCACTGGCGACCTTCGTCCAGATGCAGCCCGGCGGCCTTGAGCGTTGGCTGGTTGACCTGGCCATGGGAGCGGCGCAGCAACGCCTGGATGCGCAAAAACAGCTCTTCGGGATGAAACGGTTTGGTCAGGTAATCATCGGCGCCGGCCTTCAGGCCTTCGATGCGCTCGGCCCAGGAACCACGGGCGGTCAGGATCAGCACCGGCGTGGCCAGCCCTGTCGCGCGCCATTGCGCCAGCACCTCAAGCCCCGGCACGCCCGGCAAACCGAGGTCGAGGATGATCAGGTCGTAAGGTTCAGTACTGCCCTGATACACCGCGTCGCGACCATCGGCCAGCCAGTCCACCGCATAGCCCTGGCGGTTGAGACCGGCCAGCAGTTCGTCGGCCAGGGGCACATGGTCTTCCACCAGCAGCAAACGCATGGATCAGTCTTCCTTGTCTTTGAGTAAACGGCCGGTGGAGGCTTCGATGTCCAGTTCGCGAACCACGCCTTCAGGGGTCAGCAGCTCGACTTCATAAATGTAGACGTCATGTTTTTCTTCGAGCCCGGCTTCCAGCAGTTTCGCGCCGGGGTAGCGATCCATTGCCTGCTGCAGCAGTTGCTCCAGCGGCAGGATCACGCCCTGTTGACGCAGGCGCAGGGCTTCATCCTGGTCCAGGTCGTGGGCCATCACTGCCGAGCAAAAAGCCAGAAGCACCAGCGCTATCCAGCTGCCGGTGCATCGCTTGAATAGAAACACCTTCATTACCAATCCTGATGATCCTTGAGAACCTGCCCGCTGACAGCGTCTAATTCCAGATCCCGGTCGGTGCGAGTGGTGTGAGCTTCTCGAAAGCCACTATGGTATCAGCGTCGCGCTACCTCAGCGTTGCGTCGGGGTCCAGGCGAGCCATCTTAACCAGCTGAACTTAATTGAAGCTGAATTGCCATCATTGCCAACCCCACAAATCCTGCAGGAGCTGCCGAAGGCTGCGATCCTTTCTCAATTTCACTTGAGTCGCCTAGCAAAAGATCAAAAGATCGCAGCCTTCGGCAGCTCCTACACACACATCGAGACCGGTATGACCGCCATCCACATCAAGTCCCCTTCCCTGACCCTCAAGGCCGGTCCGCGCGCCTATGCGCACATCCGCGCCAACGGCCTTAACGCGGCCGAGGTCGGCACCTTGCCTGGCGCGGCCGGCGGTCCGAAGGCGCTGGGGATTCAGGGACTGGACCTGGCGCTGTTCGGCGAGTGGCTGCCGGCGGCACCGCGGGAACGCTCGCTGATTGGCGCATCGGTGGGTTCCTGGCGCTTCGCCAGCGCCTGCCTGCCGGACGCCGCCGAGGGCATCCGGCGTCTCGGGCAGCTGTACACCGAGCAGAGTTACGCGTGAGTTATGGCCATTTCTTCAATATCGTGAGCTGAAAGGATGGACATGGACATCCCTTGCATAGCATAGAAATTTCTTTTTACGTCCCCACAGACGCAGTGAACGTTCCATGCAAAAGCACGTGCTAACGGTATGCAACTGCGAAGGAAAAGGAGGGCTAATAGAATAAATGAGGGAAACGATGACTTGATCGCTAGGTAAAACAGCATTGCACTGTGCTTATAAGCGAGCTAACGACCAAGAGATGAAGTGCGCATTGGCTATGCGTTAAATTTCAATCCTGTTGATGTCAATCGCGAGGTCGAATAGGAATTACATTGTTGACTCTTCTAAGATCTTCTTCTGCTTTGTCCAATTGCATGAGAAGCATTAGCTCACGGCCCAAGCCTGCCTTATACATTTCTTTATAAGTATCAGCGGTAGCCTTCTCCTTTGCAGCTTTTTCTCTCGCTTCACTTACCTTGAAGAAACCTGGGGTTCGGCTTTCCATTTGCTCCTTCGCACGAATTTTAATTTCTTCAATTAACGCCCTATAGATTGGGCGACTTTTTTTAATACTACCCGCACTCCTCCCAGCTTCTAATGCCACCGAATTAAGTGTTATTTTTGTACCTGCCGGTACAATCAAGGTTTTCCCTTCAACCAACCGATTAAGTGCTTCATAATAGGGAAGTAAGGTTAACCTAAGCTCAAGATCTTCCACAAGACCAACCTCAGACAAGTAATAAAGTATGACAAACCCCTGCGCTCTAACCTCGTGATAAAATGCAAAGGTACTACACCGGCAAAAGTCTACAGCTTGAATTAATGCAAAGTTTTTATTTGCCGACCCTCAACGTTATAAAAGCCAACGGAATGAATCGTTAGTTTTCCTTTAGCCGGGGCAACAAAGCCCTTGCCATCAAGAATGCGCTTCAAAGCAGAAAAGTAAGGCACCAGCGCAGGATCAATCTTTTTAGTTTTCATGAAAACCTCCTCATTGCTTGAACGGAAAACACTATAAAATTATTTTTTACTCTTTTTAAGGACTAGTTTCTGTATGTTTTTGTAATCATCCAGATTTCGCAACTCGGCCTTGTACTCTATTGTTCCCGGTTGCAACTCCGCTAGATCCCACTCAACAAGCTTGATAGTTTCTTCTATTTTTTGCGGATTTAAAGCACTATTAGGACAACCAGGACAATCATTGAAGTTACCATGTGCACGCTTATCACAAGGCTTATTAGAGACACAGCCACCGATCGGCGTCTCCTCATACGCCAACAGCCCAAGTTTCATTTGTTTAGCAGTCGCTTCAAGTGAATCATGCAACCACGGTGAGTTAGCTCGTTCCTGCATCACCCGGCTACCATGAAAACCATATAACTCTTGCTCAGAACGTATTACGTTCCGAATATACAGAGCAGTATCAGCATCCGCCTTTGCCCGCCTCATCTCCAACGTCAACTCTGGATTAAGAAGACCAAATATGTAGTTATTTGCTGAGCAACCTTTCATATAGTACGTGGACATCACTTTCGTAATATGATTGAGAAGGCGTTTCAGCGACGGAAGAGTTACAAGCTCGCTCTGACCCGCAAAAACAGCAATCGATCGGCGAAATTGGTGGGAAGTAATTACCCAGGGCTTTCCGATTTGGAATTTCTTATCGGCTCTCCAGTTCCGAAATGGGTCTATGGCTTCCAACTCAAGTATATCATCCTCTGTAATAATAACTGGTGAAAGCTTAAACTCATAATTTAACTTACTCACTGGCTTCATTTGCTGAGGGTCACTACCACGGCTAAATGGTAAAATTCCGGTAGATAAAAATAGCTTATCACGAACATTTCCATCAATAACAAGCGGAGAGATTATTGAATTAATTGCAGTTAATGTTTCGATTGGCTCCATTATAGCATCAATGGTAATCCACTTATTAGGAGCAGCTGTCCCCGTAAGCTTCGTCGAAATGCTCGCAACATATAGGGCGTCATTATTCCACCCTCTGACCGACTCTAAGCAACTTGTACACAACTCCAACACTTCATGCTGCCGCATCAACGTCATTATATGAATGAGCGACTTGCAACAGTATTGAACCAACGCGATAAAACCTGAAACACTGGATACATTTTTCCACATGTATTTTTCTTTTAAAAAACTAAGCCCATTGTCAATAATTGCATTTTCAAAATCAGGCGCCGAACCATTTAACCCATACTCTAGATTTCTGGTAATTTTATCGGTCACCTTAGCTTTCCTATTAGTTTTTTTAGTTCGTGCATAATATGGATTTACGACCCCCTTATTGACAAACCCTAAAAGCTCGACAGAGTATCGATTAAAATCAGCGATGCATGTTTTGTATTGAATATACTTAATCCCGAGGATGCGGCTAGGAATGACTGGGTGTTGTTCGGTTTCTTTACGCACTTCTTTAGAAAGTTTATTGATGGCTAAAACAACAGACCCAACTACTGAGAAGCCTAAATCCGCGATGCTGAGCCTATTCATTGTGCGCACTAAACTCTTCACTTCTTTCAACAACGTTCCTGGTAACTCACCAATAAAAGTCTCAAACATCAATGAATCCAAAAAGACAGTCTTCACACTGACTTTTCGCTTTTCAGAAAAGTGAAAAATTTTCTTCAACATCAAATTAGTTACATGCATGCTAGGAAGTCGAATAGGTTGACCAGATTTTGAGTAGGGAAAAAACATCCGCATCAAAAAAATCTTTTTACAAAAAAAGGAGCTTGCAAATTCTACGCTGGTGTCAAGCTTCAGATACTCGAAAGAAAAGTTACAATTATCAACCACCTGTAGTTTATGAGCAGGAAACGACCATTCATAGTCCTCAAAATAACAAATTGGTAAACCGGACGAGTCTCTCGAAATGACCAACCCTGGGCCAATTCTGTTAAAATCCATCCCATAAAATGCATCCGAATTAAGGAATTTTGTATCGATTGGAAATGAACTTGGTTTCTGATTAACACCTCTCATTTCATCACCTTCAATTTAAGTAGCCTCTCGTACTGGCGCTCCCAATATGGATCCAACTCAAAACTATTAGTGACATCGTCTGACACTTTTTTTACTAGAGCGGCGAGATCAGGCCGGACACTCAACAGTTCTTGAATGATACGGTCTATTTGAGCAATCGCCGGGCCGTGTACTTTTAGGAAATGATCATGATCAGAACAAGAGGCCATATATTCATTAATCACAAAGCGCATGCTAAGCAACTTCCTTATATCTTCAGCCCTAGCATGTGTCTTAAAATTCCAACAGAAAATGCATCCTTCAAAAGACTTACAGTCAGGCTCGTAACCCTGTGGTGGACTGATCTCCGCTCTTGCGTTGTCACTGCCCGTACAATCACCCGCAGGCGTTTTTGCACCAGCGTAATCATCAAGAACTGATATCAACCGATGCATCATTGAAGAGATTTCGTCAATTGCCGTATTTTCTTCTGCATCTGCATAGCTGCTCAGCACGGTTGAAGGACTGGTTTGCATCACCGCGGATACTGTTGCAAGGGAATGATCCTTCGACAGCAGATAGTTGCTCTTATATTTCCTAAGTTGGCGGTAACTCAAACCCTTAAAATCAGGATTAACATAGTTTACAATACGATCATTGAATCTTTTGATTGCATCCACATGCAGCTTGCCCGTCACTCCATATCCGTGACATGTCATGCCTAAAAACAGATATGGCCAATCAGTACCTGCACAGAGATACTCTCTCAGCAAAAGAAACCTTTCAAAATCTTTTATAAATGTTTTTTTGACATTTATTTTTATTACCCTACCACCGGCCCTCATCTTTATTTCGCTGAATCCATGCGTAGTCGAGTTTTCAATAGAATAGCTCTCACAAAAAGGAAGGTTTCGCGCTTGCGTCTCATTGAAACCACTATTTGCAATAAAGAGAGAAATGAAGGCGTCATGAGCGAGCTTACCTAGCCTGAATCTTTTCTCATGGTAGTAATCAGAATTTGCCTCGTTCAATAACTGGTCTGCTTCTTTATGCTGCCGAACGATCTGGTATTTCATTTGTGAGGTCAGAGCAAAACAATCATCAATGGGACGCAAACAACCTTTTTCATAATCCCAAAAGATGTTATTAGCTATTTTATTTTTGTTTTTCTCAATGAACCTTTTAGTAACAAAGAAATACTCTCCAGGTAACAACCATACGTACTCACTCATAAATGGCATACGATATGGAAAATCACAAAAATCCAATAGAAATGTAGTTAACTCACGAAAAATGAAATCACACAGTGTCAGATGATCCGCCATGCTCGACGCAGTGGGTACAGGTGTGCTTTTCTTTCTAGCTCCTGCGATAGAAATTAAAGGTATGTCATTATAAAAATTCTCATGGCAGTCCGGAAAAAAGTCATACCCGATTTTTATTGCCGTGCTTTGGAGTAGGCCGCCAGTAAGTTTTTCGAGATCGCCTTTATTAATCCTTATCTGAAGGTTATGGCTATAACTCTTAAGTGCATTTTTATAAGCTTCAGGGGAAACCAAAAAGTCTTCATGGCCATTCTTATCGCACCAAGTAAAAACTGCATTGGTCTTGAGTATATCCGCGTAAAAAGTAAGATTACTGCTTTCTGTGTAAAAATCTGTGATATGGGCGGATATAAAATTATTTAGCGCTACGCAACGGTCAGTCCTTAGGCTTTCAGACTCTACAAATTTCACAGCCGCTCGTAAAAATTTGAATCTTTCGGTGTAACACAAAGCGCCGATATCAAAACGCCGAGCTTGGGTGATTCTCAGAACTAAATTCTGAATCGGTACACTTTTTAGCACAGGCTGAATACTGTCTAAATCATATTCCCTGATATCAACCTCAGTAAACTCACGATCGTTCTCTCTCATGACAATCCCTCAGGTTATCAATCATACTTCTCAGATGCTCTTCAAATTCCGACTGCGCCAAGGCGACCAGTTCATGATCCTGCCTAAACTTCAAGTAACGCATTGACACCTCGATACTACTATGACCCATCCGCGTTTTTACGAGATCTAATAACTGGAGCTGATTCATTTTACCTTCCGCAAGATACTTCATATTATCCTCCACAAGATTCATACCAAAGGTTGCTCGTAGATCGTGAAACCTGAAAGAAAATTTATGACCTAACTCTCTAAGCTTCTTATGTACGTTTCTTTGGAATGCCCTGATTGCAGAACCGTCTTCATCACTGAACCCATAAAGCTCAGAATCACATTTGGCTATGTAATAAGGTCTTCCTGATCGCGTAAAGAAAACATACTGATTTTCTTCAGATGTGATTAACGATTTTTCGGCCCTACCCTTGTATCTCTCGGAATTTATATACTGCGTTAGTGCATGATGAATCCATCCGGGCACCAGAACAGTTTGAGATTTACCCATCTTTGTATCGGTCAGAGTCCCGGGCCCAATAGTCACAGGCAGCAGCCTCTGGCTTTTTTCATCTTGTTCCTGATCAACCATGCAAAAACGCAAAGTTAAAACTGATTGAATCCTCATGCCAGTCGTCAGCGCCACGATATAAATAAGCAACATTTCCGTATTTTGAAGCAGTACGAGTACCTTAATAAGTGCGCGCTGATCATCACGCTCAATTGGATATAACTTTCCTCCATCTTCGATATAATCGCCACTACCAATAGCAGCGCTATTTTTGAATGTAAGATCGGTTTTTACTATTTGTTTTGAATGACTATTTCCGTGACGATCAAGATATACAATGCTTCTGATTGATGCTTTCCACATGGGTTGCTGAGGAATAAAATGTCTCACTTCTGTCATGAATCTATACAGTCCAATAACGCTTGAGATTTTTCTATTCGCCGTTGGCCTTTTAATTCCTCCATCGATTATTAGTTTTTTTAGTTCAGACTTGTAAAAGTATGTTGGTCGCTGTGATTGCGGCCCTTCAAAATCAAGAAAGTGACGACCACCACCATCCAATATGTTCATGTAGTTAGATAAATCACCGGCTATGTTAGAGCACGTCTTATCGTTGGCACCCTCAATGCACCGATTGTATAAATAGAAACTCCCCTCTCTCCAAATAGAGCCATCTGGTTTGATAATTACATACAGCTTCTCTATGAATTCTGGAACCAATGGAATAGATTCAATTGGATACGGTTCTACAAGTACACCGTCCACTGAGAACCTTCCCAGCCAGTCCATGGCTTTTTGCTCATTACTGCGAGTCCAGGTGCGAACATTCGTTAGCTTGACTTTCCTATAGCCTTGTTGGTTTGTATTCATGGCCTATATCATGAAACTCTTTAAGACAGCAGGAAATCCAAGTTTCGTTTACCGCAGATCTATATGTAAACGAGTCAAGGCCTAATCCGCAACAGTAAACAACTGTGCTAACAAACCTCTGATGCTCTTCATCGTGCACAGTGTAATCATGCGAAAACCTACGGAGTTTCGATATCGTCACGTTCCATTGCTCACCGTCATCGCAATATGCGACATTGCTCCACGCTATATTAAAGTCAACATCGTGTACGAGCAGACTCTCAGATCCAAGAAACAGCTCTAAAGAGTTAGTGCGTACGCTTACACAAAGTACAGGTGAAACAATACCTCTAATAAGCGCTTTTTCAATTATTTGGATTACACGTAGGTCCTTATATGCTCGCCAAACAATTGCAAATCGCTGTAGCTTCGCCTCGGCGCTAAAATTCAAATTCTGATCTAGCCACTGAACATGAGAAATCACTGCTAGATGAGAATGCAGCACAAACTTATCATTGAATAAATCCTTATCGTATTCGGTTGTTAAAATTTCGGAATAGTTGTGGACGCTTCGCATATCCTACCACCTTGAAAACCGAAGCAACGTAAAAAACTGTCTCCCTCAAACCAACTTAATAATTCAAGTCAGGTAATATCAACCTAGCCCTCAAATGCGCACATGTCCAGCCATGCAAAAACACACACCTTGCCCCGCGACACTTTCATTAGTTACTATCGACCGAAAAAAATAATTTAAGATTAATTCAATATTATATACACCATGCTTCAGGAAACTTAAGCGGGCTTCTTTTAATATTTTTTCATGCTGATCATGATTTTAACTCCTAGGTAATGTTTTAACCTCACAGAAAAGCAATGAAAGTGTAAAACACATAAACAACTTCCAGCGGTATCGAGCATCAACCGACTTGGAGGCGGCTGGAAAATACTGTCATTTTTAGTATTCACTACTGAAATATGGGAGATGTTGTCATCGAAAAATGTTGTACCGTTTGTCCGGTTTCTATCTGATATACCCAGACAAGGATGTGCTTAATGGTGGCCTCGCAAGCGCGCTTGGTTACTGATGCTGACCTTTTATGAAACCGGCTTCGCCAAAATTTCCCAGAGTGGGTCGATAGAGGGGAGATAGCGGTAGGGCTTCCCCCAGCCCTGAGGGGTATGAGCGCGACCCTGAAGCTGCCAAGCATCGAAATTAGGTGGAAGACCTACCCGAAATTTTCATCAAGTATGACGTAGTGGAACCGATGGACCAGTGACCTACAGAGCAAGGTGGTCGATTCAACCACCTTGCCGTAAACCTTGATTAATCGATCTGTAGCGCCGGTTGGCCATCCAATCAACCATCACAAGTTAAAGCTGAAGCCCATAACGCCCCAGTCGCAATCTGCCCCGTTAACTGCTCACAGGTTTAAGGAGCAAGATAGGAATTATCTCGTAGCTGCATGAGCCTGCTTCGACTAATACCTTGCCGCCCCCTTTCCATTGCTTCAAACCTGCCAGATATGCGCAGTGGGCGCAGACGACCATGTGCTCATCAGGATCATGTTCATGACTTCGGGATAGCTCGATACAAGTCGCGTTATGGTCCCAACAATGGGCACAGCGGATAGCTCCGGCTGAATTGAGACGAGCCAAAAGTTATATTGCTAGGGTGTAGACCTAAGCTCACACCCTTAACACCCGCACAACCATCTGTTTCTGAAAGATTTTGCAAAAAGCGGATCTGGCGTCTAGATCAACATTCGGCGCTGGCTACCTTGATAAGTGTTGTCGTAGCTATTTTTTTCGCCATGTCTCTACCTCATCAGCGCCATGCTTGAGCTTCCACTGTTTCAGCAGGCGATGATTTCCCCCCTTGGTTTCAACTGTCTCGCCAGTTTCTGGATGTTTGTAAATATTGAGTTCGCGCGGTCGGCGAGTACTGCGGCTTACGGGGGCGGCTTTGCTCTTACGCTGACTTCCCTGAGGGTCAAGCAGGCTGATGACATCTGGCAAACTGCGGCCGTACTCGCTCAACAGCTTACGAAGCTTGGTCTCGAACTCCATCTCCTTCTGAAGACCGGAGTCTTTTTTCATATTTTCCAGTTCCGCCAACTGCGATGCTAGTTGCTGTTCAAGCTTTCGGTATTCGGCAAGACGAGACATGAGTAAGGCCTTCTTTGACTAGTGATGGTTACTGCCGGCTCTGTTGAAATATGCTGCGGCGCAGGACAGGTGACGCAATTCGAGTTGGTGCCAATGCTTACGCATTGGATGTACCAGTGGCGGCGAGGAAACGCTCACAACCTCTCATACCTCACCTACCCGCTGATACTAGAACAAGTAATAGTGTCCCGTAAGATTTTTATTCATATGGGTTCGGCCAGTTAGAAAATTACTCTGTGCAGATGTGAATAATTGATTATGCAGAGCGTTGGCCCTCGCAAGCGTGGACAAATTCGGCGGAGCCGGCATCGCGACTCATCGCTATGAAATTTTTGGAGTGATCTGCTCGCCAACTCGGGATTGGCGGTACGACACATCAGATTCATCTCAGGCTCGCTTATCCCAATGGACTCACTCTGACAGCCAGCTTAAGGTTTACCGAAAATAAGTCGTGCCTTGAAGTGATTGCGAAGGATGAGATATGCCGAGCTGATGCCAATCAGTCCAAAGATAATCATTGAGAAACCAATGGAGTGAGTTGCTTTCAATACGCCAATAAAAAATGGGCTCAGAAGCACCATAATCCCAACACCGAGAGCGATGACCATCGAAACGGGCTTCACTGACGAAAGTATGACCACCTCGCCATCTTCGAGCTTCGCAGCGTAAAGGGTATGCGTCCCTAGCATCCCTGGAACCAACGACAATTTTACAGTCCGCCCTACTTTTAAAAACGATCTCATGAAATCATCGCAAACAACGTTTTTGATTCGTTTGCCATTAACCTTGATGAAAGAAAGCGCTCTCTCTCCTTCGGAATATGAACCAAAGCCAATTTCCTCTACGACGCCATCAAGTATTATTATGCCCACGAGTTAACCCTCCCTTCCAATCAATTAGAAAAGTTCAATGGATCTTATTTACGGTATTGGTGAAGCTTTACGCCCCGCCAGTCATGGAAGCGGCTGTCGGTAAATCTACGTCGAAATATCTTGGAATCTCTGCGCACTCACCGAATATCAGTACCGCTCAGGATCAACCCAGAACCCCAGCTCATTGAGAACATCGTTGAGCGAACCCACAATTCTCGGTTCTGCGTATAACTCCGCAGCTGTATACGATAAAGCCACTGCCAATCGCATTTCTGCTTCGCCGAGACTCGCGGGATCAAATGGCCAGACCTGAACCTTCGCGATGCTGAGGTCATTCACGTGAGAGACGTCAACCAACTCAAACCGCTCGTGGATGCTCATCCAGCCGTGCAATGGGATCCCGTAAGTAGGCTGAGGCCCATCGGCAAGCATTGTCCTCTTATCTAGAAATGAATCTCCTACATGCACCAGCCCCTCTGCCGGCAGCGCTCGAATCATGAGATCGAACAGCCTGGGCGAGGACACGTACTTTTTTACGTCGTCTAGCTCGATGAGATGGCCTTCCCTATAGAAGTAGCTCCTCAAATCATCGATGAGCCCATTCCGGTTTACCATCCCAAACCTCATCGGCTCATTCGCCATAATGGATCTCGCATCGAGGGTGGTGATAATGCATCCGTCTATTAGGTGCGCGATTGCCACATATCACGCATATGTTCACTGACGCTGCCTCCGCTAGATTCAGTACGCCCTCTACAAAGCTATCTCCACCACGATAGTAAATCCTCAATCCACTAAATTTCTCTTTCACCTCTTCGATGACCACTTCACCGCATTCAGGATTAATGTCTGTCCGCGCTGAAACGAGAGCGAACGCGTGATTCAGGATGTCGAACCATCCATCACCGCATTCGAAGCCCCAGAAAAAATGGTCGTTGACGATCTGGGCGTTAGGGAAAAGCGAAAGATTTGGTTTGCAGAGCAAATGCTCAAGATGTGGACTCACCTGTGTCGCCTCCTATCGAACCGGCCATATTTTCTGACCCATGGATTGCGCTGCACTCGCATGTTGGGTGGGGTAAATTCCGCCACCGGCAACCTCGTATGCATACCTATTACTGCTCTCTTCTCCTGGCAAGGCAATCAACCCTAGAAGGGGCTCCATACACCACTCTTCGCTGCCATTCATCCAACCTGGTGTTACGAGTTGAACCGAGCGGACGAAAGCGTCAGGCGTGTCGGATCGCACCAAGCTCATCAAACCGATTACGTCGGGAATCAGGAACTGCTGGGAGCACACGCTATTGGCATCCCCGGCTTGAAAATACTGATGCGTCACGTAGAACCACTCCCGATTTGAGGCCTGAGCAATGAACGCCCAACGGGTGGTGTTTTGCTCGAACGACGGCAGTCCCGGCAGCCTCGCTGCCTCGTAGGTTTCGAACATATAATTTCCCAAAAAAGCGCAAATGAACACTATAGTGCGTGGCATTATAGTGTTCATTTCGTGCTTCATCATCTCTTTTATGAGATGAGAAAATGGAACTGAATATCGCTCTTGGCCGCGCCCTCAGGAATTTACGGTCGCGGCGAGGGCTCAGTCAGGACGCGTTTGCGTTGGTATCAAGCCGGACCTACATCAGCCAGTTGGAACGGGGGCTGAAGTCTCCGACGATTGAGAAGATTGAGCAGTTCGCAGCCTTCATGAATATTCACCCCGCAAGCCTCATCATTGGGTGCTACCTGGAAAGATCGCCGGACGAGGACCTGCAATCGCTTTTTGAGAAAGTCAGGACCGATTTGGCCTTTGATCTCTCGACGAGCCAGGATGCGCCTTCGGATGAATAGCTAGTATCTAGCGCCATGCACATCGACCTGTGTTGGTGTCCCGAGAGGCTGATATGGCTAAACACACTCAAGCAACATCACGAAGCACCACTGACTTTCTGAGCATGCTCGATGAACGAGTGGATTGGGTCACGACCTCAAAGCTCATTCGCGCCGGGCTGCCTGCGTCATTTTTCGATGAGCTGAGTGCTTTGGTTGGACTGTCCCCATCAGCGCTGGCGTCGCTACTGGAGGTGAAGAAGTCCGCGCGCCGGCGATGGTTGAAGACAGGCAAGCTGACTTCAACTGAAAGCGACTACCTTTACAGCATCGCCCTCGTCCTTCGATCCGCGCTCGGGCTATTCGAGGGAGATCAATTAGCTATGCGTGAATGGATAACTCGACCAGCCCTGGCCTTGGGCCAGAAGACGCCAGTTGAGCTGCTCTCTACCTTCGTGGGTATAAATACCGTTGAAACCTTCATCTGGAAGCTTGAGCATGGGGTCACCGTATGACCCGGTTCGTTGCGATTTCTACGAGCAAACTCAGCAGTCTGCTCTCCTCAATTACTTAAACTCGCAGCGGCTGAAGCATTGGCCGGGTAAGGATGTTGGGCTAGGCGCCCATTGGAGGACGCCCTAAATGCAAAAATACTGTTACCTCATGCCTGACAAGCGCTTCCGAAACAGCTTATGGAGCAGTGAAAATCTTTAGATCCACATCTAACTCATCCGCTGTGCTTAGCCAATCCTCAATAAGCTGATATGCCTGAATACTTGCAGGCTGACAAACGAGCGGATTCTCCATACTTTTAATGAAGTGCTTGGCGGAAAACGAGTTACCAGTCACGATCCAAATCTCTTTTTTACATCGCATTGATGTTCTGCGCGTGCATATAAGATCCCATACACGTTTGGAGAGAGAGTCGTCAGCTGGAGCAGGATAGTTCACTCTTCCGTCGACCAATCTGTAGCGAGTATCCAATGGAAAGTCCGCAGTATTCGCGGGCCAAGCCTGGTGCCACGTTGAAAAATTTCCGGGTTTAAATTTTTTATCGCTTGATACAAGCATATGGATGTTTTTTATAGCTTGGCTGCCAACCTCTGCGATGGCACCTGCTGAGGATTTTGGCCGCCGAGCTTCACCGCATTTAACATGAACAAAGCAAAGTTTCTCTGGTGAAGACAAAATAAAATCACCTGGTTCAACCCCCATGTCGCTGCAAAAAACGAGGTCGCAACCTGGAATGAACTTGGCAAAAGGCCCTAGATTGCCGAGGGGAGTAGCTGGGTCTCCGTACCCCTTCAACTTGTCTATAAGATGGAAGATCGAATCAGGATCGAAGCTATCTCTAGTGGTACGGTGATACTTATGATCGTCAACATGGCCTTTTTCTTTGAGATTTACACCCAGCATTTCAACAAGGGGGAAGAGCGAATTACCTGAAAAACTGTCCTGAGCGGTAATCCCACGCTCATAAGGTAATGCCAGTTTATAGAACGTACCACCTAGATACGTAACGCCATCCTCATACAATATCTTCAATCGATGGCCGTGATTTAAATACTCAACCACCCATTCGTGATCATCCCTTTCATTAGATTCGCCGCAAAGTTGAACCTCAAAGCAAGAAGCATCATCCAAATATATAAGGGATAACTCTATTTTTTCGCCTTGAGCGTTAAAACTAATCCCGTTTTTGTAATCTACATAAAGAAACTCAGCATGGATTTCGCCATGCCCAATCGGTGTAGGGCCAGCCAGCTCAGTAAAATCCAGTAGCACAGAAAGAATTTCTGTATCTGGTTTGTCGGATATAGGTTGAGCATAAGATTTTATAAGTCGTCCAGCGTTGCCGCCTGCCTGGATACACTGACTGATAGCGTCGATCCACTGTGAAATATCATACAATGTGAAATTTGACTCCTTCTGGTCTACTACCCGCCCAGATCTAGCGCCAATATAGAAGCTACTGTCTCTCTTACCATCCAGTCCAATATTATCGACTTTTACCATCGTTAAAGCGTATCGAGAGTTGCTCTGGTTACTGCGGCTACCGTCAAGATTTTCCCCTTTTAACGCCACAGACTCTGGGCGACGGACAGCTTGCCCAATAGCTCGGGCATGAGTCTCTTTAATCTTATTAAATTTAGTCTTGGCTGCTAATGCCGTAAGCTTATCAATATGGATAGCATTACGCAGACGGTACTTCTCTTGATTGTAGTAACGTCCACCTCCACTATCAAACACCGCTACACCAGACTCAATTTCTTTCACGATTATCACGTGAAGCTTCGGCTCAAAAAAAAGTTTGCTTGAGAAGAACTTTGAACTATTGAACTCCACATAGACCATTACTTTTAAGTCAAGGAAATCCTCATACACCTTGACTAGAGCCCCAGCCCCATGGACTTCCCAGTACAACCTGTCCATTAATAGAGGCAGAGAAAAGTCCTCTTCCTTCTGTATAAAGCATACTGAGGCATTAGGAATTTTAAGATCATCTTCCGGATTTAGTTGATTTAAGTCGACACGTTCCTTAAATCGCCCATCGAAATAGCTATATTTAGGAAAACTTTCGAGAAAGGACTCAATCAAGTAACTTGTACTGAGAGAGCTTACAAATTCTGAAGCCCCTCCGCTGGCAAGATAATCGTCGAATTTCAGATAACCTTCCCACATTCCCTCATTTGCACCGCGGCTGAGGTCCAGCACCAAAGGTTGCGCTTCTCCATAATGCCGAACGATTCGGCCAACAGCCTGTACTAGCTCACGGCCACTCCCCAACTCGTAAGTTAAAACTAATAGTTTAGCTTCGGGAATATCAACTCCTTCATCTAACTTGTGTTGATGGATGATTACTCTAAGCCTTTCGACCTTAAGCGCTGGGCCGACTCGCTTGAATTTATTTTGTCCATCGTCGATTTCTAATCGCTCATGTACGCTTGCTGTTACAAACAATGGAGACAAAAGATCGTGGTATTTCTGTATTTCCTCAAGACTCTTACACTTAACAATACACTTCAAACTGTCATCAGAACCAAGATACTCTTTGATTTTTTCGAGCAACCTAAGGTCATTGGAAACTTGTTCGTAGAGAGGTTCCGTAATGACCCCATCAACGACAGCCTCTTTGAAAGTAAAAACGAAAAAATGTTCCGTACTGACATTCAATTCGAATAAGTCATTTCGATATGGTGTCGCCGTAACGACTACTTTCATGGCAGAGGACTGGCGTATTATTTCCCGCCAAACAGGGGACGGCTCAGAGTGCCCCTCATCAACTATGATCAAATCGAAATCTTTTTGAACGTCTTCAAGCTCTTGATCCCCAAGCACCGTCAGCTTTTGAAAGCTAGTAATGTAGATGCCTTCACCTTGGTCAAAATTATAATCTCGGTACGTTTTTTTCAGATCGAAGTTTTCATCTTGAATTGTGACCCGGAAGAATTTTTTCGATATCTCCCGGAATAGCTGGTCCTTAACAGCTTTCCGGTGACATATGACAAGTATCTTTGAAGCCTTGGACAGATGCGATATAAGCGAAATCACCCCAGTCTTTCCTGCACCTGTTGGTAGATTTATCAGAAAACCTCTATCTGACTCATTCTCTTCAGCATACGCAACGAAGCTGCGCACTGCCTCCAGTTGGCAGCTCCTCAATTTTTCTTTTGCAGAGTCCAAATATTCTAAAATATCCACAACAGACTTCCATGCGATTAAGGAGTGCTAATGTAAACTTGCTAGGTATGCGTCGTGCCTAGCAAGAGTAGCAGAGTGCCATGATCTGGTATCAGGAGCCGAATCCACAAGAGCAGAAAGCCTGCTGGAATTTGCCCTAAGGAGTAAAACAGAAAGAAAGCGCTGACGAGCAGCCCCGCCTGGGCGTTGCTCGCGCCAAATTCTTTCTGGATGTAGGGCAAAGCGATACCGATGTTGGCACGATCGGCAGCGGCTAGCATGTAGACAATGACGATGACAGACAGGACAACCCAACGATACTTGGACCTAGCCACCTGGGCGGCAGTGTCGGTGGTGGCGAAAGCAGTCATGGACCTTCCTTTTTTTATGTTTATTGGAGCAGCCATGTTCAGCATTCTACGCAGTCAGAAAAAGCGATAAATAAGAAAGCCAATCCATTCCTTATTAGAATCAGTACGGGTCAGAGCACCGTTGATGCCTACCTCGCAGGAGAAGTCATCAAGCGAAACATAGGGTCGGAAGCTCCACTTTCGTCGCGTCAGGTCACATCCTTTAACGAACGGATTTGATGGCAAACGTCCCAAAACGACTCGCTAGCAGCGATGACAACCTTCCGAGGTTGCCATCCTACCGCCGCGGCTGAAGTCGCCGACCATCGAGGTCAATCAGTTCTGTCATACCCGAAAGACCTAGTTAACCGGTCGTTACCACAACTCATGTCCGAACTTCATCCTGGATGAGGCAGATCACTCTGCCCCCTAGTACCTACCCACTGATTCAGCATTCGATAATGTTCACCGCCAGACCGCCTCGCGCGGTTTCCTTGTACTTGCTTTTCATGTCCGCTCCCGTTTGACGCATGGTGCGGATCACCTTGTCGAGCGAGACAAAATGTTGCCCATCACCACGCAAAGCGAGGCGCGCGGCGTTGATGGCCTTCACCGAGCCCATGGCATTTCGCTCGATGCAGGGCACCTGAACGAGGCCACCGATGGGATCACAGGTCAGGCCGAGATTGTGCTCCATGCCAATTTCCGCCGCGTTCTCTACTTGTTGTACCGTTCCGCCAAGTACTTCACAAAGCGCTCCAGCCGCCATCGAACAAGCCACACCCACTTCACCTTGGCAACCGACTTCTGCGCCAGAGATCGAGGCGTTTTCCTTGTAAAGAATTCCGATTGCGGCGGCGGTGAGCAGGAAACGCTGCACCCCTTCTTCATCCGCCCCGGGTACAAACCTGCGGTAATAGTGAAGTACCGCCGGGACGATCCCGGCAGCGCCGTTGGTAGGTGCCGTCACTACACGGCCCCCACTGGCGTTTTCTTCATTAACCGCCAAGGCGTAAAGGTTGACCCAATCGAGTACTGAAAGGCTGTCCCTTAAGTTGGCCTCAGGACTGCCACTGAGCTGACGGTACAATGCCGCAGCACGACGTTTGACCTTCAGCCCACCAGGCATGATGCCTTCGGTGCGGCAACCAGCAAGCACGCAGTCCTGCATCACTTGCCAGATATGCAGCAGACCCTGACGAGTTTGCTCCGGACTACGCCATGCCTTCTCGTTCTCGGCCATCAGCTGGCTGACCGAGAGATCATTACGCGTGCACTGCTCAAGCAGTTCCCGCCCGGTCAGGAATGGATAACGAAGGGGCGTTCGGTCTTCGACGATGCGGTCCAGTCCCATCGCGTCTTCATCCACCACAAACCCGCCGCCCACCGAGTAGTACTCACGGCTGCAAATCTGTAAGCCAGCCTTGTCGAAAGCGCGTAGGACCAAACCGTTGGGATGATAGGGCAGAGGCTTACGGATCATCGCCATGTGCTCTTTCTCGACAAAGCGAATGGACTTCTCCCCCAAAAGCTTCAGGGTTCCAGAACCGCGAATCACCACCAACCTTGCCTCTACTGCCGTGGTATCGACCGTATCCGGGTACTCCCCTTCCAACCCCAACAGTATGGCTTTGTCGCTTCCGTGCCCTTTTCCTGTGGCGCCGAGAGAACCGTACAGCTCTGCCCGAACACTCTCCACTTGCTCCAGCAAGCCTTGATCCCTAAGCCCCTCGGCAAAGCGCACGGCTGCGCGCATGGGACCGACGGTGTGCGAGCTGGAAGGACCGATGCCCACCTTGAACAGATCAAAAACACTCAGCGACATACTAAACTCCGCAGCGAATGCTGGTGGTTGATCAGGCTTTGTAGACCGGGAAACGCTCGCACAACTCTGAAACCCGCGCAGCGATACGGGCCTCGACTTCGGCATCACCGAGTTTATCGAGGATGTCGCAGATCCAGCTGGCAAGGACGCTGCATTCGGGCTCCTGGAATCCACGTGTAGTCACCGCAGGTGTTCCAATGCGCAAGCCAGAAGTTACGAACGGCGACTGTGGGTCATTCGGTACGGCATTTTTGTTGACCGTGATGTGCGCGCGGCCCAAAGCGGCATCGGCATCCTTGCCCGTCAGCCGTTGGCGGATCAGGCTGACAAGGAACAGATGGTTGTCGGTCCCACCCGAGACCACGTCATAACCACGCTGGATAAACACACTCGCCATCGCCTTGGCGTTTTTGATCACCTGCTGTTGATACGTTTTAAATCCAGGCTCCAGCGCTTCCTTGAAGCACACAGCCTTTGCGGCGATCACATGCATCAATGGGCCGCCCTGCCCGCCTGGGAAAACTGCGGCGTTGAGTTTGCGCTCAAGGTCTTCATTACCTTTGGCAAGAATCAAACCTCCACGGGGACCGCGTAGCGTCTTGTGCGTGGTGGTCGTGACTACGTGTGCGTAAGGAAGTGGATTTGGATACAGACCTGCCGCAACCAATCCAGCCACGTGGGCCATATCGACGAACAGGTAAGCACCGATCTTGTCAGCGATGGCGCGAAAGCGCGGGAAATCCAAGGTTTTCGAATAAGCGGAAAACCCGGCAATGATCATCTCCGGCTGATGCTCGACCGCCAGCCGCTCGACTTCGTCGTAATCGATCAACCCCGTCACGGTATCGATCCCGTACTGCACCGAGTTGTAGAGCTTTCCGGAAAAACTAACTTTGGCACCATGGGTCAAATGCCCACCGTGGGCCAGGCTCATCCCCAATACGGTGTCACCCGGCTGGAGCAGTGCCAGGTAAACAGCAGCGTTAGCCTGGCTGCCGGAGTGCGGCTGAACGTTGGCGTAATCTGCACCAAACAGTTCCTTAGCTCTGTCGATCGCCAACTGCTCGACCTTATCGACGTGCTCGCAGCCGCCGTAGTAACGCTTGCCTGGGTAACCTTCAGCATACTTATTGGTCAACCCACTGCCCTGGGCTTCCATCACCCGCTGACTGGTGTAGTTTTCTGAAGCAATCAGCTCAATATGCTGTTCCTGGCGGCGCTCTTCTGCATCAATCGCACTCAGCAGTTCGTCATCGTAACCCTGGATTTGGTCTTGCTGGCTGAACATTGTTTATCTCTCCTTCAACTTTTATTTTTGTTCGGATCAGGAAATCAAGCGCGCAGAAACGCTTCCAACAGCGAACGTGAACGCGCTAGATGATCGACTTTGGAGTTTTTGAGTTGATCAGCTGATATAGGCGGTAAAGGCATTGACGCCGGCTTGCGCCACAATCTCATCCTGATCGGGAGTACCTGAACTGCACCCTACCCCACCCACGATGAACTCTTGCATGAAGAGCGGCAGTCCACCGGCGACAATGGAAAAACGTCCCTGGTTGCTGGTGTTGATGCCGAAGGCCGGTTTGCCTGGCACGCTGATTTCGCCATAGGCGCGCGTCGATTTACGTGCGGCGGCGGCCGTGAAGGATTTGCTGATGGCAATGTCGATACTGGTGATCCGCGCATTGTCCATACGCTGAAACATGATCAGATGACCGGCGTCATCGGTAATGGCGATGTCCATATCAACAGCCAGTTCCCTGGCTTTCGCAAGACAAGCTTGCATGATGTGTTGAGCATCAGCCATTGTCAGTCTGGGTACCATTTTCATTGTCTTCGACCTCAGATTTGATGAATTAAAACCACTTCAACCCGTGTTTAAAACTCTAGAACTCTCTTCTTGGGTTTTACTTCTGCTCCTCCTCGCTCAATCTCTGCAAAGAACTCAGGCAGTGAAGTCGATAGCGCGGACAGGATCTTGCCCAGCGTATTAACCCCAGGGCTTGCTTGATTCTTTTCTATGACAGATATGGAGCTATGGGTAACCCGCGCTTTTTCGGCGAGTTTGCGCTGTGTAAGGCCATGTCGAAGACGTAGTGATTTAAGCGTTTTCGCCATTACAAAATCATCCGTCTCAGCGGTTTTTTCACCCTTGTGCAGGGTCAGCCCGTCGCTGGCTACAAGGACAGGTTTTCCCTCGGCAGGCATGTCCCGCTCGAACTCAAGCCAGATCGTTTTATAGGATTTACCAGTGACGGGATGCACTCCCTCCGGGGTGAGCACAGCAAGCGGCATCATCACGTAAGGTCTATCGATGAGATCCGACCTTGGCAGCACCCCATGCTCATAAACACCGACAAAATCCCCATACAACAAAATATCTATATCCAGCGGCAAGGCGATTCGAGGAGCCAGCACGCGCGCGTACCTGGCCTCAAAACGCTTTAGAACATCACTCAACTGGCCCAGCGATAGATCAGTGCGCCCGGACAGAACAACGTTAAAAAAATCGTCGCCCACGCAGCCGGCAGCCGCGGAGGAATAGACCGGGGAGCACTGAACATCCACTAGCAATGCGGCCAGGAACTCCAACGCCAACCCCAAATGATGATCTCGGTCCTGGTTACTCCCTAGGCCGAGGTAAATCAAAGTCGACATGGCGCTGGACTCCTGAGAAAGCTGGAAAGGCAAGATTTACTTTGTCAGCCAGGCATTGAAGCGTTCATTGAGTTCGTCGGCATGGTCACCCCACCACTCGGCATTCATTTGTAATGCTGTCTTGAAGTTTTCCGGGGAGGTCGGCAGATGCGGCTTCATCTCCTCGCTGACCAAGGCTTGCGACGATTTACGCGTCGGGCCATAGGCGATGTATTTGCTTTGCTCAGCCAGCACCGGGGTGCTTGTGGCGAACTTGAGGAACTCCATGGCCCGCGCTTTGTTCTTGCTGCCGGCCGGCACAGCCCATACATCCATGTCGTACAGCTGACCGTCCCAGATAATCTTGAATGGTTGCTTCTCTTGGGTCTGGGCCGTCCAGATACGTCCATTCCATGCTGAGGTCATTACGACCTGGCCGTCCGCAAGCAACTGCGGCGGCTGGGCACCTGCTTCCCACCAGATCACCTGACTCTTGATCGAGTCGAGTTTGGCGAAAGCCCGCTCGATACCCGCCTCGGTTTCCAAAGTGGAATACACTTCATTACGAGGCACTCCATCGGCCAGCAGTGCCCACTCCAACGTGCCTTGAGGCGCCTTACGCAAACCCCGCTTGCCAGGAAATTTGTTCAGGTCGAAGAAATCCTTAAGCGTTGCGGGCTGCTCACCTTTGAACGCGTTGACGTTGTAAGCGACCGCCGTCGACCAAATGATGTTTGCCACCGCACAGTCGGTGACGGCGCCGGAGATGAAGTCCACATCAACCGGGGCGCCGCCCGTCCCCGTTTCCAGGTCCTTGCTCGGGTTGATACGTTCGAACAGCCCCGCATTGCACGCCCGAACGGCATCCGGTAATTCCATGTCGACGACGTCCCAGGTGACGTTTTTGGTGTCGACTTGAGCCTTGAGCTGAGCGATGCCGCCGGAGTAATCCTCCAACGTAGTTTTCACCCCAGTTTTCTCGCTGAATGGCTTGATCGCGGCCTTGGTCTGGGCAGCAGCCAATGAGCCACCGTACGTGACAATCGTCAGATTCTCTTGCGCCATCGCAGACACACACGCGAGGCTTGTTACCGCGCATATCAACATCTTTTTCATAACTGCTTCCCTAGATCTCAGATCAATTAGTGATTCCACGAACGCGGAGCGAACGACGGCGCAGGACTTCGATAGACAGCAACAGCAGGACAGACAAAATGATCAGCAACGTGGCAGCAGCGAGGATCGTGGGACTAATCTGCTCACGCATTCCGGACCACATCTGACGAGGGATGGTGCGCTGCTCGACCCCGCCCAAAAACTGAACGATCACCGCCTCGTCGAACGAAGTGATGAATGCGAACAGCCCGCCTGAAATGATGCCGGGGCGAATGAGGGGAAACGTCACATTGAAAAACGTGTAAGTCGCCGATGCACCCATGCTGGCGGCGGCGCGGGTCAGTGAATGATCGAACCCCACGAGCGTTGCGGTGACGGTCAGAATCACGAAAGGCGTACCCAGCACAGCGTGCGACAGGATCAGCGCGAGCAGGCTCTGGCCAATCCCCAACTTGCTGTAAAAAAAGTACATGCCAGCGGCTGAAATGATCACCGGAACGATCATCGGCGAAATCAAAATGCCGGTGAGCAGGCGCTTGTAAGGCAGGTCAGCGCGGCTCAGCCCAATGGACGCAAGCGTACCGAGCGCGGTAGCGATCACAGTTGCACCACACGCCACTAGGAAACTGTTCTTGATCGACAGCACCCAAAGTGGGTCGTTGATTAGCTGGTGATACCAGCGCAGGGAAAATGCCTCCGGCCTCAGATGAAGCATGTCCGTCGTGAAGCTGAAATACGGCTCGACGTTAAAGGACAAGGGGATGATCACCAGAATCGGCACTACCAGAAACAGCAGCACGAGCAGGGCAAACCCGCGCACGGTGAAAAACCAGCAGCGCTCAATAGGTCCGATGTAATTTGGAAGGCTCATGGCTCACCCCAGCTTCATATTGGTAATGCCTACGAATCGGTCGTAGACCCAGTACATCAGCAGTACTACCACCAGAAGCAGGCTGGCAATTGCCGAGGCCAGACCCCAGTTCAAGGACGTCTGCATGTGATAAGCGATGAAGTTGCTGATCATCTGGCCGGTGCGGCCGCCCACGAGTGCAGGCGTGATGTAGTAGCCCACCGCCAGAATGAAGACCAGAATCCCCCCGGCACTGACGCCCGGCAGGGACAACGGAAAGTAGATCTTGAAAAAGGTGCGCATGGAGCTGGCGCCCATGGAGTGCGCGGCACGGATGTAGGTCTGGTCGACACCGCGCATGACGCTGTAAAGCGGCAGCACCATGAACGGCAGCAGAATATGCGTCATGGCGATGATCGTGCCGTACAGGTTGTACATCAGATCGAGCGGCTGATTGATGATGCCCAGACTGCGCAGGACATCGTTGAAAACCCCGTTTGACTGGAGAATCACGATCCAGGCGCTAGTCCGCACCAGCAGCGATGTCCAGAATGGCAGTAGCACGAGGATCATCAGCAGGTTGCTGAAGCGGTCCGGCAAGCTGGCCAGGAAATACGCCAGCGGATAGCCCAGCAGAAAGCAGATGAAGGTGATCGCGACACTTACCGCCAGCGTCTTCAGCAGGTTGTCGACATAGATCTGCCGGCTTTCCGGCTGCTGGACGATGTCGCCGTTATCGTCGTATTGACGATCCAGCGCCGCCAGGTAATGCACCGCGGAAATTGACGGCGCCATCACCTTGAGCTGGGACCACGTTGCGGTTTCGCCCCAGCGTTTGTCGATGCTGATCATCAGCGGCTTGAATTCGGTGTTCCCTGCCTGACTCTGTTTTTCCAGGCCTCTCGCCGTCTTGTTCAACAGCAGCTTCATGCCGCTTTGAACGCGGTTCAAGTCAGTCCCGACCCGATCCAGGTTCTGCGATTTGAGCAGGACGAGAATATCATTGCCAAGGACTGCAAACGTCTTCTCCTCAGGCAGCGCCTGCCGATCCCACTGCTTCAACTCGACTGCACTGTTCGGCATGTAGTCGGCGAGCGTGCCGTTTTGCACGCTGCGCATCAGCATGTCGCCAATCGGCATGAGAAAGAACACGGCGATAAACGCCAGCAGTGGCAACACCAGAAGCACGGACTTGAACTTGTTCCGACGCTCGGCCTTGTCCAGGCTTTCCTTTATTGACTGGCCAACCTTCGGCTGCACAAACAGCCGATCCGCAGGCCCTTCAGACATTACAGGGCGATTCATGGAGTGATCTCCGTGTGAGCGGTGACGAAAGTTAGATAACGGTGTTGAGCGCTCGACAGTCGTCAGCACGCCACCCTACGGTCACCAGGGCGCCGGGAGTCGGCGTCGACTGGTTGACGCCGTTCACCACTTTGACGATGAAGTCATCCTGGTCCGCGACGCTCAACCGAAGACGCAGGTGGTCCCCGTGATAGATCAGCTCTTGAATTTTGGCCGGAAGCCGGTTGTCGCATTGACCGTCGGTTGGATCGAGGTAGACGCGCTCCGGACGAATCGACAAGGTGGTTTTCGTGCCTCGGGCGGTACTCGCGGATTTCGCCGCAACGGCCTTCACTCGAAGGTTGCCGACTTGCACTTGGCAGTATTCCCCATCGCGCTCGATGACCTCCCCCGTCAGTCGATTGTTTTCACCGATGAAGCTGGCAACAAAGGCGGTCTCGGGTTTCTCGTACAGGTCGGACGGATTGGCCAGTTGCTGAACCACTCCATCGTTGAACACCGCGATGCGATCGGACATGGTCAGTGCTTCAGTCTGATCGTGGGTCACGTAAACAACGGTGATGCCCAGCTGCTTGGACAGGCGCTTGATCTCGTACTGCATTTGCTCGCGCAGTTGTTTATCGAGCGCGCCGAGCGGCTCGTCCATGAGCACCAGGCGAGGTTCAAAAATCAGCGCCCGAGCCAGGGCCACTCGTTGTTTCTGCCCACCGGACAGTTGTGCCGGCATGCGATTGCCCAGCGCGCCCATGGCGACCATGTCCAGGGACTTCTTGACTTTGTCTTGGATGTCGCTTGAAGACAGGCCGCGCACCTTGAGCGGAAAAGCCAGGTTCTCAGCAATGGTCATATGCGGAAACAAGGCATAGTTTTGAAAGACCATGCCGATACCGCGCTTCTGTGGCGAGATGTCGTTAACCGGCTGGCGGTCGATGGAGATTTCCCCGTGAGTGACGGTTTCAAAACCCGCCAACATCATCAGGCACGTTGTCTTTCCAGAGCCGGACGGCCCAAGCATGGTGATGAATTCGCCGCGCTGAATATCCAGATTGAAGTTTTTGACCACGAGGTTTTCGCCGTCGTAGCTCTTCTGCACATTGCGAAAACTCACAAAGGATTCTGTTTGCATGTGAACACCCTTCTGCAATTCTTTGATCAGCTAAGTGCGAAGCCGTCTTAAACGGCGCTCACACGGTTTCTCTTGTTCGCGTGGACACAGGACAGCCATCAATCAGGCGTACGGACGCCCGTGTCTGATGCTCGACGCGGCAAACTCAAGAGGAATCTTTCGGCAGAAAAGGCTCAGGGCGAGCCCGGAATCGATAAGGTGTGATGGAGCGGTACAAAGCTGCGCACCCGACGGGGTTGGCGACGACTTGGACCTGGCGATGCATTTTGCATTCATGGTTGTCTCCGGCGATTTTTGCGCCTGGCCCGGTGTCGGACTCCGGGCACTGCGCGATTCAATCGACTTGTTGTTATGACGTTTCTATACCGTGCCTGACCGCCGCTAATACGGTTGGCCCAGGGGGGTCAGCACTTGATTTTGTTCATCTCAGGGTCGTAGAACGCTCGAAGGCTGGCCTCCACCTCATAGCGCTTGGTGGCCACCTCGATCTCGTACTTGCCTTCTTTCACCCAGTCAGCCGTTGCACCTTCGGCGTTGCAGACATAGCCCATGGCGACGTTGCCGCCAATGAAGTGGCCGTACATGCCAGAGGTGGTGCGGCCGACGATTTCTCCGTTCCGATAGATCGGTTCTTCGTGGTAGTTGGTGGCCTCCGGGTCGAGGAACTTGAACAGGACCATGCGCTTTTTCACGCCTTCGGCTTTCTGCTTGACCAAGGCCTCTTTGCCGATGAAACCGCCGGCCTTGTTAAAGTCCGAGGCAAACGACAGCCCGGCTTCCAGCGGGGTGTCCTCTTCCACCACGTCGTGGCCGAAGTGGCGATAGCCTTTCTCGATACGCAGGGAGTTCAGGGCGTGATAACCACACAATTTCAGGCCGTGTGGCTCACCTGCCGCGACGATTCGGTCAAATACATCTGGTGCGAATTCAGTCGGGATGTACAGTTCCCAGCCCAACTCGCCCACGTAGGTAATACGTGAAGCTCGTACACGGGCATAGCCGAGTTCGATCTCCCTGGACGTGGCAAACGGGAAGCCTTCGTTAGAGAGGTCGTCGGTGGTCAGCGGTTGCAACAAATTGCGGGCGTTAGGGCCCATCACGCTGATCACGGCCATCGAAGAGGTGACATCGGTGTAGACCACATTCGCCTCGTCCGGCGTATTGCGGCGCAGCCAGTTCAGCTCGCGAGTCTGCGTCCATGGACCGGTGACGATGAGGAACGACTCCTTCTCAAGTCGTGTCACGGTCAGGTCGGCCTCGATACCTCCGCGCTCATTGAGCCACTGGGTGTAGACGATCTTGCCCGGCTCAACATCAATGTTGTTGCTGCAAATCCGGTTAAGCACCGACATTGCGTCGCGGCCCTGGACCAGTATCTTGGCGAAGGAGCTTTGATCAAACAGGCCGACGGTTTTGCGCACCGCGTTGTGTTCGGCTGCCGACCACTCGAACCAGTTTTGCTTGCCCCAGCTATACCCGTATTCAGGCTTCTGGCCCTGCGGTGCGAAGAAGTTCGCGCGCTCCCAACCGACCACTTCGCCGTAGCAGGCATTGGCGGCCACCAAACGGTCATGGAGGATACTTTTACGTGCGTTGCGAGCGGACTCGAACTGACGGAATGGCCAGTGCATGGCATACAGCAGGCCCAAGCCTTCCGTGGTGCGGTCGTACAGGTATTGAGAGTTACCTTGGAATGGCAAATTACGCTTGATGTCCACGTCCCAGAGGTCCATCGGGGCGTGACCTTTGGCGATCCACTCGGCTAACACCTTGCCGGCGCCGCCCGCTGACTGGATGCCCACCGAGTTGAAGCCTGCGGCGACAAAATAGTTGCGCAGTTCAGGTGCTTCGCCCAAGTGGTAGCGGTCATCGGGCGTAAAGCTTTCCGGGCCGTTGAAGAACACTTGCAGGCCGGTTTTCTCCAGCGCCGGGATACGGCGAATGGCAGCTTCCAGATAGGGTTCCAAGTGATCGAAATCAGGCGGCAACTCATCAAAACTGAAGCTGTCGGGAATGCCTTCATGGCCCCACGGTTTGGCATTGGGCTCAAAGGTGCCAATCAACAGTTTGCCGGCGTCGGTCTTGAAGTAGTTGTAGTAGTCCAGGTCACGCAGTGTCGGCAGCATGATGCCGTTGATTTCCGGCATCGGCTCCGTGACCACGTAGTAGTGTTCTGCGGCGTGAAGGGGAATGTTGACCCCGGCTTTCTTGCCGAAATTACGCGCCCACATACCGGCGCAGTTCACCACGAACTCAGCGTCGATATCGCCCTGAGCCGTGACGACACCTGCGGCCTTGCCATCCTTGATCTTGATATCCAGGACCTGGGTGTTTTCAATGATTTTAGCGCCGCCCATTCGAGCGCCCTTGGCGAGCGCCTGGGTGACGTCAACTGGGTTGACCACACCGTCCAGTGGCAAATACACGCCACCGACGATGTCTTCGATGTTCAGCAGTGGCCACAGGTCAAGCGCTTGCTCAGGGTTGACCACTTCACATGGAAAGCCACAGAGCTTGGCCATCGACGCGCCGCGCTTGAGTTCGGTGAAACGCTCCTGGTGAGTCGCGACGCTCAAGGAACCGTTACGCACGAAGCCAGTGGCCTGGCCGGTTTCTGCTTCAAGGCCCTCGTACAGACCAGCGCTGTACTTCGCCAGCATGCTCATGTTGTAAGTCGCACGCAGGGTCGGCACCAGGCCGGCGGCATGCCAGGTCGTGCCACAGGTCAGCGTCTTGCGCTCCAGTAGCACGACATCCTTGATGCCCAGTTTGGTCAGGTGGTATGCAACGCTGCACCCGATAACCCCACCACCGACGATGACGACACGAGCCGAACTCGGAACGGTATTACTCATTTTAAACTCCAGGGCCAGCCCCCCAGGCAGGGCAACTGGCTCGACGATTGGGGGGTGCTTAGAACACGATGGTTTTATTGCCGTACACGAGCACTCGATCTTCGAGATGGTTTCGAAGCCCACGGGCTAATACGGTTTTTTCGACGTCTTTGCCTAACCGCACAAGATCATCGACAGACTGTTCGTGGCTGACGCGCGCGACGTCCTGTTCAATGATCGGCCCCTCATCGAGGTCTTCGGTCACGTAGTGACAGGTCGCGCCGATCAGCTTTACCCCACGACGGGACGCCTGGTGATACGGCTTTGCGCCGATGAACGAGGGCAGGAAGCTGTGATGAATGTTGATCACTTTATGGCGGTATTTTTCACACAGGTTCTGCGGAAGAATCTGCATGTAACGAGCGAGAACGATGCAGTCCGCGCGGTACTCATCGATCAGTTGTTCGGTTTTGGCAAACCCTGCGGCCTTGTTGTCTTTGTCGACCGGTACGTATTCGAATGGAATGCCGTACCACTCAACCAGACTGCGCAAATCCTCATGGTTGGAAATCACACAGGCGATATCACAGACCAGATCACCGGTCTTCCAGCGATCGAGCAGATCGGTCATGCAGTGCGAGCCTTTGCTGCACATCAGCACCACACGCTTGCGCTGGTCGCTATCGACCAGCCGCCAGTTCATCGACATCTCTTGTGCGAGCGGTTCGACTTTGCGTTTCAACACTTCGATGTCAAACGGCAGGGTCTCCGCGCGAACAACCATGCGACTGAAGAAGCGATTGCTCTCTTCGTCAGAGAACTGCGAGGCCTCTTCAACCCAACCGCCATGACTGGCGAACAGGCCAGCCGTGCGGGTGATGATTCCCACCCGGTCTGGACAATCGAAAGCGAATGTATAGGTACGCTTGGCGCTCATTTCAGACTCCTTAAGACAGGGCAGCTTCAAGAGCTGGAACGGCTTCAAACAAGTCGGCAACCAGGCCGTAGTCAGCGACGCGGAAAATCGGCGCCTCCTCGTCCTTGTTGATCGCGACGATGATTTTGGAATCTTTCATGCCGGCCAAATGTTGAATGGCACCCGAGATGCCAACAGCGATGTACAAGTCAGGCGCCACGATCTTGCCTGTCTGGCCAACCTGCATATCGTTGGAGACGAAACCTGCATCGACGGCTGCGCGAGAGGCACCCACCGCGGCACCCAGCTTGTCGGCGACTTTTTCCAGCAGCGCGAAATTTTCGCCACTGCCCATGCCACGGCCGCCGGAAATGACGACTTTGGCCGAGGTCAGTTCGATCCGTTCAGAGACGCTGAAATCGGCACTCAAGAATTTGGAAAGACCGGTATCGTGAGAGACGGAAATGGCCTTGATGGGCGCCAATGCCCCCGTCCGTTCGGCAGCTGAAAACGCCGTGGTGCGAACGGTCAGCACCTTGACTGCGTCAGAGCTTTCAACGGTCGCCAGGGCATTACCGGCGTAGTACGGCCGAACGAATGTGTTCGGGGAAATGATTTCCACAACGTCACTGACTTGGGCGACATCCAGCAATGCAGCAACACGAGGAAGCAGGTTTTTGCCATACGCCGTAGAGGCGGCAATGACATGGCCATAGGTCGAGGTCTTCACCAACTCGCTCACCAGAGCGGCCACATTCTCGACACCTTGATCTGCATACTCGGGCGCATCTGAAATCAGTACGCAACTCACACCCGCGAATGTGGCCAACTCCTCAGCGACACTGCCCGCCTGCTGACCCGCCACCAAAACGTCGACGTCTGCCCCAAGGCTCGCCGCCGCTGAAAGCGCGTTCAAGGTGCCCGATTTAAGAGCCCCTTCGTGGTGCTCAGCAATCAATAAAACAGCCATCAGATCACCCCTGCTTCGTTCTTCAGCTTCTCGACCAGTTCTTGAACGCTACTCACACGAATGCCTGCCTTGCGCTCAGGCGGCGCCGAGACCTTGATGACTTTCAAACGAGGAGCGATATCGACACCAAGGTCGCTGGCATCAATGACCTCCAGTGGTTTTTTCTTCGCTTTCATGATGTTGGGAAGTGAGGCGTAGCGCGGCTCATTCAGGCGCAGGTCAGCGGTGATCACTGCGGGCAAGCGCAAACTTCTGGTTTCGAGTCCACCGTCGACCTCACGAATGACATTGACCCACTCACCGACGACGTTGATTTGCGAAGCGAAGGTGCCTTGAGCGCTGCCCATCAATGCGGAAAGCATTTGACCGGTCTGGTTGTTATCACCATCGATGGATTGCTTGCCCAGCAGCACAATGCCGGGTTCTTCACGCTGGGTGACCGTGTAGAGAAGCTTGGCAATCGCAAGGGGTTCCAGATCGCTACCTGCCTTGATCAGCAAGGCTCTGTCTGCGCCCATTGCCAGCGCGGTTCGCAACTGCTCCTGACAAACGTCAGGACCCACGGATACCGCGATGACTTCGCTGGCCTGCCCGCTTTCCTTCAACTGAAGTGCGGCCTCCACAGCGATCTCGCAGAAGGGGTTGATCGACATTTTTACGTTGCTTAATTCAACGTCAGATTCATCCGCTTTGACACGGACTTTGACGTTGGCGTCTACGACACGCTTCACCGCCACCAGCACCTTCATAGCAACCTCCGAATAAGTCCAAACCTCTGGAATCCGATGCTATAAGCCCCTATAGATGCTTACAAACGATCTATATAGGGCATATGGATAAGCAGGACTTATTCGTTGTTGATTGCCTTAACATGCGTTGGAAGTTCGTGCCGGGCGCTCGCGGACGATGCGAATAACGGTCGGGGCGAGTAATAGCGCCAACGCTAAGGTAACCGCAGAGTTTGAAAACGGAAGGACGAAACGGCGAAAGCTGATAGACGAATAATAGGGCGCAAACAGGCTAAACCTGCGTCAGTTTGTCTCTGTAATTTTCGTCGTCGCCCCTACCACTTCCCGAATCTTGTCCATCAACGCCTGCGCAGCTGGCGATTGAAGCGACCCCGATCGGGAGATCAGACCAATCGGTCGCGTGGTGTGGCTAAGGGAAAGCGGCAGTCGCACCAGATCACCGCTGGCCATTTCGTGTTCCAGCTGATGTGCCGAAACGGCAGCGAGCATATCTGAGCGCAGCAACACACCGCGCAAAATCGCCAAGTCGCCCGTTTCAATCACGGGGATGGGCGCGGAGATACCGATGTGGGCGAAAAATGCGTCCAGCAATTGTCGCGCCGGGGAGCCGGCGCGAGGCAGTATCCAGCGGGCACCACTCAAGTCTTCATAGACTGGCGTCCGCTCCAACCAAGGGTGGTTGCGGCGTACCAAGATCACCATTTCTTCCTGTAGCAACTCCTCGCTATGCAGGTCGCTGGCGTAGGCCGACGGGCGTAGAGCGCCGAGGACAAAATCCACATCGCCAGCTCGCAGCTCACTGGCCAACAAGTCGAACGGGCTTTCATTGGTGACGATTCGTACATGAGGATGTTCCAGGGTCAGGCGCACGATGGCTTCGGGCAGTATTCCCGTGCGTCCCAGAGGCAAGGCCCCCACGTGCACTGCACCTTGAAGGGAGCCACCCAACGCGGCGATGTCCGCATCGATGTGACGCAGCTCATTCAGTGCTCGGCGCACCCGCAGCAACACCGCAAGGCAGGCGCGGGTGGGCAGCAAGCCATGGGGCGTGCGTTCAAACAGGCTAGAGCCACTGCCCTGTTCAAGGACTTTGATGGCGGCACTGATCGCTGGCTGGGATACCCCAAGGATACTCGCCGTGGTCTGCATATGGTGGGTTTCACAGAGCTTCGCGAACACCTCCAGGCGTCGGGCCTGGAACAAATAAAGCGGCTCGGCGGCGTGCCCCTTTACCTGCCCCAGCAATCGTGGCACGGCAAGCAATTCATCCATGGCACGACGAGCGCGAGGAAGCACGCCCTCACCATAATCGGTCAGACGCATACCATTGACGTTGCGCTCAAACAAAGAGACTCCAAGGCGTTTCTCCAACGCAAGGATGGCGCGCGTCACAACGGGCTGAGCACGGAAAAGTACGGCGGACGCCCTGGATACACTGCCGTATTCAACGACACGAAGGAAGGCACGAATCTGCATGAGATTGGGCAGTTCAAGACTGTGCATGTGCACCTACCGTGTTATCGAGGAAGCGGCCGTACAGCATGCAGAACTCATCCCGATAAGTAAAACGCATACCTCTTGCAGCCGAACGCATTATTCACCACAGACCCCAAGTGCGAATGTGGGCCCTATCAAACAGCCGCAAGAAGAGCCCTCCAATGATCAATACAAAAAAAACCGCACTGATTGTTAGCGCCCACTCCGCCGATTTCGTCTGGCGCGCAGGTGGCTCCATTGCACTACATGCACAACAGGGTTACGCCGTTCATATCGTGTGCCTCTCCTATGGCGAAAGGGGTGAATCAGCCAAGCTCTGGCGCAAAGGCGAGATGTCGGAAGACAAGGTTAAATCCGCACGGCGCAGCGAGGCCGAGGCCGCAGCGGAGATCCTTGGCGCGAGCGTGGAATTCTTCGACATCGGCGACTATCCGATGCGCGCTGACAAAGAAACGCTGTTTCGTTTGGCCGATGTGTTTCGTCGTGTGCAACCGGATTTTGTGCTCAGTCACTCGATCAAAGACCCTTACAACTACGACCATCCGTTGGCCATGAACCTGACCCAAGAGGCGCGCATCATCGCCCAGGCGGAAGGTTATAAGCCCGGTGAAAAAATCGTCGGTGCGCCACCGGTCTACAGCTTTGAACCGCATCAGCCTGAGCAGTGCGAATGGCGACCGGATGTCCTGCTGGATATCACCGAGGTCTGGGACAAGAAGTATGCGGCCATCCAGTGCATGGCCGGCCAGGAGCATCTCTGGGAGTACTACACCCGCGTCGCTCTGCAACGCGGCGTGCAGGCTAAGCGCAACGTGGGCATCGCCTCTACCCGCAACATTGTTTATGCCGAGGGTTACCAGAGCATCTTCCCACGGGTAACGGAGAACCTGGCATGAGCGCTCTGATCGGAAAAACCGGTATTGTCGTGCGCAATATTTCCCGCGCCGACTCGGCACTGATCGATGAACTGGATCGCTTCGGCGTTGCGACCGTGCATGAAGCTCAGGGTCGCAAAGGCTTATTGGATTCAACCATCCGCCCAATCCAGCAAAACCAAAGCATCAGCGGAACGGCTGTGACAGTGTTGGTTGCGCCGGGTGATAACTGGATGTTTCACGTCGCCGTCGAACAATGCCAACCCGACGATATTCTGGTGGTTGCGACATCTTCGCCCTGCACCGATGGCTACTTCGGCGACTTGCTAGCCACCTCATTGATGGCTCGGGGGGTACGCGCCCTGATAATCGACGCAGGGGTCCGCGATACTCGAACTCTGCGAGACATGGGCTTCAAGGTCTGGTCACGGGCAGTTCATGCCCAAGGCACGGTCAAGGAAACCCTCGGCTCGGTCAACGTTCCGATCATCTGTGCCGGCCAATGGGTCGAGCCCGGTGATGTGGTTGTGGCTGACGATGACGGCGTGGTCATTGTCCGCCGCGAAGAGTTACCAGACGTCGTTGAAACCAGCCGCAAACGCGCTCGATTCGAAGAGCAGAAACGTGTGCGCCTGGCTGCTGGCGAATTGGGCCTGGATATCTACGAGATGCGTCAGAAGCTCGCTGACCGGGGTCTGACCTATTACGACAGCCTTAGCGACCTGAAAGGATGACCCCATGAGCCAGACTCGTATTCCGTGCCTGATGATGCGCGGTGGCACCTCCAAAGGCGCGTACTTTCTTGCACCTGACCTGCCCGCCGAAGAGGCGGTGCGGGATCGGGTGTTGTTGGCAGTCATGGGATCGCCCGATGCTCGACAGATCGATGGTATCGGCGGCGCGAATTCGTTGACTAGCAAGGTCGCGATCATCCGCCGCTCGGAGCGGGCGGACGCCGATGTCGATTACCTATTCGCGCAGGTTCTGGTCGAGCAAGCCCAGGTCGATTATGGCCAGAACTGCGGGAACATCCTGGCGGGTGTTGGGCCATTCGCCATCGAGCGCAGGCTGGTCGCCGCCCAAGGCGCACTTACTTCGGTGCGGATTTTCATGGAGAACACCGGTCAGATTGCCATTGCCCATGTCCCCACCCCTGACGGTACGGTCAGTTATGCGGGTGAAGCCCACATCGATGGCGTTCCCGGCAGCGGCGCCCCCCAGATTATCGAGTTTGAAGACATTGCCGGATCCAGCTGCGGCGCATTGTTGCCAACTGGCAATCCCACAGACCGTTTCGACGGCATTGACGTGACTTGCATTGATAACGGCATGCCGGTGATTTTGATTCGAGCCACCGATGTCGGCCGCAGCGGCTACGAAAGTGCCGAACAACTGGACGCCGACAGCGAACTCAAAGCCGTACTCGAATCCATCCGTTTACAGGCGGGGCCATTCATGAATCTGGGGGATGTCAGCCAGCGCAGCGTACCAAAAGTGTCCTTGATTGCAGCTCCCCGTGAGGGGGGCGTAATTTGCAGTCGCACCTTCATCCCCCATCGCTGCCACACGTCAATCGGGGTATTTGGTGCCGTGAGTGTAGCGTCCGCCTGCCAGATTCCGGGCTCTGTCGCCGATGGACTGACCCAAGTGCAACCAAGTGCACGAGTACAGCTCTCGGTAGAACATCCGACGGGCGAGTTTACCGTCGAACTGCACATGCAAAACGGTGAGTTAGCCGGTTGCGGTCTGCTGCGCACGGCCCGGCTGCTGTTCGACGGTAACGTGTGTATTCCCCAGAGTGTCTGGCAGAACGAGGTGACTCAATGAGCATGAAAACCTTTACGCTGATCGGCTTCGGCGAGGCTGGAGCCATTTTGGGCGAGGATCTTGCAACCTCGGGTGTGACCGTTTACGCCTATGATCGCCTGCAAGAAAACCCCAGTACTCGCGCGGCTCTTTACGACAAGGCCGATCAATGCGGCGTGCTGCTATGCGACAGTTTCGCCCACGCCATTGCGCTCGCAGACTGGGTCATTTCAGCGGTGACCGCCGATGAGGCTTTGACGGTGGCTCAGGCCGCGGCGGTGCTGATGAGACCCGATCAATTGTTCATCGATATCAATTCGGTTGCCCCGTCCACCAAGCGGGCAGCATTCGCCGCTATGCAGCGCCATGGCGTCGGCTATATCGATGCTGCCGTCATGGCCCCGGTACCTCCCCAGCGCTTGAAAACACCCATTTTGCTCGGCGGAGCAGTTGCCGGACAGGTGGCTGAACAGCTCTCTGCACTGGGCATGAACGTACGCCGGGTGGCCGATGAGGTCGGCATCGCTTCAGCGATCAAGATGTGTCGCAGCATCATGATCAAGGGCCTGGAAGCGCTGACGACCGAATGCTTGAGCACCGCACGCCAGTACCAGGCAGAACGGGAAGTGCTCGCGTCGTTGCACCAGAGTTTTCCGCAGATGGGCTGGGACGATGCGTTGCCGCACTACTTGATCAGCCGCGTGGCTGAACATGGTCGGCGACGCTCCGAAGAAATGAAAGAAGTAGCAAAAACCTCGACCGACATGGGTGTGGTGCCGAACATGAGCCTGGCAATCGTCAACGCCCAACGTGGCCTGGTGGATGCCATGGTGGATGCCGATCTTGACTACCCCAACATCGAGCCTTTCGACTGGCTGCACCTGGTTGATACTCTTTATGGCAGCCCACACACCCGGGAAAGTCTCGCGGAGGAAAAGCGTTAACATGAGCTTTTCCCCCGAGAACGGTTCATGGACTTAAAACAACTCGAATGTTTCGTACGGGTCGCCGAATTCGGAAGCTTTACCAAAGCGGCCGCGGTATTGAACATCTCCCAATCGGTGGTCAGCCGCCAGGTTCGACAACTGGAAGTCGAATTACAGGAGCATCTGCTGCTGCGCCATGGCCGTGGCGTGTTGCTGACGGCTTCAGGCCAGCGGCTGTTCGATCACGGAAAAGGCATCTTGCGGCAGGTGCAAGTGGCTCGCGAAGAGTTGCGCGAGCAACGCGATACCTTGTCCGGCAAAGTGGTAATCGGGCTTCCACCGAGCATTTCCCGACGCCACACCGTGGCCCTGGTGTCGGCCTTTCGTGAGCGTTTTCCTGGTTGCTCGTTAGGTATCAAGGAGGGTTTGAGTCATTCGATGCGGGAGTGGCTATTGCTGGGTCGTCTGGATTTTGCCCTCCTGTTCAACCCCGCCCACAGTGCGCAGCTGCACTACGAACACATCCACTCCGAGCCATTGATGTTGATCGGCGCCTCCAGTTCGGAGCTGCCAGACACGGTCGCCATGAAGGATCTGGGGCGCTATCCACTGATCATTCCCAGCGAACCTCATTCGCTACGTCGGCTGGTCGAAACCCAGGCATCCCGCCATGACATCACACTGGACGTGTGCCTGGAAATCGACAGCATTCCCTCGCTCCTGGAGCTGATCAAGCTGGGCATGGGCTACGGTGTGTTGTTCCGTTCTGCCCTCGCCGGGAGCAACAGTCTGCCGGATGGATTGAGAGCGGCGCAGATTGTCGAACCCTCCATTCCTACCCATCTGTTTATTGCGACATCGGAGCAGCGACCGCTGACGCGTCTGGCTGAGAAGACGTTGGCGATGGTCCGTGAGATATGCATACCTTGATGTCACGCATGCAAAAACAGCATAGCTGCTAGTACTGGGTCTTTGTTGTTCGAGACGCTTGCAAAGCCGAACATCAGGTATCGCTTTCAAACGCAGATCAATGAAGGACACCTGATGAAAAGTTGCCTGGCTCCGGATTCCAATCCCACCCAACCTGCGCATGCCCTGCCAGCGGGTGCCTGGGACGCACACTGCCACGTATTCGGCCCTGCCGCTCAATTCCCTTACGCCGCCGACCGCAGCTACACTCCGCCCGACGCTCCTTTTGAAACCTTGCTAGCGTTGCACGATCACCTGGGGTTCAGCCGTGGCGTTATCGTCCAGGCCAGCTGCCACGGCACTGATAACCGCGCCATGCTCGATGCCATTGCCCGTAGCGACGGACGTTATCGCGGCGTGGCAATCGTCGACGGCAGCGAAACCGACACCCAACTCGCCGAGATGGATGCCGGCGGCGTGCGCGGTGTTCGTTTCAATTTTGTCGCGCACCTGGGCGGCGCACCCGATCTGGATGTTTTTGATCGCACCGTCGATCGGCTTGCGCCGTTGGGCTGGCATGTGGTGCTGCATCTCGACGCTCAGGACATCCTGACCTATGTCGATCGCCTGGCCCGGATCCCCGTGCCGTTCATCATCGATCACATGGGACGGGTCAAGGCTGAAGAAGGCATTGAACAATCGTCCTTCCTGGCCCTGCTCGATCTGATGGAAAATCCCCTGGCCTGGGTCAAGGTGTGTGGCGCCGAGCGAGTGTCCAGTGGTCGTCGACCGTTCGATGATGCTATCCCCTTCGCCGAACGGCTGATCCAGGTAGCACCGGATCGCGTGCTGTGGGGCACCGATTGGCCCCATCCCAATATCAGCAAAGACATGCCCAACGACGGCGGCCTAGTGGATCTGATGTTCCGCTTCTGCACCGACCCGTCATTGCGCCAGAAACTATTGATCGATAACCCGCTGAAACTGTACGGACGCTGACAGCAGGACCTTTTGCCACACCTCCAACAATAAGATGGCAGTGAGTAAACCTTATGAATCCTATCCCTGTGCCCGCTCAGGTCGAGACACCGACCAGCGCTAACGTAAAGACCAAGCAACCGTTTTACCGTGCGATGTATTTCCAGGTCCTGCTGGGGATCGTCCTCGGTGTGCTTGTCGGTCACTTCTGGCCTGACTTCGCTGCTGACCTCAAACCGTTGGGCGATGCGTTCATCAAACTGATCAAGATGATTATCGGACCCGTCGTTTTCTGTACGGTGGTCACCGGCATCGCTGGCATGCGAGATTTGAAAAAGGTCGGTCGTGTAGGCGGCAAAGCACTCCTGTACTTCGAAATCATTTCGACCGTCTCGCTACTGATCGGGTTGATCGGCGGCCACCTGTTCAACCCGGGTGGCGGCTTCAACGTTGACGTGAATACGCTCGATGCCAAAGCAGTGACCGGGTTCGCGGAAAAAGCCCAGCACCTGCACATGGTCGACTTCCTCATGGGCATAATTCCCACCACCTTCACCCAGGCGTTCACCGAGGGCAACGTACTTTGTATATTGCTGGTATCGGTGCTGTTCGGGTGTGCGCTGTCGGCTATGGGAGAGAAAGGCAAGCCGGTGTACGACATCATCGAAGGCTTGTCAGGTGTGTTTTTCCGCATCGTTCACATCATCGCCAAACTGTCTGCGATTGGCGCTTTCGGTGCCATCGCGTTTACCGTCGGCACTTACGGCGTCGAATCGTTGCTGCCGCTGCTGAAATTGATTGGCAGTTTCTACTTACTCTGCATATTTTTCGTGGTCGTTGTTCTCGGTGGTGTTGCACGACTTTGCGGCTTCAGCATTCTACGCTTCCTCGCCTACATCAAAGAGGAATTGCTGGTAGTGCTGGGGACCAGTTCGTCAGAAGTGGTGTTGCCGCAAATTATGGACAAGATGGAACGCCTGGGCTGCTCCAAACCTGTGGTGGGTTTGGTTATTCCGACCGGTTATTCCTTCAACCTCGATGGCACAAACATCTACCTGACGATGGCGGTGTTGTTCATTGCCCAGGCTTTGAACATCGACTTGACCCTGTCCCAGCAACTGACATTAGTGATCGTGGCGATGCTGACCTCCAAAGGGGCCAGCGGGGTGTCCGGCGCAGCCTTCGTTATGTTGACCAGCACCTTGATGGTCGTACCAATCGTCCCCGTGGCCGGCATGGTGTTGATCCTTGGCATCCACCGCTTCATGGGCACAGGGCTGGCCATGACCAACCTGGTAGGCAACGGCGTGGCAACGCTGGTGGTCTCCGCTTGGGAAAAAGAGCTGGACCGCAAAAAACTGGCTCAAGAGCTGGGCTGCAAGGCTTAACACCCTCCCCCTAACAACTTTCAATCGAGTTCTGTTCGGTCCAGTACCGAACAGCGACTCGTCGCGTCAGGAAAATAATAAAAATGAACCGTACTCTGTCTATCGCAATGTTTGTACCGGGTATCTGCTGGAGTATTTCCTCGATGGCCGCAGGCTTTATTGAGGACAGTAAGGCAAGCATTGAAGCTCGTAACTTCTACTACAACGGCGACTTCCGAGATGGCGTTGGTGTATCCAAACGAGATGAATGGGCTCAAGGCTTTTTGCTCAACTATGAGTCAGGGTTCACCCAAGGCACGATTGGGTTGGGCGTCGACGCACTCGGATACGCCGGCTATCAATTAGACTCCAGCCCCGACCGTACTGGCAGCGGTCTATTGCCCCGTCGCGCCTCCGGTGAAGCAGCTGACGAGTATTCCAAGGGAGGACTGGCGGCAAAAGCCAGAATCTCGAAAACCACCCTAAACTACGGCATTGCACTGCCGAAGGTGCCGGTGCTGCAATTCAATGGCAGTCGACTTTTTCCCCAGACATTCCAGGGCACGCAGGTCAGCTCCAGCGAAATCGAACATCTGACGGTGAACTTCGCTCAATTTGATAAAACTGTCACACCGGACTCTACCGATAAACGGGACATCGGCATCGCGGCCAAGGAAGGACGTTATCGGGCCACCGGCGTCGGTGACCACTTCCGTTATGGTGGTGGCAGCTATCAAATCACTCCGACACTGACCGGTAGCTATTACTACGGAGCACTGGATGATGTGTATCGCCAGCAGTTCCTCGGCCTGATTCACACCACACGCGTCGGTAAAGGCAAACTGACCACCGATCTACGCGCCTTCTCCAGTCGCGATATCGGCGCCGCAAAAGCAGGCGAGGTCGATAACCGGGCCTATTCCGCGGCTGTGGGCTACAACTTCGATAGCGGCCACAGCGTACTGGCCACTTATCAAGTCATGAAGGGTGCAACCGGCTTCCCCTACATCAACAACCCCTACCTGCCCAATTATGTGCAATACCATGACTTTGGCAGTGCTGGCGAACGCAGCTGGCAATTACGCTACGGTTACAACTTCGCGCCGATGGGCATTCCTGGCCTGACCTTTTTCACTGCCTACATACGCGGAACGGGGCTGGACAAACCGGGCGCCGAAAAGGAATGGGAACGCGACATCGATGTGACCTACGCTTTTCAGGACTTCCTGAAAGGCGTCTCTGTCCGCTGGCGCAACGCAACCTACCGCAGCGATGATGGCCGCGACATTGATGAAAACCGGTTGATCGCCAGTTACTCGTTTTCTTTGTTTTAAATAACGCTCAAAAAAAGCCCGACGCAAGCGTCGGGCAAAAGTGCACCAAGCAGAGAGCAATTCCTTTGATCAGCTCGGCTAATAGCCGCTATCCCTCACCGAATCTGGTACTTCGATGGCAAGCCGACCCACACAGCTTAACGGCTAAATTCAGAGGATCATTTTGCAAGCCAGGCGTTGAAGCGTTCGTTCAGCTCGTCAGCATGATCACCCCACCACTCCGAATTCACCTGCAATGCCGTCGCAAAGTTGGCCGGGTCAGTTGGCATACTCGACTTCATATCGGCGTGAACCAGTGGCTGGGACGACTTGCGTGTAGGCCCATAAGCTATGTACTGACTCTGGTCAGCCATAATCTGAGTCGATGTTGCGAAACGCAGGAAATCCATGGCCTTGGCTTTATTGGGCGCACCCACCGGCACGGCCCACACATCGATGTCATACATCTGGCCGTCCCAGATGATTTTGAATGGCTGTTTTTCTTTCGCCTGTGCGGCCCAGATCCGACCATTCCAGGCGGAAGTCATCGTGACCTGACCATCTGCCAGCAACTGCGGCGGTTGCGCGCCAGCTTCCCACCAGATCACCTGGCTCTTGATCGAGTCGAGCTTTTTGAAAGCACGCTGAAGCCCCTCATCGGTCTCCAGTGTTTCGTACACCTGATCACGAGGAACACCATCCGCTAACAGAGCCCACTCAAGGTTGGCCTGGGGCGCTTTGCGCAAGCCACGCTTGCCGGGATATTTTTTGAGGTCGAAGAAATCAGCCAGTGTTGTGGGGGCCTGTCCTTTGAAGGCATTGGTGTTGTAGGCAACCGCCGTGCTCCAGATGTAGGCACCGACTCCGCAATCGTTCAGCGACCCTGGCAGGAAGTCCGTCGCCGTAGAGCCATCGGGCGCGGCGGCAAGATCTTTCGCCGGGTTGATGCGCTCCAACAGGCCGGCATTACAGGCCCGCACAGCATCCGGCATTTCCATATCGATCACATCCCAGGCCACTTTTTTCGAGTCAACCTGAGCTTTGAGCTGGGCAATACCTCCCGAGTAATCTTCGGTACGAATCTTGACGCCTGTTTTATCGGCATAGGGTTTGATCGAGGACTGTTGCTGAGCCGCCGCGACGCTCCCGCCATATGTGACAACCGTGAGGTTTTCTTGCGCCATCACGGTGAAGGAGGTCAAGCCAGAGACGAGGACTAACGCTAATTTTTTCATGATGCTCCCGATAGATTTCTAGTAAGGAAGGCAGTGTGATCATTGAGTTCGTTATTGTTTTGTTCCACGCATCGCACTAGTCACGCTTCGGTCGCTCAATCGCGTAGCGACTCTTTCTCCTCTACATGCTGGTGTAGTTGGGTCCCCCGCCTCCCTCGGGTGCACGCCAAACGATGTTCTGACTCGGGTCCTTGATGTCACAGGTTTTGCAGTGCAGACAGTTCTGCGCATTGATCTGAAATCGGCTCGCTGACGCATCCTCCACAACCTCGTACACACCGGCGGGACAGTACCGTTGAGCCGGCTCGGCATAGGTGGGCAGGTTGAGCGCGATGGGTATCGAGGAGTCCCTGAGCGTCAGGTGGCAGGGCTGATCTTCTTCATGGTTCGTGTTCGATAAATAGACCGAGGAGGTCTTATCGAAGCTCAGGACGTTGTCGGGTTTTGGGTAGTGAATGACCGAAGCACTATCAGCAGGATCCATGGTCGAGTAGTCGGGGCGTTTGTCGTGGAAAGTCCAAGGCAATTTCCCTTTCAACAGGTTCAGATCGACCCAGGCGTAGGCGGCCCCGATCAGACTGCCGAACCGGTGCATGGCGGGACCGAAATTACGCTGCTGGTAAAGCTCGTCATAAATGGACGACGCCCTGAATTTTCCCGCATACGCTGCCAGATCCTGACCGGCCGACTCATTGACGGCAAACGCCTCAAAGATGGTTTCAGCCGCCAGCATTCCGGACTTCATGGCCGTGTGGGAGCCTTTGATCTTGGCAAAATTCAAGGTGCCGGCATCACACCCAATCAGCAGGCCCCCTGGGAAGTGCATCTTCGGCAAAGACTGAAGCCCGCCTTTCGCAATGGCACGGGCGCCGTAGCTGATGCGCGAGCCACCGCGCAGATACTGCTCGTAAAGCGGGTGATGCTTGAGTTGTTGAAGCTCATCAAACGGCGACAGGTAAGGATTGCGATAGTTGAGATCCACGACCTGTCCGATCACCACCGTACCGTCCTCCAGGTGATACATGAAGGCGCCGCCCTGCGTGCCACTCTGGGTCAATGGCCATCCAGTGCTATGAATCACAAGCCCGGGAACATGCTGCTCAGCGGGGATTTCCCAGACTTCCTTGATGCCCAACCCGTAGTGTTGCGGATCAGAGTCTGCATCGAGCTGATACTTGCTGATGAGCTGTTTGCCCAAGTGCCCGCGACAGCCTTCAGCGAAGACGGTTTGCTTGCCGATCAGCTCGATACCCGGCGTAAAGCCGCCTTTCTGCTCTCCGGCTCGACCGACGCCCATGTCGGCGGTCAAGACACCTCGGACCCTGCCCTCCTCGTCGTACAGCACGTCGGACGCAGGAAAGCCTGGAAACACATCGACACCGAGAGCCTCAGCTTGCTGACCCAGCCAACGACATACATTGCCTAGGCTGACGATGAAGTTGCCTTCGTTGTGCATCGTGCTGGGGGCGAAGCCCCCGGGAACCCGGATTGAAAGGCGTGAAGACGACAGGTAGAAAATTTCGTCCGACTGCACCGGGGTGTTTAGTGGCGCCCCCATGTTTCGCCAGTCGGGAAACAATTCATTCAGTGCGGTAGGTTCGAACACAGCACCGGACATGATGTGCGCACCGACCTCTGCGCCTTTTTCGACCAGACATACTGACAACTCCCGCCCTTCTACCATTGCCAATTGACGCAGGCGAATGGCAGTAGATAGCCCGGCAGGCCCTCCTCCTACTACTACGACATCGAATTCCATAGCCTCGCGTTGCATCAAAACCTCCACAGGCATCGAACATAGCCTCTGGAGCGAATCGTACGAGTGGTTTTATGCCTACAACAAACGATGTATCAGGTGCTTATTAATAAGCTGTACTGATTCGTCAGTTGCCACGTGGAAGGCTCCACAATTCGTCAGCCGCTCATCGCGAGGGATTCGAGAAAGGTCTCCAATACCAAATGGGGACGGCGACCTTTTCGGGTGACAGATGCCAGCGTCAGGTCGTAAAAACAGGAATAGGGCTTCAACGCTCTGAGCCTTCCTTCTGCAACCCAGCTCCGCGCGTAGTGATCAGGCAGGTACCCAATGTATTGGCCCGTAAGAATCAGGAATGCCATTCCCTCTCTGTCCGATGCGCTGGCAGTGCAGTTCAGCGCTTGATAATGCTCCTGGATGGTTGCCGGCAAGCGGAATGTCGGGGCTATGGCGTCCTGCTCCTGGATACGCTGCTCATTTAAATCCAGATCCTTGACGAAAAACAAAGGATGGCCAACACCGCAATAGAGCTGAGAACGCTCGCTATACAGCGGCTGATATTCAAGGCCTGAAAGCGCACCGACCTGAGGGATTACGCCTACGTGCAGACGACCGTCCAGCACGCCTTGCTCCACCTCACCTGGTGTACTCATTCGAATCTGGATCTGAACGTCAGGTCCTTTTTTCTTTAGAGAAGCCAATGCATCCGTGACGCGCATGTGAGGCATCGTTACCAGGTTATCCGTCAAGCCTATGATCAACTCGCCCCGGAGATGACTGTGCATCCCGTTGACCTCGCTTCGAAATCCCTCCATCGCCGACAACAAGCGTAAACACGCCTCATACACCTGCTGCCCATCCTCCGTCAGGGAGAACCCTGCACGTCCTCTCTGACATAACCGTAAACCTAATCGCTGCTCAAGCTCTGTCATCTGCTGACTGATTGCTGACCTGCCAACACCGAGAACGCTCTCTGCAACGGAGAATCCACCGCACTCCACGACACTGCGAAATATCTTGAGCATCCGAATATCAAAATCAGTGACTTGAGCAACTGGATTAGGACGGCGCGCTTTCATAGTTTAGGTAACCTGAAACCAAGGGTATCGAAAGGTGTGTTTTATCGAATCTAAGCGCGTGTCAGTTTCTAGGCAAGCCTTGAATTCCACTTCAGGACGCTCAACAAGGCCAACTCTCCGATTGACCACGATGAGTATCTCTCCACGAGGACCACTGCTCATGAACACACAACAGGCTCACGAACTTCCCTTGGCCAGCCAGCTGAAACTGGATTCACACTGGATGCCGTTCTCCTCGAATCGCAACTTTCAGCGTGACCCACGGTTCATCGTCTCTGCGCAAGGCAGCTGGCTGACAGACTCCGAAGGCAGAAAGGTCTACGACAGTCTGTCAGGCCTGTGGACCTGCGGCGCAGGCCATTCGCGCAAGGAAATCCAGGAAGCCGTCGCCCGCCAGTTGGGCACGCTTGATTACTCGCCAGCGTTTCAATACGGCCATCCGTTGTCGTTCATCCTTTCGGAGCGAGTCGCTGACCTCATGCCCGGCGACCTGAACCATGTGTTCTATACCAACTCGGGCTCCGAGTGCGCGGACACTGCGGTCAAAATGGCCCGGGCGTACTGGCGCCTCAAGGGTCAGTCGACCAAGACCAAAATGATCGGCCGAGCACGCGGCTATCACGGCGTGAACATCGCGGGCACGAGCCTGGGTGGCATCGGTGGCAACCGCAAGATGTTCGGTCAATTGATGGATGTCGACCACCTGCCCCATACATTGCAGCCGGGATTGGCCTTCACCAAAGGCATGGCGGAAACCGGTGGTGTGGAACTGGCAAATGAGTTGCTCAAACTCATTGAACTGCATGACGCGACGAACATCGCAGCCGTTATTGTCGAGCCGATGTCGGGCTCCGCAGGTGCCATCGTGCCTCCCAAAGGCTACTTACAGCGCCTTCGTGAGATCTGCACTCAACACAACATCCTGTTGATCTTTGACGAAGTGATCACCGGGTTCGGGCGCATGGGCACCTGGAGCGGCGCGGAGTACTTCGGCGTGAAGCCGGACATCATGAACGTGGCCAAGCAAATCACCAATGGCGCCATTCCAATGGGCGCCGTGATCGCTTCCAGCGAGATCTACCAAACCTTCATGAATCAGACGAGTCCGGAATACGCGGTCGAATTTGGCCACGGCTACACCTACTCGGCGCACCCGGTTGCCTGCGCTGCGGCCCTCGCAACACTGGATCTGTTGGAGAAGGAAAACCTCATCCAGCAATCAGCTGACCTGGCGCAGCATTTCGAACGCACACTGCACGGCGTCAAGGGCGCAAAACACATCGTTGACATCAGGAACTGCGGCCTCGCAGGTGCTATTCAAATTGCACCCCGCGAAGGTGATGCAATTGTTCGCCCATTCGAGGCCGGCATGGCGCTTTGGAAAGCGGGGTTCTACGTGCGCTTCGGTGGAGACACCCTTCAGTTCGGGCCGACCTTCAACGCTAAACCTGAAGATCTTGACCGGATGTTTGACGCCGTCGGGGAAGCCTTGAACCACATCGATTAACGCAACAACGTGCAGGCAAACCACCCCATGCTGGCGGGTCAACTCCGCCAGCATCACTTCTATTTTCAATCTTGCAGGTCTTCATCCATGAGCATCATTCAACACCTGATCAACGGCGAGCATATCGCCACCGCCGGCCGCACCGCGGACGTGTTCAACCCTTCCACTGGCGAGGTCATCCATCAGGTTTCACTCGCGGATCGCGCCACCGTTCAACACGCCATTGACTCCGCGACAGCCGCCTTTCCCGCATGGCGCAAGACGCCGGCCGCCAAGCGCGCTCAGGTCATGTTTCGCTTCAAGCAATTGTTGGAACAGAACGAAGCCAAAATCGCCCGGATGATCAGCGAAGAGCACGGCAAAACCATTGAAGATGCCACCGGAGAACTCAAACGCGGGATTGAGAACGTTGAGTTTGCGTGCGCGGCCCCGGAAATCCTGAAGGGTGAATTCAGCCGCAACGCGGGGCCGAACATCGATGCCTGGAGCGACTTCCAACCTGTTGGCGTGGTGGCCGGTATTACGCCGTTCAACTTTCCGGCGATGGTTCCACTTTGGATGTATCCGTTGGCCATCGTGTGCGGCAATTGCTTTATCCTCAAACCATCGGAGCGCGACCCAAGCTCTACCCTGTACATCGCAGAACTGCTGATTGAAGCCGGTTTGCCTAAAGGGGTGATGAGCGTAATTCACGGCGACAAAGAAGCTGTCGATGCGTTGATCGAGGCGCCGGAAGTGAAAGCATTGAGCTTCGTAGGGTCGACGCCTATCGCTGAATACATCTACGCTGAAGGCACCAAACGCGGCAAGCGTATCCAGGCCTTGGGCGGCGCTAAGAACCATGCGGTGCTGATGCCGGACGCAGACCTGAACAATGCCGTTAGCGCCCTGATGGGGGCGGCTTACGGCTCCTGCGGCGAACGCTGCATGGCGATTTCCGTCGCCGTTTGTGTGGGCGACCAAATCGCCGATGCGCTGATCGATAAGCTAGTGCCGCAGATCCAGGCGCTGAAAATTGGCGCCGGTACATCTTGCGGTCTCGACATGGGACCACTGATCACGGGCGCCCACCGGGACAAAGTGAAGGGCTACGTGGACGAAGGTGTTGAATCCGGGGCCGAGTTGGTCGTCGATGGGCGTGGGCTTCAAGTGCCCAACAACGAAAATGGCTTCTTCCTGGGTGGATGCCTGTTCGACCGCGTGACGCCTGATATGCGCATCTACAAGGAAGAGATTTTCGGCCCAGTGCTGTGCATCGTGCGCGTAGCGAGCCTTGAACAGGCCATGCAACTCATCAACGATCACGAGTACGGCAACGGTACTTGCATCTTCACTCGCGACGGTGAAGCTGCGCGCTTGTTCTGTGACGAGATCGAGGTGGGCATGGTGGGTGTGAACGTTCCGCTACCGGTTCCGGTGGCGTACCACAGCTTTGGCGGCTGGAAGCGCTCACTATTCGGCGATCTTCATGCATACGGCCCAGATGGTGTGCGCTTCTACACCCGTCGCAAGGCGATCACTCAGCGCTGGCCACAGCGTGCCAGCCATGAGGCTGCGCAGTTCGCGTTTCCAAGCAATAGCTAAAATATAAAGGAGCCTGTCTCGGACAGGCTCCTGCTTTCAAAAATCATCCCTCTAACCAATATGGCAACAAGTCAAATGTCGATAAGGACGCAGGATTCTCCATCGGCTTGAAGTCCCACCTATCAAACATAGAAAGCAGTCTATCTAAATTAAATGCACTTTGGATCGAGTGAAATACCTTATTAAGGCATACCCCTTCATCTGTGCAAACCCTGAACTCCCAACGAGCCAAATCCGGGCTTTGTTCATTTACAACAGAAACCAACAATCCACTATCATGCAGCAACCCCTTGGAATGCCTACTAGGATTAAAGCTTTCAGACATCCCATACTCTAAAATCACATATGGATTAACCAAACACTCTCCTGTTTGAAAATCGATATGATAAAACAACGGCAAATAAATTCCCCTCTCAAAACCTGAAATAGATAACACAGCCATAATCCAATTTGTAAAAGCTTTATATATTTCTATACTCAAAGACTCACAAATAAAACCTAAACCGTCTAAATTTTTAGGTAGACAATGTTGCACAACAAATCTCAGCACCGCTTGCCTGGCTATCGAGTCTATCTCAGCATCGAATACACCATCCTCGACGTGAGAGACAGTTGGTGGAAACTCTGAATAGCCATGCTCGCCCAAAGAACAGCCTTCTATATGTTGGCGGCAATACATCCGAACATCCTGCTTATAAATACGACGTTCTGACTCATACCATAACGCATAAGGATCAGGTGTAGAGTACTTATGCTTTACAAAGCCACCATCAAAACAGTTAAAATCAATAGACACCCTGTTAGAGCACCCAATCCACTCACAACAATTTGATGAGCGCTTGAATATCCCCATCAATTCATTAGCTGTAAATTTAGAGTCAAAACCACCTCCATGCCGACCTAACAACTTGATTCTCCATGGGTCAGCCTTTCGATAACCTCCACTGCTCCACTGCTTAATTTCCTCCTGAGCGTTTTGTTCGAGTGTATTGAAAATATCAGACTGAACACTAAGTGAGGCCGGCCCCAGGTTACTTAACAACATCCTACGAGATGCACCAAGCTTTTTCACTGAATAGCCACTGCCAGACCTAGCAAGTATATTTTTCTCGCCCGCACTATAAGGCAACGCTGATATAACATCTTCATAAGTCCAAATATCAATCCCTACGGACTGAGCATAACTGTCTAATGTTTTCTGATACTCAGCCCCTGATGGCAACGCGCCAGAAATAATTAGAAAATACTTAATCTCTGGACAACATCCAGGTATACCCTCGGGCAAAAAACTACGAAGTCTATCCAAAAACTCCGTTTTTCTAGCCGGCGTATATAGGTACCGCTGCCAGCTATTGACTTGGTAAAAAGCCCCAGTAAAATCGCCATGAAATTTATGACTCTTATTTTTCATGAAGATTCTTTTTACGGAGTTCTCAAGTTCCACTAAGGTTATTTGAACTTTCCCCGACGCAACGGAAACGAAGACAAAGTCTGTAATCAAGTTATGACTGACTGGATACTTTGAGATTACAGACTCACAAAACAATCCACCTGACATCAAGCGAGGGGTTGGTATCAGCTCAGAATTAAGCTCCATAAATTCTTGAATACTATTTTCATTCCCTCTTGCCTTCTTAGACCCTGCCATCTCCAAGGAATCGGAATATAGCAACTCTCGAAATTTCAGAATCAACTCTTCGCTACCAGTTGAGCGCATAACTTCTGACTCATAAAAATTAATAAAAAAAACACAGCTTTTTCTTTTAACGAAGTTCTGACTCCAGCCAAGTACAAAACGCCTGAGCAGCACCAGACAATGGCTTATTGTGTGGTTTCAAAAGATAAAATCCAGCAAGGCATTCAATAGTCTGATCAAGGGGAGACACGAGCTGTCCACGAAGCCTGGATTTCTCTACAAGCTCCTCATTGAGCAGACACACCCCCGCATTCTCAATCGCCATACTTGCCGCAATTGCGTAACTGTCGACGTAAAAGCGCTGATAGTTTTCTGCCTCTCCTTGCGGGTAAGTAGCCAACCAGTCGCTCCAGCCATTGGGTGTGCCCAACACATCGATCAAGGGCAGGCTCAGCAATCCCCCGGCACTTCGAAGTTTGGCAGCAACGTCCAGTGAGCAGTACGGTTTCAGCTCAGTCGAGAGCAGTTGCTGGATGTCGTACTGCTGCCAGTTACCCGCACCGTAACGAATCTCCAGCTCTGCGCTGGAAGGTGGAGCATCCGCCTCCCAGTTAACGCCGTACATGCGAAGAGAAATTTGCGGATACAGCTCAGCAAACCGTTCCATACGGGGGGCGAGCCACAACTGCGCAAAGGAGTTGTTGACGCTCAACTCAAGGACGCCTTGGGCGACCGAGCTGAAGATATTGTTCATCCCTTGGTGCATATGCCAAAGGCCTTCCCGGACCACTGCCAAATACGCTCGCCCCGATACGGTCAGCTGGATCGAACGTGTTTGCCTCAAGAACAGCGCCTTGCCAAGTTTGTGTTCGAGCAATTTTATCTGCTGGCTGACCGCCGACTGGCTCATGTTCAGTTCAATCGCCGCAGCCGAAAAGCTCAAATGTCGCCCTACTGATTCAAACGTCCGAAGCCAGTTGAGCTGAAGATTGGTCAACGACATCGCGGCACCCCGGCATAAGCCCTACTTATAAATGACACTGGTATACATCGTTTGTAGTGCCATCTCAAGCGCCTTAGCATCGAATCCAGACGCCCGGAGCCCCGGCGAATCACGTACCCAATAGACCCGTCAAAGGATCCCCCCGAGATGAAATCGGAAGCCAAAGTTTTAGTGATTGGTGGTGGTATTACTGGTGTGAGCACGCTTTACCATCTGGCCAAATCCGGCTGGACGGATGTCATGTTGGTGGAGAAGCTTGAACTTACGTCTGGATCAACCTGGCACGCCGCGGGCAACCTTCCTTCGTTCAGCACCAGTCTGAACATCATGAAGCTTCAGAAAAACAGCATCGAGCTGTATCAACAACTCGCGGAGCAGACTGGTCAATCGGTCGGTCACCACCAAACAGGTTCGATCCGGCTCGCGCATACCAAGGAACGTCTGGATGAGTTCAAACGGGTCGCAGGACTCGCTACGCTTGCCGGTTTGACTGGCGTCGAAGTTGTCGACAATGAGCGCCTGAAGGAACTGCATCCCTTCCTGGACACCACCGGATTGCTGGGTGGGCTTTGGGACCCGTATGACGGTCATATTGATCCGACCAGCGTAACCAATGCCATGGCTCAATTGGCACGTGGTTACGGCGCTACCATTGTTCGGCACAATCCGGTTAGCGCGATTACTCAACTCGCCGACAAAAAATGGGAAGTGACTACCGAACAAGGTGTCATTCACGCAGACATTATCGTGAACGCCGCAGGTTTCAGAGCCAATGAAGTGGCCGCGATGATCGGCCATCAATTCCCCATCTGCTCCTTGGAACATCAGTACCTGGTCACCGACAATATTCCAGCCTTGGTGGACAGACCCCACCACCTTCCCCTTCTTCGCGATCCCGATATTTCCTACTACCTTCGCCAAGAGGGCAAGGGGCTGATCCTCGGCCCGTACGAGCGAGAGCCGGTGGCCTGGGCAGTCGATGGGGTTCCAACGACATTCGGTCAGGAACTGCTGCAACCGGAACTGAACCGTCTCGAAGAAATCATCGGTGCAGCGATGGAGCAGGTAGGCATCATCGGTGACGGCGGGATCAAGACCGTGGTCAATGGCCCTATCGTGTACACCCCGGATGGCCTTCCCCTGCTCGGACCCGTGCATGGCTACGACAACTACTTCGCTTGCGCAGGGTTCAGTTTCGGGATCACTCAGGGTGGCGGCGCTGGCCGTTACCTTGCTCAGTGGATCATCGACGGCCACCCTGAGGTTGAACTTTGGGAGCTGGATTCCCGTCGTTTTGGTAGCTACGCCAATCTTTCCTACACCGTGACCAAGTCGCTTGAACTGTACGCCAACGAGTACCAGTTGAGCTGCCCGAACGAGTACGCGATGCGTCCTGCGTGTCGCGAAATAAAGACGACTCCAGTTTTCGAGATACTCAAACACAAGAATGCCGTGTTCGGCGCCTATTACGGTTGGGAGCGAGCCAGCTGGTTCGCAAAATCTGCCGATGCCCCCGTCGAGAACTTTAGCTACAGCCGGGGTAATTGGGATGCAGCAGTCCGGTCGGAATGCGAAGCCGTGCAGAATCGCGTGGGTATCCTCGACCTGAGTGCCTTCACAAAATTCGAGATTTCTGGAAAGGATGCTCGTTCATTTCTGGATCGGATCAGCCCCAACCAGGTTCCTGCCAAATGCGGGGATGTGGCTCTCGCCCATGTGCTCACCCCATCAGGAAGCGTGGCATGGGAATTCTCCATGACGCTCCTGGAAAGCGGCGCGTTTTACCTGATGTGCCCGGCGGCCTGTGAATTGCTGATTGAGGATTGGCTGCGGCAACGGGCAACGAAGTACGCGGACATCTTCATCGCGAACATCACCAGGGATTGGGGCACGCTGATCCTGGCAGGCCCGAGAGCACGAGAGGTACTGGCAAAACTCACCGACGCCGATCTGAGCAATGAGGCGTTCCCATGGTTTACCGGCCAGGAGATCCAGGTCATCGGCGCTCCCGTTCGAGCATTGCGGATGAACTTTGTCGGCGAACTGGGATGGGAACTCCACCATCCACTCCAACACCAGCAAGCGCTTTACGAAGCACTCGTTTGGGCGGGTGAAGCGCATGGAATCGCCGACTTCGGGCTACGAGCCATGGACTCGATGCGCATCGAAAAGGGCTATCAAATCTGGGGCCGCGAGCTGACAACAGAGTATTCGGCGCTGGCTGCCAACATGGGCTACTTCATCAAGACCGATAAAGGTGATTTTGAAGGGCGTGCGGCAGTGCTGGCAGAAAAAGAGAAGCCGAGTACCCACCGTCTCGTGCTGATGGAAGTGCAAGTGGGGCCTGCTGATGCATTGGGTAGCGAGCCAATTTTTCATCAAGGAAAACTGGTAGGGCTTACCACATCAGGAGCCTATGGTTATCGCGTTAATAAGAGTTTGGCCATGGGCTTTATCAAGCGCGAACTGGCGTCTCTGGATACTGAACTCACCATCACAGTTCTGGGTGAAGAATGCTCCGCGAAAGTTATTCGGGGGTGCCTTTACGATCCTAAAGGCGAACGCCTTAAATCTTGATTATGCAGCTGCCTCCATGAACGAGAGGCAGCTTTCTGACCGCTAATGGGGTAGGACAAAATGACCATTACACAATCTTTGGATAACGCGCCCAATGCGGAGGCTTCCATAATCGATGGGAAGGCGTTTGCTGAAATCTTGCGCAAGAATGTTGCCGTCGGTGCAAGGGCCTTCAGGGAGAAACGCGGCAGAGCACCAGGGCTGGCTGTCGTACTAGTCGGGAGCGATCCTGCCAGCCAGGTTTACGTTAAAACCAAAATGAAAAAGGCGCTTGAGTCCGGGATTGACTCCTTCCCTCACCTACTCGAAAGCGACACGTCCGAAGTGGACCTGCTGAACCTGATCGATAAGCTGAACAATGACCGCTATGTGCATGGGATTTTGGTGCAGCTTCCGCTGCCCGCCCATATCGATGAGTCGAAGGTTATTGCGGCAATCAACCCGGCCAAAGATGTCGACGGTTTCCATCCGATCAACGTGGGTCTGCTGGGTCAGGGTAAAGCCAAACTGATTCCCTGCACGCCTCTGGGATGCCTGATGATGTTGAAGGATCAGATCGGTGACCTCAGTGGCAAAAAAGCGGTAATTGTCGGCAGATCCAACATCGTCGGAAAGCCAATGGCGAATTTGCTCTTGCAGGAAAACTGCACGGTCACAATTGTGCATTCCCGAACGCGAGATCTCATCGCTGAATGTCGTCAGGCCGACATCCTGGTGGTAGCGATTGGACGGGCGGAATTTATTGATGCAAGGGCGATCAAGCCAGGCGCTGTGGTCATTGACGTTGGCATCAACAGAGTCGAGAAAAACGGTGTATCGGTTCTAGTCGGTGATGTCGATTTCGACTCTGCCAAGGACATCGCAGCCGCCATGACTCCAGTTCCTGGCGGCGTTGGCCCCATGACCGTTGCTTGTTTGATGAAGAACACCTTGGCAGCTGCGGAGGCGATTGAGAGTAATACTGCTGCACGCTACTGACCGTCTAAACAGCGACTTGACCTGACAGTGGCGCTTCCGGCTGTGCTTGTCAGGTCAAGATGTTGCTGATCAATACGGCTGTCAAACTTCCTTTCCGGATTAACGTATTAGTCAGCACCTTGTCGCCACAGGCTGCAATCGGCCCAGAGTGTGTAAAAACGCTTCGCCAAAATTGAGGTGTGCGCGTCTACGTTAAATCTGAAATTTATCGGCACGTCAGCAGATGTGGATTTTTCGTAGAAGCGCGATTTCCAGTCCGGTTTTGAGTACCTGTCGCGCTGAAAACGTTTTTACACAGCCTCGGCCAAAAGCGGTCATTCCGTTTTTCTTCGAAACAGTGGCAATTCAGTCACCGGCAGGGCTTGAAACTGTACGCTGTGAGTTTAAAGGGTATCTATAAAACCCAAATCAATCAGTCTTCACTAGTGCTAAACCCGCTTTTTGGTATTGCAAAAGGCTCAATCAAGGGCTGGTGGTATGCAGCGGATAATTCCTAGCTATTGCAACTAATGGAAGAGTTGAGGCCTCAGTAGCAGGTCCGATGACAAACTCACCGTGAAGATGTGCGACTTCTAGCATGACCTGCCCCTCGGGGCTAACTAGCAGAACCGGTTGTCCGCTGCCTATCTTGATTGCCCGCCTCAGGTTGCGAACACCGTAAATTACTTCATAACCAAGTCCGGCCAAAAAATCTACGACATCCTCATCACCAAAGCTGGCGTGCTTCTTGACGTTAACAGCCTTTGTTATCACTCGCAGATTCCAAGGTATGTGTAGTCCGCAGACCTTTTTACCTTGGAGCGGAATGATGTGATCAACGTCATGCTTAACACCAGTCTCGGCTGACAGCCGCCTAGCCTCCGTGTAAACAGCATCAATCGCCTTATGATCAGCCCATAGGGGCGTGGCGTACTTCAACGCTGTCCTGCGCTCTTGGGCATTCCACTTCAGCACGTCCTTGCGTCTTTGCACTCTTAACAAGGCATCTGCGTCCCCAGCCGCAGCCCGAGGCACATCATCTCGTTCGAACTGTCGCATGGCGTCATTTCCTATAGTTCAGCCCGCGCCCAGCGCAGTCTGCTGATCGCTTTGAATTGACTGATACCGACTGAGCCACGTTCGTTCGAGCCTTTGACCCAGGCCTTTTCAGTAACGCCTCAACCGCAGAGCGATCCGCTTCAAAAATCTGGAAAGCGTTGTAATCCGCGTCGAGAAGAACCAGTAAAACAGTATCGAAGGGTTGCCTTAAATCGATTGATCCCACTCGGCCGCTTCGCATTCGTGGACTGGTGAAATACCGCCCCTTGATTTGAATTCTGACTGTCAGCCCATCTCTCACTTCTGTCGCGTCGTACCCAGCTTGCCTAGCCAGTTCCAACTCGACGTTGAGGTGCCGAGCTGCCTCGTACTCTGCGATTTCCCCAGTCACACCCAGCGGTTTGCGAGTGAGTTGGTAATAACGGCGAGCCAAAACCTTGGTGTCTCGAAGGATCTGGTACACCTCATCGGCGTCCTCCATGTGACTTTCCTATCGTTGGCCTCGGTTCATTAGCCTGATTGTTTAGATTTGATCAGGGGCTTCCGCCTAGTCGTTAATCTTTTCAACAACTGGGACATTCACCCAATATCCCGCAAATACGCAATCGCGCATGACGGGCCAAAGTACGCGATTCACGTACTCTCGATCATTAACTCTCCACGCAGCGACACGGGAACGTTGTAGGTAATCCGTGACGTCTTGCGATGCAGTAAATTTGCTGCCTGCTGATCGCCATTTTTCACAATCGTCGTCAAATCGAATTTTGCGCAAATGCAAGACGTCCATCGGTTGCTCTGGTATTGGCGGGGTAAGTGCCTTTTCTTCCATGCCAGATGGCATCGGTGGTTCGGCAGCGGCTGATACATTGCTGCCTGCTGCAATCGCCAAAATGAGCGCTACAAACATCCGTTTCAAGTTTTTTTCCTATTTAATCCGGCTTACAGATCAGCCCTACTTTCTTGGCCTCTTCGCGGGCAGCCTTATAGCCATCCAACGGGTACGCCGGCCACCCGGAGGGCATGCAAAACCCCTGACGGCGCTCCTGGGATCGGAACTGCGCATGCCAGCCATCGTTACGGTCGAAAACCCAGCCGAATAGTCCAGTAGCTTGAAACTGGTCGTATGTGATATCGATGATGAAATCACCGACCTCAAACCATGCGTGGGTCGCTCCGTCTTTCAGCTTTGGGTGACGTGTACCGCAGACGTACTCCCCTTCATACTGAAGCGTTTCCCAAACTACTCGCCCCAAAATGTCGGAAGCGACCCCGCACGCGCCTGAGGGAAATCCGTTAAAGGTTGAGCCGTTTGCATCAACGAGGCTAATGAGCCCAACCCTGCACGCAAGGGCCACCTTCTCAAGCTCTGTCCTGATTGCATTCATGGTCTAATCCGCGTTCGAGCCCTTTGGCTTCGAGCCAAGTTCTTTAGACCTGATCAAGGCATCCAAATTTGGCACGACATTGGCGTCGAGGTGATCCTGCATTTGCTGGCTCATATGGTGCTCGCTGGGAATACTAATGCCCTCTTGCTTCGCCCATTCCCGCAAAACGCCCAGCAATACCATGCTGACGGTCTGACCATCATCCATGTACTGGAGCAGGAAAGCCTTTAGCCTCCCCCGTCCTTCATCGGAATGCAGGTCAAGACCTCCGGGCACATCATGTAGCCGATGCGCGATGACGTTGCGATACTGGAGGAAGCGATCCAACTTGTCGTCGAAGGTGGGATGCAGGTCTACCCGCTTCCGCAGCGCATTGAGCAGTTGTCCCAAAGTGGCTTTTGAATGTCGCTCAAGCAGGATCTGAAGCTGTTCCACAGTTTGCAGTGGCTCGCCGTGCAATGGAAACGTTAGGCAGCTGCTCAACAGACGCTCAACACCCTGCCCCGTGATCACCGCAAGGCCCAATGTCTTCAGCACATCGTCCTGCACAGGCTTATAGCCCGATTGCGCTTCATCTTTCATGATCAAGTCAGTCCTTGACGTGCTGGAAGCCAAAGCGGCAGCGTTTACGGCCTCAGCCCCACAGATGCGGGACTTGGGCGAGAATTTCCTGTAACCAGGATTACCCTGCGTAGCGCTCCCATTTTTGGATTGCTGCTCTTGCTTCTACCTGATCGACGCCGCTTATCAATGAATCAGCAAATGCCAAGTGGGCATCCATGTAGCGGTCAAAATCTTTCTCCGGAACACCATTTTTTGTCCCCATTTTTTCGAACCACTTGTAACGTAGTCCGATGATCGACTTGCTCACCGCTTCCCATGTCCGAAGCTACCCGGCAGGCGTGCCCACGAGTCGAGCATATCAACACGCTTTGGCGCCTTCCTCTCCTTCGTAGCAACAGGCTTCACCGGCACTTTTGCTTTAAATTTCGCTCCTGCAAACTCTTCCACACTTACCTTAAAGCTCATATGCGTATTGGGAGGTTTCCCGTTCCTGGCGAAGACGGTTCCCACCGACCCCATTTTGCTTGTTAGCCCAAGGCGTTCACAGATCCATGCTGAAACGAACAGCTTGAAGTCACGACCTTCGAATACGTTCACCAATGCACCAAGAAGGGTGTAATCACCATGCTTCTCCGAATGCTCTATACAGTGCGTAAGCGCCTGGCTATAGAGGTAGGACATGAGAACCTTCTTTTCGTCGAGAAGTGTTCGTACAGTGCCTTTGCTCAGGGCTACGATTTGTTTATATGAGTCCTTCATACTGCTTCCAGCTCCTGCCGTTCGTGTATTGAAGTCAATTAAACCTAAAAAGCAGGGTTTTGAATCGTCCATCGTTTCGTAGGCAAACCATAACTCAATTTTTGCCAGAAGCCACCAAGGCTGATGGTCCGCTTTTAGCCGATCTCTGCCTGTCGCGAAGGAAATCCATCGACCCATTACTACAATCATTTGTGTCTACGGAATCAGGAGCAATTCATTAGGACTGCCGTAGTCGCATAATCGCTGCTGTAATAGCTTCTGCATTATTGTCCAAGGTTTCCATGGCCGCTGCTGCGTTAACTGCAACACTCTATAGGCCATTCTCCGAAAATAATTTAGTGATCTCTTCTATCGCCGCACCTAGGGCGTGCTGATTGTGCAGGAGCAACGTCAGAGCATCTGCCGCGGTAACATTGCATTCTGAGTTATCTGGCATGGCGGTTGTCCTTGATGAGCGGTGCAGAGAGCCTAGTTCATCTCGACACTGGTTAAGCCTGGGCTGGTAATTGCACAGATGCTTAATTGTTCGCGTTCGTGCTGACCAGCCTTATGCACTGAACACCCGCGGTCTCATGCCCGGTCGAAAGCCGTGCGTGCGCATTTCCGTTACGGGTCGTCGAGGTAGGAGTTTCGTGCGGACAGAAGCGACAAATAGCCACTTTCCGAGGATTGACACTCAATTTTCTCCGTATTAAATCATCTCATTAGGAAGCTTTCATCGAAACTCGAACAATACGGAGGCCCTGAAAATGATGCGTAGAGGTTCCAATATTGGCTCTGAATGGATTGTGAGTTGCACTGTCGGTCACACGATGAGGTGCTAGCTAGTTGTTATTCGTGCAATCGAAGCAACGTCTGGAAAAACAGGCACTTTGAGATTCTTGTGCCATCCTTCTCTGCTGAGTGGTTGATAAACTCGCCCACAGGGAGCACGGATTATGATTCTACGACTCGTCGCGATTTCGTTGATCGCAGCAAGCATGGGTGGCTGCTCAGGAAAAATCGTGAACTACATGGATGCACGCCAAGGCTGTGATAAGGGAGTATGCGACGGCATTCTCTACTATCGGCTGAAGCAACAAATCACGACGTATATTCAGGACAAAATCGTCGACAAAGATGGAAACCTTCTTCGCTTTTCTGGAGGCTCAGGTGACAAATCCTGTATTCCAGTTGAGATCACAGAAACCAAATTTGTACCCGAAGACCTTCCTAGCCTGATCACCTACAAACCGGGGATCTTTGAGGATTCAAAATTTAATCTCGGACTTGGGGCTTCTGGAAATATTACCTCTGTGGGGGTAGACGCCACATCTGGAGCAAAGGCGGCTATTGAAGCAGTATCCACAATCGCCACTACGGCAAAGGTGCTCAAAGCCGACGCAAAGATACTCTCTGGTGATCAGCGTCCTGATTGGGCTTTACCGTCCGATCAACCCCTCGCAAGCGCCCCTTATTGCAACGCTGGCAGAATTCCCACCGAGCCATTTCACAAGAACTCAGGAAACCCCCCCCATAAGCCGCCCTCCGGGCCGGATTGTTCCATGGGGGTGAACCGAGAGGTTTGCACGAGGTAGTGATGCTCGCGTTTGCTGAGATTATCGAAGACGTGGCGTCATACCCTATCATCCTGTATGGCGGATCAGCCCCTAAAAAATCCATAGGACACCTCAACTGCCTCCTGGGGTATATCCAGGTAGTGGAAGCCGCATCTGGGCGGATTTAGGGGAATGACAGGTGTCATCAGCTCAATGCTTAATTTAAGACGGCGCTGACGCTTGCTGTTGAAGGTATCGTCGTCGGGCTACTCGATCGGCTTGATCGACATCAATTCGAAATATTTGTATTTCTTCTTTTTCGCTTCAGTTTTGGCCTCCTGTTCGGCGGCAAATGTGCTCAAAGTATTTGCATCATGGATGAAAACCTCTGCCTCACCTTCGAACTCCTTCGTCACACGCATCGTAACCCTCAGCTTTGGCGAGAGTGATTTTGGTGGTTTTCGAGGCTTTGAAACAGGCTGATGAACTGACGTTGCAGGCAGCTCCGGCGCTTTTGGCGGATCCGGCTGATTAGCTTGTGGGCCGAAGAGCGCTTGGCGCATCTCTTCTTCACTCAATTTTTCTTTCATCGAGATTTCTCGCTGCACCTTTTTAAGACTGATCGGCAAAAACAGACGGGAATTTTAACACCCCGATTGATGCGACAAGGAGGCTGGCAGCTAAACAAAATAGTCGTGTCCAGCGGTGCTCGAATGAGCAGCTTCCTCTGTCTAGCTGGGATGAACGAAGGTTCGCGTCACCAATTGCTCAGGGACGAGTTGATGCAACTAGCAAGGAAAACTACAAAATACTGGCCAAATAGCTCGACGGTTTTGAGCCCAGAGCAGTTCATGCTGCTAGGCTCAGCATTCCACTTAGGCTTGGTAAAAATGGCCTTTCCACCATTTTATTGCAAAGTCCTTTAACCTAAGAATGGGCATATCGACTAAATCATTTAATAAATGCATTCCACCTGGAAGCTTAATCAGCCTCTCGAACATTATGGAAGTAGCTTTTAGTCCTTTCGCGATTGGAAATGCATCCCCGTGACTTTTTCCTAACATTTTCTCTAATGCTTGATCAAATGTCGGATTATAGTCGAACACCCAGTGTCGCAAAATAAATCTAGATATCAACTGATAGTGGCTTTCAATATCTGCGTTTTGCCCACCGATGTACTCAGAAATTTCTGAAAAATCGTGCAAACCCGACGTTTCGTCGTTCTCATAAATATTCTCTAACACAAATGAGCTAACCGAAACAAAGTTATGCCTGTGGCGACACAACCCTAAAATTGATTTAGCGTAGAAATCCCCAGACATATAGCCATCTTGAACAAGCAAATTTACAACTGGCTGCAACCAAGCACTATCAACCAAGTTATATATATTTCCCGCAAACCCTCTAGAATATGCGTCTTCAGAAATAAAAATCGCCTCATGTTCTTTGACAAGAAAATACGGTACAACTGCTTCTGCCCTTATCTTGACTAACTGCTCCGTTAACTCGTCAAGATCGCTGGAAAAATCATAGTGTGCAACTGTACATTTTTCTTCGAGCAATTTAATATTTGTAGCAATTCGATCTCGTTGAGCGTTTGTATCTTCTACAGTAAACTCTGATCTTGTAAAAACTCCATTTTTCCATCCAACACTCATGCCAGAACCGGAAAGTCCTTCAAACTCATTCATCATTAACTGCATTGTGTGGATTGTACCTTGAGAAATTATAACCTCACTAAAGTACTCACTTAGCGCGTCTACAAGGCCCAACTCTGCGGCAACCCACGCCGTATAACTGTCCAGCACAACCGGTTTACCCTTAAACTTCTTTACCGACTCAACTGCTAATTCTCCTTCTTCCGCAGTTCCTGCACACGTTTGAATATGCCCCGTGGTCGACCGCATCAGGTCGACGACTTGAAAGATATTTTTACTCCACATTCCTGCTGCTATTTCTAGGGGAATATTTTTTTCTAGAATTGTTGCAAGAAATTCTTCATCTCTCTCAGCCTTACCCTTAACAATATCAAGAAGCGGCTGGATATTTCCTTCCTCGACCTTGAGAGACCACAAGCCTCCCTCATCCGGAAACTGACTTTCGTAAGTGGTACACACTTGATGAAACGCTTGAACGAAACGGTGCTTTACCTCTTCAAGCTTCCAAGTCACCTCTCCTTGTAGCTTAGATTGTGTATATTCGTAACCCACATTAGCCCCAAGCACTTTCCTGATATATGGGTCTACAGATTTTGGGTCCAATGCCAGATCATCCTCAACGGAGCTTCCAACCATTCTCTCAATTGAAACACCATCAGAAGATACTAATTTAAAATAACATCCAGGGCCAACAGGCGCTGACTCTTCCGACAGCACATCTTTATTAGCCAAAAGAAAAACGTGAAAATAGCCGAGCGCCACTTTGGGCTGATTTTGATTAGCTTCATAAATATCATAAGCAAGCGTTAGTGCTTCCGCTGACTTCCCAACTGATACAAGATACTTAGCAACCTGTATAAATTGCTCAGGTGTTCCTTCTAACTCTTTCGGATCGTAAATCGAAAAAGCATCGGCCAAGCCAGCGCTATCTCCGTTAAGTTTTGCCATTTCACATAGCAGTAGGAATCCATAAAGATCTCTGCCGCCCGAAGAATAATATTGTTTGATAAATGAGACCGCGCTCGGATATTCCTTTCTCTTAAAATAGAATATCCCTAATAAAAGCTCAAACCCTCTTGGCTCTTGCTTCAAAGATTCAAAAAAATTTGCCCCTTCCACTCTTATCGGATACTCATTCACATACGCAAGCCCCAGCATATGTTTTAATTCATAATTCTCATGAACCTCAGGCAGCGGACTGAGCCTGGTTATTATTTCTTTCCAATCGAGAAGAAAGCGCACCAACTTCATATAGTGATGAAGTTCTATCACATCAGTATCACTTCCTACCCTTGAGTACCCATAGCTGTGGGCTAATAAAGCAATTGACTGAATCCTGCTCTCAACTGCAAACTCAAAGAGCAATAAGCGTGCTCGACTATCCAACTCTTTCTCAGCCAAGAGTCTTTCTAAATCAATTTTACCTTGGGCGTTGCCCTTATATGCTCGCGATATATATACGACTATCTTAGCATGCAGTAAAAATGCCCCATTAAACTTTGAAAAGCTATAATCCTGAAATTTATTCAGCCCATCCCAGTCCTTTCGCGCAACCATGCTGAGAAACTTAAACTCTCTTGCACTTTCCGCGCTGACGACCTTCTTTATGGCCTCATCGCACAACTCATTCTGATTTAGATCCAGCAAGCACTTCACTGTTGTTTCGATCAAATCTTGATCATGCGTTAAATTCGCAAGAACATATTCGCACTCTACTCGTAGGGCTTCAATATTGTTACTTAACTTATAGAGTATCAACAATCCCTGCACGGTTTGTAAGTCACCAGAATTTGCAGCTCTATCACTATCCTTAAACGCCGACCATTCAACATAAAAATATTCAGCCGCGAGCCTAATCTGGTCTACATCTTCCTTTGAAAATTTAAATCCATTCGGGCTTTGTCTATTTTGAATATAGTGCTGCAAAATCCCCGTGGCAACTAGATTCTTTGCCTGCGGATCGTCAGGATACTCTTCAAGTAAGGCACCCGCCAACTCCCTCCAATTAGAAGTCTCACGGGAGGCTAGAAGGTGGATGTGTGCCAAACGAACACTCTTTGCCTGCTTAACCTCTTCGGAAAACCCTGGGAAAGGATCCTCAAAACCGTCGGAGTCCTGGTATTTAATACGCGTAGCTTGAAGCATAAATCCTGCAAGCAACTCATTACTTGGCTTTTCAGCTAGTTTTTCCAACCCATAGGTCAAAGCCTGGTCTAGCTTTCCGTCAAGAATGTATGCGAGCGCCTTATATGCTATGGCTCTATGATCTTCTGGAGCATATGTACAAGCTTCGTACAGAAGCCGGATTGCCTGCTCCGTCTCACCAAGTTGATGTTTACAAATCGCGATATTGGCTTTAATTCTAAAAATCAGCGTAGGAGATAGATTTTTCGCCTGATGCTCAAGCAGTTTCACAAATAGATCTAGCGCCGCACTTACCATACCGGAGTTCATCTTGTCTCGGTACTCATTGACTTGCCTATCTATCTCTGTTTCCAGCTCCCCGGGCACTCCTTGATTAATAATAGCTGTCTGTTTAGCAATGACCTTAGTTACAACCGCCTCAATTTCTTCGGTGTCGTTGACAATAATCACCCCGTTATTGGGACCATTAACGGCGACTCCCGACCGGCTGGCCTTTATGCTTGTTGACGGGCCGGGTTGAGTTAGCCTTTTTAAGAGATCCCAGATGCCTGCCATTTACTTACCTTTTCGGCTTTTTACTGTGATATTCCCGTTATTTTTTCCATTTATCGACACAGAACCTTTCTTGGCCTTCACATTTACGTTTCGATTCCATACAAACTTAAAAGTTATAAAAACCAACAAGACTATGCCCACAGCCAATCCAACTGCCAATTCTGGTTTGTCGATCAGAGAAAAATTCATTTTTGCCTCTAGGTCAGATCAATCAAAGATATTGGATCCTACCTTACCAGAGTAGCAATCTGCCACGTAGCCCTCAGATCATTAGCAGGAAGCATGCATGCCCAATTCAATGCAACTTGCTGGCTAGGTCATATGCAGTCTTGTGGGGCAAGTCCGTGCATTTGCGAAGCTATTTCTTCAGCACCGTCTCGGTTCAATGCGGCGGAACATCGCATCGTCACGGCAGCGTCTCCCTCACCGGTTGCGCTGTTTCAGCTCTACGAACTCGTTACCATGATCACCAGTGCGGTGGATGGTTACCCATTTCTGCGTCGCGTCAGCATCTGTTTCCCTACCATCATTCTCGCCACAACAACGGCAAGATGGCTAATCGCCTTGCGTGCATGCTAAATAGGCGCCAGCGCATATTTGGCAAGGTTGATGGGGATAGGGAATGCAATTTGTAACTGACGGACCAGACATCCCGGACGAGCTGCTTCAGGCCCACGAGGAGGGCCGCGTGGTGTTCTTCTGCGGAGCAGGTATTTCTTATCCCGCAGGCTTAACCGACTTCAAAGGCCTGGTGGAACAGATCTATAAAGAAGTCCACGATGAGCTTGGCGGTGCCGAAGAAAAAGCCTTCAAGAATTACCAATTCGACGCCACTCTTGATCTGCTCGAACGACGAATCAACGGAGGCCGTTTCGCCGTCCGACAAGCTCTTTGCAGGGCTCTAAAACCAAACTTACGTAAGAAAGGTGCCGTTGACACACACGCCGCATTGCTGAGGCTCGCCCGTACCCGGCATGGCACGCTTCGCCTAGTGACGACAAACTTCGACCGCATTTTCGATACCGCAGCGAGAAAAGTCTCCCAGAAATTTCAGTCCTATTCGGCCCCGATGCTGCCTATTCCGAAAAATAGTCGCTGGGACGGATTGGTCTACTTGCATGGTGTATTGCCTAAAATTCCTGATGAGGCAGGCTTGAACCGTCTCGTAGTCACAAGTGGCGATTTCGGTCTGGCCTACTTGGTCGAACGGTGGGCGGCTCGATTCGTAAGCGAACTCTTTCGTAACTATGTCGTTTGCTTCGTTGGGTACAGCATTAATGACCCCGTTCTCAGGTACATGAGGGATGCGATAGCTGCTGACAGGATGCAGGGTGAGATCACCCCAAACGCATGGGCCTTCGGCTCAAGCTCTCCTGGAGAAGAGGAAGCCCGGCAAGAAGAGTGGGAAGCGAAAGGTGTTACCCCGATACTCTACAACGTACCGGCTGGTACCTATGATCATTCGGCGCTGCACTTGACGCTCCAAGCTTGGGGAGAAGTGTACAGAGACGGGGTAATGGGTAAGGAGCGCTTTGTCGTCACTCATGCTCAAAGTCGCCCATCGGCCAGCACAAGGCAGGATGACTATGTAGGCCGGGTGCTATGGGCCCTTTCTGATAAATCTGGTTTACCAGCTCGTCTTTTTGCCGATTTCAATCCGGTCCCTCCTCTTGACTGGCTTGAGGCTTTTGCAGACTACCGATACCGCCATACTGACTTGAATCGGTTTGGTGTAACTCCCCAAAATGAAACTGATAAAAAACTAAAATTTAGCCTCGTACAACGACCGGCGCCCTACCCACTCGCTCCCTCCATGTCACTGGTTTCGTCGAATGATTCCGGCTCACAGTGGGATGACGTAATGGGTCACATCGGCCGTTGGCTGGCTCGGCATCTAGATAATCCCGACCTACTTCTATGGATAGTGGATCGCGGCGGGCGAATGAATGACCAGTTCCGCTGGAGAATAGAGGAGCGGTTGGGCTTTTTTTCTCGACTGGAGACCGGAGGACAGACCTCTGAGCTGGCAGAAATCTTAAAAAATGCTCCAAAAGCACAACCAAGCCGGTTGATGCAGATTCTATGGCGGCTGTTGTTAACTGGTAGGGTCAAACAGCCATGGCGCGACTCAGCCCTTTACGATTGGCAAGAGCGTTTCAAACGGGATGGATTAACGCTGACTGCACGGCTTCAGCTACGCGAGTTGCTCGCTCCAATGATCGCGCTATCGAAACCATTTCGCTGGCAAGAAGAGTCCGACCAGCCCTCCGTACCTAGAGGAATTCGTGACCTTGTTGAATGGAAATTAACGCTGGCGTCGGACGACATCTATTCGGTGTTTCGTAATTTCAAGAGCAGCCGATGGCAAGCTGCATTGCCTCTGCTACAGAGAGATCTCCAGCAGCTTTTAACGGATGCGCTGGAATTGCTTTGTGAACTGGGCGAAGCGGACGAAGAAAACGATCGATCTCATTGGGATCTTCCATCAATCGCACCCCATACTCAGAACCGCAAGAATCGTGATTGGGTAGCTTTGGTCGAACTCCTGCGGGACTCTTGGCTATCCGTCTACGATCAGAATATCCCGCTGGCCCACCATATTGCGAATGAGTGGTCCGAACTTCCGTTCGCGACTTACAAGCGTCTCGCACTATTCGCTGCCAGTCAGGAAAATTGCATCTCCCCCAATCAGTGGGTCGAGTGGCTTTTGGCAAATCATGCGTGGTGGCTTTGGTCTGTGGCTACTAAGCGCGAAATGTTTCGACTCATCGTGTTGCAGGGACGCTTCTTAGCGCCCGCGGATCAGAAACGGCTTGAGACCGCAATATTGGTAGGCCCACCACGTCGCATGTATCGCGATGACATCCTGCCTGAAGCATGGAAAGACCTCGCAGACAGCGCCGTGTGGCGTAGGCTCGCCAAGTTGCAAAGCTCCGGCGTATCGCTGGGTAAGGCAGCATCTGCACGATTGAAAGCCTTGTCACGTGCGTATCCAAAATGGCGCCTTGCATCCAACGAAAGCGACGAGTTCTCTCATTGGATGAGCATGAGTGGTGAACCTGACCACGAAGAAACCCAGAGCATTGACGTCGCACCAAGCAAAAGAGATGAGTTAGTCCAGTGGCTTAAAGCCCCGCCCTCTGAATCAGGACATTACGAAGACACCTGGCGCGAAACCTGCCGTAAGCATCCATTGAACGCAATGTACGCATTGAGAGATCTCGCGGAAGAAGGAGTATGGCCAGCTAATCGATGGCGGCAGGCTATTCAGACTTGGGGCGAAAAAGGTCGTACCAGGAGGTCGTGGCAGTATTCAGCTTCTTGGATACTGACCCTGCCAGATGACCTGCTGACAGAGATCGTCCACAGCGTTACATATTGGATCGATGCTGTGTCCAAAGTTATCAGCCATGACGAATCGACCCTTTTGGAATTGTGCGGGCGGATTATGGCTCTGCCGCTTGAGCCAAAATCAGGAATTACAAGCAACGGCGAGCCGCTGAACGATCCAGTGACCGATGCCATTAACCATCCGATTGGACACGTCACCCAGGCGTTGTTGAGTCTTTGGCTGGCCAAACAACCCAACGATAACGATGGTCTACCGACTCAGATCAAAGACCTTTTCACCGAGCTGTGTGACACCACAATAGAAAAATACCGACATGGCAGAGTGATTCTCGGTTCGAGGTTGATCGTCCTTTTCCGTGTTGATAGCCCCTGGACAGAATCGTGCTTGCTTCCATTATTCGACTGGAACACTCATCCATTTGAAGCAAAGGGCGTATGGGAGGGTTTCCTATGGTCGCCTCGTTTGTACCGCCCTCTATTGCTAGCCTTCAAAAATCAATTCTTGGACACAGCCAAGCACTTTGAAGAATTGGGTGAGCACGCACAGCAATTCGCAGCTTTTCTCACGTACGCAGCGTTAGGCCCGCTTGAGGGCTATGCCGACATGGAATTTAGATCTGCCTTCAAAGAGTTGCCTAAGCGGGGCCTCGAAGACGCAGCGCAGGCTCTGACACAAGCTTTAGAAGGCGCTGCCGAGCAAAAGGAATCTTACTGGGAAAATCGAGTTCTCCCTTTTTGGCGAGACGTCTGGCCGAAGTCAAAGCAACTGGTAAGTCCGGCTATTGCCTCCTCACTGGCAACCCTAGCCGTTGCATCTGGCGAAAAATTTCCAGCGGCCTTGGCCTCGGTTCAAGACTGGCTGCTGCCCATTGAGCATCCCCATTCGTTGCTTCACGAAATGAATGAAAGCTCCGTTTGCACCGACTTCCCGGCAGAAGCCTTATTGCTGCTGAGCCTCACGATAGAGGATCAATCATGGATTCCATCGGACCTCACATCCTGCCTGAGCAAAATTGTCCAAGCCGCACCGAATCTCATCCACGATGAAAAATACAGAAAATTGATGGTGGGTGTGCGTCGTCGAGGCGGATGACGCCGGACGCATACATGACTCACGTCAAAGTGACATTCATCATTCGAAGGCAGCGCAAAAAACCTTAAAAAACAAACGTCTCACATCTGTTTTGACTGATAACAGGGCACGTTGCGCAAACGGTTCAGGTGCGTTGCGGAACCGATGGATTTCCATTCCGCTCCATTCCGGACCGTCCGACAGGCATAACACAGGGAGTACATCATCCTTCAGCCTCTCTGTAAGGTGCCCTGTCGCGAGTTAATTTCACTTTTTGGAGCTTAAGATGTCTGAGGCGCAAGCAGCAATTGCTACCGACAATGAAAACGGAATTGCAGACGGAGGCGAAAATGGGGACTGTGCCCTTTGTGATTCTAAAAATATAATATTGAAGGAATCACATAGCATCCCAAAATTTGTGTTCGACTGGCTGAAAATCACTTCAGCCACTCCATATATTCGATGCAGCGACGACGTCAACATCCGTCACCAAGATGGTCCTAAAGAATACCTACTCTGCGGAACATGCGAAGGTACTCTTTCAACCCTTGAAAAAGAGTTAGCCGAACAGCTGTTCAAAAAGATAGCTAATTATCGACAACAGAAACCAGTCATTGTAGTCACAGAAACAATGCAAGTAGCGGTACTTTCAATCTTTTGGCGGGCTATCCTTACCACCAAGAACCGTGCAAATAATCGCACAGGGGAAGACAGTCAAAAGCTTGAGGAATTTCTTGCTTCAATGAAAGCAGACATTGTTGCGAACCGGTGTTCAACCAAGATCTTTTTCACACCATTTTTTGGAGAACCTCCCTATTACGACTTGTCGGGGCCGGTAGTTTACTCAATAGAACGCTCCATCGGCGGACAAGACATACGATTTTTTGATGAGCCGCATAGATTTTTCGCTACGTTTAAGCTGCCTTTCATGTACTTCCATATTTTTGCCCATGGCTGGTCAGCGGCAGAAATTTCAAAATCCACCGAGTTCACCGTTGGAAGCCTTACACTAACCGATATAAAAAAAATACCTGATGTACTAAGATACTACCTCCAGCACCTACACGATAATTTTGTTGCGTCAATACCGTCAATGGATGAAAAAAATCTAGAACAAATAAGGAATGATGTAGCAAAAAACAATACTATCTCAGGCTCAGACAAATCCAGACGTCGTTCAGAATTGTGAGTCTTTGTGCAGCTTCACTCGATTAATAACCATTTGAGGTAATTGTGCGCTGTTTATTCTGCAAGGTAGCGAGTCATGACACCAAGGGTGTCGAGCACCTAATTCCCGAATCTATAGGAAGCAAAAAACTGGTCCTTCCAAAAGGACTGGTTTGCGACAAGTGCAACAATTATTTCGCTAGAAAAGTAGAAAACCCCGTACTTTCCCATCCCTCGATAAGAAACCTCAGAGGTTGGTACCAAGTCCCCAATAAGAAGGGCACTTACCCATCCGTTTTAGGATGGATTGCTGGAACTGATATAGAAGTTAATTTACGAAAAGGTACAGATGGGAAATTACAGGTCATCGCTGAAAAGCTATCTGAGCAAAAATTCGTTGACGCACATCTTTCCAGCATAACTACAGGTTCAGATTTTTCACCATTTTTATTTAAGATTGAGATTGATCCACCACAAAAAGAGATGTCTCGTTTTTTAGCGATGATGGCTTTGGAAGCGTTGGCTCTTCGCTATGTAAAACTAGGAGACGTCGACGTTATCATTGACCATCCAGCTTACGACACAATTAGACGATTCGCTAGATACGGTGAAGGCGTAAAACATTGGCCTTACCATCGGCAAGTTCTGTTTTCGATGGATGCACAAATGAAGCATCCAGATACAGGCCAGTGGGTTCAAGCTGGCTTTGGGCATGATTTGATTTTTACTCCTCCCCCCGAAACATACTTTACATTTTTACTGTACGGCGTCAATTTCACTATCAATCTAGGGGGGCCCTCAATTCATGGATATGAATTGTGGCTTCAGGAACATGATCCGCTAAAACGCATCGGTGTAAAGTTGATAAAAAAGCTCGTTGACGGAAAGGAAGTAGATTTTCTCAAAGGCAGCTTTAGCGCTATTAACGGGGCCAAGTATGATCGGAAAGCTCAACTGATGAAAAAGAAATCTGTGTAAAACAGAGGCTCCAAGGAAAAGCGATCGACAATTGAAATGGAATAAATACAGATGAGCTTTGATTTACTGTCGGTCCCGGAAGGATACCAACTGAATTTGGCGTTGGTTATCGCGCCCTACGTAGACGTGACATTCATGGATACGCTGGTAAAACGAATGAATCCCCGGCGGCTCTGTTTGTTAGTGGATGATGGGATCAGACCCGAGGACCTACAAGGTTTCCATAAAGCTCGCCGCAAGGGTGTAAAACTTGAGGTTCGTCTAGGCCGGGCAGCAGGCCTCATGCACATGAAAGCTTTTTATTTCGAATTCATCCGCGAGGAGGCACCGAAAAGACGAAAGCGCAGATTATTATTCGGTTCGGCAAACGCTACGAATGCAGCATTTCTCGGCAGCAGGAATGCGGAGCTGATCGCAGACCTCGACTTAGCTATTCAACACGATGCGGATATTGCAGATTATTTTTCTAGAATCCTCGCAACCTTCGATACGAAATCTACGACGGTGATTGAGGGTGCGGAGGTCTGGCCGAGTCAAATACCTAAGCTCTACCTTCCAAGATTCAAGAGCATTATGCCTAGCGCGATGCCTTTTGGATTCGACACCTGGCTGCAACGTGGTCTGCTTGCCGCTCAATATAGAAACGCCCCGCAGTTCGCGATATTGAGTATCCAGCTAAAGAAGGCCTTACCTCAAGACATGGTTGCAAAGATCTTCGCCAGTCGCAGCTTCACCGAGAAAGGAGATCGGGACATCGTACGGTACGGCTACATGAACGGCAGCAGCGACATCGCTGTGGATGAAGCTGAAATACCTCGTTGGAAATCTCGGTATGGCGTGTGGACCCACTTGGGCGACTGGATTTCGTATGAATGCTACAAGTCACATAGCACACACATGAAGTCGAAAGCCTCATCTGCCCGTCATGCAAAAATATCCAAGCTATTAGGCAGCGCTCATGATATTGGTTGGCGTCGGGAAAGGATCGATGCTTTGTTGAGGGCGCTAGCGGAGGTATGGAACGATTTGGAGGCATCTGGAGTTGTTCCTAGTCTGTACCTCGAAAGCAAAAACGGAAATTTGAACTCAACCTATTATGAGCAACGACTGATACAAAAATTAGAGCAGGATCTCCATCTTGCCCAAGACGAGGATTTTAAAAATCGGTATGTAAACGGCTACGACTTTCCGGACGTTCCAAGATTTAGGCAAGATGTAATTGCATGGGAACGCTTTGTATACTCCTGGTGTGAGTCGATTGCAGTTGAGGCGGTAAAAAAACTAACACCATCGTTAGTAGCTCAACGAATCCGCCACGCGATGAAACGCGAGGGGCTTAACCTGTTTGATTTGGAGCCAAAAGAAATCGGTAGCTTTCTGAGAGAGAACTGGGAAAAGGAGTGGGAGGATTATGATATGACCCTGGGCGAATGGATAATTGCCTACCATGAATAAAACTGACCTAGGCCGAATCAACAAAGTAAAGGAATCCCTTTGATGCATTTCTTGGCACAAGTATCGGAAGAAATTAATAAAAAGTCAAAATCATATAAAGTCGGAAATTTACAAAGCATTCGAAAAAAAATCAATAAATTGTCTAGGACTCCATCCAGCCAATTGTTCGATCAAAGAACTGTATTTGAAAATTGGGGGTGGCATTATGGGGGACGGAAAGAGCTTCAGTTTAACATCGGCATTGAGGGGGAGTTCGTAAGGTACGGTGTCGCCTTTTCCCTAGAGTGTAGCCAATCGCTTCCCAACATCGATGTGCTCGTTCCCAAAATAGCGCGGTTTAATGAGTACCTAAACGAGTTCTGTGAAAACTTTTCTGACTTGCGTATGTGGCATTACGAAAGTGATGTCCGAAGCTCCGAATATATGCCCTCTTCCATTCCTCAGGAACGAGTGAAAGAAGGGATTTTTATATTCCTTGGAGCGAGATCAGAAAAGAACGCAATCGACTATGACCAGATACTGCAAATTCTTGATCGACTACTTCCAATCTATTTATTCACGGAGGGAGACCTTCCTGAGATAGCTTTGGAAAAGAGGCTAAACGATTTTAGATTTAGCGCTGGTTGTACAAAAAAACCATCGCAAACGTCTGGCCTACTCACCCAAAGAGAACTGGACATTCGACTGAGACATAACGATTATCAAAGCAACCTTTATATAGAACTGTCAGCTTTATACGGAGAAGATAATGTTGGCACTGAAATATACGCGAACGGATTAAGCATAGATTTGGTAGTCAAACAGGGTGAAAGCTATTGGTTTTACGAAATTAAGACGGCATCTACTGCCAGAGCCTGCATTCGACAGGCACTTGGACAGATAATGGAATATTCTTACTGGCCTGGTCATCAACGCGCCGCAAAATTGATTATCATCGGTTCTGCGGTGGCGACTGCGGAGGAGATTTCGTACATCGAGTATTTACAAGAAACATTTAACCTGCCACTCGAATACAAGGCGGTTAGCTAATAATCAATTCAATGAATTATTTTTTATAGAAATAAACAACTTTGTATCAGCGCGCCTAGCTAGCGCAGACTAGGATGGTACGTTTACAGTTCATGTGTTCATCTTCGACTAAAATGCATCCGCCACAATTCCAAGCAGGTATCCCATGAAGCCAGTTCCCCCTGCAAATAGCAAACCCGCCAATGATTGGAGACTACAAACATTCACGTATTTAGCAGAGAATTGGGTATCGCCTTGGTCCGGAGTTTTGTCACCTAAGGGTACACGAATCACAGTATCTTCTGTCATTTCTTTAACTAAAAAAAAACAGCTTACTATCCCGTTACCAAATGCTTCAGCATTGCTACTCAATTCATCTGCTTTGGCGTTCATTTCTGCACGCAAAATTCGCGACCGAAGCGGTATTGATAAAACCTTACATACCGAAGTCAATTTCCCATCTGACGAGGAAGCCTTCGACTATATTGAAAAAATGATTGAATCGATTGTTTTAGCCTTCACGGCACTTGAGGCATTTGTTAACGAGACTATACCTTCAGACTATTTTTATGCACGCCACCACAGAAGTGACATCGTATTAGAGGCCGCTAGCAAACAAACGATTGAACGCCATACCACGTTAGACGAAAAGCTAACAAATGTTCTGCCGGAAATCTTGAGCTGCACCTCACCAAAAGGTGGGAGATGCTGGCATGGATATAAAACTTTAAAAAATGCTCGAAACCGCATAATTCATATGAAAACAGAAGACCGTCGATCATCAGGTACCGAGATAGACACAGTATGGAAGGCCATTATTCTTGCACCCGCCCCCCACATTGCGGCAAAAGCAGTTATTGATCACTTCGTAAGCACGATGAAAGAGAAACCGAATTGGCACCAACACTTCCCCTATTCCATGCCATGAATGATGAACATGGAGTGGAATAGGCAGTCATGTTGCGTATTAGGCTTGCACGCTGTATCAGGCGGACAACCTGTGCCTTTTCATTTGTTAGGCGCTGCCACTGAGAGAGTGCCTTACCAAGCCTACCCAACTTCCAAAAATATAACCATCATACGCAGAATAGAAGCTCCGCTCTTTGGCTTGATAACCATCGTTGGACAAGGCCACTCTGAATTCACGAGGATTGAGCTTATCTTGAATCGGCGCCGAACCGGACATAACGCAGTAAATAAACCAAGAAACTTGATCCTTCGGCATAATGCGAACCAAACCTAAGCCCTGGTTCCTCGCATATGTAATCGCGCCTTCCTGAAAAGCATTCCTTGTAGCGACAACCCCTTTAATATTTTTTCCAGCTATTTGATCCAGCTTTGACTTAAATTCTTCCACATCATCAACTGGGACACTACGACCATAATCTTTACATTCACAAACCCAAAGCATGGAGTAGTTATCTGCACCGGGCAGCCAGACCTCAATTGAAATATCAACGACGATATCTTTCTCGCGATCTTTCGAATAATACCCTTTTCTCTTAAAAATTTTCCCTGACGAAGGAGAAATTCCGAGGCGACCTGCCTCCAGCTCTTTCTTGAGAAGTAAAAAAATCTCTTCTTCAAACGCATCTCCTTTTGCAACGGTGCTCATAACCTTCCTTATTTAAAATATATTTTTTAACGCATCATCAACACACTCGATTCTCTCCCCAGAGACGACGGGGAGAATCATCGAATAGAAGCTGGGACACATTCAAGACAAAACGAGCGCTTCATAAACATAGACGAGCCCAAGAAGCACAATAATAGGCAAAATACCAACTACCAACGCCAAAAACTTAGAGTTCGAATACGCTGCCGCCATACCGTGACTACTATTGATTGACGCCCGGTATGTTGCTGCCCCAATGAAAAGAAGTAATCCCAAGGATCGGTATGGGTGCTCCGAGGTTAATGTGTTGAAGTAACCAGAAAGATCACCATTTGAAAACCAAATACTGTAGTCGATCCCTTTGACCATCAGTCCCACCCACAATCCCCAGGCGGCCGTTGTGACCACGAAGTATAGAAGGGAGATCGGTGCGCAGCTAAATCCCATTTTCTTGCACACAGACACTGCACCTGCATGGTAGCCCCAACGCAAAGCAGCAATTGCATAGATACTGAAAATCGCTACAGCAAGGGCTACCAACCCGATCCAGCCTTGGGTGCTGTGCAAATGATTCCAAATGTCACTTTGGTTTATGCCATTTGCTAAGTGTTCGCTTTCTCGCTTTCCAAGCCATTGGTAGATCGAAACAGTCGTGGATTGCCAAAGCGTCCCAACAAACACTGGTAACGTCATTAAGCCCTTCAACCGAGTGTAAACAGGTCGGTCCGGTGCCTTAGAAAAATGGAGCGGGCGTGCGAACAATGGGATAAAGACCAGCATCGCGTAGCGCAATACAGAAAGCTCTCGGAGGTGCCGCCAAGATCGTAAGACGATTGTGCTCATGAATGCTGCCATAGCCTGATGTGATTAATGTAGTGGCATATTGGCATGACAGATTCAACCTGAATAGCCTTCGAGACGATTCTCGGAGGGCGCTTCCGAGAGCGCCTTCAGCGGGCATTTCTGGATAAATTTGACTGTCCCGATCCCTGCCTAAATCGCCTGCCTTAAATCCCTCGTTGAGGCAAAGCCTCAAGGCGTTGAAGGATGGGCTCAAACATGCCGTTAAACGACTTGAGTTGGAGAAGCTCCACAATCCCAACCGCGATCGGCAGGACGGCTTGAATAGCGGTCTGTAGAGTCGCTGCGTTTGCCTCCACATCCGCTATCTTCCAGGCATAGCACCACCCCTCCTTGTCCGGCTGCGTATAAACGTGGTGGGCCAGTGACGTAGCGGACGGATGCGCGGAGTCGTTAGAGAGGCGTTGATACATCAAATATTGAGTATCTAGCGGGCTATCCTTTGCGAGCGCACCGGGACTCAGGGAGTTGCCTCTTGGTGTGTCGTTGTACTTGTCCATCAAAGTCTTGTGTAAAGCCTTGTCACCAAGCTTTCGGTCAGTAACGAACTTGAGTTGCCTCTTGTTCGCACCATTGAAATCCTCCTCATACTTGGAGAGAAAATCCACGGGGTCGGCCATTATTGCGGCGAGCGCAAAGGCGTCTTCTAGGCAGCTTCGTACAAGAGTCCTGGCGTCGGCCACTAACCCGCGCTCGGCAAGCAGCACGGCGCCTTGAAATGTGCCGGCAGCCCTCAGTACCAGACGGACAGCAATAGACTCGGGTGCCTGAAGGTTCGTCTTAGCAGCATCTGCGGCTGCATGAGCAATGCTCATCAGCAGCCGGTTCACGTCCTCAGCCAGGTTGAACAGGTCGGCATTTGCATCCCGAAATTCAGGTATGGCGTCTTGTGTTTCGGTGCTGAGGAAGCCCTCGTCCAAGAAGGTCGACTCATCGTTGCTTAACATTCTGTACCTCCTCCCGGTCCACACTGGCGCGACTCACCCAACCTTACCCACCTGAAACCCTAGCACTATAAGCACACCACCCCTTGGCTCAATCCAGCATTGAGTCAATTTCGGTCTAGTCGGAATTTTGCGAGCCCCTGCTTTATAGAGCCTGCATTCTTCACTATGGCATGAAGAGCACTACGTACATTCTCCCCTACTTTGACTTCTCCTTTTTGCTACGCCAGGAGCGTTAGCTCCATCACCGCAGCTTCATTAGCTAACTGATTTATATACAGTCTTTGAAGCACATCATGCAGCGATGTATTCATTTTCCATGGTGTGAGCCCCCCTTAAAAGCCAACCTATCCTTTCTGTCCTATCCTCGCTTCAGCGAATCGTTCAGCCATTCACCTCAACACGAAATGGAGCTGCCGAATGGAAAGGTTACTGGAGAAGAACACAGTGCTACCACCGCAATTTCATGCGGCATACAAATTCTGTTTCACAGCTCATGACGTCATCGCTCAGTTGCTAGCATCAGGAATGCAGCATGGGATATTCGTGACGGATCTGTCCTTTAAAGATGAGCAGGATAAGGCAGCTTTCGAGCAAGCTGAGGACTTGTTCGATTGGTTAAGCCTGAGTGAACGTATGGAAGAGGAACATGACGTTTTAGTAACGATGGCGTTTCCCGCAGTGTTGTCCGACATGCTGCACTGCATTTTTGAGGCGCTCGAAGCTTCTAGAAAAGGAAAGCTCGCTATAGCTTACATGCTGTTAAGAAAACCACTTCAAGAAAGTCTATACCTTCTGGAGGCTGTAGTTGCGGACAAAGCTGCTTTCTCAGAAATGATTGCTAATGATCCTTTAAAGCTGCGTCCTAAAAACGCAGGAGGGCTGGATGGTCATACGCGACGCATACAGAAAGTGCTCGATGCGATAGGTGAGTCTTGGCGATTTGATGCTAACTATATAGCGAAGCTCCGTTACGACAAATCCGACCGGGATAGTTTTGATGGTATATGCAACAAGGCAATGCACCTATTTACCGAACACAAAGCCATCAAGACCGAGCAATACAACGTTAACTTTATATTTTCCCAGTCCGACCAGACATATACCCAATGGAATTACCTTTATTCACGCCTACCCTACCTGCTTACCTACATAACATCGATTGTTGAGCACGTAGCCGAGCGTTTTGCGGCAACGCTACAGGAGTACGCTGATGACATGAAGCGTCGATTAAGTGCTGCGCTCTTGATCTGTACATCATCTATCGATGGTCGTTACGAAGCGGAGCCACTTACGGTCCTTGCGATAAAGACATATCACTGGCTTACGGAACATTGCATTCAACACGGATTTGCAGAGCCTTTGGCTGAGCATTTAGAGCGCATGGCTGTTTGTGGGGCATTTCCAGGCGAAGATCAAAAAGGCGTTGAATCGAGAGACGATCTTTATAAACGCCTCGCCGAGCAAGACTAATTTCAGCACAAAACGCTAGAAAGGTACTCAACAAGAAATCTTTTTATCCGCTGCAACAACTTACAACTACAATTCCCGCTATTAGGTGATTACCTTTTGCGCTGACACTTAGACCGCACCGCTTCCTGAATTATATGAACATCATCAATACTACTCGCAATCGACTTAAGTTCCGCCAATGAAAGCGACGTAATAATTTCAACTTCACAATCCGGAAACATCGGATCTTGATTTACAGCCAGGGATATTACCCTTGCGGTTTCTGCCACGACAGCGGTGAAATCCAAGACATCATGGATGCATTCGGCACGAAAAGAATATTTATTCATGGTATGTCCCTTATATCGTTGCGGATATTTCTAAGAAGTTGGCGCCTTTCTTTTCGAATCGAGCTTGAAGCCATTAGGTAGCGGCCAACGGGAGGAGTAATCCGAGCATGACGTTAACTACCGAATTGGCCGCGATGTCATCTGTCCATCCAGATGCAGAAAAACGGACAGGACAGGAAATCTGGTAAGTCGTTGAAAGCATTGAAGTCCATTGTCCATTTTTTGGTTGCAATTCACGGATGCAGAACTTCGCCAAGGGCGTGACCATGGCGCAGATCAGCCAGAGCTCCCGGCGCATGCTCAATGACCTGCTCGACGGTCGCGATGCCTCGATCCTCGGCAACAGCGATTACCGCCTGAACATCATGGTGGTCAAAAGCCACGGCCTGCTCGCCGACGATCATCGCGCTCGCCTGGGGCTGGGCCTGTCCTCGGTCATCGCCGACAACCTGCGTGGCCGGGCGCGGCTGGCCCGGCACTTCGAACGCCTGATCATCCACGACCCGCGCCTGGCGCCGCCGGTCAATGCCTTGAATGACTTCCCGTCGCGCTTCGTCGCCCTCAACACCGGCAATTTGCGCCAGGCCTTGCTCGCTTCGGGCTCGATTCCGATGGTGATGGAAGGCGTGCGTGACCTGCCGGGTGCCGGTGCGGGAACCTACCGCGACGGCGGCCTGCTGGACTATCACTTGGACCTGCCCTACAGCGGCAACGACATCGTGCTCTACCCGCACTTCACCGACCGGGTGATTCCCGGCTGGTTCGACAAGACCCTGCCGTGGCGCCGCGCCTGCCCGGCTCGCTTGCAAAACGTGCTGCTGCTGGCGCCGTCGAAGGACTACCTGGCGCGCCTGCCCTACGGCAAACTGCCGGACCGTAACGACTTCAAACGCTTCATGGGCGACGCCCCGAGCCGGCAGAAATACTGGCGCACGACCATGGACGAAAGCCGCCGCATGGGCGACGAATTCCTCGAACTGGCCGCCAACGGTCGCCTCGGCGAGCGCTTGCTGACCCTTTAGTCAGGACAAACTGGTAAACTCGCCGCCTGCCCGAATCGCTGCGGCGAACGCCACCTGAACAGAGCTGAAAACACTGTGGAAATCTTCAAGGAATTTACTTTCGAATCCGCCCACCGCCTGCCCCACGTACCGGACGGCCACAAGTGCGGCCGCCTGCACGGTCACTCGTTCAAAGTGGCGATCCACCTGAGCGGCGACCTCGACCCGCACACTGGCTGGATCCGCGACTTCTCGGAAATCAAGGCGATCTTCAAGCCGCTGTACGAGCGACTGGACCACAACTACCTGAACGACATTCCCGGCCTGGAAAACCCGACCAGCGAAGTGTTGGCCAAGTTTATCTGGCAGGAAATGAAGCCCCTGCTGCCGGAGCTCAGTGCAATCCGCATCCACGAGACCTGCACCAGCGGTTGCATCTATCGCGGCGAATAAGCCAGCGTTTCGTCAGTGACATGAAAAACAGCCTTCATCGGCTGTTTTTTTATGCCTATGCTTTTTGCCTCTTCCCCCGCCAAGAGGACAAGCCCATGACTGACTGGCCGCTGGATCAGGTCTTTGCCTTCAACGGACATCAAGTGCGCTACGCCGTGCGCGGTGACGGCCCGCCGCTGGTGTTCGTGCATGGCACGCCCTTTTCTTCCTGTGTATGGCACCGGATCGCGCCGTACTTCACGGCCACTCACCGCGTCTACTACTTCGATCTGCTGGGCTACGGGCAGTCGGCACAACCCGACGACGATGTCTCGCTCGGTGTGCAAAACCAGTTGTTGGCGCAGTTGCTGGAGCATTGGCGCCTGGATTGCCCCGACGTGGTGGCCCACGACTTCGGCGGCGCCACCGCCCTGCGCGCGCATCTGCTCAATGGCAAGGATTACCGCAGCCTGACGCTGATCGACCCGGTGGCGCTGACGCCCTGGGGTTCGCCGTTCGTGCAGCATGTGCGTCAGCATGAAGCCGCGTTCAGCGGACTGCCCGATTACATCCAGCGCGCCATCGTGCCGACCTATATTCGCGGGGCGATCAAGCGGGAAATTCCCGACGCCGAACTCGCCCCCTACGTTCAGCCATGGCTGGGAGAGCCGGGGCAAGCGGCGTTCTACCGGCAGATCGCGCAGATGGACGAGCGCTATACCTGCGAGGCCGAGGGCCTGTACCCGACGATTCGCTGCCCGGTGCAGATCCTGTGGGGAGAGGATGACCAGTGGATTCCCATCGAACGCGGGCAGGCGCTGCATCGGATGATTCCCGGATCGCAGTTTTATCCGATTCCCAACGCCGGTCATCTGGTTCAGGAAGACGCGCCCGAAGCGGTAGTCGCCGCTCTTATGCGATTTTTACCCCTGCAACTATCTACCTGAACAAACCCGCTCCCACATTTTGAACTGGCGGGATTCGCCGCAGGCGAGCTAACGTAAGGATATTGCCTACACGATTCGCTAAAAGGATCTGCCCGATGCACATCATCAACGCCCGTCTGCGCAACCAGGAAGGCCTGCATGAGTTGTACCTGGAAAACGGCCTGATCAGCAGCATCACCCGCCAGATCGAAGCCCCGACCCTGGGCCCTGACGATCTGGACGCCGGCGGCAATCTGGTGGTGCCGCCCTTTGTCGAGCCGCACATCCACCTCGACGCGACCCTGACCGCCGGTGATCCGCGCTGGAACATGAGCGGCACGCTGTTCGAAGGCATCGAGTGCTGGGGCGAACGCAAGGCGACCATCACCCTGGAAGATACCAGGACCCGCGCGAAGAAAACCATTCAGACCCTCGCCGCCCACGGCATCCAGCATGTGCGCACCCACGTCGACGTCACCGACCCGCAATTGACCGCGCTCAAGGCGATGCTCGAAGTCCGCGAGGAAAGCCGGCATCTGATCGATATGCAAATCGTCGCGTTCCCCCAGGAAGGCATCGAGTCCTACCGCAATGGTCGAGAATTGATGGAGGAAGCCATCCGCATGGGCGCGGACGTGGTGGGTGGTATTCCGCATTTCGAGTACACCCGCGACCAGGGCGTCAGCTCGGTGAAGTTCCTCATGGACCTGGCCGAGCGCAGCGGTTGCCTGGTGGACGTGCATTGCGACGAAACCGACGATCCGCATTCGCGCTTTCTCGAAGTACTCGCCGAAGAGGCCCGCAGCCGCGACATGGGTTCGCGGGTCACGGCCAGCCACACCACCGCCATGGGCTCCTACGACAACGCCTACTGCGCCAAACTGTTTCGCCTGCTCGGCCATTCGGGGATCAGCTTTGTCTCCTGCCCCACTGAAAGCATCCACCTGCAAGGTCGCTTCGACAATTTCCCGAAACGCCGGGGCGTGACCCGGGTCAACGAGTTGCTGGAAGCGGGCATGAACGTGTGCTTCGGCCAGGATTCGATCGTCGATCCGTGGTATCCGCTGGGTAATGGCAACATTTTGCGGGTGCTGGAAGCCGGGCTGCACATCTGCCACATGCTCGGTTATCGCAACCTGCAAAGTGCGCTGGACCTGGTGACGGACAATAGCGCCAGAGCCATGAACCTCGGCGATCGCTATGGCCTGGAACGTGGGCGGCCGGCGAATCTGCTGATTCTGTCGGCAGAGAGTGATTACGAGGTGATCCGCAGCCAGGGGTTGCCGTTGTATTCGGTGCGTGCGGGCAAGGTGTTGATGAAGCGGACGATGCCGGTGGTGGAGTTCAGTGGTCTGAGCTGAAATTTGCGTTGACCGGATTGGCCCCTTCGCGGGCAAGCCCGCTCCTACAGGGAATTTGTGAACGACACCGATCCACTGTAGGAGCGGGCTTGCCCGCGAAGGCTATCTAACCGTCAGCCAATCATTCGAGCCGTACCAAACAGGCTGACCCGACTCAATTCCCCCAACTCTTCCTCCAGCAAGATCGGCGCCGTGCCACCCGGCATCGTCACCTTGACCTCCCCGGCGCCGACCCAACCTGCCCGCCAGGCCGCACAGGCCACCGCGCTGGCACTGGTCCCCGACGACGCCGTCGGCCCCTCGCCCCGCTCGAATACCCGTGCGGCGATGTGCCCTTCGGACACGCGCATTGCCCATTGCAGATTGATCCCCGCCGGACAAGGTTTGCCTGCACCAACCGGCATGGCATAGGCAATCCGCGTCAGCCCCTCACCCAGCGCCGGCTCACGCATCTGCTCGTTGCTCGGCAGGTCCTCGGCACTTTCCACCAGCGTCACGCAATGGGGATTGCCGACCCGCGCGAACTGGCTGCGCGACCATGCACTATTGAGTACCGCCAATTGTTCAACGTGGCTGAGTTCGCGACCATTGAACACCACCGCTTCAACCCCGTGAGCACTGACCGCCGACGGCCCGAATCCCGGCTGGCCCAGGTCGAGCCAGAAACCCTTTACGCCATCGACCTCTGCGGCTTTCACCGAAGTCTGCCCCGGCGAAGGCGTATCAGCCTTGTCGTGATGAACCCTGAGCAGACAGGCTTCGTTCTGCGGCAACAGCCCTTGATCGCTGAGGGCCTGGGAAAAAATCGTCAGCCCGTTGCCACTGCGCTCGGCCAGGGTACCGTCGGTGTTGACGATCAACAGATCAAAGGGAGGCGACGACTGAAACGGTCCGACCAGCAAACCGTCGCTGCGATGATCTTTGCTGCCGGACGGTTGAGTACCTGGAGCCCAGCTGCAGCAAGCCTCGATCGCGGCTATCGCCCAGGCTTCCAGGGTTTGCGCTGCCTGGCTGGCCTGATGGGGCAAGTCGATGCCCTGGCGGCGCAATTCTTCTGGCGCTACCACGATGTAAATATTGCCCCGTGCATCGTACCTCTGCGCCATGGCGCCCTCCGCGTGTCATTGGAATGGCTCAACATATCGCGAAAAACACCGGCGCTGTGCAACGATGTCGTCCTGTACGACTGTAGAACTTTCCGGGCACTGATCGAACCCTCACAGGCCGATCACTGTCCGTTGAGGACGCGACGCTTTTTGCCAAGGATTGTTATGACCAGCCTCAACAGCCAAACCACCTTCGTTCCCGGCCGCCTGGAACAAATGTCCACGCGCATCGCCTTTTTCATCGCCGGGTTCGGCATCGCCGCGTGGGCGCCGTTGGTGCCCTATGCCAAGTCCCGGGCCGGGCTGGATGAAGGCACCCTGGGATTGTTGCTGCTGTGCCTGGGGGTGGGTTCGATTCTGGCGATGCCGCTGGCCGGGATCCTGGCCACACGTTTCGGTTGCCGACGGGTGACGACCGGCGGCACCCTGATGATCTGTGCCGCCCTGCCATTGCTGGCGACGGTGTCGTCGATTCCGGCCCTGATCGCAGCCTTGTTCATGTTCGGCGCGGGTCTTGGCACCGTGGATTCGACGGTCAACCTGCAAGCGGTGATCGTCGAGCGCGCCAGCGGCAAAAACATGATGTCGGGGTTCCATGGCCTGTTCAGCCTGGGCGGGATTGTCGGTGCGGCGGGCGTCAGCGGGTTGCTTGGCCTGGGGATTTCCCCGCTGGGGGCCACGCTGGTGGTGATCGTGATGCTGCTGATCGCGCTGGCCAGGGCCGTGCCGCATCTGTTGCCCTACGGCAGCGAGAGTTCGGGACCGGCGTTTGCGGTACCCCATGGCATCGTCCTGTTTATCGGCGGCATGTGCTTCATCGTGTTCCTCGCCGAAGGCGCGGCGCTGGACTGGAGCGCGGTGTTCCTGGCACAGGAACGCGGTATCGACACGGCGTATGCGGGGCTCGGGTATGCGGCGTTTGCCCTGACCATGACCGCCGGGCGTTTGACCGGTGACAAAATCGTACGGCGGTTGGGCGCGACACGGGTGATTGTGTTCGGCGGGTTGACGGCTGCCGCAGGCTTGTTCCTGGCGACGTTCGCACCAAGCTGGGAGGCGGCGCTGGTGGGTTATGCGCTGTTGGGCGCCGGTTGTTCGAACATTGTGCCGGTTCTGTACACCGCTGTCGGCAAACAGACGGTCATGCCCGAAAGCATCGCCGTGCCGGCCATTACCACCCTGGGTTATGCGGGCATTCTGGCGGGGCCGGCCGTGATCGGCTTCATCGCCCATGGCAGCAGCCTGAGTTTTGCCTTTGCCTTGATGGCGCTGTTGCTGGTGGCGGTGGCCATTGGCGGGAAAGTGTTGAAGGTCTGAAAAAATTCCACCGGTAAGCCCCCGAACCCAATGTGGGAGATCAATCGCCTCCGACTACAAAATCCCCGCCATTCAAAGCGCACCAAACCTGAAACGCAAAAGGCCGCTGATTGCTCAGCGGCCTTGTTCAATCCGATGGGTTACTCCGTTTTGCAGACGTCATCGAAGCCGTCATTCACAGGTCGGTAATTTCCTTATGGCGAGGCACCAGCATCTTCATCACACTCCACGCCACCAGATAGGCCAGCGCGCAGACGGCGAACATGATCATGTAGCCGGTACGGATTTCACCCACCGATTTGTAATAGTCAAACACCCAGCCACCGATCTTGGTCAGCAAGACTCCGCCCAACCCACCCGCCATACCGCCAATGCCGACCACGGACGCGACGGTCTTTTGCGGAAACATGTCGGACACCGTGGTGAAGATGTTGGCCGACCAGGCCTGATGCGCCGACGCGCCCACACCAATCAGCAACACCGGTACCCAGACGCTGATGTGACCCAATGGCTGCGCCAACAGCACCACCAATGGGAAAACGGCAATCACCAGCATGGCTTTCATGCGGCCGTCATACGGCTTGTCGCCACGTGCCATGAAATAGCTGGGGAACCAGCCGCCGCCAATACTGCCCACCATGGTCATGCTGTACAGCACGGCCAGTGGCACCACGATGGCTGCGCCTTTCAGGCCGTACTGCTCCGACAGGTAGGTCGGAAGCCAGAATAGAAAGAACCACCACACACCATCGGTCATGAACTTGCCGAAGGCAAACGCCCACGTCTGACGGTATTTCAGCAATTGGAACCACGAAACCTTTTTGCCAACGCCCGTCTGCACAGCGGCGCCAGCGTGGGAATCACTGCGGATGTGCGCCAGTTCCTGCGCCGACAGGCGCTTCTGCTGCTCCGGCTTGTCGTAAAACGCCAGCCATACGCCCATCCAGATAAAGCCCAGCATGCCGATTACGATGAACGCTGCCTGCCAGCCCCACAGGCCAGCGATCAGCGGCACCGAAATGGGTGCCAGGATCGCGCCGACGTTGGCCCCGGAGTTGAAAATGCCGGTGGCGAAGGAGCGTTCCTTCTTCGGAAAATACTCAGCGGTGACCTTGATTGCGGTCGGGAAGTTGGCCGATTCACCGACCGCCAGCACAGCGCGCGACAGCATGAAGCCGGCGATCGAGACCGGGATGACCGCAATACCGAGCGCGCCACAGATGGCGGCGATGCCCTCGCCCATGGGTTCTGCAAAGGCGTGCATGATCGCGCCGGTCGACCAAATACAAATCGCCACCACAAAAGCAGCCTTGGTGCCGATCTTGTCGACCACTCGCCCCGCGAACAGCATGGAAATCGCGTACGTGAACTGGAACACGGCGGCAATGTTGGCGTAATCCGTGTTGCTCCAGCCAAATTGCCTCGACAGATCCGGCGCCAACAGGCTGAGCACCTGGCGGTCGAGGTAATTGACGGTGGTTGCAAAAAACAACAATGCACAAATGGTCCATCGGTATTTACCGACAGACTGGCTGACGCGTTGCGCGGTAATTGGCTCGTTCAGGTTCATGGCATCACTTTATTGTAGATTTTTGGTGATGATCTCTCGGTATAAAACGAGATCGATTGGGCCGCGGGGCTTCAGTTCAATGCATCAGTCCACGACGAAACGGGCCATATTCCGCGGAGAGATTGGGCCAACTCGGAACATCAGGGGCGAGAGGGAGGCGATTGGATTCATGTTGATATCGACACTCTTATTATTTTTAAAATTAGACCTGTATGTCATACGTCGTCGTATGACATGTGAGATTTATAGACAGTCCCATGGGGCACTGTCAACAAGAAAACCCCTTAGATCTGAACGCCCTGACCGCCCTAAAAATGCGACATACAATCGAATAACTTCGTTAAACAGGCTCTCGGACCCAGGTTACGCGACTCTCCGCTCGCTCCCTTGTCAGTTTTTAACGTGGTTATCGACCCCTCCTCGTTGTACGACAACTAACAGCAAACCAGTCAGGATCCGCGCCACTACGCTAATCAGGCACAGATCCAAAGTATTTTGGCAGGATTCCCAATGCAGCCATTCACCGGCTGTAGCAAAGTGCGGGCATGCCTGTTATCGGCTTTTCCGAAGAAACCCAGAATGCTCGCCTCCCTTGCACTGCGAAACAGAACACCGCTTGCCCGCCTCGCCCTGGCCATCACCTTGAGCACCCTTGGCCTGCCTTTCTGGGCGGGCAATGCCCTGGCCCACGGCGGTCACGCCAAAATGGTGCCGCTGCAAGCGGGTCTTGAGGAATTTGGCGCCACGGTGAAACGGGACGACTACGCCAATCTGTTCACCATCGCCAAGGACGGGGTCTACCTCAAGGTCAAGCCCGACAGCAAAGTGGCGATGCTCAACGGCAAGCGTATCGAGCTGACGGTACCGGTGGTGTTCAAGGACCATACGGCGTTCATGTCCAAGGACTTTATCAACCAGGTGTTCCAGTCCGGGCTGGACAAGACCTTCGTCGTCGAGACCCGCCCCAACCCGCCCAATCCCCTGAGCGCAGCCGAAATCACCACGGCCGTGGACATCGTCAAGAAATCGGAAAACTACAAGCCCGGTTTCCGCGTCACCGAAGTCTCGGTCAAGGAGCCGCCGAAGGATCAGGTGTGGAACTTCGTCTTCACCGGGCAGAACGTCACCCAGCCGCGTGAGGCCTCAATCGTGGTGCTCGACGGCAAGCACGTGATCGAAGAGCCCTGGTCGATCTCGACACCAAAGCACTCAAGTTCTGGAAGCCGATCGAAGGCGCCCACGGCATGGTGCTGCTGGACGATTTCGCCACGGTGCAGACGGCTGTGGAAACCAGCCCGGAATACGCCCAGGCCCTGGCCAAGCGCGGCATCAACGACGTGAAAAAAGTCGTGGCCACGCCGCTGACCGTCGGTTACTTCGACGGCAAGGACGGCCTGGCGCAGGACAAGCGCCTGCTGAAAATCGTCAGCTACCTCAACACCGGTGACGGCAACTACTGGGCGCACCCGATCGAGGGCCTGGTGGCGATTGTCGATCTGGAACAGAAGAAGCTGATCAAGATTGAAGACGAAGCGCTCATTCCGGTGCCGATGAAACCGACGCCGTATGACGGGCGCGGGCGCCAGGGTGTGGCGGTCAAACCGCTGGAAATCATCGAGCCCGAGGGCAAGAACTACACCATCAGCGGCAACAGCATTCACTGGCGGAACTGGGACTTCCACGTTCGCCTCGATTCGCGGGTCGGGCCGATCCTGTCCACCGTCACCTACGACGACAAGGGCAAGAAACGCAAAATCATGTACGAAGGCTCGCTGGGCGGCATGATCGTGCCTTACGGTGACCCGGATATCGGCTGGTACTTCAAGGCCTACCTCGACTACGGCATGGGCACCCTGACGTCACCGATTGCCCGTGGCAAAGATGCACCGCAAAACGCCGTGCTACTGGACGCGACCATCGCCGACTACACCGGCGCACCGACCGAGATCCCGCGCGCCATGGCGGTGTTCGAGCGCTACGCCGGCCCCGAATACAAACACCAGGAAATGGGCCAGCCCAACCTCAGCACCGAGCGTCGTGAACTGGTGGTGCGCTGGATCAGCACCGTGGGCAACTACGACTACATCTTCGACTGGGTCTTCCAGCAGAACGGCACCATCGGCATCGACGCCGGCGCCACCGGCATCGAAGCGGTCAAGGGCGTGAAATCCAAAACCATGCACGAAGACACCGCCAAGGAAGATACGCGCTACGGCACCCTGCTGGACCACAACATCGTCGGCACTACGCACCAGCACATCTACAACTTCCGCCTCGATATGGACGTGGACGGTGAGCAGAACTCACTGGTGGAAGTGAACCCGGTGGTGTTGCCCAACGACCGTGGCGGTCCGCGCACCAGCACCATGCAGACCGAAACCAAAGTGGTCGGCACCGAGCAACAGGCGGCGCAGAAATTCGACCCGTCGACCGTGCGCCTGCTGACCAACTCCAACAAGGAGAACAAGGTCGGCAACCCGGTTTCCTATCAGCTGATTCCTTATGCCGGCGGCACGCACCCGGTGGCCAAGGGCGCCAACTTCGGCAAGGACGAATGGCTCTACCACCGCCTCAGCTTCACGGACAAGCAGCTGTGGGTGACCCAATACAACCCGGAGGAAAAGTACCCGGAAGGCAAATACCCGAACCGTTCGGACAAGGACTCGGGCCTGGGGCAATTCACTCAGGACAACCACTCCATCGAAAACACCGACGATGTGGTCTGGCTGACCACCGGCACCACCCACATCGCCCGCGCCGAGGAATGGCCGATCATGCCGACCGAATGGGTGCATGTGCTGTTGAAGCCGTGGAACTTCTTCGATGAAACGCCGACGCTGAACCTCAGCGCACCGAAGTAAGCAGGTCATACACAACTCCTTGTAGGAGCGAGCTTGCTCGCGAAGGTGGGTCAGCTACCTTGGTGTCGGCTGAAACACCATCGCGAGCAAGCTCGCTCCTACAGGGTTACACCGTCTTAAGGTGAACCCTCCGCTTATTGGCTGACCACAATCTTCCCCAGCATCTGTGGATGCAGCGCACAAAAATACTCAAACTCCCCCGGAGTGTTGAACACCCAGGAATAACTGTCTCCGGTATCCAGCGCCCCGGAGCGAAACATCTTGTGGGTTTCCGCCACTGTGTGCGGGATCTCGTCATCGTTTACCCACGTGACTTTGGTGCCCACGGCCACGGTCAGATCCTTGGGCCCGAACATGAATTCCTTGATATCGACTTTCACCTCATTAGCCCATACAGGCATCGACAACATCAGGCAGACAGCGGCCAATAATCGCGCTTTCATCCCAGTCCCCTCCGTTAAACCAGTGTCGAATCGATCAGCGCCAGCGGATGATCAACCTGGGTCGCTCGCACTTCGGTGACCCCCAAATAATTGCGCAGTTGATCAGCCGCCACGGTCATCGGCCCCGGCGTCGGCGCCGCGCCCGGTGCGGGTTGTGGATAGGCCGTGCCGCGAGCGGTGTGGAAGGTGATATTGCCTTCGACTTTCTGGATGACCTGATGGATGTGCCCGTTCAACACCGTTACCGAACCGTACTTGCGCAGCATCGCAATCGCCTGATCGCCATCCTCGGTACCCCAGCCCCACGGCTGATAAATCGTCCACAACGGAATATGGGTAAACACCACGACGGGCGTGCTGCTGCTCACGGCTCGCAAGTCATCGGCCAGCCACGCCAGTTGATCGGCGCCAAGGGTCGCTTCATGGCCGGCCTGGAAGTTGAAGACATTCACCAGTGCAATGAAGTGCACGCCGTGGTCGTCGAAGCTGTACCAGCCATTGCCTTTGGTGCCCTTGCCGTAACGTTCCAGATAGAGCTTGCCGCCGCCTTCGTCGAGGGTGTCGTGCTCGCCCGGCACGTAGTGCACGGGGGACGGCAAGCCTTTGAGCAACTGGGCGGCGGTGTCGAACTCCTCGGCTTTGGACAGATGGGTAATATCGCCGGTATGCAGGATCAACGACGGCCGTTTCGGCAGGGCAATGACCTTGTCGATAGCCACCTGCAAGGTCTTCAGCGGTTCCGGATTGGCCTCCTTGTTGAAACCGATGTGCGAGTCGCTAATCTGCACAAACTGAAACGTGCTGGCGAGTGCCTTGGGGTCGGTGACGTTCCCCGCCTGATCCAGAGCGAAGGCCCTGGGAATACCGCCACTCAAGGCCCAGATCACGCCCGCCCCGGCCCACGCGGAGCACTTGAGCAGCGTTCGGCGGTCAGGGTTCAACGGGCCGTCGGTACGTCGTTGGTGTTTTGAAAGAATGTCCATCGGTGTTCCCTCGCTGAGAACTACAGTGATGTAGCTGGCACGAGGTAAAACCTGGCGGGACAGGCCTTTATTCCCGATCGAAAAAAATATTTTTCCCAGGGAATAAACTGCAACGCAGCACAGTTATAAGAGGTGGGACAGTGCGGGAACCACTATGAAGCGATTTGAGGAATTGTTTGCGCCCCACCTGGACGCGGCCTACAACCTCGCGTGCTGGCTCACTGGCAACGACAGCGCCGCGCACGATGTCGTGCAGGAAAGCGCCTTGCGCGCCTTCAGGTTTGCGCATCGTTTTGCCGATGGCAACGCCAAGGCCTGGTTCCTGACCATCGTGCGCAACGAAAGCTACACCTGGCTCAAAGCTTCAGCCGGGCGCCGTTGGGTGCCTTTTGGCGACGAACTGGCCGAAAACGACGAGACGCCGAGCCACAGCCAGACCCCGGAACTGCTGGCCATTCACACGGAAAATGCGGCGCTGATCCAGCAAGCCCTGTGCGCCCTGCCGCCGGCGTTTCGTGAGGTGATTGTGCTGAAGGAACTCGAAGATCTGCCCTACAAGGACATCGCCCTGGTGGTCGACATCCCCATCGGTACCGTCATGTCGAGACTGGCCAGGGCTCGCGCCATGCTCAAGCTCGAACTACTGAAGTTGCACGATCATGAATGAACTCGACTGCACGGTTTGCCAGCCCCTGATACATGGCTATCTTGACAAGGAACTCGATCCTGCAACGGCAGCGAATGTGGCCACGCATTTGGCCGAATGCGCCGAGTGCGCACGGTTGCATGATCAGGCGAGGCTGTTGATTGTCAGTGTGAAAAAGCGGGCGCGGTATTACGCGGCGCCAGCGTCGTTGACTGCAAGTGTGCTCGCGCCTGTTGCCCCTGTTACCAAAGCGCCGCGATCTGTCGATGGCTGGCGTAGATGGTTCGCTCCGGCTTTTTCAGCGACGGCCCTGGCCTTGGCGATGGTGCTTTATGTGGCCACGCCGGCCAGCGAACAACCGTTGATGGATGAGGCGGTATCCAGCCATGTCCGCTCATTGATGGGCGAACATATGAACGATGTGGTTTCGTCCGACCGCCATACCGTCAAGCCTTGGTTTACCGGCAAGCTCGACTTCTCGCCGCCGGTACTCGATTACTCGGCGCAGGGTTTTCCATTGCTGGGCGGACGCCTGGACTATCTGCAACATCAGACCGCGGCAGCCCTGAGTTATGGGCGGGCCAAGCACATTATCAATGTGTTCATCCTGCCCACGAGCGAGGCTGACAAGCCGCGGCAAAGCCAGACGATTCGTGGCTTCAACGTCGTGTCTTGGCAAGAGAACCACATGCGGTTCGTGCTGGTTTCCGATCTTGAGAAAAGCGAGCTGGAAGCGTTCAGCCAATTGCTCAAGAATGGCGCCTGACACACACCACTTTGTAGGAACTGGCTTCCCAGCCAAGACGCCCGCAAGATCGATGCACGGCTCGCTCCTACAGGGGTATCGATAGGCCAAAAATGTTGGTCAGTGCCTGCGCAACCACTCGATAAACAGCGCAAACAACTCCGACTGCGAACCCACCTCCAGTTTCAGGTACAGGTTCTTGCGGTGCATGCGCACGGTTTCCGGCGAGATGTTCATCTGGCTGGCGGTAGAACTAACCCGTCAGAACCATGTTCAAGACTCCAATTTCAAAAGTGCTGATGCTGGCATCAACACCGTGCCCCAGAGACCAGCCGCAGCCGCTCCGCCACTGAAGATGAATTGTGGCCCGGCACCGCGCCGAATCGCCTGCGTCCCGGCAGCGACGGCTAGCCAAGGCGAAGCGCAGCCTGGATGACCCAGTATTGCATCGAGGTTGCACAATCCCGGCCTATTGACTGACATGGGGACTTCAGACAACACGCCTGCAATGGCGGCAGCCCGTCGCCCATCAATACCCACTCGCCAAACCTGCTCGATTGATGTCGATTCAAGCGGCACCCAATCCAGAGCCTGGCGCGTAGCGTAAAGCAGGTCATCGGAGGTGGGCTTGCGCTCCTGCTCCGGGCGGTGAAGATAGGCTATCGGCGGTAATGTGGTTTGCGTCAGACGGTTGCCAAACAACAACCCGACGGCGGCTTCCGCCGTGCCTTCAGGCTGCTGCGGCGCAAACTGCACGGCCAAAACCAACAACAACGCCCGATCACCGATACGCTGGTCAAGCCACTGGTCCAGTGCAGCCAGATCGCTTCCATCGACAGATGTAACGGGCTGGCGAATGCCGGATTCGCGCCATGCCTGTCGCCAAACTCGGCGCCATTGCTTCTCCGGCAAACCGGTATCGACGTCCAGCAACAGGGCCAGCGGTTGATCATCAGGCAACTGCGCCAAAGTTGGCGCCAGGTCGGCGAGCGTCTGCGCCCATATACTCAGTAATATTGCTTCCGGATTTTCATCTGCATCGTTAGATAAACAACTATGGCGAAGTGGTGCTCCATCCATCCTGGACGCTTGTGACTTCAGCGCCGTCGTCCCACTCAGCAGAGCGTCCAGCTGTATTTCCGGACCATCCGCAGATTCTTCAAGAGCAGTCTGCAAGCTCACGCCCAACACCTGCTGCGGACGACGCCCCTGACGAATCTTGCGGATCAGGTCTTCTTCACGAGCCTCATCCCAACCATCGGCGGCACCTTGTTCGCCGGCATACAACAACACTCGCGCGAAACCCAGCACACACCAAACCAGGATTGGAATGCTTAAGGCCCAGCTCCAGAAATCCGAAGGCCGCTGAGGTAACGTTTCGTCGCCGAACAACAGCGTCCCTACCGTTCCCAGCAAACAACAGAGCAACAACATACCAAGCCAAAATAAAAACCGAGGTCGTTGAGGGCGCTGTGCGAGAGGAGGCATTTTATCCAGTCTGATTGGCATGATTAAACAACTCTCCCTTTAAATTAGGTGCCCCATCTAATACATTGCTCTCAGGCGGGAATAAAAACCCGGACTCTCTCACATCACTATCCTCTACCTCTTTTATCGCCTCGCTAATAATAGATTTTCTTCCATAAGAGTTATCAGTACATGTGCGACTCATCACAGGCCTATTCAAACTAGTCACTTCCAAAAAAGCCTTCGCTCCTAGAGTCTCCTGCGGAACACCAAAAACATATGCATACCCTGACGATCTGAATCCAAAATATGTTGTGTACGTCGCAGCATCTACCCACCGAAAAACTGGATTTTTGCTTGAAAAACCTCTTACCAACTCAATCGTTGATCTCGTGCCAAACCGATAAAATATCGTTTTGCTATCAGCGCTAGTACAAAAAGATAAAACTCTATTTTTCTTCTCATCTAAGCGACATGACGCAACTATTACTTCATCAGGCTCACACAAATTATCTTTAGAATCATTTGCGACCACACCCTCAAAAACCAAAGTTAGAATAGAACACAGCAGCGGCTTAGTTAAATTCATATCCAGACACCTCCGGTCAACTTGAGCTCAGCTTCTCCCCCCTCGATCATAATCAGTAACATCCAACTCCAAAAGTTTGCGCCTTTCATCTTTCGCCCTTGCGACAACCCCAAATGCAACTTTTACGAGTTTGCGAACCGACGAGCACTGCTTGACATTTTATACATCTCGTATTGCGCACAATCAGTCTTCTATAAAGAAACTTTCGTAACCCGCTCTCCGCACCTCCGAATCATTATTGAGGCATTTTATGGAATCAAGAACTTCCTCATCACGCCTGACTATTATTTCGCTGAAACCTTCGAAACCCTCCTCCGCCACTGGAGCATCTCGTTCATGAATGGTGTACAAAAATCCATTATTTGAAAATTTAATTTCAACATCAATTCCACCCGGCAGCGGCTGAGTCGCCATAATAAAATTTCGGCCAGGGGGTATCGGTTTTTCTGGAAAAACAAACTCGATCATGTTTTTACCTATATCAAAAACTCTATATTGAGCAAACCCTGTTGAATTGCTAAGGTTTTTAGATGCACAGACGCCTGCAATTTTATATTCTGTCTTGCAGAAGAAAATGGTTTGCTCTCCTGACAAACATATATCATTTTCCTTGGAAGTAACTGTTTCCTCCGCAGCAATGGCCGCAGAAACAAACAAGAAGAAAAATATTAAGAATACTTTCATGACCTCATACCCCCATAATCTTTTTCATACTGTTCAGAATTTCTTTTCGCTCATGCAGACCATTGTGCCCACCGTTAATTATCAGCGTTGTCTTTTTTATATCATCTTCATCCGCAGCCAAATTAAAATTAGTCATTGAGCAATACACAAATGCCGACTCCACTCCATATTGCAGCTCATCAACTATGAGATCGGGATTTCCTACAAAATCTTTCAAGTCACTTGGATTTGCGGCGTTGTGAATTCTAGTGTAGCGCTCGTAGTTAAAGCGCCCAGTAAGTTGAATAATTCCTCTGCCTCGGTATTTATATCCGTCCTGCGTTTCTTCCCCTCCATTACCCATTCGATCGGCATACACATAGCTGAGTAAGTTTATCGCGTTATTGGCGTAGGTGTTTTCATGACTCCAAAGTTTGCTCCGAAGCCGACCAAAATCGCAGTCATCCTCTCCAGTGTTGTAATTTTTTTGACCGCCTTTACATCCAAATATTTCGCGCATTCTCCTAGCGCTGAAGTTACCGTTTTCGCTTTTTACTTTGAATTTGCTTTCATGACAAACTTGTGCGAGAAAATGTGCAATACGCAATGGGGTATCGATTTTATATATAGGAGCATACATATTTAGATAAGGTAAAATTTCTTGATGATAATTGGAGGCCCCATGCGGATCTGCTGCTCTCAGCATCTCTATGGTGATTACTTCACGCTTCTCCAAAAACAAACCTACCAACCCAATCGGATGAAAGTGATATGCACTCCCCCACGAAGGCAACCCCACTTTCTCCGCGACGTCCCCCCACCACCCCATCTGCGCAATCCGCTGCTTCTCCGCCAGCCAGTTCAAATGCGGCGTCGAGCCGCTATGGCCGAGCAATTCATCCAGTGCGTCCCAAATCTGCGGCTGCTGAAACCACTCGCTTTCCTTGTACAGGATCATCTGCGAAATCGACTGCGCATGAGCCGGTCGCTCAAGGGCCGCTTGCAGTTCAGTGGCCGTCATCTTGCCGTCGCGGTTGCGATCGAGGATCTCGTACAACCGGCTTTTCATCGGGCCCTTGTCGTCTTTTTCGGCAATGGCACGATAACGCTCGCGTTCCTCGTCGCTGAAACGGCCAATGGTGCTGAGAAAAGAGGCCAGCAAGTGTTTGGGTCTGCTGAAGTCGATGATGACGTCATAGCCTTCCCAAGCCCACGGACTGACCCAAGGCGTTACGCCTGGCTCTTCACACACCCAGCCATCAAGAAGATTGTTGTCGGCGTCGTGAAGCAAATGTTTCAGGTGATACCAGGTGCGAGCTTTGCGCGTCGGGCTCGCGGGCACCTGGATTTTTCGGTCCGCCGGCAGATCATCGAGCAGCTTTTTGG
>NZ_JBFUAE010000005.1:0-406116 GCF_056406435.1 Pseudomonas sp. P1_C12 | reverse complement strand
CTGCTCGCGATGGGGGAGTGTCAGACACTACAAACGCTGACTCTTGGCACGAGACCCAAGCCACCGATCCAGCCCGATCACCAACAACGCGATCACCACAAACCCCGCCAACAACCCGCCGGCATTGATGAACACCTGTGGATAACCCAGCTTCTCGACATCAATGAACGGGTACGGATAAACCGCCAGCAAATGCCCGCGCAGCAGCGCATAGCCAAAATAAACCAGCGGATAAATCACCCACAGCGCGATGTGCCACACGCGCAATGTGCCCTTGGGCACACAACGCCACCAATACCCTAGAAACAGCAACGGCATGATGTCATGCAACAGCTCATCGGCCAGCCATTGCCAGCCCTCGGGATGCCACAAGTGGCGCAGCAGAAGGTTGTAGGCCAGGCTCACCACGGCGATGCTCACAGCAATCGCACTGCTGACCCAAGGTTGCAGGAACCAGCGGCGCGCGGCTGACTCACGGGTTGTCCATTCACAGGTCAGCACGGTCGCCACCAGGGTGTTGCTCAGCACGGTGAAATAGCTGAAAAAACTCATCAGCCCACCGATCAGGCTGGCGCCCAGCGTCCAGCGTGAATGGAGAATCAGGTACATCTGGATGCTCAATCCCGCCCAGCCGAGCGTGGCAGCCACAGCCACAAAACGACGGCGAAACCCGGACGGATTGGCCCTGTTCACAGCGGTCGTTTGGTGCGCATCAACTTCACATACAGGCGTTCGACCTTCTCCCGCGCCCACGGGGTTTTACGCAGGAACGTCAGGCTCGACTTGATGCTCGGATCGCTCTTGAAGCAGCGGATATCGATGCGTTCGGCCAGCCCCGACCACTCGTAATGTTCAACCAGCGCGTTGAGGATCTGTTCCAGCGTTACGCCGTGCAGCGGGTCAGGGTTGTGTTCGGTCATGCCGGGCCTTCGAGCAGAGTGGGAATTGGAAGCCGCGCACCTTACGTTAAATGTAGGTGAAACGGAAAAGATCGCAGCCTGCGGCAGCTCCTGCATTGGAATCCGTATCCTGTAGGAGCTGCCGCAGGCTGCGATCTTTTGTCACTGTTACCAAATCCGAAAGGATGCATGTCAGTAAAAGCCCTTTCTCTATTTGTAACGGGACATTATCCTTGCGCCCGCTGCCTGCTGAAACGCTTCTGCTTTCGCTTCACGCCTGCTGCTTTCCGTTTATCCCCCAGAAAAAGATCAAGAACTCCGTCTCTATGCCTGACTTTAAATCTTTGCGAGACAGCGCTGTCTTTGCAACTGCTGCCCAGCGAAACATCCTGCCCCTGATCAGTGGCCTCACCGCGCTGGGCCTTGCCTCCTGCGTTCAGGCGGCGCCTGCCTTCGACAGCGATTCACCGTGGATGCTCGGAGACTGGAACGGCACTCGCACAGAACTCGCGGAAAAAGGCTACGACTTCAAAGTCGATTACACCGGTGAAATGGGCAGCAATCTGCACGGCGGCTACGACCACGACCGCACCGCGCGCTACAGCGACCAGTTCGGCCTGGGCACCCATCTGGACTTGCAAAAAATCCTCGGCTGGGACGACGCCGAGTTCCAGTTGACCATCACCGAACGCAGCGGCAACAACATCAGCAACGACCGCATCAACGACCCGCGTGTCGGAGGCTTCACTTCGGCCCAGGAAGTCTGGGGCCGCGGCCAGACCTGGCGCCTGACGCAGATGTGGTACCAGCAGAAGTTCTTCGATGAAAATCTCGACATCAAGGTCGGCCGCTTCGGCGAAGGCGAAGATTTCAACAGCTTCCCCTGCGACTTCCAGAACCTGGCGTTCTGCGGCTCCCAAGTCGGCAACTGGGCGGGCGACATCTGGTACAACTGGCCGGTCAGCCAGTGGGCGATGCGGGTCAAATATCACCTGACGCCGCAGTTGTACGCGCAGATCGGCGCGTTTGAGCAGAACTCGTCGAACCTGGATCGCGGCAATGGCTTCAAGCTCAGCGGCAGCGGCACCCAGGGTGCGGTCCTGCCGGTGGAACTGGTGTGGACGCCGAAGCTCAATGGCCTGCCGGGTGAATACCGCACCGGTTACTACTACAGCAGCGCCAGCGCCACCGATGTCTACAAGGACAGCAATGGCCAGCCTGCCGCCCTGAGTGGCGAAGCCTACCGTAGCGCGTCGAGCAAGCACGGCGTGTGGCTGGGCCTTCAGCAGCAAGTCACCAGCCTCGCCAGCGACCACTCCCGTGGCCTGAGCCTGTTCGCCAACGGCACCATGCACGACAAGAAGACCAACGCCATCGACAACTACGTCCAGGCCGGCCTTGTCTACAAAGGCCCGTTCGACGCGCGCGCCAGGGACGACATCGGTTTCGCCATGGCCCGCGTCCACGTCAACCCGGCCTTTCGCAAGAATGCCGAGGCGACCAACCAGGCCAACGCGGTCTTCGATTTCGACAATCCGTCCTTCCTGCCGCCCCAGGACACCGAATACAGCGCCGAACTCTATTACGGCGTGCACGTGACCAACTGGCTGACCGTGCGCCCGAACCTGCAGTACATCCGCCATCCCGGTGGCGTGAACGAGGTCGATGATGCGCTGATTGGCGGGATCAAGGTCCAGTCGTCGTTCTAAAAAACACCACAAAAATCTGTGTAGGAGCTGGCTTGCCAGCGAAAGCGGCGTGTCAGGCGACACCTGTACCGACTGACACACCGCCTTCGCTGGCAAGCCAGCTCCTACACAGGCTGCACGCTTTTATCTGAACCATGCCCGCGCCGGATCATCATCTACAGTGAACTGGCGCGGGACTACTTGAAACGTCACGGAGAATCACACTATGAGCACAGATAGTGCCTTGGGTCGAAGCCGTCTATGGCCGACCCTGCTCGGCATACTGCTTCTGCTAATGGGCCTGGCCATGCTGGCCGGGGGGATCAAGCTGAGTATGCTCGGCGGCTCGCTGTATTACCTGCTGGCCGGTATCGGCATCGCGCTGAGCGGCGTCCTGCTGATCGCCGCCCGCCGCGCGGCGCTGGGCCTGTACGCACTGGTGCTGTTCGCCAGTACCCTGTGGGCCTTGTGGGAAGTTGGCCTGGACTGGTGGCAACTGGTGCCGCGCCTGGCACTGTGGTTCGCCCTCGGTGTGGTGATGCTGCTGCCGTGGTTCCGACGTCCATTGCTGATCAACGGCCCTGCCCCCATGGGCACTGGCGCCTTGAGCGTCGCCGTGGTCCTGGCCGGTGCCACCGCCGTGGCCAGCCAGTTCACCCATCCGGGCGAGACCTTGGGCGAGTTGGGTCGTGACTCGGCTGACATGACCAGCACTGCGCCGCAGATGTCCGAAGGCGACTGGCAGGCCTATGGCCGTAGCGAATTCGGTGACCGCTACTCGCCGCTCAAGCAGATCACCCCGGCCAACGTCGGCAAGCTGCAAGAAGCCTGGCGTATCCAGACCGGCGATCTGCCAACCGCCGATGACCCGGTGGAACTGACCAACGAAAACACCCCGCTCAAGGCCAACGGCATGCTCTATGCCTGCACCGCCCATAGCAGGGTGCTGGCGCTGGACCCGGACACAGGCAAGGAACTGTGGCGTTTCGACCCGCAGATCAAGAGCCCGGTGGGCTTCAAGGGCTTCGCCCACATGACCTGCCGTGGCGTGTCGTATTACGACGAAGCGGCCTACGCCAAGTCTGAAAACGCTGCCTCGGCAGTGATTTCCGAGGCCGGCAAAGCCGTCGCCCAGGCCTGCCCGCGTCGTCTGTACCTGCCAACCGCCGATGCGCGCCTGATCGCACTCAACGCCGACACCGGCAAGGTCTGCGAAGGTTTCGGTAAAAACGGTGTGGTTGACCTGACTCAAGGCATCGGACCGTTCACCCCTGGTGGCTACTACTCCACCTCGCCAGCAGCGATCACCCGTGACCTGGTGATCATGGGCGGCCACGTCACCGACAACGAGTCGACCAACGAGCCATCCGGCGTGATCCGTGCCTTTGACGTACACGACGGTCATCTGGTGTGGAACTGGGACAGCAACAATCCCGACGCGACCGAACCGCTGCCAGAGGGCGAACACTACAGCCGCAACTCGGCCAACATGTGGTCGCTGGCCAGCGTCGACGAAAAACTCGGCATGGTCTACCTGCCACTGGGCAACCAGACCCCTGACCAGTGGGGCGCAGACCGCACCCCGGGCGCCGAGAAGTTCAGTGCCGGCCTGGTCGCGCTGGACCTGGCCACCGGCAAGGTGCGCTGGAACTACCAGTTCACTCACCACGACCTATGGGACATGGACGTCGGCAGCCAGCCAACCCTGCTGGACATGAAAACCGCCGACGGCATCAAGCCGGCTGTAATCCAGCCGACCAAGCAAGGCAGCCTGTACGTCCTCGACCGTCGCGACGGCACGCCGATCATCCCGATCAAGGAAATACCGGTTCCGCAAGGCGCCGTGAAAGGCGACCACACCGCACCGACCCAGGCCCGCTCGGACCTGAACCTGCTGGCCCCGGACCTGACCGAAAAAGCCATGTGGGGCGCCAGCCCGTTTGACCAGATGCTGTGCCGCATCCAGTTCAAGGAGCTGCGTTACGAAGGTCAGTACACCCCGCCGTCGGAACAGGGCAGCCTGATCTACCCGGGTAACGTCGGCGTCTTCAACTGGGGCGGAGTTTCGGTCGACCCGGTTCGCCAGATGCTGTTCACCAGCCCGAACTACATGGCCTTCGTCTCGAAAATGGTGCCTCGCGCCGAAGTCGCGGCCGGCAGCAAGCGCGAGAGCGAAACAGCGGGCGTGCAACCGAACACGGGCGCACCGTACGCGGTGATCATGCACCCGTTCATGTCGCCGTTCGGCGTACCGTGCCAGGCTCCGGCCTGGGGCTACGTGGCCGGCATCGACCTGACCACCAGCAAAGTCGTGTGGAAACGCAAGAACGGCACGAGCCGCGACAGCTCGCCATTGCCTATCGGCCTGCCACTCGGCGTGCCAAGCATGGGCGGCTCGATGGTCACCGCCGGCGGCGTCGGCTTCCTCAGCGGCACGCTGGATCAATACCTGCGCGCCTATGACGTCAACACCGGCAGCGAGCTTTGGAAATCGCGCCTGCCGGCTGGCGGTCAGGCTACGCCGATGACCTACACCGGCAAGGACGGCAAGCAGTACGTGCTGCTGGTCGTCGGTGGCCACGGCTCACTGGGCACCAAAATGGGTGACTATGTGATCGCGTACAAACTGTCCGAGTAAGTTTTAGCGGCAGTAAAACAAAAGGCGACGCCCGTGAGGACGTCGCCTTTTTTGTGGCCGCAGATTTCAAATCCCCCCGGACCACTGTAGGAGTGGGCTTGCCCGCGAAAGCGGTGAGTCAGACGATGTAAATGCAGTCTGGCCCACCGCTTTCGCGAGCAAGCTCGCTCCTACAGGGGCCGTGTCGTGCCGAATCCCAGCTAACCTGTCTCTCTCCTGAACACGCCTGCGAAACACCGCTTCGCAGAAAATGACCGTTGAAACCACCGCCAACCTGCCCCATCTAAGACCCATACCCATTGCGCAGGTGCCCCCATGAGCGACCAGCAGGAATTCCCCGAAGACCCGAGTGAATACGCCGATCCGCAAAGCGCTCCACAACACAAACCCGGCAAAGGCCTGGCCTTGCCCGGCCAGAACCTGCCGGACAAGGTCTACGTCATCCCGATCCACAACCGACCGTTCTTCCCGGCCCAGGTCCTGCCGGTCATCGTCAACGAAGAGCCGTGGGCCGAGACGCTCGACCTGGTGGCCAAGTCCGAACACCACTCCCTGGCTCTGTTCTACATGGACACGCCCCAGGATGACCCGCGCCACTTCGATACCTCGGCCCTGCCGCTCTACGGCACGCTGGTCAAGGTGCACCACGCCAGCCGCGAAAACGGCAAACTGCAGTTCGTCGCCCAGGGCCTGACCCGCGTACGCCTCAAGACCTGGCTCAAGCATCACCGCCCGCCGTACCTGGTGGAAGTCGAATACCCGCACCAGCCCACCGAGCCGACCGACGAGGTCAAGGCCTACGGCATGGCGCTGATCAATGCGATCAAGGAACTGCTGCCGCTCAACCCGCTGTACAGCGAAGAGCTGAAGAACTACCTCAACCGCTTCAGCCCCAACGACCCGTCGCCGCTGACCGACTTCGCCGCCGCGCTCACATCGGCGACGGGCAGTGAGCTGCAGGAAGTCCTCGACTGCGTGCCCATGCTCAAGCGCATGGAAAAAGTCCTGCCGATGCTGCGCAAGGAAGTCGAAGTCGCGCGCTTGCAAAAAGAGATTTCTGCCGAAGTTAATCGCAAGATCGGTGAACATCAGCGTGAGTTCTTCCTCAAGGAGCAACTCAAGGTCATCCAGCAGGAGCTGGGACTGACCAAGGATGACCGCAGTGCCGATCTCGAACAGTTCGAACAGCGGCTGACCGGCAAAGTCCTGTCACCACAAGCGCAGAAACGCATCGAAGAGGAAATGAACAAGCTGTCGGTGCTCGAAACCGGCTCACCGGAGTATGCGGTCACCCGCAATTACCTCGACTGGGCGACCTCGGTGCCGTGGGGCGTCTACGGCGATGACAAACTCGACCTCAAGCACGCGCGCAAGGTGCTGGACAAACATCACGCCGGTCTCGACGACATCAAGGACCGCATCCTCGAGTTTCTCGCGGTCGGTGCCTATAAAGGCGAGATCAGCGGCTCCATCGTATTGCTGGTCGGTCCGCCGGGCGTGGGCAAGACCAGCGTCGGCAAATCCATCGCCGAGTCCCTGGGCCGGCCGTTCTATCGCTTCAGCCTTGGCGGCATGCGTGACGAAGCCGAGATCAAGGGCCATCGTCGCACCTACATCGGCGCACAGCCGGGCAAGCTGGTGCAGGCGTTGAAGGACGTCGAAGTGATGAACCCGGTGATCATGCTCGACGAGATCGACAAGATGGGTCAGAGCTACCAGGGCGACCCGGCCTCGGCGCTGCTGGAAACCCTGGATCCTGAGCAGAACGTCGAATTCCTCGACCACTATCTCGACCTGCGTCTGGACCTGTCGAAAGTGTTGTTCGTGTGCACCGCCAACACCCTCGATTCGATCCCCGGCCCGTTGCTGGACCGAATGGAAGTGATTCGCCTGTCGGGATACATCACCGAAGAAAAAGTCGCCATCGCCAAGCGTCACCTGTGGCCCAAGCAGCTTGAAAAAGCCGGCGTGTCCAAGGGCAGCCTGAGCATCAGCGACAGCGCGCTCAAGGCACTGGTCGACGGTTATGCCCGTGAAGCGGGCGTGCGTCAGCTGGAAAAAAACCTCGGCAAACTGGTGCGCAAAGCGGTGATGAAACTGCTCGACGAGCCGAAAGCGGTGATCAAGCTCGGGCCGAAAGACCTGGAGGCCTCGCTCGGCAAACCGGTGTTCCGCAACGAGCAGGTGCTGTCGGGTGTCGGCGTGATCACCGGGTTGGCCTGGACCAGCATGGGCGGTGCGACCCTGCCAATCGAAGCCACACGCATCCACACCCTCAACCGTGGGTTCAAGCTCACCGGGCAACTGGGTGACGTGATGAAAGAATCGGCGGAAATCGCCTACAGCTACGTCAGCTCGCACCTGAAGTCGTATGGCGGCGATCCGAAGTTCTTCGACGAAGCCTTCGTCCACCTGCACGTGCCAGAAGGCGCAACGCCGAAGGACGGCCCGAGCGCCGGCGTGACCATGGCCAGTGCCCTGCTGTCGCTGGCGCGCAACCAGCCACCGAAAAAAGGCGTGGCCATGACCGGTGAGTTGACGTTGACCGGGCATGTCCTGCCGATTGGCGGGGTGCGGGAAAAGGTGATTGCGGCGCGGCGGCAGAAGATATTCGAGCTTATCTTGCCTGAGGCCAACCGAGGGAGCTTCGAAGAGCTGCCGGAGTATTTGAAGGACGGTATTACCGTGCATTTCGCCAAGCGGTTTGCGGATGTGGCGAAGGTGTTGTTCTGACAGTCATGTAGCGCCAGTACCACCGCTTTCGCTGGCAAGCCAGCTCCTACAGTGGTTGGCGCTGTTCACACAATGTGTGTTCACTGCAAAACCCTGTAGGAGCTGGCTTGCCAGCGAAAGCGTCAGTCCTGGCACTGCAGCCCTTGGCTGGCCATCACACTTTGTCTCATCTTAAGTTATGCTCGCCGTTCGTCGTGAACGCCGGAGCCCCTGAGCCTATGTCCTCCATTCGCCTGCTTGCCCCCTTCGCCCTCGCCCTGCTGGCCGGATGTGCCACGCAACCTGCGCACAACGTGACAGTGGAAAACCAAAGCGAATGTCCGGTGAAACTCACCAACGGGCAAAACCTGATCCTGGCCTTGCCGAGCAATCCGACCACGGGCTATCGCTGGGCGATCCAGGATTCGGCCGGCGGCGTGTTGCACGCCCTGGGGCCAGAGGTTTATCGAAACCCGGAAGATGCCGGCATCGTCGGCGCAGCCGGGGTCTCGACCTGGCGCTTTCAGGCTTTTGCGACCGGCACCGGGCGTTTGCGCCTGACCTCGCAACAGCCGTGGGCGCCGGAAGTGCTGCCGGTGGACTCGTTCGACTGCGCGATCTCGGTTAACTGACCGTGGGCTGGCTGATTCTGGCGCTGATGGGCGCGGTGACCTTTCTTTACGGCCTGAGCGTGCATGCGTCTCTGCTGTGCCTGCTGGTCAAACCGCTGCCCGTGCTGGCCTTGCTCGGCTGGTTGCATGACGCTCCGCCCGGTGAATATCGGCGCTGGATCAGCCTGGGGTTGATTTTCTCCCTGGTCGGCGACGTGTTGCTGGCGTGGCCGGGGGACTTGTTTATATTTGGGCTGGGCGCGTTTCTGGTCGCTCATCTGGCCTATCTGAAAGCATACTTGAGCGACTGCCGGCGTCTGGCGCTGTTGTCGCTGATTGTCGCCCTCGGTGTTGGTGCCGTACTGCTGGGGATCCTGATCAATCATGGACTGGGGCCATTGCTGGTTCCGGTGATCGTCTACGGTCTGGCCATCAGCGCCATGCTCTGGCGCGCACTGGCCCGGCTCGGCACCGAGGTGCCCAAGCGTTCGGCGCTGTGGGCAGCAGCGGGCGCAGTGGCGTTCGTGTTCTCCGACAGCGTGATTGGCATCAGCCGGTTTGTGGTGCCGTTCGATGCCGCGCCTTATGTGATCATCCTCAGCTATTGGCTGGGGCAATGGGGTATCACTGCCTCGGCTTTCAGCAAAAAAACGCAACCAGCATGAGAAAAAGATCGCAACCTGCGGCAGCTCCTACAGGGATCGCGTTTGCAGGGTAGGAGCTGCCGCAGGCTGCGATCTTTTGATTTGGCGCTTTATCAGACAACCCGCGCATCCCCGCGCCAACTTGGCTAAAATGCCGGCCTTTTCCACCTGCACCGCTGGAACCGCCGTGAGCAAAGAACCCGATCGCCTTTTCGCCCAGCCTTTGGCCCAGGTGCCTGACTTCGCCTTTAACGAGGACGTGGTGCGGGTGTTCCCGGACATGATCAAGCGCTCGGTGCCGGGCTATCCGACCATCGTCGAAAACCTCGGCGTGCTTGCCGCGCAGTTCGCCCAGCGGGACAGCGTGCTTTACGACCTGGGCTCGTCGCTGGGTGCCGTGACCCAGGCCCTGCGCCGGCACGTGCGCACCGATGGTTGCCGGGTGATCGCTGTGGATAACTCCGCGGCGATGGTCGAACGCTGCCGCGAGTACCTCAACGGGCAGGATTCGATGTTCCAGGAGTTGCTGCCGGTCGAGGTGATCGAAGGCGACATTCTCGCGCTGGAGTTCCAGCCGGCCTCGGTGGTGGCGCTGAACTTCACCCTGCAATTCATCGCCCCGGACCAGCGCACGGCGTTGCTGTCGCGCATCCGTCAGTCGCTGTTGCCCGGTGGTGCCCTGATCCTCTCGGAAAAACTGCGCTTCGAAGACGAGCAGGAACACGCACTGCTCACCGATCTGCACATCGCCTTCAAACGCGCCAACGGCTACAGCGAGCTGGAAATCGCCCAGAAGCGTAGCGCCATCGAAAACGTCATGAAGCCCGACAGCCTCGAAGAACACCGCGAGCGCCTGCTGGCCGCCGGGTTCTCGAAAGTCGTGCCGTGGTTCCAGTGTCTTAACTTTGCCTCGTTGATTGCCTTGCCATGATTGATCTGTCCCCCCTCGCCCGCCGTCTGGCCGGCACCCCGCTGGCCGACTGGGCCATCACCCTGCAAGCACAACTCGACAAGAAAATGGAAAAAGGTCATGGCGATCTGGAGCGCTGGCAAAGCGCACTGGACGCCCTGCCGAAGATCCAGCCGAGTGAAGTCGATTTGCTCAATGGCCTGAAGCTGGACACCGATTGCGACGATGAAACCCGCGCGCAAATGCGCACTGCGTTGATGGGCCTGTCGCCATGGCGCAAGGGGCCGTTCGACCTGTTCGGCGTGCACGTCGACACCGAATGGCGCTCGGACTGGAAATGGTCGCGGGTCGCCCCGCACCTGGACCTTGCGGGCAAGCGCATCCTCGATGTCGGCTGCGGCAACGGCTACTACATGTGGCGCATGCTCGGCGCCGGTGCCGACAGTGTGATCGGTGTCGATCCGAACTGGCTGTTCTTCTGTCAGTTCCAGGCGGTGCAGCGTTACCTGTCCGAGCCGAATGCCTGGCACCTGCCCTTCCCGTTCGAAGACCTGCCGCCAAACCTCGAAGGTTTCGACACAGTGTTTTCCATGGGCGTGTTCTACCACCGCCGCTCGCCGATCGAACATTTGCTGGCGCTGAAGGATTGCCTGGTCAAAGGTGGTGAACTGGTGCTGGAAACGCTGGTGGTCGAAGGCGACAAGCATCAGGTGCTGGTGCCGGAAGACCGCTACGCGCAGATGCGCAACGTGTGGTTCCTGCCGTCGGTGCCGGCGCTGGAGTTGTGGCTGCGTCGTGCAGGGTTCACGGACGTGAAGTGCGTGGATGTGAGCACCACCACGGTCGAGGAACAGCGCGGGACGGAGTGGATGAAGTATCAGTCGCTCAGTGACTTCCTCGATCCCGAGGATCACAGCAAGACCGTTGAAGGTTTGCCGGCGCCGATGCGGGCAGTGATTGTGGCGAAGAAGTAACCCAATCCCCCGAACACCGAATTACCCTGTAGGAGCTGGCTTGCCAGCGAAGGCGTCGGCAAATCAAACATTGATGTCGACCGATTCACCGCTATCGCTGGCAAGCCAGCTCCTACAGGGCTCACTGTCTTATTCAGAAGGTTTGGCGCGGCGGGCCTTGAAGAACTCGCTGAGCACCGCCCCACATTCCTCCGCCAACACCCCGCCTTCATACAACACCCGGTGATTCAAAAAGCCCTGGGTAAAGAACTGCCCCTGGCTCTGCACGATCCCGGCTTTCGGCTCCAGCGCGCCGTACACCACCCGCGCAATCCGCGAATGCACGATCAGGCCTGCGCACATGCTGCACGGCTCCAGCGTCACATACAGCGTACTGCCCGGCAGGCGGTAGTTGCTCACGGCCTGGGCGGCGGCGCGGATGGCGACCATCTCGGCGTGAGCGCTCGGGTCGCTGGCACTGATCGGGCAATTGAAACCGCGCCCGATGATTTCCCCGTTCTGCACCAGCACCGCGCCCACCGGCACTTCGCCAAGGGCCGCGCCTTGGGCCGCCAGTGCCAGGGCTTCACGCATGAACTCGCGATCACGGCTGCGGTCGATGATGGCGGCGGGACGAATCTGACGCATCACGCCACCTCGATGGCGGCCATCAGGCCGGTTTCCATGTGGTCGATCACATGGCAGTGAAACATCCATACACCCGGGTTATCCGCCACCAGCGCTACCTGCGCGCGCTCGTTCTTGCCCAGCAGGTAGGTGTCGGTGAAATACGGAATGACCTTGTGCCGGTTCGAGGCAATGACCTTGAAGCTCATGCCGTGCAGGTGAATCGGGTGTTGGTACTGAGTCATGTTCTTCAATTCGAAAATGTAGCTCTTGCCCTTCTCAAGTTTGGCAATCGGGCGGTCGGCGCAAGTCTTGTCGCTGATGTCCCAGGCCTTGCCGTTGATCTGCCACAGGCTCGGCGGCTTGCCGTTATCAACGTTGACCGATACCGAGCCGACCCATTCGAAATTGAAGTTGAGTTTCTCGGCATTGGCCAGGTCCGGCTCGGCGATCGGGTTGGCCGGCAGTGCCGGCGGCCACTCGGTCGGCGCATCGGCATTGGCCACCGAACGGAACGTACCCAGGCGTACCGGGCCGTTGCGCAGCGACAACTCCTCACCGGCCGGCGGGGCCTTGATCGCCAGGCAAATACGCATGCCCGGACCGAGCCAGTACTCCTTGCCGAGCGGTCGTGGCTCGACCGGGTTGCCGTCCAGTGCATAGATCTGCGCTTCGACGCCGGGAATGTTCAGGCGATAAGTCAGGGTGTTATCGAGGTTGAGCAGGCGTACACGGGTGATCTGCCCGGCCGGCAAGTCGATCATCGCTTGCGGCACACCGTTGATGGTTGCCAGGCGCCCCGCCGTACCGCCACGGGCCGCTTCACGGGGAATGCTGAACTCGACGAAATTGCCGACGTCATCGACATGCCAGCTCTTGAGGCTCAAGGTCTTTTCATACTTGAAACCGGTCGGCTCACGCTCTTCGATGATCAACGGCCCCACCAGGCCACGGCCGAGCTCTTCGCTGCTGTTCACATGCGGGTGATACCAGTAGCTGCCGGCATCCGGCACGCGGAATTTGTAATCGAAGTATTCACCCGGCAGCACCGGCAGTTGCGAGACGTACGGCACGCCATCCATTTCCAGCGGCAGACGAATGCCGTGCCAATGAATGGTGGTGGCGACTGGCAGGTGGTTGATGAAGCGTACCCGCAACCATTCACCCTGGCGCACCCGCAACTCGGTCCCCGGTGCGGACGGGCCGAACGCCCAGGCCTGAGTCTTGTGCCCGGCCACCAGCTCAACGTCCAGCGGCGCAGCGATCAACTCGTAGTCATGACCGGCGTCAGCATCGGCCATCTTGCCCAGCCAGTAACGCGACGCGCCACCGGCTCCGACACCAACGACAACAAGACCGGCCAGGCCACCGAGGATTTGGCGACGGGTAAAGGACATGAACTCAACTACCTCACGTATCAACCACAGGCGAGGGGCCTGCAAAAGGCGAATACGATACACCTGCGGTTGAGAAACAGTAAGGGCAGCGCGGCGGATGATCACAGTCAGATCACAGGTGGCAATGCATCTGTGGCGAGGGGGCTCGCCCTCTCGCCACAGAATTACGGTTACGCCTGAAGACCGGTGATCAAATGAACCACTCCATCCTCCAGCGTCATCACCCCCGGCACCCCCGCCGCCGTCAACGCCTGCCGATCCATCCGCGCCACATCCCGCAGTTCAACCCGAACCCGGGTCAGCGCCACTGGCTGTTGCGTCTTGAGGTTATCCACACCGCCCAGGGCGGCCACGACATTCGGGGCCAAACCGCAAACAGGCTGAGCCACCACTTTCGGCTCATCCACCACCAGGTCCGGCGTCAAAGCTTTCCAGAACGCCCGCTGCATTTTCTCGAACATGCTCAGTTCTCCAGAACCAGTGAAGTATTGACCGTTGCCTCGTGGTGCTGCCGCAATGCCTCGCGTACCTGCTCGGCACTTTCCAGCCCCAGCACCTGCTGGGCGATGGCCTGACAATCCAGCAGGTCCACTTCGCGAACCGCCGCTTTGATCGCCGGAATCAACGGTACGCTCACCGACAGCTCATCCACGCCAAGCCCCAGCAACAGCGGTACCGCCAGTTTTTCCGAAGCCAGGGCGCCGCACACCCCGACCCATTTGCCATGGGCATGAGCGGCTTTCACGGTGCTGGCAATCAAGCGCAGCACCGAGGGATGAAAACTGTCGGCCTGACTGGCCAGCCGTGGGTGATCGCGGTCCATGGCCAGGGTGTATTGGGTCAGGTCGTTGGTGCCGATGGAGAAGAAATCCACCTCGGGTGCAAACAGGTCAGCCATCAACGCCGCCGCCGGTACTTCGATCATGATCCCCAGTTTCGGCAGTTCCGTGAGCCCTGATGTCAGCGCCTCTTCTTCAAGCAGCTGACGGGCCAACCGCAACTCCGACAGCTGCGTGACCATCGGCAGCATGATGTGCAGGCGAGCCAGTCCGGCGCTGCTCAGAATTGCCTTGAACTGATCGCGCAACAGCTGCGGACGCTCCAGGCACAAACGAATCCCGCGCATACCCAAAAACGGATTGGTTTCGTGGTCCATCGGCACGTAGGCCAACGGTTTGTCACCGCCGACATCCAGGGTGCGCACCACCAGATTGCGCGCGGGCCCCAGGGCGCGGGCGATGGCGCTGTAGGTGGAAGCCTGCTCGTCATGGCTTGGCGCATGATTGCGATCCAGATAAAGAAACTCCGAACGCAACAGACCGACGCCCTCGCCACCCAGCGCCATCGCCTGTTCGGCTTCGGCTAGCGAAGCGATATTGGCGGTGATTTCAACGTGATGCCCATCACGGGTACAGGCAGCCAGCCCTGCATTGGCCAGCTCGTATTGCTGGCGTTTCTTTTGCTGCTGACGATGGGTTTGCAACTGCTCGATGGCGGTCAGTTCAGGATCCAGCTGCAACTCGCCCTTGTCGGCATCGAGCAACACCCGCGTGCCGTTGGCCAGTGCCAGCACCTGAACCGGCAAGCCGCAGATCGCCGGCAAGCCGAAGGCCCGCGCGAGAATCGCCACATGGCTGGTAGCTCCACCGCCGACCGTGGCGAACCCCAGCACCTTGCGCGTGTCCAGACCAGCCGTTTGGGAGGGCGTCAGTTGCTCGGCAATCAGAATCGCCCCGTCCGGCAACTCCATCGCACGATCTTCTACACCGAGAATCAACTTGAGTACCCGTTGACCGACGTCGGCCAGGTCGGCAGCCCGTTCGGCCAGCAAGGCATTGCCCAGGCTTTTGAACAAGGCTGCCGTCGACTCGGTGGCCGCACGCCAGGCGAAAGCGGCGCTTTTGCCTGCATCGATCAGTGCCAGTGCCTGATCCAGCAGGCCAGGGTCTTCGAGCAGTTCCTGATGCGCCTTGAAGATGTCTGCCTGAGCGTCGCCCGTGGCGTTGTCACGCAACTGCTGCAGGGCCAGAACCGCCGCCGCCAACGCCCGGGACAGGTGTTCGCGCTCAACCTGAGGGCTGACGCCGGACTCACTCACCTCGAGGGTCTGCTCCGCAATTTGCACCACCTGGCCAAACGCCGACCCCGGCGATGCACAGACGCCGCGCAGCACCTTCAGCGATGAGGCCTCAGCAGCAACCGTCTCAACCTCTGCCATCACCGTCACGACTTCCCCGCAACCGGCGGCCAGCAACTCGGCCAGCGTCTTGATCGCCATTTCGGCATCCGCGCCCTCTGCGCTGACCTGCAGGATGTCACCATGGCCGGTCTGCAAAGCCATGATCGCCACCAAGGATTTGGCGTTCGCGCTGTTCTGCTGTTTATGCAGGTAAATACTCGCCGAAAAGCCTTTCGCCGCTTGGGCAAACACTGCCGCAGGTCGAGCATGCAAACCGTTGGTATTGGGGAGCGTCACCGGTTTGGAGAACAGCGCTTCGCCCTCCTCCGGCATCGGCTCATCGGCCGCCTCTGCGGATGGATTCAGACTCAGCAGCGGCTGACCGCTTTCCACCACACCCGTTTCGGGTGTCAGCCAGGTGAACGGCTCACCGCTGACCACCAGCATCAAGGTCAACAAACTGCGGGCGTTCAAGGCGATGTAATCGGCGTCGAACTCGATCAGCGCCTGCCCCACTACTACCCGCTGACCTTCCTCCACCAACCGGGTGAAACCCTTGCCGGCCAGGTTCACGGTATCGAGGCCGATGTGCATCAGCACCTGCACGCCATTGTCGTCGGTGATGCTGACGGCATGCCCACTGACCTGCACATTGCTGATCACCCCGGCCAGCGGTGCGCACAAGGTTTGCGAAGTCGGATCAATGCACAGACCGTCGCCGATCACGCGACTGGAAAACACCTGATCGGGCACCATATCCAGCGGCATCAGCACGCCGGACAAGGGTGCCAGCAGTTGCAATTGTTGGGGTGTAGCCATGACGTCACCTGCTGTTTTGTTCTTTATAAAATACGTGCGGTACCCGGTAGGAGCTGCCGAAGGCTGCGATCTTTTGATCTTGGCGTCCTCAAGGACGCCAAAAGATCGCAGCCTTCGGCAGCTCCTACCCGGGGTCATGCGGCGTTTATTTCCACCAATACTCGACCTGCAATCCGACGTTCGAACCGTGTCGCGCCGTGCCGAAGGTGCCGGTGTCGGACAACGCCGAACCCGCCGCCAGTTCGTTGGCCGCCCGTTTGGCCGCCTCGTTCCAGCTGGCATAGGTGTAATACAGACGCACCTCGGGGCGCGCCCAGAATTCCGGGCCCTTGGGCGACCAGGTCGGGGCGAAGGTGAACTTGCTCAGCTTACGCGTCCCGCCCGTGGCTTCGACCTGATCGTGGCCCAGTTCGGTCAGCAGTTTGAACTGCTCGGTGAGCGCATACGCCGGGCGAATCCCAAGGGAAATCCAGTTCTGGTCAGCACCATCCGGGCGAATGTCTTTCTGATAGACCGCTTCGACCTGCCCGCCAAATCGTGGCGTCACTTGCCAGTCAAAGAACTCCACCACCCGGTAGCTTTTGCTGCTGTCGTCCAACTTCACGTTACCGGTATAGCCCAACCCGGTGCCGGGGCCTTCACCGTACTGAAAGGCCAGTTTGTTCTTGCCGCCCAGAAAGCCCTTCTGCACATGCTGGGTGGTGATCGCCCAACCACGATGAGCGTCGCGGCTGTCGGGTTTGTCGATGTAGCTCAGGCCCAATTCCAGTTCGCCGCCCGGGTTGGTATTGAAGCCGGCGACGTTGAAATCGTGACGGTTGATGTAGTCCTTCTGGTACAGGTTGTCCTTGCGCGAAAAGGCGTAGCTGTACTTCAGATCGCCGATCAGCACATCTTCGATACCGCCGCCGGTAGCGCTCTGGTTCCAGTAGTAGAAGTCGGAAATGTGGATATCGTTCCGTTTGTAGTAACGCCGACCGGCCCACAGCGAACCGCCGTTGAGGCTGGGCATGTTCCACCATTGCGCGTACATCTGGGGCATGCGCACCGAGCCGTTGTCACCGTTGAACGTCAGGTCCTTGTCGTACTGGTTATACAGCGATGCCATGCCGTCGACGCTGAGCACCGAACCATCGTCCAGGGTGTATAGATCCTGGCGCAGTTCAAGTTCAGCGTACTGCTCACATTCGTTACCCAGGCGGTATTTGGACTGCGCTCCCTGCAACTGGAAACACTGCTGCTCACCGCTGTTAACCGAGGTCCCGACGCCGCTGCGCAAGTAACCGGAGAACTCCAGCGCCTGGGCTGACAGTGGTAATGCCAGGCACACGCCCGCCGCTACAAGGCTGCGATTTATTGTTGTTTTCAAGAACCACCTCATTATTTTTATTGTGTGATGCAGCAAAAAACGGCGCGCAAAACTCCCCCGCGCAGTGTTCTGCGTGTTTTTTGAAACGGTGCTTTTATTGGTTAAGGGCTAGTGGTTAGTCAGGTGCAGCACGAACGACTCAAACGGCCGTAAAAACACCTGCTGATTGCGCAGCGGACAGTCCGGGTAGTTGCTGATCACCAGCCGTTGCGCCATCGCTTCGCTAATCACCTCATCCGGCATTTCGACTTCGCACGGCGTGCCGTAGAAGTTGTTCAGCACCAGCAAACGCTCGCCATGGCCTTCACGCACGTACGCCCAGATTTGCGTGTGCTGAGGCAACAACTGCCGATACACACCGTAGGACATCAGCGTTTCACGGCGGCGCAGGGCGATCAGCTGACGGTAGTAATGCAACACAGAATCCGGGTCGTCGAGTTGGTGGGCGACGTTGATCTGCGCCGCGTTGGCCGGCACCCCGATCCATGGTTCGGCAGCGCTGAAACCGGCGTTAGGCTCGGCGTTCCAGTGCATGGGCGTGCGACCGTTGTCCCGGGACTTCTGCATGATCGCCGCCATGTTGTCGGCGTCGCTCGCACCGGCCTCGCGCTTGAGCCGGTGAATGTTCAGGGTTTCGACATCGCGGTACTGATCGATGTGATCGAACCCCGGATTGGTCATGCCCAGTTCTTCACCTTGATACACAAACGGCGTGCCCTGCAGGAAATGCAGCGCCGTACCGAGCATCTTCGCCGACACCACCCGATGCTCACCGTCATGACCAAAACGCGAGACCACCCGTGGCTGATCGTGGTTACACCAGAACAGTGCGTTCCAACCGCCGCCGGCCTGCATACCGGTTTGCCAGTCGGAGAGGATGCGCTTGAGTGCGAGGAAGTCGAAATCGGCGCGAATCCACTTTTGCAGGTTCGGGTAATCAACCTTCAAGTGATGAAAGTTGAAGGTCATCGAGAGCTCTTTCGACTCTGGCCGTGAATAGCGGATGCAGTGTTCCAGGCTGGTGGACGACATCTCGCCGACGTTGATCAGGTCATGGCCTTCGAACACTTCACGGTGCATTTGCTGCAAGTAGTCGTGGACGTTCGGGCCGTCGGTGTAGAAGCGCCGACCGTCGCTGTTGTCTTCGGGGAAGTCCGCCGGTTTGGAGATCAGGTTGATCACGTCCAGTCGGAAACCGCCCACGCCTTTGTCGCGCCAGAAACGCATCATCTTGAAGACTTCGGCACGCACCTGGGGATTGTCCCAGTTCAGGTCGGCCTGCGTGTGGTCGAACAAGTGCAGGTAGTACTGACCGGTCTGGGCCTCGTACTCCCAGGCCGAACCGCCGAACTTGGATTCCCAGTTGTTCGGCTGGTCGCGCCAGATGTAGAAATCGCGGTAGGGGTTATCGAGGCTGCTGCGGGCCAGCTGGAACCAGGTGTGTTCGATCGAGGTGTGATTGACCACGATGTCGAGCATCAATTTGATCCCGCGCTTACCGGCCTCGGCGATCAGCAACTCGCAGTCGGCCATGGTCCCGTAGCTCGGGTCGATGGCGTAGTAATCGCTGATGTCGTAACCGTTGTCGCGCTGGGGTGAACGCAGGAACGGCGTGATCCACAGGCAATCGACACCCAGCCAGTGCAGGTAATCGAGCTTGGCCACGACGCCGAGCAAATCCCCCGTGGGGTTGCCGGCGTGGCTGTGAAAACTCTTCGGGTAGATCTGGTAGATCACCGAACGTTGCCAGTCTTGCATGGCGCTATTTCCTTTTTGAATATGTGCTGGCCCTGTAGGAGCTGCCGAAGGTTCGGCAGCTCCTACAGGCGAATGCGATCTATCAGGCGACCCGATACCCGGGCCGGACAATCTTCATGCTCAACCCGCAGGTCAGAACAAACGGCACGACCATGGCAATCACCATCCCGATCACGAACATCGGAATGAACTGCGGAATGATCGAGATGAAACCGGGCAATCCGCCGACGCCGATCGCCGAGGCCTGGACCTTGTTCAGCGACAGGAAAATGCTGCCCAGCGCCGAGCCGATCAGGGCCGCATAGAACGGAAACTTGTAGCGCAGGTTGACCCCGAACATGGCCGGTTCGGTGATGCCGAAGTAGGCAGAAATCGCCGAGGTCGAGGCCATGCTCTTGTCCCGCACACTGCGGGTCATGTAGAACACCGCCAGTGCCGCGCTGCCCTGGGCGAGGTTGGACATGACGATCATCGGCCAGATGAATGTGCCGCCCTGAGTGGAGATCAGTTGCAGGTCGACCGCGAGAAACATGTGGTGCATGCCGGTGATCACCAGCGGTGCGTAGAGCAGCCCGAAAATCGCGCCGCCGACCATGGGCGCCAGGTCGAACAGGGTGACCACGCCTTCGGTGATGAGAATCCCCAGATGACGGGTTACCGGGCCAATCACCGCCAGCGCCAGCACACCGGTGACGACGATGGTAGTGATCGGCACCACCAGCAATTGCACCGCGTTAGGCACCCGCGCCCGCAGCCACTTTTCGATCACGCTCATCACGTAGGCCGCCAGCAGGATCGGCAGGATTTGTCCCTGATAACCGACTTTCTCGATCTGAAACATACCGAGGATGTCGAAGTACGGCAGGCTTTGCCCCTCCAGCCCCGCCACTGCTTTGCCGTAGTTCCAGGCATTGAGCAGATCCGGGTGCACCAGCATCAGGCCGAGCACAATGCCGAGGATTTCGCTGCCGCCAAAGCGTTTGGCCGCCGACCAGCCCACCAGCGCCGGGAGAAACACGAACGAGGTGTTGGCCATCAGGTTGATCAGGCTCCAGAGCCCGTCAAGCTTAGGGTAGGCATCGAGCAGGGTCTTGCCCTCGATGAACATGCCCTTGGCGCCGATCAGGTTGTTGATGCCCATCAGCAGGCCGGCAATGATCAGCGCCGGGAGGATCGGCATGAACACGTCGGAAAATACCCGCACCAATCGCTGCATCGGGTGGATCTTGTCGGCGCTTTTTTGTTTAACGTCGGCGATGGTCGAGGCGGCGAGACCGGTTTGCCGGCGCAGCTCGGCGTAGACCTTTTCCACTTCGCCGGGGCCGATGACCACCTGGAACAGGCCGCCGGTAAAGAACGAGCCTTTGACCAGATCGATCTGGTTCAGCGTGGCGCTGTTGACCAGGCTCGGGTCCTTGAGGGCCAGGCGCAGCCGTGTGACGCAATGCGCGGCCTGCTCGAGGTTGTCGCTGCCACCGAGGCTGTGCAGCAGCTCAGTGACGATATTCGGATAGTCGTGGCTCATGCTTGTTCTTCCACTGTAGTTTTTTGTTATTGGCAGCACGCCGAAACGAAAAGTACTCGTCTGTACGAGTTATTGCAACAACTCGTACAGACGAGTTTGATTTTGTTTATCCTGAACCTGACAGGCAGCGATATTTCCTACATCCGAAGTCAAAGAAACCCAAAGCCGCATGGACAAACCCCTACCCTGCCCTTAAGGTTCGAAACCTTGAGCACAGCGCGGCATAGAGCCATCCCCATGAGTAAATACAACCAGATCTACAGCGATCTGCTTGCCAGCATCACGACCGAACGTCTGGAACGCGGCGCCCGATTGCCCTCCGAAACCGAACTGATGGACAGCTATCAAGCCAGCCGCGGCACCGTGCGCAAGGCCATCGAGCAATTGCAGGAGCGCGGTTTTGCGCAGAAAGTCCATGGCAAAGGCACCTTCGTGCTGTCGACCAACCCGATCGAATTTCAGCTCGGCGGTATCGTCAGCTTCCAGGAAACCTACCCGCGACTGGGCAACGACGTCAGCACCGAGGTGGTCGAATTCACCCAGATTCCCCTCGAAGGCCCACTGCTCGAACACATCAAGGCTGAAGAAGGCAGCCTGATCACGCGGATCAAGCGCGTGCGGCGAATCGACGGCAAACGGGTGATCCTCGACATCAACCATTTCGTCAGCGACGTGATTCCCGGCCTGTCCCGCGACATCGCCGAACAATCGATCTACGCCTTCATCGAGCAGACCCTGCAACTGCAAATCGCCTACGCCCAGCGCACCATCGAAGCGGTGCCCCTCAGCAAGGACGACCAGCAACACCTGGACCTCGACGGCCAGAGCCATGTGATCGTGGTCAGCAACCAGACGTTTTTGCAGGATGGGAGGCAGTTCGAGTACACCGAATCGCGGCATACCCTGGACAAGTTCTACTTTTCGGATGTGGCTCGGCGCTGAGATGCGCTACAGCCTGATAAGGGGAAATGAAGGCGGTCACGTGCGTTTAACTTGCACGAACGAATAGGATGGGATGTGCTAGCTGCCTGACACTGGCAGTTAAAAATCAATCGATCTTGTAACCCCTGCGCTTATCGAACTCCTGATACTTCTGCGAAATGGCCGGGTCATCGAAGGTTCCTTCAATAGTGTCCACCGAAACGAGTCCATCAAGCCCCTTAACTGACTGAATGGCAGCTTCCCATTCGCCCGGATCCAGAGGCGGCTCGATAAAGTCTTTCAAGTAATCATCCAGGATTCCCTTGTCGGGCGTCTCGATCTCGCCACTTAACGCCGACAGGTAAGCGGACTTTGTCGTCCGGCTCCAGTTGATAGAAAACCCTGCTCGATCACACAACACCGAGTGAACCACGAGCATTGTTCGGCCATTGCCATCCAGGAACGGATGACCATAGGCAAAAAAACCCATCCATTTCTGAGATATCCCTTCGCGTCGAAATCCTTGAATGGGTCAAACACTCTTTCTTTCTCTCAAATAGTTGGCGAGTAGATGAACCGCTTCTGTGCCAGTGACCTTTTTCTCTTTTTTCAACGCAATGACCAACTGCTCAATTGAGTCGGTACGAACATCATCCCCAGCCAATCTCGAGACATTCTCCGCCCATTCATCGGCATATGTTTTGATGTAGGAAACCTTGCTGAGCTCGGCCAGATCCAGCACGTACCGTTTGAGGCCAACAGTCGGAATGATCAAGTCACCGGTTTCAGGATGACGCCTTACTGTATTTTTCGCTTTCCGGGAGAGCGCTCGTTCATTGATGTAAACCACCGACCTTCCGCCCAACGACAATTTTCGACGGATTCGGCGATTGCCCTGCACGCATATTTTCGCTTCCTTGCGGGCGACCGAACGGCGCTGTTCTGAAGGCGTCGTTTGCACTGAAGCGCTCATGCCTAACCGTCTAAATGCTTCGACCGCCAGTGTTTCAAGATCCTCGACAGGCGTAATGAGTCCGGTGTCAGGATTTCTGAGGGCTTTAGCATAAACACCAATGCCCATCCGAACAATTACGCCCTTTTTCTGCAGCTCATCAAGAGCGACGGAAACTTGAGAGTGACCACCCAGCGATGCAACATCCGCGCGCAGGATCACATTACCCGACGTGCGCTGGATGGCCATCCGCACGCGTTCTTCAAGCTTCATGTTCAATCCTCCCGACAGCGAGCGAATACTTTACCACCTGTCGAAATAAAACTTCTGCTGGCCATGTCGCTCACTTTATACGTAACAGAAACAGACGTTTCAAAAGCAGTGAAGCACAAAAAAGCCCCTGACCGAGACCGGTTCAGGGGCTTTTCGCAACGATGACTCTAGTGCGGGATCACTCCCACTCAATCGTCGCCGGCGGCTTGCTCGACACGTCGTAAGTAACGCGGGAGATGCCTTCGATTTCATTGATGATGCGGCCGCTGACAGTTTCCAGCAGTTCGTAAGGCAGGTGTGCCCAACGCGCGGTCATGAAGTCGATGGTTTCCACGGCACGCAGGGCCACGACCCAGGCGTAACGACGGCCATCGCCAACCACGCCAACCGATTTCACCGGCTGAAACACCACGAACGCCTGGCTGACCTTGTGGTACCAGTCGGCCTTGCGCAGTTCTTCGATGAAGATGTGGTCGGCGCGACGCAGCAGGTCGGCGTATTCCTTCTTCACTTCACCAAGGATCCGCACGCCCAGGCCCGGGCCCGGGAACGGGTGACGGTAGACCATGTCGTACGGCAGGCCCAGTTCCAGGCCCAGACGACGGACTTCGTCCTTGAACAGCTCGCGCAGCGGTTCAACCAGTTTGAGGTTCATTTCTTCCGGCAGGCCGCCCACGTTGTGGTGCGACTTGATCACGTGGGCCTTGCCGCTTTTCGCGCCAGCCGACTCGATCACGTCCGGGTAGATGGTGCCCTGGGCCAGGTACTTGATGTTGTCCAGCTTGCAGGATTCGGCATCGAACACGTCGATGAAGGTACGGCCGATGATCTTGCGCTTCTTCTCCGGGTCGGCTTCGCCGGCCAGGTTGCCCAGGAACTGCTCTTCGGCGTTGGCGCGGATCACCTTGACGCCCATGTTCTCGGCGAACATGGCCATCACTTGCTCGCCTTCGTGCAGGCGCAGCAGGCCGTTGTCGACGAATACGCAGGTCAGCTGATCGCCGATGGCCTTGTGCAGCAGCGCGGCAACCACGGACGAGTCCACACCGCCGGACAGGCCGAGCAGGACGTTATCGGTGCCGACCTGGGCGCGAACCTGGGCGATGGCGTCTTCAGCGATCTTCGACGGGGTCCACAGTGCTTCGCACTCGCAGATGTCGAGGATGAAGCGCGACAGGATGCGGCCGCCCTGCTTGGTGTGGGTCACTTCCGGGTGGAACTGCACGCCGTAGTAACGACGCTCGTCGCTGAACATGCCGGCGATCGGGCAGCTCGGGGTGCTGGCCAGGATGTGGAAGTCTTCCGGCATGCGGGTGACCTTGTCACCGTGGCTCATCCACACGTCGAGGCCGAACAGGCCGTCGGCGTCGATGTGGTCTTCGATGCCATCGAGCAGGCGGCTCTTGCCGACCACGTCTACGCGGGCATAACCGAACTCACGCAGCTCGGAACCTTCAACCTTGCCACCCAGTTGCTCGGCCATGGTCTGCATGCCGTAGCAGATACCGAAGACCGGCACGCCCAGATCGAAAACGGCTTGCGGGCAGCGCGGGCTGTTGGCTTCGTGAACCGACTCTGGGCCGCCGGCGAGGATGACGCCTTTAGGAGCGAATTCGCGGATCGCATCTTCGTCCATGTCGAACGGGTGCAGTTCGCAGTACACGCCGATTTCACGCACGCGGCGGGCGATCAGTTGGGTGTACTGGGAACCGAAGTCGAGGATCAGGATGCGGTGAGCGTGAATATCGAGGGCCATGATTCAGTCTCGTCTAAGTCATTCAGAAACAGTCGTGATTCAGAAACAACTCGGGGCTGAATAAAACAGCCCCGGTTGCTTAGCTTGTTGCTTGAAGGCTCAACCTACGCGGTAGTTTGGCGCTTCCTTGGTGATCTGCACGTCGTGAACGTGGGATTCGGCCATACCGGCGCCGGTGATCCGCACGAACTCAGGCTTGGTGCGCATCTCTTCGATGTCGGCGCTACCGGTGTAGCCCATCGATGAACGCAGGCCGCCCATCAGCTGATGGATGATGGCGCTCAGGGTGCCCTTGTACGGAACACGCCCTTCGATACCTTCCGGAACCAGCTTCTCGGCGCCTGCCGAGGAGTCCTGGAAGTAGCGGTCGGAGGAACCCTGGGCCTGGGACATGGCGCCCAGCGAACCCATGCCGCGGTAAGCCTTGTACGAGCGACCCTGGAACAGTTCGATCTCGCCCGGCGCTTCTTCGGTACCGGCGAACATCGAGCCCATCATCACGCAGGAAGCACCGGCTACGATGGCCTTGGACAGGTCACCGGAGAAACGGATGCCGCCGTCGGCGATCAACGGTACGCCAGTGCCTTCAAGGGCAGCAGCAACGTTGGCGATGGCACTGATTTGCGGCACGCCGACACCGGCGACGATACGCGTGGTGCAGATCGAGCCAGGGCCGATACCGACCTTGACTGCGTCAGCGCCAGCTTCGGCCAGGGCCTTGGCGGCAGCGCCGGTGGCGATGTTGCCGCCGATGACCTGCACTTCAGGGAAATTCTGCTTGACCCAGCGAACGCGGTCGATCACGCCCTTGGAGTGACCGTGAGCGGTGTCGACTACCACCACGTCAACGCCAGCAGCGACCAGCGCGGCAACGCGGTCACCGGTGTCTTTACCGGTGCCGACTGCTGCGCCAACACGCAGACGACCTTGATCGTCCTTGCTGGCCAGCGGGTAAGCCTTGGCTTTTTCGATGTCGTTGACGGTCATCATGCCCTTGAGGGCGAACTTGTCGTCGACGATCAGCACGCGCTCGATGCGGTGCTTGTGCAGCAGTTCACGCACATCGTTCTTGTCGGCGCCTTCCTTGACCGTGACCAGACGCTCTTTAGGCGTCATCACTTCACGGACAGTGGCTTCCAGACGGTTCTCGAAACGCACGTCACGGGAGGTGACAATGCCGACCAGGTCGCCATTGTGCAGCACCGGAACGCCGGAGATGTTGTGCATGCGGGTCAGTTCGAACAACTCGCGCACGGTGGCGTCGGCGACGATGGTGATCGGGTCCTTGACCACACCGGCTTCGTAACGCTTGACCTTGCGGACTTCGGCAGCTTGCTGCTCGATGGTCATGTTCTTGTGGATGATACCGATACCACCTTCCTGAGCCATGGCGATTGCCAGACGGGCTTCAGTGACGGTGTCCATGGCAGCGGAAACCAGTGGAATATTCAGCTCGATGCCACGGGTAAGGCGGGTCTTGAGACTGACTTCGTTAGGAAGCACCTCGGAATAACCGGGCACTAGGAGAATGTCGTCGAATGTCAGAGCTTCTTGGCTGATACGCAGCATCGCGGGGGCTCCCGAGCGGGAAAATGGAAGCGCGCCATTATAGTCAGACACCCCCTCGGGTTCAATGTAAAACTCTATCTATTATCGACCTTATAGATATACGGAACATATCGCCCCTGTAGGAGCTGCCGCAGGCTGCGATCTTTTGWTGTTGATTTTTAAAAAACAAGATCAAAAGATCGCAGCCTGCGGCAGCTCCTACAGGGGATGCAGTGTTCAAAGTTCGACTTTCACCCAGCTGACCGGCTGATCGAGCCAATCGGCGAATTCATCGATAAAGCTCTGCTTGAACCCGGCTTCGGCCCAGTTATTGAAGATGAAACCGAGGTTGGAGAAGCCGCATTCCTGCAGGAACAGGAAACCGTTGATGTCGTCTTCATGCCCGCATTCGGGGCAGGTGAAGTTGTCGGTGCGCCCCGGCATCCAGTCTTCCAGGCTTTCGAACAGGGCTTCACCGACTTCCTTGCGGCACTCGGCGCAGCCCGCTTCTTCAAGGAAACCCTTGGCTGGCGTATAGATGCAGCGCTTGGTGATGATCTCCAGGCCATTGATCGGCTCGCCGAACGGCAGGGCTTCGGGGTGCAGGACCACTGCGCGGGCACCGTCGGCGATGGCGTGGGCCATGCGATTGCCGGTGCGGCCGCAAGTGGTCAGCTCCTCCTCGATGATGTTCTTGCGCACCAGCCAGCGCACGACGGCCCGGGCCCGGGGTTCGTGGACCGGCAGGGTGGAGATTTTCGGGACGATGATGCTTTGGGAGTTCATGGGTACAGGCCTGGAGCTTTAATGAAGGGTCTTGCGGGTAAATCTGATGCCGGTCGATCAACAACCCCTGTAGGAGCGAGCCTGCTCGCGATAGCGCAAAGCCTGTCAACATCAATGTCGACTATGAATTCGCTTTCGCGAGCAGGCTCGCTCCTACAGTGAATTGCGGCGAGCCCATAGAAGGTATAGGCCCGCCGGAGAGTTTTTTACAGTTCTACGACAACCGCCTGCGAAGCACGGGTCGCCTTGGCGCGGGCGGTTTCGATCGATTCGTCGCGGGCCAGGGCCACGCCCATGCGGCGTTGACCGTTGACTTCAGGCTTGCCGAACAGGCGCAGCGCGGTATCCGGTTCGCTCAGGGCAGCGCCCAGGTTGGCGAAAGCGGTCTGCGTCGACTGCCCCTCCACCAGGATCACCGCCGAGGCCGAAGGCCCGAACTGACGGATCAACGGAATCGGCAGACCGAGAATGGCCCTAGCGTGCAGGGCGAACTGCGACAGGTCCTGGGAGATCAGGGTGACCAGGCCGGTGTCGTGCGGGCGCGGCGAGACTTCGCTGAACCACACCTGATCACCTTTTATGAACAGCTCGACACCGAACAGACCACGGCCACCCAGGGCTTCGGTCACAGCTTTGGCGACACGTTCGGATTCAGCCAGGGCAATCGGGCTCATGGCTTGCGGCTGCCAGGACTCCTGATAGTCGCCCTTCTCCTGACGGTGGCCGACCGGCGCGCAGAAGGTGGTGCCGCCGACGTGGCGCACGGTCAGCAGGGTGATTTCGTAGTCGAAATCGATGAAGCCTTCGATGATCACCCGACCTTTACCGGCACGGCCACCTTCCTGGGCGTAGTCCCAGGCTTTCTGCACGTCATCGACGCTGCGCAACAGGCTCTGGCCCTTGCCCGAGGAACTCATGACCGGCTTGACCACACACGGAAAACCGAGGTCTTCGACGGCATTGCTGTAGTCCTCGAAGGTGTCGGCGAAATGGTACGGCGAGGTTGGCAGGTCCAGTTCTTCAGCGGCCAGGCGACGGATGCCTTCGCGGTTCATGGTCAATTGCGCGGCGCGGGCAGTCGGGATCACGTTGAAACCTTCGGCCTCCAGTTCCACCAGGGTAGCGGTGGCGATGGCTTCGATTTCCGGCACGATGAAGTGCGGCTTCTCGGCTTCGATCACGGCGCGCAAGGCAGCACCATCGAGCATGTTGATCACGTGGCTACGGTGCGCCACCTGCATGGCCGGCGCATTGGCGTAGCGGTCCACGGCAATCACTTCAACGCCCAGGCGTTGCAGCTCGATCACCACTTCCTTGCCCAACTCGCCACAGCCACACATCAATACGCGGGTCGCGGTGGGCGACAATGGAGTTCCGATACGGGTCATCTGAAAGTCCTCAAGGAGCGGATCATCGAGGGAAGCGCGCTTCCCATGGGGAGAAAGCGCGGCATTTTACATGAACTTCAGCTGACGACAGCCTGTTTGCGCAGGCGCCAGGCCATGATCAGCCACACGGCGGTGACCCCGGCGAACTTCGAACCCAGGGCGGTGAGGATCACCCCCGGCGTCAGGGCATCGATCATGCCGAAAAAGATAAAGGTATCGAGGGGAATACTCAGGGCCGAACTTATCCACAGGCGATCATGCAGCGCACGTTTGGTGATGCTGAACACCAGCCAGTCGATGCACTCGGAAACCGCGAAGGCCGTGGCGCTGGCCAGAGCGATGGACGGATCAGAGGTGACATAGGACAACACCAGTGCCGCCAGCATCGCCACGAGGGCGCCATGCCCGAAACGGGCTTGCACCATGTCGCGCAACACAAACACCAGCCCGCCCCAGGCCGACCAGATGATGTCCAGGTCCGGTGCGGTGGAAAAGGCATAGTTGATCAGCACGACGCTGCTGATGTAGGCGATCAGGAAGAGCATGGGGGCACCTGTCAGATTGGCGCACAGGTTACTTCAGCCAAACGCAAAATCAAAAGATCGCAGCCTGCGGCAGCTCCTACATTGGAATGCGATCCCCTGTAGGAGCTGCCGCAGGCTGCGATCCTTTGATCTTCAATTATCGACCAGGTGTCTTGCCGATCATCCAGACAAGCCCGCTGGCCTTGGCCCGCTCATGACACAACCCCAGCACCTTGCGCCGCTCGTCGTTGTCCATGCGGCTCCAGCGGGTAATCTCCTCCACCGTGCGTTGGCAACCGGTGCAGATATCATCGTCGTCCAGCGCACAAATGCTCACGCAGGGCGATGCCACCGGGCGTTCGGTGGCGGTCATTGTTCCTGCTCGGCCAGATCGCGGGCATAACGCTGCGAGTTGTGCACGTAGTGAGCAGCGCTGGCCTCCAGCATCCTGATTTGCGGCTCGGTCAGTTCGCGCACCACCTTGCCCGGTGAGCCCATGACCAGCGACCCATCGGGGATCTCCTTGCCTTCGCCGATCAGCGAGTTGGCGCCGATGATGCAGTTCTTGCCGATCTTCGCGCCATTGAGAATCACCGCGTTGATCCCGATCAGGCTGTAGTCGCCGACGGTGCAGCCGTGGAGCATGGCGTTATGGCCGATGGTCACGCCAGTGCCGATGGTCAGCGGGTAGCCCATGTCGGTGTGCATCACGGTGCCGTCCTGGACGTTGCTGTTCTTGCCGATCAGGATCAACTCGTTGTCGCCACGCAATACGGCGTTGAACCAGACGTTGGCGCCCTCTTCCAGCTTGACCTTGCCCACCAGCACGGCATTGGGTGCGACCCAGCTCTGTGGATGGGTTTCGACGCGGGCGTCGCCCAGGCGGTATTTCATCTGTGTTTCCTCAAGGCTCAGGCGGGCTTTTTGGCCATTCGAACGATGACTTCAGGTATTGATAAAGCTATTGGGAGGCTGATGCAGGCTGATTTTGGCGTCATACAGCAGGTTGATCAACTCGACGATCATGATCGCCGTCAGCCCCCAGATCTTGTATTCACCATAGCGATAGCTCGGCACGTACCAGCTGTGGCCCTGATAATCGATGCGATGGGTATGTTCGCGGGGGTCTTTGCGGAAGAACTCCAGGGGCACGCTGAACACCGCGGCAATCTCGGCATCGTTGGCCCGGTATTCGACAAAATCCGGGATCACCCCGACATAGGGCGTGACCTGGATGCCATGCAGGCTGATCAGCGGGCTGAGCGGGCCGATCACCTCGACCAGCCCCGGCGGCAGGCCGATCTCTTCTTCGGCTTCACGCAGGGCGGTGAAAATCAGGTCCGGGTCTTCAGGGTCACGACGCCCGCCGGGAAAGGCAACTTCGCCGCCATGGGTCGACAGGCCGCTGGCACGCAGGGTCAACACCAGCTCAGGCTCGTCACTGCGGGTGATGGGCACCAGCACCGCGGCCTCGGGAAAACGACGGTCGGTCTCCAGTGTGCGTGGTGTGTGGTTACTAACCCGATGCAGTAGCTCGTCCAGCATGAGTGTTCTCGATCTGTGCCCTACCCGGCATCATGCACCAATCGCTGCGGTCGCCCAACCCCCGCAGCAGCCCCATGTCGCGAAACGACAACTTGCCGACAGACACTGCCGCACGCCAAGATAGGCGCAGCATTCAGGAACCCCAGCATGAAATTTTGCAGCCAGTGCGGTAACCCGGTGACCCAGCGCATTCCCGAAGGCGATTCGCGCCTGCGTTTTGTCTGCGACAGCTGTCAGGCCATTCACTACCAGAACCCCAACATCGTCGCCGGCTGCGTGGCGACCTGGGGCACCCGGGTGTTGCTGTGCCGACGGGCCATCGAGCCACGTCGCGGCTACTGGACCCTGCCCGCCGGTTTCATGGAGAACGGCGAAACCATCGAACAGGCCGCCATTCGCGAAACTGCCGAGGAAGCCTGCGCCCGGGTGCGCAACCTGAGCATCTATACCCTGATCGACGTGCCACACATCAGCCAGGTGCATGTGTTCTTCCGGGCCGAACTGGCGGACCTGGACTTCTCTGCCGGCCCCGAGAGCCTGGAAGTGCAACTATTCGACGAAGCGGACATTCCATGGGATGAGCTGGCTTTCCGCACGGTGGGTCGTACCTTAGAATGCTTCTTCGCTGACCGGCGGACCGAGGTCTATCCCGTTCGGTCTGAATCGATCCCGCCACTTGCTCAGCCTGCCATTATCTGATGTCATCTCGGCATCACACAAAGGCACCGAAAGATCGCCCGAACGCGGCACGAGCCTGCGGCAGCTCCTGCAAAAACTTCTATACATAAATAGTCGCGACACCTCCTGGGGAATCGTTTCAATGCGCTGGTTGCTTGCCCTGTTCTGTTTGTCGTTTGTCACGGTGTCCCAGGCTTCTGCCGTGGAAACCCTGGACGGCAAGGTCATCGAGAAGATCCTGATTCTCAAGTCTTCCCATCAATTGCAATTGATCAATGACGGCAAGCCGCTCAAGACCTATCGCATTTCCCTGGGCAAGCGTCCCAAGGGGCCCAAGCTGATGGAAGGCGACAAGCGCACCCCGGAAGGTTTCTACTGGGTCGACTGGCGCAAGGTCAGCGACCGCTTCAACCTGGCGATGCACGTTTCCTACCCGAACATCAGCGACTCGGCCCGCGCCCGTCGTGAAGGCGTCGAGCCCGGCGGCATGATCATGATCCACGGCACCCCGGACAGCGAAGACACCCCGGAAGACCTGTTCCACACCCTGGACTGGACTGACGGCTGCATCGCCATGCGCAACATGGACATGCGCGAAGTCTGGAACCTGGTGCCCGACGGCACGATGATCGAAATCCGCCCGTAATCCCCCACGACCGTTGGTCGCCCGAAAAAATAAATTAAAAAGATCGCAGCCTGCGGCAGCTCCTACGGAGTTGATACCAATCCCGTAGGAGCTGCCGCAGGCTGCGATCCTTGCCTTCAAAATCCCCACCTCTAATACCACTTCAAACCAACCCCGAGTCTGTGATTGACAGGCCGTTATCGCGAGCAGGCTCCCAGCATGTATCGCGATACTCCCGCCAAATCGTGGCATACATATGTACCACCACCTCCTCCCTCTTCCTCGCCATGCTGCCGGCTCTTTCTACCGACTGAGACCGTTTCCATGAGCACACCCACCCCCCCACCGTCTTTTGAAGAAATCAAAGGCTACCTCAACCAAATCGGCCATCACCTGCTCAACGCCCAAACCCCACTGCTGCCCGACCATAAACCCACAGCCGAACAACGCTACCTGGAACGCCTGGACGGCATCCTCAAGCGCTACCGGGAACAGTTCCTGAGCAAGGCCAAAACCCACTATCAAGGATTAGCCAACAACGACCTGAAAACCTCGGAAGGCCAGACTCTGCTCACCACTCTCAAGAGCACCTTGAACACGCATCTGATGGACATGGACCTGCGTGGGCAGATCGATGGCAGGTCACTCAAATCCTACATGACCTTCGAAGCCGGGTTCACCGCCCTGGAGCATGAGGCCAGGCTCGGCGTCCAGGATCGCCTGCTGCACCCACAAGAAGGCACGATGCTCGAAAGCGTGGCGCTGCCCCCAAGCTTGCGTCCAGGCCTGTACGCCTTGCAGTTCAGTTACCAGGCGCAACAGGTCGAGCTGGCCGGTGCCTTTGTCGCCACAGAAAAAAACAGCGTTGTAGTCAACGACCTGATGAGCGCGCAGGACGTCGGCCAAGTCTTGCTGTTCACACCTGCGCGAGGGATCGAATCGTTCAACACCCTGGCCGAACTCAACACCCACTTGCGGCAAAACATGGAGCACGCCAGCGGGCGCAGTGAGTTCATCGACAGGTTGCCCACGCGCTACCACGCCTTGAGCCCCGCCGGAATCTGGCCCCTGGAACTATCACCCATCGACGACCAGCCGTTGTTCGAACACACCGTCGGTGCACTGATCGCCAAGCGCACCCAGGATATCGACCGGGCCCTGAGCCTGGTGGACAACCCGCAGCACGACCCTGCCCAATTGATCGCGGCCCTCGACCGCGCGATCCGCAGCGCCCTGCCCGACCTCGGTGCCCGTCTGGAACTGCGCGCCCAACGCCTGCTCGAACGGTTGCTGCGCTACAGCGCACCCGATTGGTATCGCAGCGCCAGCGAGGCACACCGGGCCACGCTGGCTGAACATCTGGCCAGTTACAACCAGGCACGCCAACACCTGCTCGATCTGTTGGGCCCCGCCGCGAACCCCCAAGCCCTGGCCCGTTTTCAATGGCTGGAGCGGTTGAGCGATGACCTGGAGATTCACGACCTGAACCCGGAGCACCTACAGGTCAAAACCCAACGGCTTGTGCCCAGCGTCGGCCACTATGAACACAATCGCAACCTGATCGACCTGGCCTTGCGGGGCCTGCATACCGGCGACGAACTGCCTGGCTGCGACTTTCTGACGAAGACCACCTTTACGTATAACGGAGCGCCCTTGCCCGATGCGTACCAAGACCTGACCCCAGCGTGGATCGTGCAACAGTTGATGACCCTGCAACCTCGGTTCGACTTTGCACAGGTGCAACGAGAACTGCACGCCCGGCCCGAGTTCAGCAGCGCCATCGAGCAGATGCTCGACCAGCGGATCAACGCCCTGGCCTACACCGCCTTCCTGCAAGGCCACATTCGCGAAGACGACTACCAGGCGATCCAGCGCCTGCGCCAGGGTACCGATGCGCAACTGAGCGCAGCCACCCAGGGCGCCAGCGTCCTATCGCTGCACGGCGCGCAACTTCAGGACCTCTGGGTGTTGCGCCAGAGCGATACTGACGGGACGATCAACCGCGTACTGCTCTGCACCCCCGAGGCACCACAAGAGCACCAGTTCCAGGTGTTCGACAGCGAGCTTGCGTGCCAGCAACACATCCTCGGCTGGACCCTGGACAACGGCCTCAAGGCCCCACCCGGCACCATGACCGACTACTTGATCCGCCAGGTACCACTGCGCCTTCGCAACTCGATGAAGCACCTCTTGAGCGGTCTGAGCCTGAAGTTTCACGCCCAGGATTACAACAAGATCACGTTCAACGCTGGCAACTATCGCCAGAGCCTGAAATCGATGGCTGATCATGTACTCGCCACACGTATCGATAACTACGAATTCAATACGCCGAGTTGGTATCGCTCAGCCACCATTGATGTCAGGCGAAGACTCTCGACCCTGGCCGGGGATGCAGAAGGCAGCTTGCAGATCTACAACGACCATCCACAGTCCGAAGCCCGCGTCCAAAGCTTCGATGCCTACCTGCATGAAAAGGCCAGGGAGCGCTTGAATCAACTGCTGGGTCGCCGTCAAAACGATGTCGACCCGGACACCGTATGGGCCTATTCACCCTCCGCACTCGGCACCCGGACACCGGCGCCCATGACGTATACCCAGCTCTACCGTGATGGCTACGCCGATGGCGTCGGTTTTCTCGACGAAAAATTCTCCCGCTCGGCAAGGTACAGGGGCCCGCAAGGCGTTGACCTGAGCACCCTGAACGCCAATCCAGAAGCCGTCGCGCGCTCGGTCACCGGCGTCTGGATTGGCCAGCGCTACGTCGACAAGGTCAAGGCCGAGTTGCTGGACCCGGGCAGCCCGGCGTTTACTTTCAGGCGCAATGCGGTGCTGGCTATTACTCAACGACAGATGCTCAGTGCCGCATTGGAGTGTCGCCTGCAAGGACACATCGCCGGAGTTGACCTGCAATGGCTTGAGCGCTGCATCGCCAGTATGGGCGACACGTCGCTGGAGACTCGCGGCAACTACGCCATCCATCGCCTGCTGGTCGACGGCGAATGGGTCATCGACACCTACCTGTTCAGCCACGCTGACAACCCGGTGCTGCTCTATACGCCCCATGCCCCCGACGGCATCACCTTTCGCGAGGCCAGGCAGTTCAATTACCTGCTGAAAAAACTCCCCGACTTCATCCGCTACCTCACCCTGCGTGTCGATGTTCAATCCCGGGGCCGGATCCAGGCATTTCTGGAGGCCGCCAAACAAGGGCTGCCTGAGGACCTGGATAAAACCACCCCCAGCCCCCCACGTTACGACTCGACCCGGGCACTGCCTCCGGTGCTTGACCTGCGCCGTTTGCTGTACAACATGAAGCTGCAACGCAAGATCGACGAAGTGACCGCCACCACCACTAACCGCACTCAGATGATCACCAGCATGCTCTGGACGTGCGTGGAGTTCGTGGCCGCCATCGCCACTGCGCCTTTCCCGGCTCTGAGTCTGAGTGTTGGCCTGCTACTGGCCTTCAAGGACGGCATGCTCGCCCTGCATGCGTACAACCAGGGCGACACCTCGGCCGCCCTTGAGCACTTCGCCGGGTATCTGTTCAACAGCGCCGGCGCCCTCTTCACCGACCTGCGTCCGGTCCTGCACTCGTTCAAACCCATCGGCAAATCCGTGCGCCTGGCAGTTGCCAGCACCGAGCAAGGCCGGGCGATGAAGCTGATCAGCCAGCTGGAAACCGCCCCCCCGGCACCTGCAGGCATGCAGCCTGTGTTGTTCAACGGCGAGGTGCTCTGGGCGCCGAAGACCCCGGATGTGATCGGTCGCTACTTGCTGTATCGCCATGACCCGGTCAGCGGCAAATGGGTCTCGACCACGCGCCTGGCCGCACCGAACGCCGAGGGCATCTGGACCCGCACCGGAGTTTCCGGCGGCGCGCCGAAATATGAAACAGTGCCTGAAACTCCCGGACCGTCAAAAGACTATGGGATGCCACAGAAGTACTGGAGCAGGCTTGAGCCGGTCATGGACCCGCAGATACGGGCGCTCATGATCAGCCAGGCAGCCGATATTGACCAAGGTTTAGTCGCCACTGTGCTGGGCAGTGCCGCCAATGAACTGCGTTCGTTACGCACGGTTTACCTGCAGCAGGTCGAACGCCTGACCAAGGACGCGGACAACTTCTTCCTCTACCTCGACACGCTGCCCGCTCGCGCCAGCGTGCCTGCCGTAGATGCCAGCACCCCGCTGGCCCGACTGGTCGTCAACGATGCCTTTGCCGGCAACAGGAACCTGGTCATCGGTGCCGTGCCAGGCTCCATCGCCAGCAAGCAGGCACTGATTACCAACATGGATGCCCTGGTCAAGCAAGGTTTCAAGCGCCTGTATGTGGAGTTCCTGCCAGGGGATGTTTTCAAGCTCAAGCTTGAAAAGTTCAACCAAGGGAAATCATGGCGGCACATCAAAGAACATTTGAAGGCCATAGACCGGTCCTTCGGCATCGCAAAAGACGCCGAGTACTCTTACTTGGCCCTCGTACGCAAGGCCAGGGAAAAAGGCGTGCAAATCAAGGCGCTGGACGCCTCGACCTCCTATCGACTGGACGATGTCCTGCTCATGGGCGATAGCTCGCCGACCACGCCCCAGCCCAACAGCCTGAGAAACTACTACTCGCACAAAGTCATTGAAGCCGACATGGCCGATGCACCGCACGAACGCTGGATCGCCCTGGTCGATCGCTCGCGCATGACCACATACAACGGGACACCTGGCCTGGCTGACTTGACCAATGCGGTTGCGCTGCGCATCGAAGACGTCGGCTTGAATCAATCGGTGGGCATCTGGTCAGACACCCCCGGCAAGATACCAGGTGATGCACTCGCCAAAGGTGACTACCACATGACCCTGCAAACACCGTACAAGACACCCGAACCCATCTCGGCGGCTGCCTCTACATCCGTCGTCAGCACTGGCCATTTCAACGACTTCGATATTGCACCGTCGCTAAGAGATGAGATCGCCCGCATGAGCGACCAACCGCGCGGCCTGGACTCTCGCTACGCACCGTCCCAGCCAACGCGAACTGAAGCGTTCTCTGAATTCATCAAGCTACGCAGAAACTTGAATACCAATGCCAAGAGCTTCTTTGCCGACTATGTTCCGCCTGCCAGGCCAACGTTGCCAACGATCAGCACCAGCACCACGCCCGAGTCGTTCCTGAAACAAATCAGCGAAAGCCGCCTGCCGGGGTTGGTGATTGGCGAGGCTCACTCGGCAGAGTCGAGCAAGGCATTTCTGATAAAGCAGATGAAGCAGTTGAAGCAGCAGGGCTACAAGACGCTCTACGTCGAACACCTGCTCACCGACCTGCACCAGGCTGAACTGGAGGTGTTCCATCTAACCCAGCGGTTTCCCGACAACCTCAAGGCCTACCTGAAAGCCCAGGATCGGGGACATATGCCGTTCTACAATGGCTCTGACAACTACTCGGAAGTCATCCAGGCCGCCAACAAATATGGCATCCGCATCAGGGCGCTGGACTGTACCGCCAGCTATCACCTCAAGGGCTTGCCTGATCCGGAAAAAGCCCGCAACCAGATGTTCAACTACTTCGCTTCCCGGGTCATCCTGGCCGACCAGGCGGCACACGGCCCCCATAAGTGGATTGCCTTCATCGGCAGCGCCCACACCAATAACTACCAAGGCGTATCGGGACTGGCCGAAATCCTGGGCACGGTCAGCCTGCATGTCAGGGATTGCGCGCCGTCACTGTCCAGAGGCATTCACCTCGGGTACTGGGAAACCGATCTCACGGGGCCTGGCTGGAGGGCGATACGCAGTGACTTCAAACTGGAAGTCAGCAACGCCCGGCAACGAGTTCCCGCGCCCTTTGCACCTGTCGACAGGTCAAGATTACGCCAGGCGGGGCACTTCCTGATCGAACGCCCCTCGGCTGTCGAGACCAACCTGTTGCACCGCTCCCGCAGCGGTGAAATTGTTTCCACACCGATTCAGGTGGACGATAACGGATTGTTCTTTATCGACCGCTGGGACATGTCGACACGACACTTCGAGTACCAAAACATGCTGATCGAAGCACTCAAGGCAGACGTTCCCCTGACGCCAGCGCCGTAATCGGCGCCAGTCACCTATTATCACGCCCAACAAAAAACCCGCTGAAATCTCTTTCAGCGGGTTTCTCATTTCAGCAGCCAGGAAGATCAGAAATCCTCCAACCGCCACACTTCATAAGCCGGCGTCTCGTAGGGATGACTCTGTTTCAAAGCCGCCACCACCGCGCGAATCAACTCATCCGCCACCACCAACTCGACCTTCCATTCCTCGACCTGTTCGACCTGCCCCGCTTGCCCAATGAACGGCTGGCTGCCGTCCAGTGGACGAAACTGACCCAGGCCCAACACCTGCCATGCGCAGTGATCGTAAGCACCGATCCGTCCGCCACCGGCGGCGAATACGGCGCTCTTCACGTCTTCGACATGACTGGTTGGAACAAAAAAGCTGAGCTTGTACACGGCGCTTAGTTCACCCGTTCTTAGTTCACCCAGACGCGAGCATTACGGAACATGCGCATCAGCGGTGCATCTTCGTTCCAGTCATCCGAACGCCACGAGTTCTGCACGGCACGGAATACACGCTCCGGGTGCGGCATCATGATGGTCACGCGACCGTCGCGGCTGGTCAGGCCGGTGATCCCGCGCGGCGAGCCGTTCGGGTTGGCCGGGTAGCTTTCGGTGACCTTGCCGTGGTTGTCGACGAAACGCATCGCCACACAACCCGACAGATCGGCTTCCAGCAGTGCTTCTTCGCTGGCGAACTCGGCATGACCTTCGCCGTGGGCGATGGCGATCGGCATACGCGAACCGGCCATGCCTTGCAGGAAGATCGAGTTCGACTCCTGGATCTGCACCATGGCAACACGGGCTTCGAACTGCTCGGAACGGTTGCGCACGAAGTGCGGCCAGAACTCGCTGCCCGGGATCAGCTCGTGCAGGTTGGACATCATCTGGCAACCGTTGCACACGCCGAGGGTGAAGCTGTCGTTGCGTTCGAAGAAGCCCTGGAACGCATCGCGGGCACGGCTGTTGAACAGCGCGGATTTCGCCCAGCCTTCACCGGCACCCAGTACGTCGCCGTACGAGAAGCCACCGCAAGCGACCATGCCCTTGAACTCGTTCAGGTCGACACGGCCGGCCAGAATGTCGCTCATGTGCACGTCGATCGCGTTGAAACCGGCGCGGTCGAACGCCGCCGCCATTTCCACCTGACCGTTGACGCCCTGCTCACGCAGTACGGCAACCTGTGGGCGAATGCCTTTCTTGATGTAAGGCGCGGCGATGTCCTGGTTGATGTCGTAGCTCAGCTTGACGCTCAGGCCCGGGTTGTCTTCTTCCAGCAGCACGTCGAACTCTTGCTCGGCGCAGTCGGCGTTGTCGCGCAGACGCTGGATCTGGTAGCTGGTCTCGGCCCACTGACGCTGCAGCAGACGACGCTGGCCTTCGAACACGGTTTCGCCGTTGAAGGTGATGCTGATCTCGCCGTTGTTCATCGGCTGACCGATCACCGACACGCAGTCACCCAGGCCGGCAGCGCTGAACTGCGCAAGGATGTCCGGCGTAGCGTCCTGGCGAACCTGGATCACGGCGCCCAGTTCTTCGTTGAACAGGATGGCGGCGATGTCGGCGGAGGTTTCTGCCAGACCGTCGAGGTTCAGGCTCAGGCCGCAGTGACCGGCGAACGCCATCTCGACAACGCTGGTCAGCAGACCACCGTCGGAACGGTCGTGGTAAGCCAGCAGGTGGCCGTCGGCGTTGAGGCCCTGGATCACGGCGAAGAAGGCTTTCAGGTCTTCGGCGTCATCGACGTCCGGAGCCTGCTTGCCGAGCTTGCCGTGAACCTGCGCGAGGATCGAGGCGCCCATGCGGTTCTGGCCACGACCCAGGTCGATCAGGATCAGGTCGGTGGTGCCCTTGTCCATGCGCAGTTGCGGAGTCAGGGTCTGACGGATGTCAGTCACTGGCGCGAAACCGGTCACGATCAGGGACATCGGCGAAGTCACGGACTTGTCCACGCCTTCATCGTTCCAGCGCGTGGCCATGGACATCGAGTCCTTGCCCACCGGAATGGTGATGCCCAGCTCAGGGCACAGCTCCATGCCGACCGCTTTCACGGTGTCGTACAGGCGTGCATCTTCACCCGGGTGACCGGCAGCGGACATCCAGTTCGCCGACAACTTGATGTCGGAGATCTTGCCGATGCGCGAAGCGGCGATGTTGGTCAGGGTTTCGCCGATGGCCATGCGGCCCGACGCCGGAGCGTCCAGCAGTGCCAGCGGAGTACGCTCGCCCATGGCCATGGCTTCACCGGTGTAGACGTCGAAGCTGGTGGCGGTGACGGCAACGTCGGCCACCGGCACCTGCCACGGGCCGACCATCTGGTCACGGGCCACGAGGCCGGTGATGGTGCGGTCGCCGATGGTGATCAGGAAGCTCTTGCTCGCCACGGCCGGGTGATGCAGGACGCGCTCGACGCAGTTGGCGATGTCGAGGGTCGACGGATCGAAATCATCGCCCAGTTCGTTTTCACGAACCACCGAACGGTGCATGCGCGGGGCTTTGCCCAGCAACACTTCCAGCGGCATGTCCACCGGGCTGTTGCCGAAGTGGCTGTCGGTGACGGTCAGCTGCGGTTCGGCAGTGGCTTCGCCGACTACGGCAAACGGGCAACGCTCACGTTCGCAGATCGCCTTGAAGCGCTCGAAGTCAGCCGGGCCGACGGCCAGGACGTAACGTTCCTGGGATTCGTTGGACCAGATTTCGTGCGGGGCCATGCCCGGCTCGTCGTTTGGAATGTTGCGCAGTTCGAAACGGCCACCACGGTCACCGTCGTTGACCAGCTCCGGGAAGGCGTTGGACAGACCGCCCGCACCCACGTCGTGGATGAAGCTGATCGGGTTCTTGTCGCCCAGTTGCCAGCAACGGTCGATGACTTCCTGGCAGCGACGTTCCATTTCCGGGTTTTCGCGCTGTACCGAAGCGAAGTCCAGGTCTGCCGAGCTGGTGCCGGTGGCCATGGAGGAAGCCGCGCCGCCGCCCAGGCCGATCAGCATCGCCGGGCCGCCGAGCACGATCAGCTTGGAGCCGACCAGGATCTCGCCTTTCTTGACGTGTTCTTCACGGATGTTGCCCATACCGCCAGCCAGCATGATCGGCTTGTGGTAACCACGAACTTCGTCGCCGTGCGGGGTGGTGATCGATTGTTCGAAGGTACGGAAGTAGCCGGTCAGGGCCGGACGACCGAATTCGTTGTTGAACGCAGCGCCGCCCAGCGGGCCTTCGATCATGATGTCCAGCGCGGTAACGATGCGCTCAGGCTTGCCGTACGGCACTTCCCACGGCTGTTCGAAGCCCGGGATCTGCAGGTTGGACACGGTGAAGCCGGTCAGGCCAGCCTTTGGCTTGGCGCCACGGCCGGTCGCGCCTTCGTCGCGGATCTCGCCGCCGGAACCGGTGGATGCGCCCGGGAACGGGGCAATCGCGGTCGGGTGGTTGTGGGTTTCAACCTTCATCAGGATGTGCACCGGCTCCTGCACCGCGCCGTACTGGCGGGTCTCAGGGTCCGGGAAGAAACGACCGGCCACGGAGCCGACGATCACCGAAGCGTTGTCCTTATAAGCAGACAGGACACCTTCGCTGTGCATCACGTAGGTGTTCTTGATCATGCCGAACAGGCTTTTTTCCTGGCTCTGGCCATCGATGTCCCAACTGGCGTTGAAGATCTTGTGACGGCAGTGCTCGGAGTTCGCCTGGGCGAACATCATCAGTTCGATGTCGTGCGGGTTGCGCTTCAAGCCGACGAAGGCATTGACCAGATAGTCGATCTCGTCTTCGGCCAGGGCCAGGCCCAGCTCGGTGTTGGCTTTTTCCAGCGCGGCGCGGCCGCCACCCAGCACGTCGATGGCGGTCAGGGGTTTCGGTTCGGCGTGGCTGAACAGACCGGCGGCCTGTTCGAGGTTGCCCAGGACGATCTGGGTCATGCGGTCGTGCAGACCGTCGGCGATCAACCGAGCTTCAGCGTCGCTGAACTGGCCGGCCACATAGAACGCGATGCCGCGCTCCAGGCGCTGGATTTTCGCCAGGCCACAGTTGCGAGCGATGTCGCTGGCCTTGCTCGACCATGGCGAGATGGTGCCAAAACGCGGCAGCACCAGAAACAGACGACCGGTCGGTTCTTGTACCGGAACGCTTGGACCGTACTTCAGAAGGCGCGCAAGCACCTGCTGTTCGTCGCCGGTCAGGACGCCGGTAACTTCGGCGAAGTGAGCGAATTCAGCATACAGGCCACTGACAGCCGGAACCTTCTGGCTCAGTTGCTCAAGGAGTTTGCTGTGGCGAAAGGCAGAAAGGGCAGGAGCGCCGCGCAGGATCAACATCTTCGGGACAGCCTCGGGAAGGGGTGTGCTTTGAGGCCGTGCATTCTAGCCTAAACAGCCCGCGACAGCACCCGAAACGCTACGCACGGTTGCACTCGGGTCTCGATCTGTGTTTCTGCCTCTAAAGTCAGGTTAACCGGGTGTGTGACAACAGCTTATTTTTACTGCGAAAAAATGCAGGCAAGGCCCATTTCTGGGGGGTTTCAGCCGTTTTTGTGATCTCTAGCAGACAACCCCCTCACTGTCGAGATATGGCGCCCGTGGTCCTTTGCGTATACTGCGCAGATGTTTTTCCCAACGGCTTTGCGTCCGCGGTACGCCAAATGGCTGATCGCAACCGGACTCTTCCTGATGCTCGGTGGCTGTGTTGATAAACCCAACACGCTCGAGCGCGTAAAGGAGGATGGTGTGCTGCGGGTGGTTACCCGAAACAGCCCCGCCACCTACTTTCAGGATCGCAACGGTGAAACCGGCTTCGAATACGAGCTGGTGAAGCGCTTCGCCGACGATCTGGGGGTCGAGCTCAAGATCGAGACGGCCGACAACCTCGATGACCTGTTCAACCAGGTCGGCAAGCCCAATGGCCCGGTACTGGCGGCTGCCGGCCTGGTCAGCAGCGAAGAACGCAAGAAGCAGGTGCGCTTCTCGCACTCCTATCTGGAAGTCACCCCGCAGATCATCTACCGCAACGGCCAGTCACGGCCGACCGACGCAAAGGATCTGGTGGGCAAGAAGATCATGGTGCTCAAGGGCAGCACCCACGCCGAACAACTGGCGCAGCTGAAACAGAAATTTCCCGGCATCGAATACGAAGAGTCTGACGCAGTCGAGGTCGTCGATCTCCTGCGCATGGTGGACGAAGGACAGATCGACCTGACCCTGGTCGACTCCAACGAAGTAGCGATGAACCAGGTGTACTTCACCAACATCCGTGTCGCCTTCGACCTTGGTGACGCCAGCAACCAGAGCTGGGCCGTCGCGCCGGGCGACGACAACAGCCTGCTCAACGAAATCAACGAGTACCTCGACGAGGTCAAGAAAAACGGCACCCTGCAACGCCTCAAGGATCGTTACTACGGGCATGTCGACGTTCTCGGCTACATGGGCGCCACCACGTTTGCCCAACACTTGCAGCAACGCCTGCCCAAGTACGAACAGCACTTCAAGTCGTACGCCAAGAAAGAGAAAGTCGACTGGCGCCTGCTGGCGGCCATCGGATACCAGGAGTCGTTGTGGCAACCGGCCGTCACGTCCAAGACCGGCGTGCGCGGCCTGATGATGCTGACCCAGAACACCGCGCAAGCCATGGGCGTGTCCAACCGCCTGGACCCCAGGCAGAGCATCATGGGCGGCGCCAAGTACCTGGCCTACATGAAAGACCAGCTCGACGGTTCGATTCAGGAACCGGACCGTACCTGGTTTGCTCTGGCGGCCTACAACATCGGCAGCGGCCACCTGGATGACGCACGCAAACTGGCGGCCAAGGAAGGGCTGAACCCGGACAAATGGCTGGATGTGAAGAAGATCCTGCCGCGCCTGTCGGAAAAGAAGTGGTACAGCAAAACCCGTTACGGCTACGCCCGTGGCGGCGAACCGGTGCATTTCGTGGCGAACATCCGTCGCTACTACGACATCCTGACCTGGGTCACGCAGCCGCAGCTTGAAGGCGACCAGGTCGCCGAGGGCAAACTGCTTGTTCCGGGGATCGACAAGACCAAGCCGGCGCAAGAGCCTGCTCCGCTATAAAGCAAAAGATCGCAGCCTGCGGCAGCTCCTACAGGGAAACGCATTCCCATGTAGGAGCTGCCATAGGCTGCGATCTTTTGATCTTATGCCTTGGCAGCCGCCGCCAGAATCAGCGCCTTCATCTCCGAAACAGCCGACTTGAAGCCAACGAACAGCGCATGGGCCACCAGCGCATGGCCGATGTTCAGCTCGTTGATGCCCTTGATCGCCGCCACGGCTTCAACGTTGTGATAGTGCAGGCCATGGCCGGCATTGACGATCAGGCCCTGGGCCAGGCCGAAGGCCACGCCATCGGCCACACGCTTGAGTTCTTCGGCGACTTCGGTCGGCGTCTCGGCATCGGCATAACGCCCGGTGTGCAGTTCGATGGCAGGCGCGCCGACACGGCGGGAGGCTTCGATCTGGCGCTCATCGGCATCGATGAACAGCGACACCTCGGAGCCGAGCTTCGACAGGCGCTCGACCGCTGCCTTGATCCGCGCTTCCTGCCCCGCCACGTCCAGGCCACCTTCGGTGGTCAGCTCCTGACGGGTTTCCGGCACCAGGCAAATGTGCGCCGGGCGGATGCGCTCGGCGAACTGCATCATTTCTTCGGTGACACCCATTTCGAAGTTCATGCGGGTTTGCAGCACGTCCTTGAGCAGCAGAACATCGCGCTCCTGAATGTGCCGGCGGTCCTCGCGCAGGTGCACGGTGATGCCGTCAGCGCCCGCCTCTTCCGCGTCCAGTGCTGCCTTGACCGGGTCCGGGTAACGGGTGCCCCGGGCCTGACGCAGGGTGGCAACGTGGTCGATGTTCACGCCAAGAAGAATGCGGGTGCTGGTGGTCACGGAAAGCGCTCCAGAAGAAGAGAAAGTTCGGTGCACAGCATACACGGGGAATTTACGGCTTTCGAAACAACTCTCGGGAAACCAGCGGTCGACCGCCCAGATGAACAGCCAGAGCTTGGCGCATCAGACGCTTGGCTGCCGATAGAGCACCCGGTGCGCTCCAGTCGGCTTCGGCCATGGCCAGCAGTTCAGTGCCATTGAACAGACCGGGTTGCAGCAGGTAGACACGTTCAAGCCCCGCATCCACTTGCAAACGATAGAGGCCGTCGGGAGCGATGGCATCACTGTGGATATCCGTGGTCAGTGAGAATCCGTATCCGAGGTCATCGAGCAGGCGCCACTCGAAGGAACGCAGCAACGGCTCCAGCGCGCGGCCCTCGGCCAAGGCGAGCAAAGTGGCGGCGTAATGATCGAACACGGCGGGGTGCGGATCTTCGGCGGGCAGCAGACGAATCAGCAGTTCATTGAGGTAAAGACCGCTGAACAGCGCCTCGCCATTGAGCCAGGTGGAAACGCCGGCACTTTCCATGCGCCCGACATTCTTCAGCTCACCCTTGCCCCGGAACTCCACTTCCAGCGGCACGAATGGCCGCGCCAACGTCCCGGCCTTGCCCCGCGCACTGCGCAACACCGCCCGCAGCCGGCCTTGCGGCGTCAGGAAATCCACCAGAGCACTGTTTTCACGGTAGGCGCGGGAGTGCAGGACGTAGGCGGGTTGGGCGATGGGCGGAGCAGTCGACATGGCGAAGATTTACCGGTCAGGAAACACAAAAAGATCGCAGCCTTCGGCAGCTCCTACATGGGTATTGTGTACACCCGTAGGAGCTGCCGAAGGCTGCGATCTTTTGATCGTTGAATCCTTGTTACAAGTCGCCATAACCCAACGAACGCAACGCACGCTCGTCATCGGACCAGCCGCCCTTAACCTTGACCCACAGGTTGAGCATGATCTTGGAGTCGAACAGCAGCTCCATGTCCTTGCGCGCTTCGGTGCCGATACGCTTGATGCGCTCGCCCTTGTCGCCAATGATGATTTTCTTCTGGCCGTCACGCTCGACGAGGATCAAGGCATGGATATGCAGGGTCTTGCCCTGCTGCTTGAACTCTTCGATTTCGACGGTGATCTGGTACGGCAGCTCGGCGCCCATCTGGCGCATGATTTTCTCGCGCACCAGCTCGGCGGCGAGGAAGCGGCTGCTGCGGTCGGTGATCTGGTCTTCCGGGAAGAAGTGATCGTTTTCCGGCAGGTGCTCGGCAATCACGCGTTCCAGTGCATCGAGGTTGTGCCCGTGCTGCGCGGAAATCGGGATGATCTGCGCATTCGGCAACTGTTCCTGCAACCAGCTCAGGTGCGGCATCAGCTCGGCTTTGTCTTCGATGCGATCGGTCTTGTTCAGCGCTACGATCAGCGGGCCGGTCACGTACTGGACGCGCTCGAGAACCATCTGGTCCTCTTCGGTCCATTTGGTGCGGTCGACCACGAAGATCACCACGTCGACGTCTTTCAACGCCGCCGAAGCGGTCTTGTTCATGTAGCGGTTCAGAGCCTTTTCGCCGCCCTTGTGCATGCCAGGGGTGTCGACGTAGATCGCCTGCACGTCGCCCTCGGTCTTGATGCCGAGCATGTTGTGACGAGTGGTTTGCGGTTTGCGCGAGGTGATCGCCAGCTTCTGACCCAGGATGTGGTTCAGCAGCGTGGACTTGCCCACGTTCGGACGGCCGACGATGGCAACATAGCCACAGCGAGTTGCATTTGTATCAGTCATTGCCATTCTCCACACCCAGGGCAATCAGTGCTGCGGCGGCCGCTACCTGTTCGGCAATACGACGACTCACACCCTGACCTCGGCTTTTTTCATTCAGTAAGATGATTTCGCATTCGACGAAGAACGTCCGGCAATGCGGCTCACCCTGGATATCCACCACTTCGTAACGCGGCAGCTCACAACCCCGGGACTGCAGGAACTCTTGCAGGCGGGTCTTTGGATCTTTGTTGGTGTCGACCAGCGTCAAACCTTCGAACTCGCCGGCCAGCCAGGCGAGCACACGCTCACGGGCCATTTCCATACCGGCATCGAGGTAGATCGCACCGATCAGCGCTTCCAGTGCATCGGCCAGAATCGACTCGCGACGGAAACCGCCGCTTTTCAGCTCGCCCGAACCCAGGCGCAGGTATTCGCCCAAATCGAAACCACGGGCCAGAACGGCCAGGGTCTCACCTTTGACCAGGCGCGCGCGCAAACGCGACAACTGGCCTTCGCGGGCCAGCGGGAAGCGCTCGAACAGCGCCTCGCCAGCGACGAAGTTGAGGATGGCGTCACCGAGGAATTCCAGGCGTTCGTTGTTACGCCCGGCAAAGCTGCGGTGAGTCAGGGCCAGGACCATCAGCTCCTGATCCTTGAAGGTGTAGCCGAGCTGACGCTCTAGACGGCTTAAGGAGACGCTCACGATTTACCCACGCTGAGTTCGTGGCTGGATTCCACCGCCATCGCCGTGAGGCGGCGCAGGCTTGGGACAATTAACGCTGTGTTCAAAAATAACATCCTGAATATCATTGTTTTCATGCGTCTGGCGCCCATTGTGCCGGTTCCAGAAATGCATTCGGCGCTGTGTTCAACAGCGCCGTGTCTGATTACTTGATCAGGCCAACCCGCGAGAAATTCGGCAGGTGGCTGAGTTTGGGTTCCGGCCAGCTCATCCAGACCGCGAAGGCCTTGCCGACGATATTCTTGTCGGGAACCATGCCCAGCAGATCCTTGGGAATGCTTGGATCATCCCAGTAGCGACTGTCGTTCGAGTTGTCGCGGTTATCGCCCATCATGAAGTAGTGCCCGGCCGGCACGGTCCACGAATGGTCCGGCATGGCGCGGTAGCGGCTCATTTCCTTGCGGATCATGTGCTCGGCCGCACCGAGTTTTTCCTTGTAGAGCTCAGCGCTGCCCAGCGTGCCCGGCTCGGCGCCGACCAGTTGCTCGGCAATCGATTGACCGTTGACGAACAGGCGCTTGTCGGCGGTGTAGCGAACCGTGTCGCCCGGCAAACCAACTACACGCTTGATGTAGTTGACGTTCGGGTCGCTCGGGTAGCGGAACACCATCACATCGCCGCGCTGTGGATCACCGACTTCGATGACTTTCTTGTCGATCACCGGCAAGCGGATCCCGTAGGAAAACTTGCTCACCAGGATGAAGTCGCCGACATCCAGGGTTGGCTTCATCGAACCGGAAGGAATCTGGAACGGTTCCACCAGGAACGAACGCAGCACCAGCACGATGAACAACACCGGGAAGAACGACTTGCCGTATTCAACCAGCAGCGGTTCCTTGCTCAGTTTCTCGACCACTGCGCCATCAAGCTGGCTCACACTGCCCTGATAGGCATTGATGGCAGACCGGCGCCGTGGCGCCAGGAACAACAGATCGAGCAACGCCAAAAGACCGCAGACGAATACGGCGATGACCAGCAACAGCGGGAAATTTAGTGACATAGGACCTAACTATCCAACCTGAGCACTGCAAGGAAGGCTTCCTGTGGAATTTCCACGTTGCCGACTTGCTTCATGCGTTTTTTACCGGCCTTTTGCTTTTCCAGCAGCTTCTTCTTACGGCTGACGTCACCACCGTAGCATTTGGCCAATACGTTCTTTCTGAGCGCCTTGACGGTTGTCCGCGCCACAATCTGCCCGCCAATGGCGGCCTGGATTGCCACGTCGAACATCTGCCGCGGAATCAGTTCCTTCATTTTCTCGGTCAACTGGCGACCTTTGTAGTGCGAATTGTCGCGGTGCACGATCAGCGCCAGGGCGTCGACCTTGTCACCGTTGATCAGCACGTCCAGTTTCACCAGACTAGCCGATTGGTAACGATCGAAATGGTAGTCCAGCGAAGCATAGCCGCGACTGGTGGATTTCAGGCGATCGAAGAAGTCCAGCACCACTTCGTTCATCGGCAGGTCGTAGGTCACTTGTACCTGGGAGCCGAGGAACAGCATGTCGACCTGCACACCGCGTTTTTCGATGCACAGGGTAATGACGTTGCCCAGGTGCTCTTGCGGCACAAGGATATTGGCGCGCACGATCGGCTCGCGCATGTCTTCGATGGAAGACAGATCCGGCAGCTTCGACGGGTTATCGACGTAGATCGTCTCGCCGGTCTTGAGCAGCAGCTCGAAGATTACCGTCGGCGCCGTGGTGATCAGGTCCAGGTTGTACTCGCGCTCCAGGCGCTCCTGGATGATTTCCATGTGCAGCATGCCGAGGAACCCGCAACGGAAGCCGAAGCCCAGGGCGTCGGAGCTTTCCGGGGTGTACTGCAGGGACGAGTCGTTGAGCGTGAGCTTTTGCAGGGCCTCACGGAAATCTTCGAAGTCGTCGGAGCTGACCGGGAACAGACCGGCGTAAACCTGCGGCTGAATGCGTTTGAAGCCTGGTAGTACATCAACGTCCGGCGTCGAGCTCAAGGTCAGGGTGTCACCGACCGGTGCACCGTGAATGTCCTTGATGCTGGCGATGATGAAGCCCACTTCACCGGCCTTCAGGTCAACGGTAGGGGTGTGTTTCGGGTTGAATACACCGACGCTGTCCACCAGGTGGATCTTGCCGGTGGATTTGACCAGGATCTTGTCGCCCTTCTTCACACGACCGTGGCGCACGCGTACCAGGGAAACAACGCCCAGGTAGTTGTCGAACCAGGAGTCGATGATCAACGCTTGCAGCGGATCTTCGTAGTTACCGGTTGGCGCAGGAATGGTGGCGACCAGGCGTTCGAGTACTTCGTCGACGCCCAGACCGGTCTTGGCAGAGCACTCGACTGCATCGGTAGCGTCGATGCCGATGATTTTTTCGATTTCTTCTTTAACACGGTCCGGATCGGCCTGTGGCAGGTCGATCTTGTTCAGCACCGGCATCACTTCCAGGCCCTGCTCGATCGCCGTGTAGCAGTTGGCAACCGACTGAGCTTCAACGCCTTGACCGGCATCGACCACCAGCAGCGCGCCTTCACAGGCGGCCAGCGAACGGCTCACCTCATAGGTGAAGTCAACGTGGCCGGGGGTATCAATGAAGTTCAGCTGGTAGTTGATACCGTCGCGAGCCTTGTAATACAGGGTGACGCTGTGCGCCTTGATGGTGATCCCGCGTTCACGCTCAAGGTCCATGGAGTCCAGGACCTGGGCTTCCATTTCGCGCTCGGCGAGGCCGCCACACATCTGGATGAAGCGATCGGCCAGCGTCGACTTGCCATGGTCAATGTGGGCGATGATGGAGAAATTGCGGATATGACTCAAATCACTCACGGATCAACACTCAAAAAGGCTGCAGGCATGGCCCGCCGAAAAATAGCCGGGAATTGTACCTGATCCACGGCGCAAGCGTCACGTTTGCAGGTCAGACGGTGCCTACAAAAACGCCCCGGTCTTGCGACCGGGGCGTTCTAAATCGTCAAAGCGGTCGGAAAATGCCCGCCATCAGCCTGCTCGACGCAACAACCAGAGCCCCGCCAAGGCACAAATACCCGCCGGCAGCAGCACCGAAAGCAACGGCGGGAAGCCGAATACCAGGCTGGAAGGCCCCAGCAAATCCTGGACGATGCGGAAGGTGAAGCCCACCAGCACACCGGTGAATACACGCTGGCCGAGAGTTACCGAACGCAATGGACCGAAAATGAAGGAAATGGCCATCAACACCAACGCGGCAGTGACCAACGGCTGCAACACCTTGACCCAAAATGCCAGCCAGTAGCGGCCATTGTTCAGCCCCTGGTCTGCCAGATAGTGGATGTAACCCCACAAGCCGCTGATCGACAGCGACTCCGGCACCATGACCACGGTGTTCAGCAACTGCGGACTCAATGCGACTTCCCAACGCTCGATCGGGGTCGAAACCACTTCGGTGCTGCGCTCGTGGAACAGCGTGGTCGTGACGTCCGTCAACTGCCAGTGATCGGTGTCGAACTCGGCACGCTTGGCGAAGCTCGCCGACAGCATGTGCCGTTCGTTGTCGAAGCGATAACGGGTCACGCCATACAGGATGCCATTGGGTTGTACCGAGTTGACGTGAATGAATTCATCGCCCTGGCGGTGCCACAAGCCGTGCTTGGCGCTTTGTGCATCACCGCTGCCCTGGGCCAACGAGCGATTGGCTTGCGCGGTGGTTTCGGCAGGCGGCGCGATGTACTCGCCGACCAGCACACCGGCGAGCATCAATACCAGCATCGGCTTCATGACCGCCCAGACGATCCGGCCAATCGACACACCAGCGGCACGCATGATGGTCAGTTCACTGTTGCTGGCCAGGCTGCCCAGACCGATCAGGCAACCGATCAGCGCGGCCATCGGCATCATTTCGTACATCCGGCGCGGCGCGGTCAGCGTCACATAACTCAGAACATCGACCAGGGTGTAGGTATCGTTGACTTCACTCATCTCGTCGATGAAGGCAAACAGTGTCGCCAGACCAAGAATGATCCCGAGCACCGCCAGAATCGCAATCAACACACTGCTACCAATGTAGCGATCCAGCTTAACCACGGGCCACCTCCAGCGCGCTGCGGCGACTCGCCCTCTTCAAACGCAGGGGTTCCCAATAAAGCAGGCCCAGGCCAATGGCCAGGAAAATCCCGTGCACCCACCACAAGCCCAGCACCGCGGGGATCTTGCCCTTGTCGAGGGCACCGCGGGCGGCAATCAGAATGGTCAGGTAAAGCATATAAAGAAGAATCGCCGGCAGTAATTTGAGGAATCGGCCCTGACGCGGATTGACCCGCGACAGCGGCACCGCCATCAAGGTCACGATGAACACCAGCAATGGCAGTGACATGCGCCATTGCAACTCGGCGCGCAGGCGAATGTCTTCACTGCCGATCAACTTACTGGTCGGCATCGCATCACGGTCGGTGACTTCGTCGCTGACGTCCGGTTTTGGCAGCAACACACCGTACTCGTCGTACTTGATCGCCCGGTAGTCGGCCTGCCCTGGATTACCGTCATAGCGATAGCCGTTATCAAGGATCAGGTAGCGGTTGCCGTCCGGGCGAATTTCCTGACGCCCCTTTTCTGCTACCAGGACAGAAATACCGCGATCCTTGTTATTGGAACTGATGTTTTTTTGCGAGATGAACACGCCCCCCAGATTGACGCGGTCATCGGTCATGCGCTCTGTGTAGGTGACCCGGGTACCGTCTCGCAGGGCCTGGAAACGCCCTGGCTCCAGGGTATCGAATTCGGTCAAGGCATCCTGCTTGTTCAGTAGCAACTGAAACTGATTGGCCCCCTGCGGCGCCAGGCTCAGGCTCAGCCACGCCACGATCAGTGCAACCAGGGTGGCCGGAAACATTGTCATCCAAACCAGCCGCTGCTGGCTCATGCCGGTGGCCGAGAGCACGGTCATTTCACTTTCGAGGTACAGGCGCCCGTAGGACAACAGGATCCCGAGAAACAGCCCCAGCGGCAGGATCAGCTGGAGGAAGCCCGGCAGACGAAAGCCCATGATCAGGAACAGCGACCCCGGATCCAGCAGCCCCGAGGCCGCCTGGGCGAGGTATTTGATGAAGCGACCGCTCATGATGATGACCAGCAGCACGGCGCTGACGGCGCTCAAGGTCAACAGGACTTCGCGGGATAGATAACGGAAGACGATCAAACCAGACACTCCAGGATTGTCAGGCTAAGGCGGCCAAACAAGCAAACGTATCGGACAGCCCGCAAGGCAGAGCCGCCGAAAAAAGATGGCGCATTATCCTGTGATTGGGTGCACCTGTCACTGCGCAATGCATTGGGGGTAGGTGTAGGAGCGAGCTTGCTCGCGATGGTCGTCAACGATTACGCGATAAGCCTCAAACCCCGAGACGGCCTCAGGTTCTTCGCTAGCAGGCTCGCTCCTACAATCGTACAACCGAGGGTTGTCAGCCGCCGGTAGCGAGGTTCAAACTGCGGCCTTTGTCGCCGGTCGATCCTGGCGCCTTTCTGTTTATAAGCAATCGACGCACATAAAGTGTCGGGCGCATGCGTGATAACCATCAATTCAGGGACCCGGACATGGAACTGGTTGTAAAAAGCGTCAACCCCGAAACGTTGAAGACCGCCACTCTCGTGGTCTCCGTCGGCGAAGGCCGCAAGCTGGGCGCGGTTGCCAGACAACTCGACGAACTGAGCGGCGGCGCGATCAGCGCAGTGCTCAAGCGCGGCGACCTGGCCGGCAAGGTTGGCCAGAGCCTGTTGCTGCACAGCCTGCCGAACCTCAAGGCCGAGCGCGTGCTGCTGGTCGGCGTTGGCAAAGACGACGAACTGGGTGACCGCCCGTTCCGCAAAATCATCGCCGGCATCCTCAATACCCTCAAAGGTTTGGGCGGCAACGACGCTGTGCTGGCCCTGGATGAAGTGGTCGTCAAAGGCCGCGACAGCTACGGCAAGACCCGCCTGCTGGCCGAAACCCTGATCGATGGCGAATACCAGTTCGACCAGTTCAAGAGCCAGAAAGCCGAACCCCGCGCCCTGAAGAAAATCACCCTGCTGACCATCAAGGCGGCTCAAGCTGAAGTGCAGCGCGCCGTGGCCCACGCCACTGCCATCGCCAACGGCATGGCTTTCACCCGCAACCTGGGCAACCTGCCGCCGAACATCTGCCACCCGACCTTCCTCGGAGAGCAGGCGAAAGACCTGGGCAAAGAATTCAAGGACCTGAAAGTCGAAGTCCTCGACGAGAAGAAGATCAAGGCCCTGGGCATGGGCTCGTTCTACGCCGTCGGCCAGGGCAGCGCCCAGCCGCCGCGCCTGATCGTCATGCAGTACAACGGCGGCAAGAAATCCGAGAAGCCGTATGCGCTGGTCGGCAAAGGCATCACCTTCGACACCGGTGGCATCAGCCTCAAGCCGGGCGCCGGCATGGATGAAATGAAGTACGACATGGGCGGCGCCGCCAGCGTGTTCGGCACCCTGCGTGCCGTGCTTGAGCTGAAGCTGCCGATCAACCTGGTGTGCATCCTGGCCTGCGCCGAAAACATGCCGAGCGGCAACGCTTCGCGCCCGGGCGACATCGTCACCACCATGAGCGGCCAGACCGTGGAAATCCTCAACACCGACGCCGAAGGCCGTCTGGTGCTGTGCGATGCACTGACCTACTCCGAGCGCTTCAAGCCGCAAGCGGTCATCGACATCGCGACCCTGACCGGCGCCTGCGTGGTCGCGCTGGGTTCCCACACATCGGGCCTGCTGGGCAACAACGACGAACTGATCGACCAACTGCTGAGCGCCGGCAAGGCTGCCGACGACCGCGCCTGGCAACTGCCGCTGTTCGATGAGTACCAGGAACAGCTGGACAGCCCGTTCGCCGACATCGCCAACATTGGCGGCCCGAAAGCCGGCACCATCACCGCGGCCTGCTTCCTGTCGCGCTTCACCAAGAACCTGAACTGGGCGCACCTGGACATCGCCGGCACCGCCTGGACCAGCGGCGGCAAGGACAAGGGCGCCACTGGCCGCCCGGTTCCCCTGCTAACCCAGTACCTGCTGGACCGCGCCAAAGCCTGAAACCGATGATGGGCGGCGGCGTCACTTTCCGGTGACGCCGTTTGCCGCTCTGGAACCGCAATGACCAAAGTCGACTTCTATATCCTGCCCAGCGCCGATCCTTCGGCACGCCTGGACTTTGCCTGCAAGCTCACCGAGAAAGCCTGGCGCATGGGCCACCGCATCTACCTGCATTGCAGCGATGCGGCCCAGCGTGACGATCTCGATGCGCGGCTGTGGACGTTCAAGGGCGAAAGCTTCGTGCCCCATGGCCCTGCCGACAGCGAACCTGACGGCTTGATTGTTTTGGGGGTGGGCGATGACTGCGGTCAGCATCAGGATTTGCTGGTCAATCTCGACCTGAAAGTCCCGGCCTTCGCCAACAGGTTCGCCAGAGTGGCGGAAGTGGTGGTGGAGGATCCAACGATCAGAGCGGCCGCGCGGGAGAGTTTCCGTTTCTACCGCGAACAGGGCTATCCTCTGCAAGATCACCGTTTACAGCGACTCTGAGCCTTCCAATGGACACTCCAAAACCGCTGCAACAGTCCGCGCACCTGCTGGACGACCTTGAGTCGATCCGCCAATTGCTCGGCGATGACAACCTGCAACCGCCCCTGCTGACCGACACGGTCGAGGACGGCGACCAGGAACAGATTCCGATGTTGTTCGACGCCGTGAGCGAGCCTTCGCCACCTGTCGAACCAACACCTGCTGCTCCCGCCGTAGAACCAGCAGCGACGCCAGTCGCCAGCAAGAAGCCGGACGACTTGCTGCACCTGGACAGCGAATTGCGCGCTGCCGCGGAGCTGATCATGCAAGACGTGATCGACGACTTCGCTCCGCATATCGAAACCGAAATCAAACGCCGACTCAGTGCACGGCTTGAGCGGTTGTTGAGCCAGTACAACGACTGAACAGCTTGCGGGGGGAGCTCGCTCCCACAAAAAGCTCCCCGCCACAGGTTGAATCTTCAGGTACTGAGATAGCGCCCGATCAACGCGATCCCGCTGGCAAGTACCAGCCACGTCACCAGGCGTATGAACGCCTCGCGGGACAAGCGCATGGTCAGCCTTCGACCGAACCACAGCCCCAGCACCATGGCCGGCAACAGACAAACCGCCAGCGCCAGCAAGGGCAGATCGGCATACACACCGGCGATGGCAAACAGGCTCAAACGCACCACCGTACTGCAACTGATCAGCGCACTCTGGGTGGCCCGGGCCGCCTCCTTGGGCAAACGGCTGTTCAAATAGATCGCATAGAGAAAGCCGCCGCTGCCAAACAACGCGCCAAACATTCCGCCCACCGTCCCCATCGGCAGCGCCCATACGGCAGACAATTGCGTCGGGCGGGTTTTGATCCACAGGCTGTAAATCGCATAGGCGCTGATAAACACCCCCATCAACAACAGCAACAGATCGGACTTGAGGTTCAGCAGGAAAATCACCCCCAGCGTGCACCCCACCGCCATGCAGGGCAGTAACCGCAACAGCTCCGGCCTGGCGACATCACGCCGCGAAGGCAACAGATTGCCGAATGCCGCGACGAAATCGAGCAGCACCAGCAAGGGCACGATCTTCGACAGCGGCATGAACAGAATCAGGATCGGCCCCGCCACCAGCGCGGTGCCAAAACCGGCGATGCCGAACACGATGTAGGCCAGGGCGATGCCCGCACCGATGATCAGCCAGTCCATGGCGCTGAAGGGCCATTGGTTTAACAATTCAACCAGCATTTCACTCAATCCCTGTAGGAGCTGCCGAAGGCTCCTACAAGGGATCGTGCATTCAGTTGGAAAATGCCTTTAAACTGCGCCCCATGATTAAAGATCCCTTTTCAAGACTCGGCCTGGACCGTGAGGTCCTGACCGTCAGCCAGCTCAATGGCCGCGCGCGGGTGTTGCTCGAAGACGTGTTCAGCAACATCTGGGTCGAAGGTGAAATCTCCAACCTCGCCCGTCCGGCTTCGGGCCATGTGTACTTCACCCTCAAGGACAGCGGCGCCCAGGTCCGTTGCGCACTGTTCCGGCAGAACGCGGCACGGGTTCGCCAGGCACTGAAGGACGGGCTCGCGGTCAAGGTGCGCGGCAAAGTCTCGCTGTTCGAAGGGCGCGGTGATTATCAACTGATCCTCGATACTGTGGAGCCGGCCGGTGATGGCGCCTTGCGCCTGGCCTTCGACGCACTCAAGGAAAAACTCAGCGCCGAAGGCCTGTTCAGTGCCGAGCGCAAGGTCCCGCTACCGGCGCACCCGCAACGCATCGGCATCATCAGTTCGCCCACCGGGGCGGTGATCCGCGACATCATCAGCGTGTTCCGCCGTCGCGCACCGCAGGTGCAGTTGACCCTGATCCCCACCGCCGTACAGGGCCGCGAAGCCACCGCGCAGATTGTCCGTGCCCTGAAACTGGCAGATGCCCGGGGTTTTGACGCACTGATCCTGGCCCGGGGCGGCGGTTCGCTGGAAGATCTCTGGTGCTTCAACGAAGAAGCCGTGGCCCGCGCCGTAGACGCTTGCGTGACGCCGATTGTCAGCGCGGTCGGCCATGAAACCGACGTGTCGATCAGCGACTTCGTGGCCGACGTTCGCGCGCCCACCCCTTCCGCTGCCGCCGAATTGCTGGCACCGGACTCCAGCGATCTGGTGCGTCGGGTCGAAAGCCTGCACCGACGGTTGGTGATGCGCATGCGTGACCGCTTGATGCGCGATCGACTACGCCTGGAAGGCATTTCCCGGCGCCTGCGTCATCCCGGCGAGCGCCTGCGCCAGCAAGCACAACGCCTGGATGACCTGGACATGCGCATGCGCCGCGCGTTCGAGCGCAGCCTCAACACCCGTCGCGAACGCTTGATCCGCCTGGAAACCCGTCTGGCCGCACAACATCCCGGCCGGCAATTGGCAATGCTTCGCCAGCGCCTCGACAGCCTGGCCGAGCGCTTGCCGCGCGCCATCCGCGAAGGGCTGAAGAACCGTCGCCTGCAATTGCACAGCCAGATGCAGACACTGCATGTGGTCAGCCCGTTGGCGACCCTCGGCCGTGGTTACAGCATTTTGCTGGACGAGCGCGGCAACGCGATCCGCAACGCCGCGCAAACCCATAACGGCCAGCGTCTCAAGGCCAAGTTGGGCGAAGGCGAACTGCAAGTGCGGGTCGAAGACAATCACCTGACGCCCGTCACCCTTTCTTTATTGGATTAATCTATGCCGCGTTTTCTCAGCGTCCTGTTTCTGCTATGCCTGACGTTCAATGCCCACGCCGACAGTTACATCACCCGCCTGCTGAACAAACCAGTGCCCGGTGGAGTTGCGGTGGTCAATCTAGGCCCGTCAGCACAAGCACCAAAAGTCAGTTACCAGGGCAAAGCCGTGCTGGTGGTCAAGGAGCAGAACGACTGGCTTGCGATTGTCGGCGTCCCCCTGACCGTCAAACCCGGCAGTCAGCAGATCAGCAGCGGCGATCGCAACCTGGCGTTCAACGTCGGTAGCAAGAAGTACCCCGAACAGCACATTACGTTGAAGAACAAGCGCCAGGTCAATCCGAACCCGGACGATCAGAAACGCATTGATCAAGAAATCCCTTTGCAACTGGGTGCCTACCGAAGTTTCAGTCCCAATACCCCCAGCAACCTGTTGTTGGACAAACCCGTTAACGGACCACTATCGAGCAAGTTCGGCGTACGCCGGTTCTTCAACGGCGAAGAACGCAATCCCCATGCAGGACTGGATTTCGCCGTGCCAACCGGTACCCCGATCAAGACCCCCGCCGGCGGCAAAGTGATCCTGACAGGCGACTACTTCTTCAACGGCAACACCGTATTCGTTGACCACGGCCAGGGTTTTATCAGCATGTTCTGCCACATGTCGAAGATTGACGTAAAAGTTGGCCAGCAACTGGCCCGAGGGGAAGTGGTGGGGAAAGTCGGTTCGACCGGCCGCGCGACTGGGCCGCACTTGCATTGGAATATCAGCCTCAATGAGACTCGGGTGGACCCGGCTATTTTCATCGGCGCATTCCAGCCATAGATGTCACGATGTGGATTGCGCATGACGAACTGTCTGCGCAATACCCATAAACAATCCCATAGAAACAGAAGATAAAATCTCGCAAAAAAAGACTTTTCGAGTATTCCTCTCAATTTTTTTCGACTGCTTGCCAACCTTCACCCCCGCGGTTAGGGTTGAAGGCATGAAAACCTCTCACACCCTCATTCAGCTCCGCCAGCACCGCAGCCTGTGCCTCGTCAGTGCACGACTGCCGGGCTGAATCGTGGTGCCTCGTCCCAAGCGTTACTCCAAGAACTTTTGATCCACCGGCAGGCCGCCTTTTTTCGGCCCACACAATAAGGATTTCCTGATGAGCATGCTCAAAGACCCGTCTTCGAAATACCGCGCGTTCCCGACCATCGACATTCCGGACCGCACCTGGCCGTCGAAAACCATCACCGCCGCGCCGATCTGGTGCAGCTCCGACCTGCGTGACGGCAACCAGTCGCTGATCGAGCCGATGGACGCCGTCAAAAAGCTGCGCTTCTGGAAAACCCTTGTGCAGGTCGGCGTGAAGGAAATCGAAGCGTCGTTCCCGGCCGCCTCGCAAACCGACTTCGACTTCGTTCGCACCCTGATCGAAGGCAAACACATCCCGGACGACACCACCATCCAGGTGCTGACCCAGGGTCGTGAAGACCTGATCGAACGCACCTTCGAATCCCTGCGCGGCGCGAAGAAAGCTATCGTTCACCTGTACAACGCGACCTCCCCTTCCTTCCGCCGCATTGTCTTCAACCAGGACAAGGACGGGGTCAAGGCCATCGCCGTGAACGCCGCCAAGCTGTTCGTCAAATACGCGGCCATGCAGCCGGACACCGAGTGGACCTTCGAATACTCGCCAGAAACCTTCAGCGCCACCGAAATGGAGTTCGCCAAGGAAGTCTGCGACGCGGTGATCGAAGTCTGGAACCCGACGCCCGAGCACAAGATGATCCTCAACCTGCCGGCCACGGTGGAATGCGCGACGCCGAACATCTATGCCGACCAGATCGAATGGTTCGGCCGTCACATCAACCGTCGTGACAGCGTGATCATCAGCCTGCACACCCACAACGACCGTGGTACTGGCGTTGCCGCCACCGAACTGGGCCTGATGGCTGGCGCCGACCGTGTCGAAGGCTGCCTGTTCGGCAACGGCGAGCGTACCGGTAACGTCGACCTCGTGACCGTGGCCCTGAACCTCTACACCCAGGGTGTGAACCCTGAGCTGGACTTCTCCGACATCGACGGCGTGCGTAAAGTCGTCGAAGAGTGCAACCAGATCCAGGTGCACCCGCGTCACCCGTACGTCGGCGACCTGGTGCATACCGCGTTCTCCGGCTCGCACCAGGACGCGATCCGCAAGGGCTTCGCCCAGCAGAAACCGGATGCACTGTGGGAAGTGCCATACCTTCCAATCGACCCGGCCGACATCGGCCGCAGCTACGAGGCGGTCATCCGCGTCAACAGCCAGTCGGGCAAGGGTGGTATCGCCTACCTCCTGGAACAGGAATACGGCATCAGCCTGCCGCGTCGCATGCAGATCGAGTTCAGCCAGGTCGTGCAGCGTGAAACCGACCGCCTGGGTCTGGAAATGACCGCCCAGCAAATCCACGCATTGCTGCACAGCGAGTACTTGCAGGCCAACACCCCGTACGCGCTGGTCAGCCATCGCCTGCAGGAAGAAAACGGTCACAGCGCCGTTGAAGTGGAAGTGGCCAGCCAAGGCCAGGGCGAGACCAACCTGCACTGGCGCGGCAAGGGCAACGGCGCCCTGGAAGCGCTGGTGGCCGGCCTGCCGGTACCGGTGGAAATCATGGACTACAACGAGCACGCCATCGGCGCGGGCACCAATGCCAAGGCCGCGGCCTACATTGAACTGCGTGTGAACGGTGAACGTGCGGTGCATGGCGTCGGCATCGACGAAAACATCACCACCGCCAGCTTCAAGGCCCTGTTCAGTGCGCTGAACCGTTCGCTGAGCCAGCCGGAAGCGAAAGCGGCGTAACCATCGCTGAAATGCAAAAGGCCCCGGGGTGTGAACCTCGGGGCCTTTTTTGTTTGTGCGGTTTTAAGATCAAAAGATCGTCCGAACGCGGCCCGAGCCTTCGGCAGCTCCTACATTGGAATGCGATCCCCTGTAGGAGCTGCCGAAGGCTGCGATCTTTTTGGACTCACCGAAATATCAGGTGAACTCGAAGGTATCGGCATCCAGATTCGCCGGAAACCGCGTGCGATACGCCGCCAGCTCCACCGCATCCAAAGTCACCTTGAACACCCCATCAGCCTCTCCCGCACTGAGCAACGTCTCCCCCTGAAAATCCAGCACCTGGCTGTCACCGGTGTACGCGAAGCCTTTGCCATCCGTGCCAATGCGGTTCACTGCTGCCACATAGCACAGGTTCTCGATCGCCCGCGCCGGCAGCAAGCGGTTCCAGTGCTGGCGCCGTGCTCCTGGCCAGTTGGCGGTGTACAGCAGCAGATCAGTGTCCTGGGCGTCACGACTCCACACCGGGAAACGCAAGTCGTAGCAAATCAGCGGTCGCACGCGCCAGCCCTTGAGCTCGAACTGCACCTGGCGCTCGCCGGGGGTGTAGTGGTTGTGCTCGCCGGCCATGCGGAACAGATGACGCTTGTCGTAATGCAGCACCTCACCGTCCGGTCGCGCCCACAGAAGGCGATTGCGATGGCTGCCATCGGCTGCCTGAACGATCACGCTGCCGGTAATCACCGCATCAAGTTTCGCCGCCTGAGCCCGCAGCCATTTGCTGGTCGGACCATTTTCCGCTTCAGCGAGGGTTTCGGACTCCATGGAAAAACCGGTGGTGAACATCTCCGGCAGGATGATCAGGTCAGCGCCACGAGCCTGCTCCAGCAATGGCTCGAAATGCTCCAGATTGGCCTGACGGTCGTGCCAGGCCAGGGACGTCTGGATCAGCGCCACGTCCAGATTGGGCAATGCACTCAGATCACGCATAGTTTTTCCGCTGCCTCCCGCAGGGTCTCCTCACGCTTGGCAAAGCACAGCCGCACCAGGCGCTGGCCGACCGGTGGCGCCTGGTAGAACACCGAGATCGGGATACTGGCCACGCCATGCTCGCGCGTCATCCACAGGGCCATCTCGACGTCATTGAGGTCCGGGCGGATCTGCGAGTAATCGACCAACTGGAAATAGGTGCCGGTCACCCGGGTGAAACTGAAACGCGACGGCGCCAGCAGATCACAGAACAAATCGCGCTTGGCCTGATAGAAACCCGGCAGCTCTTCGACGTGTTCCGGGTGTTCGGCCATGAAGTCGGCCAAGGCATATTGCAGCGGCGTCACACCACAAAAATTCACGTACTGGTGCACCTTGCGCAACTCCGCCGTGAGGGCCGGTGGCGCGACAACGTAGCCGGTTTTCCAGCCTGTGACGTGATAGGTCTTGCCGAACGAGCTGACTACGAACGCACGCTGATACAGCTCTTCATGGGCCAGCACGCTGACATGGGGAACACCGTCATACACCAGGTGCTCGTAGACTTCGTCGCTGATCACATAAATGTCGCGATCGCGGATCAAGGCTGCCAACTGGTCGAGTTCGGCACGGCTGATCAACGCACCACTCGGGTTGTGCGGGGTGTTGAGAATGATCATCCGCGTGCGCGGGCTCAGTGCCTGGGCAAGCTTCTCGAAGTCGATACTGAAGTCGTTCAGGCCCAGTTGCACATGCACGCAACGACCGCCGGCCAGCTCTACCGAAGGCTCGTAGCTGTCGTAGGCCGGGTCAAACACAATGACTTCGTCACCGCTGTGGATAACCGCCTGAATGGCACAGAAAATCGCCTCGGTCGCGCCGGGGGTGACCGTCACTTCAGTATCCACATCCACCTGCGCGCCATAACTGCGGGCGATCTTCGCCGCGATCTGCTGACGCAACACCGGCAGCCCGGTCATTGGCGAATATTGGTTATGGCCGCTGGCGATATGCCGGCCGACCGCATCGCACAGGGCCTGCGGGGCCGCGAAATCGGGAAAACCCTGGGACAGATTGAGCGCGCCGGTCTGTGCCGCGAGCTGAGACATCTGAGTGAAGATAGTGATGCCGACATTCGGCAGCTTGCTGGTGATCATCGGTGGTTCCCTGCTCTACACCCGGCTCTACGGCGGCGCGGGGGAGTCCGAGGATAGCCCAAACGGCGCCCATAAAAAAAGGGCGCTCTGGTGAGCACCCTTCTTATCGCCGAACCCTGTAGGAGCTGCCGCAGGCTGCGATCTTTTGATCTTGTCTTTAAAGCAAAATCAAAAGATCGCAGCCTGCGGCAGCTCCTACAAAAGCACGCCCCAGAACGCTCGAATCAGCGCTTGTCGCGGCGCTTCTTGTCGGCTTTCTTGTGGTGCGACATCAAACGACGCTTCTTGTTGACCTGACGGTCGGTGAGCGTGTTCTTGTTGCCTTCGTACGGGTTCTCGCCACCCTTGAACTCGATGCGGATCGGCGTACCGACCAGCTTCAGCACACGGCGGTAAGTGTTTTCCAGATAGCGAACGTACGACTTCGGCACTTTCTCGATCTGGTTGCCGTGGATCACGATGATCGGCGGGTTCGCGCCACCCAAGTGGGCGTAACGCAGCTTGATCCGGCGGTTGTTGACCATCGGAGGGGCGTGCTCACCGACCGCATCTTCCAGGATCTGGGTCAGGCGGTTGGTCGGCCAGCGGGTTACTGCGGATTTGAACGAGTTCTGTACCGAGGCGTAGAGGTTGCCCACGCCGGTGCCGTGCAGTGCCGAGATAAAGTGAATATCGGCAAACTCGACGAAGAACAGGCGACGCTGCAACTCGATCTTGACGAAGTCGCGCTCGCTCGGCGTCATGCCGTCCCACTTGTTGATCGCGATGACCAACGCACGACCGGCCTCAAGGGCAAAGCCCAGCAGGTTGAGGTCGTGGTCCACCACACCTTCGCGGGCGTCCATCACGAAGATCACCACGTTGGCGTCTTTGATCGCTTGCAGGGTTTTGACCACGGAGAACTTTTCGACTTCTTCGTGGATCTTGCCGCGCTTGCGCACACCGGCGGTGTCGATCAGCGTGTACTTCTCGTCGTTACGCTCGAACGGGATGTAGATACTGTCGCGGGTGGTGCCGGGTTGGTCGTAGACGATTACCCGGTCTTCCCCGAGCATGCGGTTGACCAAGGTCGACTTGCCGACGTTCGGACGGCCGATGATCGCGATCTTGATCCCGTCTTTTTCGCTTGGGCCAGGAATGCGCTTGGCTTCCTCGCCTTCGGCGACGTCTTCTTCCTCGCCTTCTTCCAGCTCGTCTTCGTCTTTCGGGAAGTCACTCAGTGCGATTTCCAGCATCTGAGTAATGCCACGACCATGAGCGCCAGCGATCGGGATCGCGTGTCCCATGCCCAACGGAGCGAATTCGGCGCGGGCCATTTCCGGGTCGATGTTGTCGACCTTGTTGGCGACCACGTAGGAACGCTTGTTACGTTTGCGCAAATGCTCGGCGATCATCTGGTCGGCGGCGGTGAAACCGGCCTTGGCATCTACCAGGAACAGCACGACATCGGCTTCTTCAATGGCCAGCAGCGACTGCTCGGCCATCTTTTCGTCCATACCATGTTCGTCACCGGAGATGCCGCCGGTGTCGATCAGAATGTAGGAACGCCCTTGCCACTTGGCCTCACCGTACTGGCGATCACGGGTCAGACCGGACAAGTCGCCGACGATGGCGTCGCGAGTCCTGGTCAGGCGGTTGAACAAGGTGGACTTGCCGACGTTTGGTCGGCCCACCAGGGCGATTACGGGAACCATGCGGCTCTCCACTTCGTTATTTCAGAAAATACAAAAGCCGCTGCGAGGCAGCGGCTGGTGCTCGGGGCAACGCCTGAAAGCGCTGCAAACCCCGGAAATCCGGAGCCGCCTGGGGTGTTAACCCCAAGCATAGTTCTTACTTGATGGTCAGGGCTTCCAGTTTGCCGCTGTTGCCATATACATAAATCGTGTCACCCATCACCAGCGGACGGGCACGCAGGCCGTCGCTGTCGATGCGCTCGCGGCCGACGAAACGACCGTCCACCTGACTCAGCAGGTGCAGGTAACCTTCCAGGTCACCGACTGCAACGTAGCTGGAGAACACTTCCGGGGCCGACAGTTGACGACGGGCCAGCGAATCGTTGCTCCACAAGGCTGTGGTGGAACGCTCGTCGACGCCTTCAACGGTGCCCGAAGACAGGCTCACATAAACGGTACCGAAACCCTGGGCGACACCGGCGTAGCTGGAAGCATCACGCTGCCAGAGCTGACGGCCGCTTTGCAGGTCCAGAGCGGCAACGCGCCCCTGATAGCTGGCGACATACAGCGTCTCGCCCGACAGCAGCAAGCCACCGTCGATATCGACCACACGCTCCAGCTCCGAACGACCTTGCGGGATCGCTACGCGCTGTTCCCACACCGGTACGCCGTTGGTGATATCCACGGCAACCACTTTACCGGTCGACAGGCCAGCCACCGCGAGGCGGTTGGTCACGATCGGTGCACTGGTGCCACGCAGGGTCAGTACCGCAGGGGTGCTGTCATAGATCCAGCGACGGTTACCGGTGGAGGCATCCAGGCCGATCAGGCGATCATCCTGGGTCTGAACCACCACAACGTCACCGTTGTTGGCTGGCGGTGCCAGTACTTCGCTGGACACGCGAGCGCGCCACTTCTCTTCACCGTTGATGGCGTCCAGGGCAACGATTTCACCCTTGAGCGTACCGATGGTGACCAGACCGTAACCTACGCCAACGGCGCCGGAGACAGGCAGCTCGAGATCTTTCTTCCATTTGACGTCGCCGGTGTTGCGGTCCATCGCCATCAACACGCCAGTGACGTCGGCGGCATAGATGGTATCGCCATCGATGGCCGGAACCAGCATGTTGTAGGTTTCGCCCTGACCGTCACCGATCGAACGACTCCACTGCTTGTGCAGAACCACTTCTTCCTTGAAGTCGACCAGTTCGGCCGGAGGCAGTTCTTTTTTGCTGTTGCTGCTGCAACCCGCGGCCAACAAGGCCAGAGCCAGCAATGCTGCATGTTTCCAACGAATCACGTCACGCATCCCCTTTGGCCAGGTCGTCCAGCTTGATTTGCAGGCCACCGACCGCCGCTTCATCCGACAGAGCCGCCTTGGCTTTTTGATACGCCGCGCTCGCCTCATCGGTACGCCCCAACTGCACCAGCAGGTCGCCCTTGAGCTCTTCGCGAGTGGCCAGGAATGCCTTGTCGGCATCGCCGTCGAGCAACTTCAGTGCTTCGTCGGGCTTGTTCTGCGCACCGAGCACCTGGGCCAGACGCTGACGGGCGATTTCGCCCAGCGCCGGGTTGGCCGGCTTGGCGACGATGGCTTTGAGCTCGCTGGCCGCGTCGTCCAGCTTGCCGCTGTCGACCGCAACCTTGGCCACGAACAGGCTGCCGTACTGCGCGTAGGCGCTGCCGCCGAACTCGCTGTTGAGCTTGCCGGCCAGGTCCGAAACACGGGCCGCATCAGGCTTGCCATCAGGCGTCAAGGTGGTTTCGAGCAATTGCTGATAGAGAATCGAGGCGCCTTGCGACTGATTGCTCTGATACTTGTGGAACGCCTGCCAGCCGAACACGATGACCAGCGCCAACAGGCCGCCAGTGACCAGGGGCTTACCGTTGCGTGACCACCATTCCTTCAATTCCGCCACATGTTCGTCTTCGGTACTCGACACCCCAATACTCCTTAATCGCTAATTCGGCTGTTTAGACAGCTTCAACCCTGCACGACGCAGGTGGCCAGGTGTGCTGCAAGCGCATCCCAGGCAATGCTTTGTTGTTCGCCCTGGCCACGCAGGGGCTTGAAACCTACCACTTGCTGGGCCATTTCGTCGTCACCGAGGATCAGCGCATACAGCGCACCGCTCTTGTCGGCCTTCTTGAACTGGCTTTTGAAACTGCCGGCGCCGGCATTCACTTGCAGGCGCAGGTTGGGCAACTGATCACGAACGCGCTCTGCCAGGATCAGCCCGGCGAGCTCGGCGGCTTCACCGAAGGCGCAGAGGTAGACGTCGACCTGACGGGAGATCTCCTGCGGGATCTGCTCCAGGGTTTCGAGCAACAGCACCAGGCGTTCGATGCCCATGGCAAAGCCAACGCCGGCGGTCGGCTTGCCGCCCATCTGCTCCACCAGACCGTCGTAACGGCCACCGGCACACACGGTGCCCTGGGCGCCAAGCTTGTCGGTGACCCACTCGAAAACGGTCTTGCTGTAGTAATCCAGCCCGCGAACCAGCTTCGGGTTGATCACGTAAGGAATGCCGGCGGCGTCCAGGCGAGCCTTGAGGCCCTCGAAATGCACACGGGATTCTTCGTCGAGGTAGTCGGCCATTTTCGGCGCATCGACCAATACCGCCTGGGTGTCGGCATTCTTGGTATCAAGAACCCGCAGCGGGTTGGTCTTCAGGCGGCGCTGGCTGTCTTCGTCCAGCTTGTCCAGATGCCGGGACAGGAACTCGACCAGTGCTTCGCGATAACGACCACGGGATTCGCTGGTGCCCAGGCTGTTGAGCTCGAGCTTGACCGCATCGCGGATGCCCAGTTCGCCCCACAGGCGCCAGGTCAGCACGATCAGCTCGGCGTCGATGTCCGGACCGTCGAGGTTGAACACTTCGACACCGATCTGGTGGAACTGGCGATAACGGCCTTTCTGCGGACGCTCGTGGCGGAACATCGGGCCGATGTACCAGAGTTTCTGCACCTGGCCGCCACCGGTGATGCCGTGCTCCAGCACTGCGCGCACACAGGCCGCCGTGCCTTCAGGGCGCAGGGTCAGGGAGTCGCCGTTGCGGTCGTCGAAGGTGTACATCTCTTTTTCGACGATGTCGGTCACTTCACCGATGGAACGCTTGAACAGTTCGGTGAACTCGACGATCGGCATGCGGATCTGCTTGTAACCGTAGTTATCCAGCAGGCGCGAAACGGTGCCTTCGAAATGACGCCACAGGGGGGTCTGCTCGGGCAGGATGTCGTTCATGCCACGAATGGCTTGCAGAGACTTGCTCACTTTAAATCCTTAAATTCGTTCGGCTCTTCAGTCAGGTTCAGCCGCGCGCAATAACGGCAGCGTCAGCTTCGACCTTTTCGGCCGCTTTCTGGCGGATCAAGCGTTCAAGCTCATCCACCAGATTGTCATTCGTCAGTTTCTGCGACGGCTTGCCGTCGATGTAAATCAGGTTCGGCGTACCGCCGGTCAAGCCGATATGGGCTTCCTTGGCTTCGCCCGGGCCGTTGACCACGCAACCGATGACCGCGACATCCAGCGGCACCAGCAAATCTTCGAGGCGCCCTTCCAGCTCGTTCATGGTCTTGACCACATCGAAATTCTGCCGCGAGCAGCTCGGGCAGGCGATGAAGTTGATGCCACGGGAACGCAGGTGCAGGGACTTGAGAATGTCGTAGCCGACTTTCACTTCCTCGACCGGGTCGGCCGCCAGCGAGATGCGGATAGTATCGCCAATCCCTTCGGCGAGCAGCATACCGAGGCCCACGGCAGATTTCACCGTGCCGGAACGCAAACCACCGGCTTCAGTGATGCCCAGGTGCAGCGGCTGGACGATTTCCTTGGCCAGCAGGCGGTAGGCTTCGACGGCCATGAACACGTCGGACGCTTTCACGCTGACCTTGAAATCCTGGAAGTTCAGGCGTTCAAGGTGCTCGACGTGACGCAAGGCAGACTCGACCAGCGCAGCCGGGGTCGGCTCGCCGTATTTCTTTTGCAGGTCTTTTTCCAGGGAGCCGGCGTTCACACCGATACGGATCGGGATCCCGCGGTCACGGGCGGCATCCACCACCGCACGCACGCGGTCTTCGCGACCGATGTTGCCCGGGTTGATCCGCAGGCAATCGACACCCAGTTCGGCTACGCGCAAAGCGATCCGGTAATCGAAGTGAATGTCGGCAACCAGGGGCACCTTGACCAGCTGCTTGATCTTGCCGAAGGCTTCGGCAGCGTCCATGTCCGGTACGGAGACCCGCACGATATCGACGCCGGCCGCTTCCAGGCGATTGATTTGCGCGACAGTGGCCGCGACATCGTTGGTGTCGCTGTTGGTCATGCTCTGCACAGCGATAGGTGCATCGCCGCCAACAGGCACGTTACCGACCCAGATCTTGCGGGATTCGCGACGTTTGATTGGAGATTCGCCGTGCATGACTTATTGACCCAACTTCAGGCGAGCAGTCTCGCCACTGGTGAACGGAGCGACATCAACCGGCTGGCCGTTGTAGCTGACCTGAGCGCCGCGGGCAAAGCCCAGACGCACGGTAAACGGTGGTTTACCATTGACTGCCAGGCTGGCGCCTTTGCGCTTGAGACCGCTGAACAGTACCTTGCCACTACCGTCGGTCACTTGTGTCCAGCAATCGGCGGTGAACTGCACCTGAACCTGGCCTTGACCGGCCACTGGCGCGGTTACCGCTGGAGCAGGAGCGCTCGGGGCTGCCGGAGCAGTCGCGACCGGGGCAGCAGGCGCTGCCGGGGCGGGAGTTGCCGGAGTCACTGGTGCTGCGACAACTGGCGCTGAATTGTGAGCAGGCGCGACGGGAGTGGCCGGCACCGCCGGTGCAGTCGCCTGAGCTTCTGCCGGAGTGTCGGCCTGTGGCAGTGCGAGGACGGTTCCGCCTTCGGTCTGACCTTCCACGACAGCCTGGTCTTCCGGCTCGTCCAGCGGATGAATCTGCGTAGTACCGTCGGCGCCTTCGACTTCAACGTGTTCCGGAACCAGCCCGATCAGGTCCTTGGTACGCATCGAGGTCTGATCCTGCCACCAGACGAATCCGCCACCGATCACCGCGATCAGCAACAGCAGGCTGACGATTCGCAGGATGGTGTGGGAGACCCGGACCGGTTCTTCGATACGACCCAGACTGTGAACACTGCTGCCCTGGGAGTCGGTACCGGTGGATTGATCGAATTGCTGGACCAGTACGGCCTGGTCCATGCCGAGCAATTTGGCATAGGCACGAATGTAACCACGGGCAAAAGTATGCCCGGGCAGCTTGTCGAAAGCGCCGGCTTCCAGATTGCTCAAGGAAGTGGGGGTGAGGTTGAGCTTGAGGGCCACTTCGGCCAGCGACCAGCCATTGCTTTCGCGGGCCTGGCGCAAAGTCTCACCGGGGTTTACGCGATTCGCTGCTACAACTTCGGGATGCGCCGCTTTCATCATTGCTCCGACAGGTATTGCTGATATTCCGGTGTACCGGGATAGAGTCTTTTTAGTTGCAGGCCGGCACTTGCGGCCTTGTCGCGGTCGTCAAACACTTTTGCCAGCCGAACGCCGAGCAATAGACTACGTGCATTTTGTTCAGTGAGCTGGCTAAAACGGTCGTAATAGTCACGCGCGGGCACATAATGCCTGTCTTCGTAAGACAACTCAGCCATTTCCAGCAATGCACGAGGTTGTTGGCGGTTCAGGCGCAGGGCTTTTTCCAGTTGCTGCTGGGCCAAATCGCGCTGACCGAGCATCGCAGCGGTCATGCCCAGGTTCTCGAACACCCGCGAACGCTCAGGATACAGGGTATCGGCTGCGGCTTGTTCAAAGCGCTCGTAGGCTTCCTTGTAACGCTTCTGCTCGAACAGAAAACTGCCGTAATTATTGAGGATTCGTGCATCGGCGGGACGGGAAGACAGCGCCTTGCGGAAATGCTCATCGGCAAGTTCCGGTTCCATCTCGGCCTGGAACACCAGCCCCAGCGCCGCGTTGGCATCAGGGTCGGAGCCATCCAGTTCCAGCGCTTTTTTCAACGGGACCTTGGCGCGCTCGGTCATCCCCTGCTGCAAATACCCGATACCCAGCTGAACGTACGCCTCACGCGCTTCATCGCGGCCCTTGCTGGTCTTCATCGGGCTGTAGTCGCCCGAAAGCACGCAGCCAGCACACAGGCTGGCCAACAGCAAAAGCAGCGCAAAGCGCAGGGACATAGAGTTCCTCTCTTGGTTATTTCGCGGCGTCTTGCGCTACATCGTTGTCGGCGTTGAGTTCACGCACGGCGATATAACGTTCGCTGCGACGGGTGCGATCCAGCACCTGCCCTACCAATTGACCACAGGCGGCGTCGATGTCCTCACCACGGGTGGTGCGGACGGTGACATTGAAACCTGCATGGTGAAGCTGATCCTGAAAACGACGAATCGCATTATTGCTCGGACGCTCGTAACCGGAATGCGGGAACGGGTTGAACGGGATCAGGTTGATCTTGCACGGGATGTTCTTGAGCAGCTCGATCATTTCCACCGCGTGCTCGACCTTGTCATTGATATCTTTGAGCAAGGTGTACTCGATGGTCAGCACGCGCTTTTCGCCGAGATTCGACATGTAGCGCTGGCACGACTCGAGCAGCATCTTAAGCGGATACTTCTTGTTGATCGGCACCAATTGGTTACGCAATGCGTCATTCGGTGCGTGCAGGGACAACGCCAGGGAGACGTCGATGTGCTTGGAGAGCTCATCGATCATCGGCACCACGCCGGAGGTCGACAGGGTCACACGGCGCTTGGAAATGCCGTAGCCCAGGTCGTCCATCATCAGATGCATGGCCGCGACGACGTTGTCGAAGTTCAGCAGCGGCTCACCCATGCCCATCATCACCACGTTGGTGATGGCACGGTCGACGGTTGCCGGGACGCTGCCAAAGGATTTGTTGGCAATCCACACCTGACCGATGACTTCGGCGGCGGTGAGGTTGCTGTTGAAGCCTTGCTTGCCGGTGGAGCAGAAACTGCAATCCAGGGCACAGCCTGCCTGGGACGAAACGCACAAGGTGCCGCGCTTGCCCTGGGGAATGTACACGGTCTCGACGCAGCTGCCGGACGCCACGCGCACCACCCATTTACGGGTGCCGTCGGTGGAAATGTCCTCGCTGACCACTTCAGGACCGCGAACTTCAGCAATCACCTTGAGCTTGTCGCGCAAGGCCTTGCTGACGTTCGTCATGGCGTCGAAATCATCGACGCCAAGGTGGTGAATCCATTTCATTACCTGACCGGCACGGAAACGCTTCTCCCCGATTGAGTCGAAGAATTTTTCCATTTCCTGTTGAGTCAGACCCAGCAGGTTGGTTTTTACAGTCGATGTAGTCATGGATTCACCTTCACTCTTAAGCCAATGCTTAGCGAGTGGTTACTTCAGTAGCTGCGAAGAAGTACGAGATTTCGCGAGCGGCAGCGGCTTCGGAGTCCGAACCGTGCACAGCGTTGGCGTCGATGGAATCAGCGAAGTCAGCGCGGATGGTGCCGGCAGCAGCTTCTTTAGGGTTGGTAGCGCCCATCAGCTCACGGTTCAGAGCGATAGCGTTTTCGCCTTCCAGAACCTGAACGACAACCGGACCGGAGATCATGAAAGCAACCAGGTCGTTGAAGAAACCACGAGCGCTGTGCTCAGCGTAGAAGCCTTCAGCTTCAGCTTTGGACAGTTGCTTCAGTTTCGAAGCTACAACGCGCAGGCCAGCTTTTTCGAAACGAGTGGTGATCTCGCCGATAACGTTTTTTGCAACAGCGTCAGGCTTGATGATGGAGAAAGTACGTTGAACAGCCATGGTGTAACTCCAGAAACGGTAATTTACGAAAAATTAAACCCGCGAATTATACGCGGGTTCTTGGGTATTGCCTAACCTGCAGCGTGGCTCAGTCGCGTTCTTCGATCCAGTGGGCCTGAATGGCCTCCAGAATCTTTTCGCCACAATGCTCAGGCATGTCGTCGAAATCGGGCAACTCCATCACCCATTTACGCAGATCGACGAAGTTGACCGACATAGGGTCCACGTCGGGCTTGCTTTCAGCCAGCTGGATCGCGATCTCCAGCACATCAGTCCACTTGAGTTTCATGACAATTCCTTGAATCAGTGTGCTGCTTCGGCTGCGTGGTTGAGCGAGTACTTCGGAATTTCGACGGTCAGGTCTTCGGTACCGACCTTGGCCTGGCACCCCAAACGCGACTCACGCTCAAGACCCCAAGCCTTATCAAGGTAGTCTTCTTCCAGCTCGTCGGCCTCTTCCAGCGAATCGAAACCCTCGCGGATGATGCAGTGGCAAGTGGTGCAGGCGCAGACACCGCCACAGGCACTTTCCATCTCGATATGGTGCTCATGGGCCAGCTCGAGGATGGACGTACCGGTCTCAGCCTCTACAACCATGCCTTCAGGGCAGAACTTCTCGTGTGGCAGAAAAATGACCTGCGGCATCGTTATTCCTCAATCTCATTCAGGTTGCGCCCCGCCAGCGCGGCTTTCACCGTCGAGTCCAGGCGGCGGGCAGCAAAGGCGTCGGTCACTTGCGACAGACGCTTGGTCTGCTGCTCGATGGCATAACCATCGGTACCTTTCATCAGTTCGGTCAGTTCCTGCACCTGCATGTCGATGACCAGGCGCTCTTCGGCGTCGAGCAAGCGCTCGCCATCCGCCTCCAGAGCAGCCTGCACCGCCTCGATCAGGCGCTGGGCGTCGACCTGCTGCTCGCGCAATACGCGGGCAACCTTGTCGTCATTGGCGTGCTGGAACGAATCCTTGAGCATTTTGGCGATTTCGCCGTCGGTCAGACCGTAGGACGGCTTGACCTGGATGCTGGCCTCGACGCCCGAACCCAGTTCGCGGGCGGAAACACTGAGCAGACCGTCGGCATCGACCTGGAAGGTCACGCGAATCTTCGCCGCGCCAGCCACCATCGCCGGAATCCCGCGCAACTCGAAGCGTGCCAGGGAGCGGCAGTCGCTGATCAGCTCACGCTCGCCCTGCAATACGTGGATGGCCATGGCCGACTGGCCGTCTTTATAAGTGGTGAAGTCCTGGGCGCGGGCGACGGGGATGGTGGTGTTGCGCGGAATCACCTTCTCCATCAGGCCGCCCATGGTTTCCAGCCCCAGGGACAACGGAATCACGTCGAGCAGCAGCAATTCGCTGCCATCACGCTTGTTACCGGCCAACGTATCGGCCTGGATCGCAGCGCCGATCGCTACCACTTGATCCGGATCGATTTCTGTCAGCGGCTCACGGCCGAAGGCTTCGGCGACGGCGTCACGAACGCGAGGAACGCGAGTCGAACCACCCACCATGACCACGGCATGCACGTCTTCCAGCTCGATACCGGAATCACGAACAGCGCGGCGGCAGGCCTTCAGGCTGCGGGCAACCATCGGCTCGATCAGCGCATTGAAGGCTTCACGAGTGAGTTCAGCCTTCCAGTCGCCATAAGCGACTTCGACGCTCGCAGAGTTGGTCAGCGCTTCTTTTGCCGCACAAGCAGTCTGCAGCAGGTTGCGTTGCACGCCCGGGTCGAGATCGGCGGACAGGCCAGCGCTCTCGATGATCCAGCCAGCGATCGCGTGGTCGAAGTCGTCGCCGCCCAGGGCGCTGTCGCCGCCGGTAGCCAGGACTTCGAAGACACCGCCGGTCAGGCGCAGAATCGAAATATCGAAGGTGCCGCCGCCCAGGTCGTAAATCGCGACCAGGCCTTCGGCGTGCTGGTCCAGACCGTAAGCCACGGCTGCCGCGGTCGGCTCATTGAGCAAGCGCAGCACGTTCAGACCTGCCAGCTTGGCCGCATCCTTGGTGGCTTGACGCTGAGCGTCGTCGAAATAGGCCGGAACGGTGATCACCGCGCCCACCAGTTCGCCGCCCAAGGTCGCTTCGGCGCGTTGACGCAGGACCTTGAGGATATCGGCGGAGACTTCGACCGGGCTTTTCGGGCCCTGGATCGTGTCGATGAACGGCATGTGCGACTCGCCGCCGACAAAGCGGTACGGCAACTGATCGCCCAACTGCTTGACGTCGGACAGACCACGCCCCATCAAGCGCTTGACCGACAGCACGGTGTTCAACGGATCGGTGGCGGCGGCCAGTTTGGCGGATTCGCCAACCTCGACGCGATCAGCGTGGTAGCGCACGGCAGACGGCAGGATGACCCGCCCTTCTGCGTCGGCAAGCGGCTCGGAAAGACCACTGCGCAATGCAGCGACCAGCGAATTGGTAGTGCCCAAGTCGATCCCCACAGCCAGACGACGCTGGTGCGGTTGAGGACTTTGGCCGGGTTCGGCGATCTGCAGTAGGGCCATCGTTATCAGGACTTATCTGTATATCAGGCGTGCGACCGGAGCGGCACTGGGTTAATCGTCGAGGCGCTCTTCTAACTGGCGCACTTCGTAGGTGAGCTTGTCGAGAAACTGCATGCGCCGCATCAGGCGCTCGGCCTGCTCACGTTGCGCTGCATCATTCCAGCAAGCCGCGAAGCTTTGGTTCAGTACATCCTGAGCGGTTTTCAAGCGACGCTTGAACGCTGCAACACCGGCCAAATCGGCACTGTCTTGCAGGTCTTCGAGCTCTTCACGCAACTCCATCTGCTGCAGAAGAAACTCCGGATCATGCACCGTGACCTCCAGCGGCAGCTCGCCACCATTCAAGGCGAGCAGGTAACGCGCGCGCTTGGGTGGACTCTTGAGCGTCTGGTAGGCCTCGTTGAGGCTCGCGGATTGCTCCAGCGCCAACCGCTGCTCGCGCTCGGAAGCGTCAGCAAAGCGGTCCGGATGAACGCCGCGCGCCAACTCTCGGTAGCGCGTAGCCAGCTGATCGAGGTCCAGATTGAAACTCGGTTGCAGCTCGAATAAAGCGAAATGACAAGGAGTACCCACGACAAGCCTCAGATGTTGAAGCTTTCGCCGCAGCCACATTCACCGCGCACGTTGGGGTTGTTGAACTTGAAGCCTTCGTTCAACCCTTCCTTGACGAAATCGAGCTCGGTGCCGTCCAGGTAGGCCAGGCTTTTCGGGTCGATGATCACTTTTTCGCCGTGACTTTCGAACACCTGGTCCTCTGCAACCACCTCGTCGACAAACTCCAGCACGTAGGCAAGGCCGGAACAGCCTGTGGTGCGAACACCCAGACGAATCCCTTCACCTTTGCCGCGCCCGTCGAGGGAGCGCCGCACGTGTCGAGCAGCCGCTTCTGTCATGCTGATAGCCATCGGTGACTCCTTACTCGTCGCCAAAACTCGAAAATCAGATCAAGCCTTTCTTCTGCTTGTAATCGCGAACAGCCGCCTTGATGGCGTCTTCAGCGAGTACCGAGCAGTGGATTTTCACTGGCGGCAGGGCCAGTTCTTCAGCCAGCTGGGTGTTCTTGATGGTTTCCGCTTCGTCCAGGGTCTTGCCCTTCATCCACTCGGTGGCGAGGGAGCTGGAAGCGATTGCCGAACCGCAGCCATAGGTCTTGAACTTGGCATCTTCGATGATGCCGGCGTCGTTGACCTTGATCTGCAGGCGCATCACGTCGCCGCACGCCGGAGCGCCGACCATGCCGGTGCCGACATCAGGGTCTTCCGCGTCCATCTTGCCGACGTTGCGCGGGTTTTCGTAGTGGTCGATGACCTTTTCGCTGTAAGCCATGATTCTTAATCCTCACTCATCAGAGAGTCGCTCTTGAAGCCCTGAAACCTGAGTTTACAGGGCTGATTGCGGCGACTTGAAATCAGTGTGCCGCCCACTCGATTTTCGAAATGTCGACACCGTCTTTGTACATGTCCCACAGCGGCGACAGAGCGCGCAGCTTGGTAACGGCCTCGCAGACTTTCTGCGCGGCGTAGTCGATTTCTTCTTCGGTCGTGAAGCGGCCGAAGGTGAAGCGGATCGAGCTGTGTGCCAGTTCGTCGTTGCGGCCCAGGGCCCGCAGTACGTACGAAGGCTCAAGGGACGCCGAGGTGCAGGCCGAACCGGACGAAACCGCCAGATCCTTGAGCGCCATGATCAGCGACTCGCCTTCAACGTAGTTGAAACTCAGGTTCAGGTTGTGCGGAACGCGGGCGGTCATGCTGCCGTTGACGTACAGCTCTTCCAGGTGCTCGACCTGCTTGTAGAAGCGGTCGCTCAACGCCTTGATGCGTGCGTTCTCGGCAGCCATGTCTTCCTTGGCTACGCGGAAAGCTTCGCCCATGCCGACGATCTGGTGGGTCGCCAGGGTGCCGGAACGCATGCCGCGCTCATGACCACCACCGTGCATGGTCGCTTCGATACGTACGCGCGGCTTGCGGCTTACGTACAGGGCGCCGATGCCTTTAGGACCGTAGGTCTTGTGGGCGGAGAACGACATCATGTCGACTTTCAGCTTCTGCAGGTCGATCTCGACCTTGCCGGTGGACTGGGCGGCGTCGACGTGGAACAGGATGCCCTTGGAGCGGAGCAGTTCGCCGATCGCTGCGATGTCGTTGACGGTGCCGATTTCGTTATTCACGTGCATGACCGAAACCAGGATGGTGTCGTCGCGCAGTTCGGCTTCGATCATCTCCGGGGTCACCAGGCCATCGGTGCGAGGCTCGATGTAGGTCACTTCGAAGCCTTCACGCTCCAGTTGGCGCATGGTGTCCAGGACAGCCTTGTGCTCAATCTTGGTGGTGATCAGGTGCTTGCCCTTGGTGGCATAGAAATGCGCCGCACCCTTGATTGCCAGGTTGTCGGATTCGGTGGCACCGGAGGTCCAGACGATTTCACGCGGGTCGGCGTTGACCAGGTCAGCGACCTGACGACGGGCATTTTCGACGGACTCTTCGGCTTTCCAGCCGAACACGTGGGAACGGGACGCCGGGTTACCGAAGTTTCCGTCGACCAGCAGGCATTCACTCATTTTTTGCGCAACACGCGGATCAACCGGGGTGGTCGCAGAGTAATCAAGGTAAATCGGCAATTTCATGGACTATCTCCTAAATCAGGCTGGCTGGCGTGCCGCTAGCTCTTCGGCTGTCATTCGACGGCGGACGCTTCAATCTTGTCCAGGCGTGGCGCCTTGCTGTTGCAACGGCGCTGGTCCTGACGCTGGGCTACTTCTTGCACCTCACGGCGAGTCACAAGGTCAGCCAAGCTGATACCGCTCAGAAATTCGTGAATCTGCAGGCTCAGATCGCACCACAAGTGGTGAGTCAGGCAAGTGTCGCCGGAATGGCAATCACCCTGCCCCTGGCATTTGGTTGCATCGACCGATTCGTTCACCGCATCGATCACCTGGGCGACCTGGATGCCCTGCATGTCGCGGGACAATTGGTAGCCACCGCCCGGACCGCGCACGCTGGACACCAGATTGCTGCGGCGCAATTTGGCGAAAAGCTGTTCGAGGTAGGACAGGGAGATGCCTTGGCGCTCGGAGATATCGGCCAGGGACACGGGCCCGTGCTGCGCGTGCAATGCCAGATCGAGCATGGCGGTCACGGCGTATCGGCCTTTTGTAGTCAGTCGCATGGACAATTACCACGGAGTTCGGAATGAGGCGAGTATGCAATTCCCGAGTATTTAAGTCAACTATAAGACCTAGTACTTTAGTCAGGTTTACCCGCAAAAGAGCGGCAGCATCATAGCAGGATCTACGGCGCAATGGCACACCGGTGAGCGCGCTGCCATTGTCTGAATACGACCCGTAGGAGCTGCCGCAGGCTGCGATCTTTTGACCTTTGCTTACAAGGGCAAAATCAAAAGATCGCAGCCTGCGGCAGCTCCTACGCCTGACTCTGATCCTTGTCCTTCACACAGGCAAAGTCTTCTTCGCGCAGCTCAGGCAGATCTTTCGCACAGTAATTGCTGCCCAGGTCCTTCAGCGCCCCGCACATCCCCTCCAGGCGCCCATCGACCGCCTGCAAGTGATCGAGCAGCTGACCAATGGCACGCGCCACCGGGTCGGGCATGTCTTCGCTGAGGCCGTAGGCATCAAAACCGATCTTCTCGGCCATGGCCTTGCGCTTGGCGTCCTGCTCGACATCGGACTTGACGATGATCCGCCCCGGAATACCCACCACAGTGGCACCCGGCGGCACTTCCTTGGTCACTACAGCATTGGAACCCACCTTGGCCCCGGCACCGACAGTGAACGGGCCGAGCACCTTCGCGCCCGCCCCGACCACTACGCCATCACCCAAGGTCGGGTGACGCTTACCCTTGTTCCAGCTGGTGCCGCCCAGGGTTACGCCCTGGTAAATAGTGACGTCATCGCCGATCTCGGCGGTTTCACCGATAACGATGCCCATGCCATGGTCAATGAAGAAGCGACGCCCCACCTTGGCCCCCGGATGGATCTCGATCCCGGTCAACCAGCGACCGAAGTTCGACACCAGCCGCGCCAGCCATTTCAGGTCCGCGCGCCACAGCATCGCCGACAAACGGTGAATCCAGATGGCGTGCATGCCGGGGTAGCAGGTCAGGACTTCAAAAGCGTTACGCGCCGCCGGGTCTCGGTGGAATACGCTCTGGATATCTTCACGCAAACGCTCGAACATCATTAATCCTTCCGCTTAAGGAGCTCGCCACGGGCCGCTTTCTGGGTTTCCGTGAGGATGCCACGCAAAATATTCATTTCCGCCCGGCTGACCGAGCTGCGTCCGTACAACCGGCGCAGGCGCGCCATCAAGTGCCGAGGCTTTTCCGGATCGAGGAATTCGATGGCCACCAGGGTCTGCTCCAGGTGTTCATAGAATCGCTCCAGCTCGTCCATGGTCGCCAGCTCAGCGCTTTTGACCGAGGCCACTTCTTCCTTCTCGACCTTGCTCGGCTGACCTTGCGCGGCCAGCCAGGACATGCGCACTTCATAACCCAACACCTGCACCGCCGCCCCAAGGTTCAGCGAGCTGAACTCAGGGTCTGATGGAATGTGCACGTGATAATGACATCGCTGCAGCTCTTCGTTGGTCAGGCCGGAGTCTTCACGACCGAACACCAGGGCGATTTGGGCACCCTGCCCGGCTTCCTCGACCACCTTCGTTCCGCACTCGCGGGGGTCGAGTAGCGGCCAGGGAATACGCCGGTCGCGGGCACTGGTACCCAACACCAGGTTGCAGCCAACCAAGGCATCTTCCAAGGTGGCGACGACTTGCGCTTTTTCAAGGATGTCGCCGGCACCGGAAGCACGGGCATCGGCCTCGTGGTGCGGGAACAGGCGCGGTTCGACCAGCACCAGCCGCGACAGGCCCATGTTCTTCATGGCACGCGCAGCCCCGCCGATATTGCCCGGATGACTGGTATTGACCAGGACGACACGAATGTTTTGCAGCAAGGGAGGCGCTCACGAACACGATAATCGGGAGCGGAATCTTACAGCTGTAGCAACCGTTAAGCCATGAAAGCGAACGTCGTCCTTCTCCTGTAGAAACTTTCTGATAGAATGCCCGGCTTTCTTTAACAACCTTAGGTGACACATCCATGCAGCCCATGCTGAATATCGCGCTGCGCGCCGCCCGCAGCGCCAGTGAATTGATCTTCCGCTCCATCGAGCGCCTGGATACCATCAAGGTCGACGAAAAAGACGCCAAGGATTACGTATCCGAGGTGGATCGCGCCGCCGAACAGAAAATCATCGACGCCCTGCGCAAGGCCTACCCGAATCACTCGATCATGGGTGAAGAGACCGGCATGCACGCCGGCACCGGCATCGAAGGCGAAGAGTACCTGTGGATCATCGATCCGCTGGACGGCACCACCAACTTCCTGCGCGGCATTCCTCATTTCGCTGTCAGCATCGCCTGCAAATACCGCGGTCGCCTGGAACACGCTGTTGTTCTGGACCCGGTTCGCCAGGAAGAATTCACCGCCAGCCGTGGTCGCGGCGCTCAACTGAACGGTCGTCGCCTGCGCGTCAGCGGTCGCACCAGCCTGGACGGCGCCCTGCTGGGTACCGGCTTCCCGTTCCGTGACGACCAGATGGACAACCTCGACAACTACCTGGGCATGTTCCGCGCCCTGGTTGGCCAGACTGCCGGCATCCGCCGCGCAGGTTCCGCGAGCCTGGACCTGGCCTACGTGGCCGCCGGCCGTTTCGACGCCTTCTGGGAGTCGGGCCTGTCCGAGTGGGACATGGCTGCAGGCGCCCTGCTGATCCAGGAAGCTGGTGGCCTGGTAAGCGACTTCACCGGCGGTCACGACTTCCTTGAGAAAGGCCACGTCGTTGCCGGCAACACCAAATGCTTCAAGGCAGTCCTGACGGCGATCCAGCCGCACCTGCCAGCCTCGCTGAAGCGCTAAGCTTCCAGCGACAGAAAAGCACCTTTCGGGGTGCTTTTTTTATGCCTGCGATTCGCCCCGAAATACTGTAGGAGCGAGCTTGCTCGCGATGAGCGTTAACGATAACGCGTGCATTCAGGATGAATACGGCGCCTCTGGGTTTTTCGCGAGCAAGCTCGCTCCTACAGGGACTCGCGGTGACGCTTGAATCGCGAGCACAAAAAAGCACCCCGCAGGGTGCTTCTTTTTTAATCCGGCATCAGCAGATCACTGAGCCGCCTGATTCTCCGACAAGATCAGCTTGCCTTCCTTATCCACCGGAATCTGGTTGCCTGGATCACGATCCATGCGCACCTTGCCTTCCTTGCCGTCCAGCGAATACCGCACGTCGTAACCTACAACCTTGTCACTGATGTCGTTAACCGTGTTACAGCGGGTCTGGGTCGTGGTGTAGGTATCACGCTCTTGCATTCCTTCCTGCACCTTGTTGCCGGCATAACCACCACCGACAGCGCCCGCGACCGTGGCGATCTTCTTGCCGGTACCGCCACCGATCTGGTTACCCAGCAAACCACCTGCCAATGCACCGACCACCGTACCGGCGATCTGATGTTGATCTTTCACCGGCGCCTGCCGGGTGACCGCTACATCCTTGCATACTTCACGTGGAGTCTTGATTTGTGTCTTGACCGGCTCAACGGCGAGTACTTGTGCGTACTCCGGGCCGCTTTTAACCAGGCTGTAGGTGGCCACAGCACCCCCGGCAGTCACACCGACAGCACCCAGTACAGCACCAACCAGCATCGACTTGTTCACATGAACCTCCTGGACCATCACATGCGGAACATGTCCGCGCTTCTCCCAGCCTTGGAGCACAAAAAAAGGCGCGAGTTCAACTCGCGCCTTTTTTGGACTACATCACTGGGAGACCGCTTTGGAAAAAAGAGCCCCCTCAAGGACGGTCGTCGACTTCCTTCTCGGTATTGGCCGGAGGAATCAGGTCTTCAGTGCTCAGGTTCAGCCAGATCAGCACCACGTTCGCGATGTAGATCGACGAGTAAGTACCCGCCAGAACACCGATGAACAGGGCAATGGAGAAACCGAACAGGTTGTCGCCACCGAAGAACAGCAGGGCCGCGATCGCCAGCAAAGTAGAGATCGAGGTGGCCATGGTACGCAGCAGGGTTTGCGTGGTCGAGATGTTGATGTTCTCGATCAGGCTGGCCTTGCGCAGTACACGGAAGTTCTCACGAACCCTGTCGAATACCACGATGGTGTCGTTGAGCGAGTAACCGATGATCGCCAGTACCGCCGCCAGCACCGTCAGGTCGAAGGTGATCTGGAAGAACGACAGGATACCGACGGTCACAATCACGTCGTGGATCAAGGACACGATCGCACCGACCGCAAACTTCCACTGAAAGCGGAACGCCAGGTAGATCAGGATGCCGCCCAGCGCCATCAGCATGCCGAGGCCGCCCTGGTCGCGCAGCTCTTCACCCACCTGTGGGCCGACGAACTCGACACGCTTGACCGTCGCCGGGTTCTCGCCACCCACCATCTGCAAGGCTTCGGCGACCTGGTGACCCAGTTGCGGGTCTTCGCCAGGCATACGCACCAGCAGGTCGGTGGTCGCACCGAAGTTCTGCACGATGGCTTCGTGATAACCCGCGGTCACCAGTTGCTCACGCACCTTGGTGACATCGGCCGGACGCTCATAGGTCAGCTCGATGAGCGTACCACCGGTGAAGTCCAGCCCCCAGTTCATGCCCTTGTGGAAGACACTGAACATTGCCAGCGCGGTAAGGAACAATGTGACGCCGAACGCAAAGTTGCGAACGCCCATGAAGTTGATTGTACGTAACATGGCAGCCCCTTAAATCCACAACTTCTTGAAGTCACGACCGCCGAAGATCAGGTTGACCATCGCGCGGGTCACCATGATGGCCGTGAACATCGAGGTAAAGATCCCGAGGGACATGGTCACTGCGAAGCCCTTGACCGGGCCGGTGCCCATGGCAAAGAGGATGCCGCCGACCAGCAAGGTGGTCAGGTTGGCGTCGAGAATCGCGGTGAATGCCCGGCCGAAGCCTTCGTTGATTGCGCGCTGCACGGTCATGCCGGCGGCGATCTCTTCACGAATCCGCGAGAAGATCAGCACGTTGGCGTCGACCGCCATGCCCATGGTCAACACGATACCGGCGATACCCGGCAGGGTCAGCGTTGCACCCAGCAGCGACATCAGGGCCAGCAGCATCACCATGTTCACCGCCAGAGCGACGGTGGCGATCAGGCCGAAGAAGCGGTAGATGGCCATGATGAACAGCGAGACGAACAGCATGCCCCACAGCGATGCATCAATACCCTTGGTGATGTTGTCGGCACCCAGGCTTGGGCCGATGGTACGTTCTTCAGCGAAGTACATCGGTGCAGCCAGACCACCGGCACGCAGCAGCAGCGCCAGTTCGGACGACTCACCCTGGCCATTCAGGCCAGTGATGCGGAACTGAGCACCCAGCGGCGACTGGATGGTCGCCAGGCTGATGATCTTCTTCTCTTCCTTGAAGGTCTGAACCGGCACGTCTTTCTCGACGCCGTTGACCATCTGCTTGGTGTAGGTGGTGATCGGACGCTGCTCGATGAAGATCACCGCCATGCTGCGACCGACGTTCGAACGGGTCGCACGGCTCATCAGCTCGCCGCCGTGACCATCCAGACGAATGTTCACTTCCGGTGTGCCATGCTCGCCGAAGCCAGCCTTGGCGTCGGTCACCTGGTCACCGGTGATGATCAGGCCACGCTCGATCAGCGCAGGAGGACGCTTGCCTTCACGGAACTCGAATTCCTCGGAAGTGGCTTTCGAAGCACCCGGCTCAGCAGCCAGACGGAACTCGAGGTTGGCCGTCTTGCCGAGGATACGCTTGGCTTCGGCAGTGTCCTGCACGCCCGGCAGCTCAACCACGATGCGGTTGGCGCCCTGACGCTGAACGATCGGTTCAGCAACACCCAGCTCGTTGACGCGGTTACGTACCGTGGTCAAGTTCTGCTTGATGGAGTATTCGCGGATTTCCGCCAGCTTGGCCGGGGTCATCGCCAGACGCAGCACCGCCTGACCATTGAGGTCGGCCGGAACAATGTCGAAATCGTTGAAGTTCTTGCGGATGATCGAACGGGCCTGCTCGCGGCTGTCTTCATCAGCGAAGCCCAGCTGGATAGCACCGCCCAGTTGCGGCAGGCTGCGATAGCGCAGCTTCTCTTTACGCAGCAGGCTCTTGACGTCGCCTTCGTAGACTTTCAGGCGCGCGTCGAGGGCTTTCTCCATGTCCACTTCCAGCAGGAAGTGCACACCACCGGACAAGTCCAGACCCAGCTTCATCGGGTGCGCAGCGAGGTTGCGCAGCCATTGCGGGGTGGTTTGTGCCAGGTTCAGTGCAACGACGTAGTCATCACCCAATGCCTTGCGCACGACGTCCTTGGCTGGCAGCTGGTCTTCAGCCTTGGTCAGGCGAATCAGGCCGCCCTTGCCGTTGGCAGCCAGGGTGGCAGCCTTGACGTTGATCCCGGATTCCTTGAGCGCAGCGCTCACACGGTCCAGATCAGCCTGATTGACTTGCAGTGCAGTGCTTGCACCGCTGACCTGAATGGCCGGGTCATCAGGATAAAGATTGGGAGCGGAATAAATCAGACCGACCGCCAGCACCGCCAGGATCAGAATGTATTTCCACAGAGGATATTTGTTCAGCATCACGCCGCCCGTTTATGACGCGGGGCGCCTTGCGCGCCCCGTCGATTGAATATGAAGTTGAAACTTAGATCGCTTTGAGCGTGCCTTTTGGCAGCGTGGCGGCAATGGCGCCTTTCTGGAACTTCATTTCGACGGTGTCGGAAACTTCCAGAACGACGAAATCGTCGGCCACTTTAGTGATCTTGCCGGCGATGCCACCGGTGGTCACAACTTCGTCGCCTTTCTGCAGGCTGCTCAGCAGGTTTTTCTGCTCTTTGGCGCGCTTGGCCTGTGGACGCCAGATCATCAGGTAGAAGATGACCAGGAAACCGACCAGGAAAATCCACTCGAAACCGCCACCCATTGGGCCCGCAGCAGGTGCAGCGGCGTCAGCCATGGCATTAGAGATAAAAAAGCTCATTTAGCACTCCAGTTGCAAATGTTGAATCTTGGGGTCAGAAAACTCAGTCCAAAGGCGGCACGGGAAGCCCGCGTTTGGCGTAGAAGGCATCGACAAAGGCGGCCAATGTACCCTGTTGAATAGCCTCGCGCAAACCAGCCATAAGCACTTGATAATGGCGCAAGTTATGGATGGTATTGAGCATGCTTCCCAGCATTTCGCCGCACTTGTCCAGGTGATGCAGATAAGCGCGGGAGAAGTTCTGGCAGGTATAGCAATCGCAGGTCGGATCGAGCGGCGAATCATCATGGCGATGGAACGCGTTACGGATCTTCAGCACGCCGGTATCGATGAACAGATGCCCGTTGCGGGCATTACGGGTTGGCATCACGCAATCGAACATGTCCACACCGCGGCGCACACCCTCAACCAAGTCTTCCGGTTTGCCAACGCCCATAAGGTAACGAGGTTTGTCAGCCGGCATCATGCCCGGCAGGTAATCCAGCACCTTGATCATTTCGTGCTTGGGCTCGCCCACCGACAGGCCGCCGATGGCCAGGCCGTCGAAGCCGATCTGGTCGAGGCCTTCCAGGGAGCGCATGCGCAGGTCCTGGTGCATGCCGCCCTGAACGATGCCGAACAGCGCCGCCGTGTTGTCGCCATGGGCTTCTTTCGAACGCTTGGCCCAACGCAGGGACAACTCCATGGAGATGCGGGCGACGTCTTCATCAGCCGGGTACGGCGTGCATTCGTCGAAAATCATCACAATGTCGGAGCCCAGGTCACGTTGAACCTGCATCGACTCTTCCGGGCCCATGAACACCTTGGCGCCGTCGACCGGGGAAGCGAAGGTCACGCCCTCCTCCTTGATCTTGCGCATGGCGCCCAGGCTGAACACCTGGAAACCGCCGGAGTCGGTCAGGATCGGGCCTTTCCACTGCATGAAATCGTGCAGGTCGCCGTGCTTCTTGATCACTTCCGTGCCCGGGCGCAGCCACAGGTGGAAGGTGTTGCCCAGAATGATTTCAGCGCCAGTCGCCTCGATATCCCGTGGCAGCATGCCCTTGACCGTGCCGTAGGTGCCCACCGGCATGAAGGCCGGGGTCTCGACGGTACCGCGCGGGAAGGTCAAACGACCGCGACGAGCCTTGCCATCAGTGGCCAGCAGCTCGAAAGACATACGACAGGTGCGACTCATACTGTTTCCTCTGGGCCCGATTCTTTAGGGGCAGTCGGCGCAGGATTACGCGTGATGAACATCGCATCACCGTAGCTGAAAAAGCGGTAACCGTTGTCCACGGCAGCCTTGTAGGCGGCCATGGTTTCGGGATAACCGGCGAACGCCGAAACCAGCATCAACAGCGTGGATTCGGGCAAATGGAAGTTGGTGACCAGGGCATCGACCACATGAAACGGCCGGCCCGGGAAGATGAAAATGTCGGTATCGCCGCTGAACGGCTTGAGCACGCCATCGCGGGCGGCGCTTTCCAGGGAACGCACGCTGGTGGTCCCCACCGCCACCACCCGACCACCGCGAGCGCGGCAGGCGGCAACGGCATCGACCACGTCCTGGCCGACCTCCAGCCATTCGCTGTGCATGTGGTGGTCTTCAAGCTTCTCCACGCGCACCGGCTGGAAGGTGCCAGCGCCGACGTGCAGGGTCACGAATGCAGTCTCGACGCCTTTGGCGGCAATCGCCTCCATCAGCACCTGATCGAAATGCAGCCCCGCCGTCGGCGCCGCCACCGCGCCCAAACGCTCGGCGTAGACGGTCTGGTAACGCTCGCGGTCGGCGCCTTCATCCGGGCGGTCTATATAAGGAGGCAGCGGCATGTGCCCGACGCGGTCGAGCAGCGGCAACACTTCTTCGGCGAACTTAAGCTCGAACAACGCATCGTGCCGCGCCAGCATCTCGGCCTCGCCACCGCCGTCGATCAGGATCTTCGACCCAGGCTTGGGCGACTTGCTGGACCGCACATGGGCCAGCACGCGATGACTGTCGAGCACCCGCTCCACCAGGATTTCCAGCTTGCCGCCGGAAGCCTTCTGGCCAAACAGCCGCGCCGGAATCACCCGGGTATTGTTGAACACCATCAAGTCGCCGGGGCGCAAATGCTCCAGCAAATCAGTGAATTGACGGTGTGCCAGGGCGCCGCTGACCCCATCCAGGGTCAACAGGCGACTATTGCGCCGCTCGGCCAGCGGATGGCGGGCGATCAGCGAATCAGGGAGCTCGAAGGTAAAGTCAGCAACGCGCATGATGGGGTGTCGTCTAGCAGGGCCGGGAAGTCTAGCGGAAATATCAAAAATTCTCCATGTACCTGATTGACCAGCGGTTATCTCATCTCTATACTTCGCCGCCATTGAGCCCTGATGGCGGAATTGGTAGACGCGGCGGATTCAAAATCCGTTTTCGAAAGGAGTGGGAGTTCGAGTCTCCCTCGGGGCACCAAAATTAAGAAAGGTCTTGCTTAGCAAGGCCTTTTTTTTCGCCCGCAAAAAAGCACCTGACACCCCACCGACAACGCCCTAACAACGCACTGACCTGTAGGAGCTGCCGAAGGCTGCGATCCTTTGATCCTGCTTTTCAACGCCACAACCCGAACCCGCTCGGCTAACGAATCAAGGATTCACACAATGGAATTGCCACTGGAAACCGTTGCCCTTTTCGGCCTCAAGCTGGCCTATGAGACTGAAGGTGAAAGTCCGATTTTGCGGGATGATCCGATCATGAGTGATTACGAGCGGGAGGTATTTGGCTTGCTGGTGCGCCGGGGTGATGTCGAGGGTATTCAGTTTAGAGTGGCACACTGTGTAGGTTTGGCGCTGGACGCTATAGGTGGTGTTGACACATTGCTAGGGCGTGAGCTGCATCGGTTGTCAGCTGATTTCAGCAATGCGCGGACGTTGGAGCAGCTTGAAGCGCCGCTCATTGCGCTTAGGGATTACTTGAAAGTTATTCAGTGAGTAATGAGGCTGCCCGAAGAGGGGAACATCTCATCCATGGACCGCACCTGGCCGACGAGTGTTGACGAGAACAGATCTGTCAAATCCTCAAGGCGTCACTGCCAAAAGTCGCTACTGTGTGAGCGTTACCACCGCAGTAGCGACTAGCACCCTCACTGGTTAGTCGGAGGCTTTATCCGCCACCAGGGCTTTGGGATTGCTACTCCCCCAAACGGTAGCAAGGTCCACCAGCAATGTTCCGCTGAGTTCTTCAAGTTCACTCTGGGTGATCTCACTGTCGCCTTGTTTACCGAAGAGCACCACTTGATCGCCAGCGCGCACAGCAGGGATATCTGTCACGTCCACCATGAGTGTATTCATGGAGACCTTCCCTACCACTGGAGCACGCTGCCCATCTATAAGGACAACGCCTTTATTGGTAAACGCTCGACGATAGCCATCAGAATAGCCCACTGGAATATTCGCAAGCTTTGAATCACGACTCAGTGTCACTGTTCGGTCATACCCCACTGTATTGCCTTTAGGGTATTGATTAACAGACGCCACGTATGACTTGACCTGCATGACCGGTTTGTACTCGGCATGCGAAGGTTCCATCATCCCATACAAGGCGCCTCCGGCACGTACCATGTCCAAATGCGACTCTGGCACTTCTAACGTCGCGTAAGAGTTCGCCGCATGAAGAGTGATTTTACTTCTATCAATTCCGGCGGCCTTTATCAGCCAAGCCGTTTGCTCATTGAAAGCCTTGAGCCCTTGCCGAACATCATCCTTATCCTGCACCGCGAAGTGAGTCATGATTCCGACCAGCTCCAGAGGAGCCAAACGATTGATCGCCAAGGCTTCTTGCCGACCGTGTTCAGTGCTCATTTCCAGGCCGTTGCGACTCATACCACCTGCGTTCAACGCCAAGTGAACCTTCAGGCGATCCCCATGCTTTTCAGCAATAGCGGCCGTTTCTCGAGCATAATCGAGGCTACTGACTAACTCCTCTATCTTGTACGGCAATGCTCCTTCCACCTCGGCCAACGTCGCTGTACGCACTCGGACAAGTTCCCCCTTGAATCCACTTTCACGTACAACTCGAGCCTCTTCATTGCTGGCAACGCCTACGCAGGGCACTTCCATTTTCATGACAGACGGCATCAATAACGCGACACCATGACCATAGGCATCCGCCTTGAGGATGGCACAAAGCCGTGATTTATTCGTCAAGGTGTTCTGGAGCGTACGAATATTGTTTTCAAACGCCGCCTGGTTAATTTCAACCCATGCATTACTGGTTACCACGGCCCGTTCAGACTGACCATTATCCAAAGAAAGCAGCGGTGCAGCCTGAACATACCCCTGCCCTATAATCAGACCTAAAGAAAGAGCAATAACAGTCCGAGTGAAAGGCATACAATACATCTCCTGATACAGAACGTTGTTGATGACAACTAACGATTTGACGACATACATGACTCTGCGCAAGCCACTACCCGACTAAGGAAATGGCCTGACTTTATGGGCGGCAGGAAACACCACTGATAGCGACAAAAGCAAACTCAGTACATGGCGAACAACGTTATTGAAACGTTATCCTTGGAGTAACCCTTCCGGTGAAATTTTTGATAACTCGCGAAATCACTGGGCAGGTATATATTAAATTTTTATATAGATTTATAGGTGACACTTTCTAACCCCACTTTAACTTGGGGCGCTGGCAGGGTGATATCCAGGGATATATCAAGCAGTTATATCCATCACGCAACCGCGTTGTCCGCCAGCTCCCAGCCCTCAGGCCGTAGCGTGTGCCAATCGCTGACCTGTTGATAGGCATGGCCGATGCGCAGAATCAGCGGTTCGGCGAATGCCCGACCCACAATCTGCATCGAGACCGGCATGCACTTTTCATCAAGCCCGATGGGCAGCGCCACCGAACACAGGTTCAGCAAGTTGGCGAACCGCCCCAACAAGGCCAGTGGCGTGCCATATTCATCGACCTCATCCAACGGCACACTGCCAATAGCGTTGGTCGGGAAAGCGCAGGCGTCTATGTTGGTCATGGCCTCCTGCATGGCGTGCCGAGCGGCGCGGCGCTGATTGTGCAACTGGATATACGACGCTGCGTCGATGGCGCGACCACTGAGTACGCGACGTTGAACATGGGGGTCGAAACGCAGATCGTCGCGCTCGAACAAGCTACCCAGGCTGGCATAACCTTCGGCGCTCATCAGCCCACCAGCGATGCGCATGCACTGCTCCAACGACGTGGGTAGCGGTTGCTCGATCAGTTGCATGCCCAGCGCGGCCAACTGCTTGAGCCCCAAATCGTAAGCCTTCAGCACCCCGGGAGCGACATGCGCTCGTTCGGCCTGTGGCAACACCCAGATGCGCAAACCGGCTACCGGCTGATTGAGACCGGCAGCGGCGCTGAATACAGGTGCCTGGGCCGAAACCGGATCCAGCGGGTCCGGGCCCAGCAGTGCATCCAACATCCACGCCGAATCTTCAACGGTGTGGGTGATAGGCCCTACCGAATCCAGCGAAGGACACAGTTCGATCAAGCCATGGCGACTGATAAGCCCACGCGTGGTTTTCAGCCCGACCAAGCCGCACATGCCCGCCGGAATCCGCACCGAGCCGCCGGTATCGGTGCCCAGCGCAGCGCTCGCCAACCCGCTGGCCACGGCCACTGCCGAGCCGCTGCTTGAGCCACCCGGAGCGCGATGCACGTTACGGTCCCACGGGTTCCACGGCGTGCCCATCACCGCGTTGGTGCCCCAGCCACCGAAAGCGAATTCGACGGTGTGGGTCTTGCCAAGAATGATTGCACCGGCACGCTCCAGGCGTTGCACTGCAGTGGCGGTCAACCTCGAAACACGCGGTGCCTGTGCCAATGATCCACCCGTGATGGCCTGGCCATCGATCTCGAACAAGTCCTTGATCGCCAGAGGAATGCCATGCAGCGGTCCCAGGTGTATGCCGGACGCACGCTGGCGATCAGCGGCGATGGCCGCGTTCAAAGCACGCGAAGAATAGGTCTCGACATAGGCATTGAGCTGCTCGTCAAAGCGCTCGATGCGCGCCAGTTGCGCACGAACCAGCGCTTCGCTAGTCAGCGATCCCGCCTGCAGCGCCCGCTGCAACTGGGCAATGCTGTGGGAAGTAACTCGATCTATGGTGCTCATATGTTCAACCTCGCACGGTTTTGCGCCCGCGTGAAAAGTGCTTTTCAAGCACACGCGACAGCATTGAAAGAGGGAAAGCGATAACAAAATAGAACAGCCCTACCAGCAGGAAGACATGCATTGGCAGGAAGGTTTCCGAAGCGATGGCCCGCGCCGCCAGCATCAACTCATCGGTGGCGATCAGAGCGCACAACGAGCTGTCCTTGAGGATCGACACGTAGGCGTTAAGCAGTGGCGGCAACATGCCGCGAATCGCTTGCGGCAGGATGACGGTGGTAAACGCTTTCAGCGGCGTCAGTCCGATGGCGATAGCGGCTTCGCGCTGGCCGCGATGCAGCGAATCCAGGCCGCCACGGAGGATTTCCGCAACGTAAGCGGCACCCTGCAAACCCAGACCGATGGCCCCGGCCCAATAGCCGGACAACGTCAACCCCAGGCTGGGCAACGCGAAATACAGGGCCAGCAGCAACGCCAGAAGAGGTACAGCGCGCATGCTCTGAATAAAGAACGCTGCCAACCGTTTCAGGATGACACTCGGACTTCTCATCGCCCAGACCAACAACGCCCCCAGCACGACCGCCAGAGCGAACCCCATCAGGGACAATTCGGCAGTGATCCGTGCACCGAGCAACAGGCGAGCGATCCAGTCGCTCCAGTACTCCGGGTATTGCTGAAAAAAACTGATCATCGCGCGCTCCCAAAATGACGTTCGAGCCGAATGAATCCCACACCGATCGGTAAAATCATCGCGGCGTAGATGCACATCACAGCCAAATAGATCAGTGAAGTCTGGAAGGTGGAGGTCACCAGATTGCGCGCCAGGAACATGATTTCCGGCACGGCGATGGCCGAGGCGATGGAGGTGTCCTTGACCAATTGCGTGACGTAGTTGGCGAACGCTGGCAACGTCACGCGCAGGGCCTGGGGCAAGAGAATGCAGTGCAAAATCTGCATCCGGCTCAGACCGACAGCCAACCCGGCTTCATGCTGACCGACATGCAGCGACTGCAAGCCGCTACGGAAAATATCAGCCAACACCGCGCTGCCCACCAGACTCAAGCCAACGATGGCGGCCAGCCACGCGGGCAAGTTGATGCCAAGGTAGGAGAGACCGAAATAGATCAGGAACAGATGCGCCAGCGCGGGAACATTGCGCATCCACTCAATGAAACAGCCGATCACCCCATGCAACACCCGTGACCGACTGAACGTCAGCAACACCGCCAGTACTACCCCACCGGCACTCGCCAGCAGCAAGGTACACAGCGCGATTTCCAGGGCGGTGAGCGCGCCTTTCAACAACAGAGGCAGTAGCCCGAGAAAGACCTCGAAGTTCGCCATCAAGCGCCCTCCATGGCCATGCGCCCAAGAAAACTGCGGGTGCGCTCATGGCTTGGGTTGTCGATTACCTGCGCCGAAGGCCCTTGCTCGACAATGTGTCCGCCGTCCATGAAGATCACCCGATCCGCCACATCCCGAGCGAAGCGCACTTCATGGGTCACCATGATCATGGTGCGGCCCTCTTGCGCCAGCTCACGAATCACGGCCAGTACTTCCCCCACCAGTTCGGGGTCCAGCGCCGAGGTCGGCTCGTCGAACAGGATGACTTTAGGTTGTTGGGCCAACGCGCGGGCGATAGCGACCCGCTGTTGCTGTCCGCCGGACAACTGCTCGGGATAGACCTCGGCCTTGTGCCGCAGATGGACTTTTTCCAACATGGCATCAGCCAGCTCATAGGCCTGCTTGCGCGGCATACCCTGTGCCTTGATCGGCCCCAGCGCGACGTTGTCGCGTACGCTCAAATGTGGCCAGAGGTAGAAGAGCTGGAACACCATCGCGATCTCGCGTCGCTGCGGAGCCATTTCCCGATCATTCATCAGACGTATGCGTTTACCGTCCTTGATCTGCCCGATCAACTCGTCGCCCAGCCAGATATCGCCTCGAGTGGGTTTTTCCAGGTAATTGATGCAACGCAGGCAAGTGGACTTTCCCGACCCGCTGGGGCCGATCAACGACAGGGTTTCACCGGCTTTCAACTCCAGGTTGATCCCCTTGAGCACCTCCAGATCACCATAACTTTTGTGCAGGTCATGCACTCGCAGCAACGCAGGTTCGGACGGGGTCGACATCTTGGTTAACCTCTTTTTGTTATAGACATGGCGATGAATCGGCACGGGCCATCAGGCCGATTCATCCGCTCAAGCGCTTACTTGCAGCCGGGCAGTTTCCAGTCCGCCGGGCGGTCGACACCCAGCCTCAGGTCCTTGCCTTCCGGCACATACCAGACATCCTGAGTCAGACCGTAGCGGGCACCGATCTTGCGCATTTCACAGCTTTTCCAGAGGGTCTGGATCTGCTCGTTCACGGCAGCCACCAGCTGCGGGCTGGCCCCTTTATTGAAGCCGTACACCACCTGACCTAGCCCCGTCAGCAGTGGGAAATTCGGATCGTTGTCGGTGAAAGCATTGAAGTGCAGGTGCCACTGCTCGTTGCGAAAAATGGCGTATTGCATGACCGGAGGATCGCCAATCACTGCATCGATGCGCCCGGCGAGGAGATCGCGCACCGCGGCATCGGAGGTGTCGTACAGCGCTACTTGCAGCCCTTCGATCTTGCGCATCTCAGGGATGAACGAGAAACCCGTGATGGTGCCGACCTTCTTGCCCTGCAAATCTTTGAGGCTGCTCCAGTTGGTCTTGTCGGTCTGGGTGATGCCGTTCTTGAAATAGTGAATCGGGTCGCTCACGGTCATGATCTTCGCGCGCTGCTCGGTCCAGCCCATGGTGCCGGCCATGACATCCACGCGTTTAGCTTGTACTGAGGCGATGGTGCCGGCCCAGTCCATCAAGGCAGGTTTAACCTTCAAACCCAGCTTCTCAGATATTTGTTGAAGGATTTCACCGTCGTAGCCGACCATCCGGCTGTCTTGATAACCGGTCCCCGGCATATCGCCAGTGAACGCGATAGTCAGGCTTCCCGGCTCTACCGTTTCCAGTGCGAATGCCGGTACCGAGGCCAGCATGGATACCAGCAGACCTGCATAGATACCGGCAAAACGTTGAACGTTGGGCTTCTTCATCACGTGCTCCTCGATTGTTTTTTTATGAACAGCATGGTGTTGGGCAGGCGCTCATCGTATGGTGATCGGCGGTATAACTGGTTGGATGGTTTGCATGAATGATTGAACATTTGCGACATTTCGGAGATGTACTGCCCAGGGCCTCCAGCGAAAGCCTCGTAGAAGAGCTTGATAATGGTCAGGCACGAAATCCGCCAAGCCGACGCGGCGCCACTGAGTTATCTATTGGCATTGTGTTGTGGCCGCGCTTCCCTTTGCTGTCACTGTCAGGGCTGACCGATGCGCTGCGACATGCCGCCGATACGGGCGATCAGAGCCGTCCGATACGCTGCCAATGGAAAGTACTCGGTACCCCCGGGCAAAGAGTCATTTCCAGCTGCGGACTGGATGTGCCTATCGACAGTGAGCTCACCCATCCTCATCAATTTGATTACATCGTGGTGATTGGTGGGCTGCTTGATTCCCTTGAGGCCGCACCAAAGACGTATCCGGCATTTCTGCTTCAGGCAGCAGCCGCTAACGTGCCGTTGATCGGTCTATGCACGGGCAGCTTCGTGCTCGCTCGACATGGCCTGATGGAGGGACGTACTGCTTGCGTGCATGCCTACCATTGCGACGACTGGAAACGTCTGTTCCCCAAATTGCGCTTTGTCAGCAACAGTGACTTCCTCATCGACAAGGATCGGATCACCTGCGCAGGCGGTATCTCGGTGATTGAGTTGGCCATCCATCTTATTGGGGTGCATTGCGGCCCAGATCGGGCCGGCAAAGTTGTTCATCAGATGACGGTCGCAAAAAGCAGTTCCGGCAGTTTCGTCGACCGGCGCAAGGCACTTGGCTACGCCAGCTCTTCGAACAGGCGCCTGCACGAAGCCGTGATGCTGATGGAAAAGCACATGACCGAGCCCTTGGACATTGACTCAATCGCAAACCTTGTCGGTACCAGTAAACGGCAACTGGAGCGGCTGTTTGTCGCTGAAACCAGTAACACTCCGGCCCAATTCTACCGTCAGGTTCGACTCAGATTTGGCCGATGGCTTCTCATCAGCTCGGATCGACATATCGGGGAAATCGCTTTCGAATGCGGATTCGCCGATGCGCCCCATTTCATTCGACATTTTCAGAACATGTTTGGCATGTCCCCCGGAAAATTGCGTAAAGAGTTGATGCGAAAAGCGACACTCACCCAAGGGGGGAGGTATTTTTTATAGACAGTGAAGCATTGATCGGTCGCGGGGCAGAATGTGAAGACCAAGTTGGGATGAGATTAACGGTTTTTCGACAGGCAGCTTTTGGCTGATTTCTGCCTGTCACCACCGTCAGCTTTGGGACCAGGCTATGTAAAAACGCAGACACTGTTTTGAAGTCTGCGTCGCTACGTAAAATCTGCCAATGATTGGTGTATCAGCGGACCTGAAATTTGCGTAGGAACGCGATTTTCGCTCTGGTTCTGACTGTCAAACCCGCTCTAAACCGTTTTTACACAGCCTCGGTCGTTTTCTGCCTGTCACGACTGGCTAGTTTGGGTCGACAGTTGCCTATAGCGGCAGGCCAGACTCCGCCAAACCTGATTGCTTTGTTAAAAACAATGACTCACACAACATGCATCTCGTCGAAAATTCAAAAGACGGAATCATAAATTCCCCCCCGCACACTTGCTCGCGTAAAAATACATGCCAAGTATAAATTCATGTACACAAAAAGATTTACATCCAATTTAATCTATACCAATCAAGTAATTAATGTTAGTTTCGAGTCTCCCTCGGCACCAATATTAAGAAAGGTCTTGCTTTGCAAGGCGTTTTTTTTCGTCCATAGAAAAGTGATCCACATTGCTGCCCTCTGTAGGAGCTGCCGCGGGCTGCGATCTCTTGACCCTCCTCACCAGACACACTGGACACTGCACAAGGACCATCCCCATGGAAACCCCACTGGAAACAGTCGCGCTTTTCTCGCTGAAACTGGCTTATGAGTCAGCGGATCAGAGTCCGATTTTGCGGGACGACCTGGTCATGAGCGTCTATCAGCGGGATGTGTTTGGCATACTGGTACGCCGGGGTGATGTCGAAGCGATCCAGCTCAAATTGGATGAGTGTCTGGCATTGGCACTGGATGCCGTCGGCGGTATTGAGAAACCGCTAGGGCGTGAGCTGAAAAGGTTGGCGATTAGTTTTGGCAATGCGCAAACGATGGAGCAGCTTGATGCGCCACTGATCGCGATCAAAAAATACTTGAAAGACATATTGTAAGAGATGACTTTCTGGCTAATTCCCATCTCGACATATCTAACGCCAACTTTCTTACAAGCCTATTCTGGTCTTTAACTAGACTATCAAGCAGGTAACACAAACTTTGCTTCAAGCCTATGCAGCAGCTCAAACGTATTCAAAAAAGGAATGTTTAGCTGCTCACAAAGATTAGGAATGATGAATTTTCGTTTGGCTTCACGATTCAACACTTCATGAGTAACGACTGTAGCCCCCGTAGTCATAGCTTTTGCGATTAACCAAGGGTCAGCACCGACTAAGAAATCGTCCATAGCACCTACTTTCATTTTCGGCGCTTGATTTGCTACAAGCCCTGCAATCTGAGCAAACGCCATTTGCGTAGCTTTATCGGTGGTTGAGTGGAAGAACTCTTGATTTTCCTTCGCCCACTCCGCCAATTCGTCATGCCCCTTAGTTAACTCATCCTTAACAGGTGCGATACTGGCTAAATCTAACGCTTTATTTTTCAACAACAGCCATTGCCAAAATCCAGGACAGATAGCCATCCCGTAGTAACGGTTCTTCGCTTCGATCAGTGTGTTAGCGTCGAGTAAATGATTCATTCCGTAATCTTGCTGGCGAGTGTCCTTAATTTGGCAGGTTGCACGCCGAGCAAGTGTCCCGCCTCGCGCAGCAGCATCCGGCCACTCATTGCTTCAGTCAGCACGGCCTTGCTTAGGCGAGGGCTGTTTTTCGCGGTAGCGTTACGGTAATAGTCACCCGCTCCACCTTTTTCATCCTGGAAAGCCTTGAGGATCATTCGATAGTAAGCGCTGTATTGCGCTTGGCTTATATATCCAAGATCCAATGCGCGGCGACCGATAGCTAATTTACTGATGTGAAACCGAGTGGCTAGCGGAGCTAAATTATCTTGCCAGTCAACATCTGCATTCCACAGGGCGCGGAATTGGGCTTCGGGAGCCAGAAACTCACCTGCAACTGCATTGCAGAAACGCTCCTCGTCTCGACCATTGGCGGTATTTCCGTCAGATACTCCACTGCTACCAATCCAGATATGGGCCAGCTCATGAAGTAAGCTAAACAGCCTGGCGGTGGGAGCGTCGGAGCTGTTGATAAATACGACGCGGGCGTAGGCATTGCTGATGGCAAAACCCCGAAACTCGCTCACTTCAAGTTTGCGGTGAGTGTTCCCCAAAGCAATTCCACTGCGCATAACCAAAATGCCAGCCGTTTCCGCTGCCTCGATCAAGGCGCGGCTGTATTTTTCGTAATCCAATCGAGCAATGTCAGGGTTCACGCCGAGGACCCGGCGGATATCGTCCACCACCTCTCTGACTTGAGATCGACTACTGAAGCGACCTACAAATGCCAGCGGTTGATGCTCCTGGTGTTGCAGATACTCCAGGTACCAGTCCTGCTTACGTATGGCATCCCTTACGGTGTCCAACAGCTCCAAAGTGGGACGTTGAGGAGCAATCCCTCCCACCGTCCGCAGATCAGGTAAAGGCAGTTGTTCGACGGGAGGCTGCTGTAGAAACAGGAATCCGAAAGGGATGTGAGCGACACTCGCCCATTTTTGAGCCTGAAGGAATGTTGGCTTGGTCTCGCCAGCCTCCCATTCCTGTACTCGATCAGGTTTCACTGGCAGCTTTTTAGCAACCTGCTCAGTGGACAGACCTGCGCGCTCCCGAGACCAGGTGAGCAGGCTTGGATTGACGAAGGCGGCTTGACTCATAGGGTCGCAGGCAAATCAGATGGGGCCAGTAACCGTTCAAGAGCATCCTTGGCAGATGCGTCCGACTGAAGCTGGTTCCCGCTATCTGGCATTGCCTTTCTCCTTGGCTATTGAATATCTGGTAACAGCGTCTACAGATTAGTAGAGAAGCGGAGCTACCGAAGGTAGAAGCGGGCGAGTATGAGGTAAATCCGCAACGACCCGAAGCGCAAATATGTAACCCGCGGATAGATGGCATTGCCCTTTTGCCAGCCCGCCGCCACGGCCTCCTAATGCAAACATCCGCCCTGATCGCCCACATCATCACCCAGCGTCTCGACGGTTGCAGGAAAAGGATCTGGACGATAACCTTCCACCGTCGCTGCCAATTCAGCGGCCGGGCTTGGTAACCCGAGGTAAATCACTGCGCAACAGTGCCATGCGTTCGCAGGCGCTTTTTTTCGCCTGCGATCTGCGTTATGGCGGCTGTGCGTGGGACGTCTTCGGACGTGCCGGTTTCCTTGATTTCCCGGTTTACCAACCTGCGCACAGCTGCCACCCATTCGCTTGGTAACGAATTGTGGCAGCTCTTCAAATTAAGGAGCTTCGCAATGCGCAGTATGAATCCGTTTGAAATTTGGCTTTTCCCTCTACGCAACTCCCAATCGCGTAAGACCCTCCCCCATTGCCTCTCCATCCTCGGAGGTGGCCAATGACTGAACAATCCGAACTCAAAACCATTGGCCTGACACCCGCGATCTACTGTGCGGATCAAGCGCTGTTTCATGTCACTCGCGGGGTTCCTCTCGGCGATGCGTTGTCCATGGCCTCCGATTTTCTGTTCCTGGCCAAGACGCTCACTGAAGATGCTGCTTACGCCAGAGACACAGACCGCCACGCTTGGGCTGCGCATTATCTGACTTCGATGAGTAAGGCGCTGGTGGATGATGCGGTGAAGGTGCTTACTCGGGATCGGACTTGTGCGCCGGTATCCACGCGGGCGGGGGCGAAGGCTGAGGGTTAGTGGTTGAGGCCTGTGGGGTGTGGGTGGCTTGTGATGGTGGTAGCTGATTCAGCATTTATGTTGTTTGGGTTGGTGCTATCGCGAGCAGGCTCGCTCCTACAGGGATTGCGGTGAGCTGACAGGCATTATTTGGCCCGACTGGGTGACTGGGTTGTGATTGCGGTGCATCTTCAGCATTGATGGTGGCTGGGCTGGCGCTATCGCGAGCAGGCTCGCTCCTACAGGGGTTGTGGTGAACAGACGGGCATTGTTTGGCCACGGTGTGTGACTGGGTTTGCGGTGCATCTTCAGTATTGATGCTGGTTGGGCTGGCGCTTTCGCGAGCAGGCTCGCTCCCACAGGGGGCTTTGTGTGTTGAGTGGCATTTGGAATTAGCCTCGAGGTTTTCGGGGCTTTTTTATTGCTTGGGGCAAAGTAAATGCTGGGAATTCGGTTTTGAGATTTCCGGCCTCCGAGTGCTTCCGGTGGGCTTGATCGTCACCTTCTCCACAGGCAATCCGCTGTGCATAACTCCGGCAACCTCCCCTCTGGCACGGCGCCTCCCCCCTCATTCTTCTAGACTCAATACAAGGTCGTAGACAGAACCGAACACGTCGCTCTGGTGCAGCCGAATCAAGGGCCGCGTGGCAATCTGGCTTTTATGCCCCTATTGAGGTGCGGCGAAGACCGTGCCGGGCACAACAAGATGCCCGCTCAGGGTGCCCTGGCCGACCGGCTTATAGATGCCACGATACCGTGACGTGGTGTGAATGCCGCAGCCGACACTTTCGGACAACCGACAACCGCCTGGTTTGTCCGTGATCGTGAGGATTGCTGAATGCCTGATGAGATGTTGCACCTGCCTGTGGTCAACAGTCTGCTGGAGCGCCACAAGGGTACTCCGGGTGCGCTGTTGCCTATTCTTCATGATATTCAGGAGCACATCGGTTACATCCCCGATGTCGCCGTCCCCGAGATTGCCCATGCCCTCAACCTGAGTCAGGCCGAGGTTCGCGGGGTGATCAGTTTTTACCATGACTTCCGTACCGCGCCGCCCGCGCGGCATATCCTGCGGCTGTGCCGGGCCGAGTCGTGCCAGAGCCGTGGTGCCGAGCAGCTTGCCGCGCAATTGCGCGAGCGCCTGCAACTGGACGATCACGGCAGCAGCGCCGATGGCAGCATCAGTTTGCGTCCGGTGTATTGCCTGGGTGCCTGCGCCTGTTCGCCCGCTCTGGAGCTGGATGGCCGGGTGCATGCGCGGCTCAGTGCCGAGCGGCTGGATGCCCTGCTCGATGCTTGCCGGGAGGACGCATGATGCCGACGCTCTATCTGTCCTGTGATTCTCTTGCCCGTGCCGTGGGTGCCGATGAGGTCGCTGTGGCCCTGATCACGCTGGCTCAGGAACGCAATCTGCCGCTGGAGTTGCAGCGCACCAGTTCGCGCGGTCTGTATTGGCTGGAACCGCTGCTGGAAGTGGACAGCCCGCAAGGTCGTTTCGGCTTCGGCCCACTGACGGCTGCTGATGTGCCGTCTGTGCTCGAAGCGCTCAAAGGCGACCCGTCTTCTCATCCACTGGCCTTGGGTCTGGTGGAAGAGTTGCCGTATCTGAAGACTCAACAACGCCTGCTGTTCGCCCGCGCCGGTATTACCCAGCCATTGTCGTTGGACGACTACCGGGCCCACGGCGGTTTCGAGGGTTTGACCCAGGCCATCGCCATTGGCGGCGAGCAGACCGCGACAGCGGTGTTCGATTCGGGCCTGCGTGGCCGTGGCGGCGCGGCGTTCCCAGCCGGGATCAAGTGGCGCACGGTGCGCGGCACCCAGGCTGCCCAGAAGTACATCGTATGCAACGCCGACGAAGGCGACTCCGGCACCTTTGCCGACCGCATGTTGATGGAAGGCGACCCCTTCCTGCTAATCGAAGGCATGGCCATTGCCGGCATTACCGTCGGCGCCACTTTCGGCTACATCTATGTGCGCTCGGAATATCCGGATGCCGTGGCCACGTTGCGGGCCGCGTTGAACATCGCCCGAGAAGCCGGTTACCTCGGTGCCAATGTCGGCGGCAGCGGCCAGGCCTTCGATATGGAAGTGCGCGTCGGTGCCGGTGCCTACATCTGCGGTGAAGAAACCGCGCTACTGGACTCGCTTGAAGGCAAGCGCGGGATCGTCCGCGCCAAGCCGCCGATTCCAGCGTTGCAGGGCTTGTTCGGCCTGCCGACGCTGGTGCACAACGTGCTGACCCTGGCCTCGGTTCCGATGATTCTGGCCAAGGGTGCGCAGTTCTATCGCGATTACGGCATGGGCCGCTCCCTGGGCACCATGCCTTTCCAGTTGGCGGGCAATATTCGTCATGGCGGGCTGGTGGAACGGGCCTTTGGTCTGACCTTGCGGGAGCTGGTGGAAGACTATGGCGGCGGGACTGCCAGTGGCCGGCCGTTGAAGGCTGCGCAGGTGGGCGGCCCGCTCGGCGCCTGGGTGCCACCTTCGCAATTCGACACACCGCTGGATTACGAAGCCTTTATGGCCATCGGTGCGATGCTCGGTCACGGTGGTGTGGTGGTGGCTGACGACACCCTGGACATGGCCCGCATGGCGCGCTTCGCCATGCAGTTCTGCGCCGAGGAATCCTGTGGCAAATGCACGCCGTGCCGCATCGGTTCGACCCGTGGCGTCGAGGTGATCGACCGTCTGCTGGCCGCGCCTGACCAGAACAGTCGCGATGAGCAGGTGATCATCCTCAAGGACCTGTGCGACACCCTGCAATACGGTTCGCTGTGCGCGTTGGGCGGCATGACGTCTTATCCCGTGGCCAGCGCCCTCAAGCACTTCCCCGCTGACTTCGGTCTGCAAGCCTCGGAGGCCGAACAATGATCACTCTCTTCGACCCGAAAACAGACATTGACCTGGGTACGCCTGCCCGCGACAGCCAGGTGCAAGTCACCCTCAACATCGATGGCCGCAGCATCAGCGTGCCCGAGGGCACCTCGGTGATGCGTGCAGCCGCGTTGCTGGGCACCACCATTCCAAAACTCTGTGCCACCGACAGCCTGGAAGCCTTCGGCTCCTGCCGCATGTGCCTGGTGGAGATCGACGGCATGCGTGGTTATCCGGCGTCCTGCACTACGCCGGTCAGCGAAGGCATGAGCGTGCACACCCAGACGCCCAAGCTCGCGACCCTGCGCCGTAACGTCATGGAGCTGTACATTTCCGATCACCCGCTGGACTGCCTGACCTGCTCGGCCAACGGCAACTGCGAGCTGCAAACCGTGGCCGGTCAGGTCGGCCTGCGGGAAGTGCGTTATGGCTATGAAGGCGAGAACCATTTGGAGGATGTGAAAGACACCTCCAACCCCTATTTCGACTACGACCCGAGCAAGTGCATCGTCTGCAACCGCTGCGTGCGCGCCTGCGAAGAAACTCAGGGCACCTTCGCCCTGACCATTACCGGGCGTGGCTTCGAATCCCGGGTGGCCGCCGCTGGTGGCGAGAACTTCCTCGACTCCGAATGCGTGTCCTGCGGCGCCTGTGTACAAGCCTGCCCTACTGCGACGCTGATGGAAAAAAGCGTGGTCGAACTGGGCCAGCCCGAACGCAGCGTGATCACCACCTGTGCCTATTGCGGCGTGGGCTGCTCGTTCCGTGCCGAGATGAAAGGCGACCAGTTGGTACGCATGGTTCCGGACAAGAACGGCCAGGCCAACCACGGCCACTCCTGCGTCAAGGGGCGCTTCGCCTGGGGCTACGCCACCCACCCGGATCGCATCACCAAGCCGATGATCCGCAAGCACATCAGCGACCCTTGGCAGGAAGTCAGCTGGGACGAAGCGGTGACCTACGCCGCCAGCGAATTTCGCCGGCTGCAGCAAAAATATGGCCGCGATTCCATTGGTGGCATCACCTCCAGCCGCTGCACCAACGAAGAAACCTATCTGGTGCAGAAACTGGTGCGCGCCGCCTTCGGCAACAACAACGTCGACACCTGCGCGCGGGTCTGCCACTCGCCGACCGGTTATGGCCTGAAACAAACCTTGGGCGAGTCCGCCGGCACCCAGAGTTTCGACTCGGTGATGCAGGCCGACGTGATCCTGGTGATGGGTGCCAACCCCAGCGACGCCCACCCGGTGTTCGCCTCCCAGCTCAAACGCCGCCTGCGTGAAGGCGCACGGCTGATCGTCATCGATCCGCGGCGCATCGATCTGGTGGATACGGTGCATGCCCGCGCCGAGTATCACCTGGCCCTGCGCCCCGGTACCAACGTCGCCATGCTCAACGCCTTGGCTCATGTGATTGTCACTGAAGGACTGCTCAACCAGGCCTTTATCGACGCCCGTTGCGAGGGTAGCGATTTCGCGATCTGGAGTGAATTCGTCAGCCGTGCGGAAAACTCGCCGGAAGCCCTTGGCCCTGTCTGCGGTGTACCCGCTGCCGACATCCGTGCCGCTGCGCGCCTGTATGCCACCGGTGGCAATGCGGCGATCTACTACGGTTTGGGCGTCACCGAACACAGTCAGGGCAGTACTTCGGTGATGGGCATCGCCAACCTGGCCATGGCCACCGGCAACATCGGCCGCGAAGGCGTGGGCGTGAACCCGCTGCGCGGGCAGAACAACGTCCAGGGCTCCTGCGACATGGGTTCCTTCCCCCATGAGCTGCCCGGCTACCGGCACGTCTCCAACGAGGTGGTACGAGCGCAGTTCGAACAGGCCTGGAACGTCACCCTGCAACCCGACCCGGGCCTGCGTATCCCCAACATGTTCGAGGCAGCCTTGGGCGGCAGCTTCAAGGGCCTGTATTGCCAGGGCGAAGACATCGCCCAGAGCGACCCCAATACCCAGCACGTCACCGCGGCCCTGTCGGCCATGGAATGCATAGTGGTGCAGGACATTTTCCTCAACGAAACCGCCAAGTTCGCCCACGTGTTCCTGCCGGGCTGCTCGTTCCTGGAAAAAGACGGCACCTTCACCAACGCCGAGCGACGCATCTCCCGGGTGCGCAAGGTCATGGACCCGCTGGGCGGCAAGGCCGACTGGGAAGGCACGGTGGCCCTGGCCAATGCCTTGGGCTACCCGATGAACTACCAACATCCATCGCAAATCATGGATGAAATCGCCAGCCTGACGCCGACTTTCACCAACGTCAGCTACGCCGAACTGGACCGCCACGGCAGCCTGCAATGGCCGTGCAACGCCGAGGCACCGGACGGCACACCGACCATGCACATCGAAGAATTCGTGCGTGGCAAGGGGCGCTTCATGCTCACCGGCTACGTGCCCACCGAGGAAAAGGTCAACAGTCGCTATCCGCTGTTGCTGACCACCGGGCGCATCCTCAGCCAGTACAACGTCGGCGCGCAGACCCGGCGCACCGACAACGTCGCCTGGCATGACGAAGACCGTCTGGAAATCCACCCGACCGACGCTGAGAGCCGTGGCATCAACGAAGGTGACTGGGTCGGCATCGGCAGCCGCGCAGGGCAGACCGTGCTGCGTGCGCGGATCACCGAACGGGTCGCCCCAGGCGTGGTGTACACCACCTTCCACTTCCCGGAATCGGGCGCCAACGTCATCACCACCGACAACTCCGACTGGGCGACCAACTGTCCGGAGTACAAGGTTACGGCCGTGGAAGTCAGTCGCGTTTATCACCCTTCGGAGTGGCAAAAGCGCTTCCAGGAATTCAGCGAGGAACAGCAACGTTTGCTCGATGAACGTCGTCAGGCACGCGGGACCAAAGCCGAGGTACGCCGATGAGTACTGACAACCTGATCAAGATGGCCAACCAGATCGCCCAGTACTTCGCCAGCCAGCCGGACCAGCAACAGGCGGTGCTCAGCGTGCGCAATCATATGCAGATGTACTGGGCGCCGAGCATGCGCAAGGAATTGCTGGCCTGGCAGACGGAACATCAGGGGGCGGACTTGCACCCACTGGTGCAGGCGGCGGTGACTGGGGCGGGTTGGGAGACTTAACCTGCTGGCTGAAAAAACTGTAGGAGCGAGCCTGCTCGCGATGGCGGCTTAACATTCAGCATTTTTGCCGGCTGAAGTACCACTATCGCGAGCAGGCTCGCTCCTACAGGGGGGGTGTGTTGGGGTTGGGATTTGCCCTACTCCTCCCCCTTCCTCGCCGCCGTCACGGTCACTTCAATGGCCCGGACACTGATCGCCGCGAATGTCGCGGTCATCAGCACGCCGTTGAAACCCAGCAGGATCGCCAGCACTCGCGACACACCCAGTTTTGGCACCAGTTCTCCATAGCCGATGGTCAGTCCGGTCACGAAGGCAAAGTAGACACCGTCATCAGGGCTCCACCCTTCCAGCTGGGCGATGACGAGGCCAAACGCAACGATCACTAACAGCAGTATCGAGAAGATCGGCCACACCACTTTGAAATAGAACCAGACGGCTTTGTAGAACTCCTTGCGGACGTTTGCTGCACGGGCGAGGTTCATGGCGTGGGCTTCCTTGGGTTTGACTGGCCGGCAGTTGAATACGCGGCGGTTCAATACCCCGTTCAGCTTGGCACAAGCGCTGAAAACTGCGACCAACGGGGCGTTATCTTTGGCGAGGACTATGACAAAGATGACGCCCCGCAAACTATCCAGAAACAGCCCACTGTTGAATTTGTTGCAGGTTTATCCCTCAGTTCGCTTCAGTTTCCCTAATCAGCTTCTTGTTGATCTTGCCGACGCTGGTCTTGGGGATTTCGGTCACGAACTTGAACTGCTTCGGGATCGCCCATTTGTTGATGCGCCCGCCGTCGACGAAGGCTTGCAAATGAACCTCCAGAATCTTGCGGTCGAGGTATTGCCCCGGCTCGCAGACGACCATGGCCATGGGGCGTTCACCCCATTGTTCGTCGGCAATGCCCACCACGGCGACGGACATCACGCCCGGGTGTTCGCTGATCAGGCTTTCCAGTTCCAGTGAGCTGATCCACTCGCCGCCGGTCTTGATCACGTCCTTGATGCGGTCCTTGATTTCCACGCCGCCCAGCTTGTCGATCGAGGCCATGTCGCCGGTGTGCAGCCAGCCGTTGTGCCACAGTTCCGCGCCTTTGTCCGGGGCTTTCAGATAGCCCTGGGTCAGCCATGGTGCGCGCACCACGATCTCGCCCAGGGACTCGCCGTCATGGGCCACATCGTTGCCGTCGGCGTCGATGATCTTCAGGTCGACCATCGGCACCGGCGTGCCGGTCTTGATGCGGATCGGCAGTTGCGCTTCGGCGGACAGTTGCAGGTCTTCATTGCGCAGATACGTCAGACACAGCAACGGGCAGGTTTCCGACATGCCGTAACCGGCGTGCACCACCATGCCTTTGGCATTGGCTTCGCTGGCCACGCCCAGGGTCAGCGCGCTGCCGCCCAAGAGCATTTTCCAGCCGTCGAAACGGGTCGCCTTGCCTTCTTCACAGTTGAGGATCATCTGCAAAATGGTCGGCACGCAGTGGGAGAAGGTCACCTTCTCTTCGCGGTACAGCTTGACCAGGCTGTTGGGCTCATAGCGGCCGGGGTAGACCTGCTTGATGCCCATCAGGGTCGCGACATACGGCACGCCCCAGGCATGCACATGGAACATCGGCGTGATCGGCATGTACACGTCGTCGGAGCGCAGCAGCGGCTGGCCCTGATAGACGCCCAGGGTGCCGACGGCATTCAGGGTGTGCAGCACCAGTTGCCGGTGGCTGAAGTACACGCCTTTCGGGTCGCCGGTGGTGCCGGTGGTGTAGAACAGCGTGGCGACCGAGTTCTCGTCGAAATCGGGGAAGTCGTACTGGTCCGGGGCCAGGGACAGCAGGTGTTCGTACTCGCCCAGCACCGGCAGCGAGGTCGTGGTCGCCTCGTCATCGGTGAGCTGCAGGTAGCCTTTAACGGTTTCCAGCCGACCTTGGATCTGCTCGATCAGGGGCAGGAAATCATCATGCACCAGCACCAGGTCATCTTCGGCGTGGTTCATGGTGAACAACACCTGCTCCGGCGACAGGCGAATGTTCACGGTGTGCAGCACCGCGCCGATCATCGGCACGGCGAAGAAGCATTCCAGGTAACGGTGGCTGTCCCAGTCGAGTAAAGCCACGGTGTCACCGGCCTTGACCCCGGCCGCCGTCAGCGCATTGGCCAGGCGGCGAATACGCTTGTTGAGGGTCTGGTAGCTGTAGCGCAGCTTGTCGGCGTAGACGATTTCCCGGCCCGGCTGGTAGCGCATGCCGGACAGCAGCAGTTGCTTGATCAGCAAGGGATAGGCATAAGCGCCGTCGGCGGGCGGAATTATTTTTGTCGCCATCATGTTTAAGGTTCCTTGTCCTTTCGATCAGAACTGATCGGCTTGCAGCTCGTAGAGGCAGTCGCTGCCGGCCTTGGCCGATGCGCTCAACGAGTGGATACGCGGCAGCAACCGGGCGAAGTAGAAACGTGCGGTGGCCAGTTTGCTGGTGTAAAAATCGTCTTCGCCATCGCCGCTCATGACGGCCTTGGCCATACGCGCCCACATGTAGGCGTACGCGGTGTAGCCGAACACGTGCAGGTACTCGACCGAGGCCGCGCCGATTTCGTTCGGGTTGTTTTGTGCCCGGTCGAGCAGCCACGCGGTCAGGTCGTCGAGGGTGTCGACGGCGGCGTTCAGCGGCTGGGTGAACTCGCCGAGGTCCGCGCAGGCAGTGGCGGTGAAGTTGCGGATTTCCGAAGCGAACAAACGGTAGAGCGCCCCGCCGCTGCCGACGATCTTGCGCCCGGCCAGGTCCAGCGACTGGATGCCGTTGGTGCCTTCGTAGATCTGGGTAATGCGCACGTCCCGCACCAGTTGCTCCTGGCCCCACTCACGGATGTAGCCGTGGCCGCCGAAGACCTGCTGGCCGTGGAGGGTGGTCTCCAGGCCCATGTCGGTGAGAAATGCCTTGGCCACCGGGGTCAGCAGCGATACCAGATCCTGCGCGCGCTGGCGTGTCGGTGCGTCTTCGCTGTACTTGGCGATGTCCAGTTGCAGGGCCACGTAGCTGGAGAACGCACGGCCGCCTTCGTTCAAGGCTTTCATGGTCAGCAGCATGCGGCGCACGTCCGGGTGCACGATGATCGGGTCGGCCGCTTTGTCCTTGTGCTGCGCGCCGGTCGGTGCACGGCTTTGCAGGCGGTCACGGGCGTAGGCGACGGCGTTCTGGTACGAACGCTCGCCCTGTGCCAAGCCTTGTATGCCCACGCCCAGACGTTCGTAGTTCATCATGGTGAACATGGCCGCCAGGCCTTTGTTCGGTGCGTCGACGATCCAGCCGGTGGCGCCGTCGAAGTTCATCACGCAGGTGGCGGAGGCCTTGATGCCCATCTTGTGTTCGATGGAGCCGCAGGACAGCGCGTTGTTTTCACCCAGCGAACCGTCAGCGTTGACCAGCACTTTCGGCACCAGGAACAGCGAGATGCCTTTCGGCCCGGCCGGTGCATCCGGCAGTCGCGCCAGCACCAGATGGATGATGTTTTCGGTCAGCTCGTGCTCGCCACCGGTGATGAAAATCTTGCTGCCGCTGACCTTGTAACTGCCATCGGCCTGGGGTTCGGCCTTGGTGCGGATCAGGCCAAGGTCGGTACCGGAATGGGCTTCGGTCAGGCACATCGAACCGGTCCAGGTGCCGGCGTACATGTTCGGCAAGTAAGCCGCTTTCAGTTCTTCGCTGGCGTGGGCCTTGATCGACAGGCAGGCGCCGGCGGTCAGCATCGGGTACAGGCCGAACGACAGGCTGGCCGAGTTGACCATCTCTTCGACCTGCGCCGAAATCGCCTTGGGCATGCCCATGCCGCCGTACTGCGGATCACCGCCGACACCCACCCAACCGCCTTCGGCGAAGGCTTGATAGGCCTGGGCAAAACCGTCCGGAGCGGTGACCGCGCCGTCGTTCCAGGTGCAGCCCTGTTCGTCGCTGGCGCGGTTCAGTGGCGCGATCACTTCGGCGCTGATCTTGCCGGCCTCTTCAAGGATGGCGGCGGCGGTCTCTTCATCGATCACGTCGGCCAGGCCGGGCAATTGCGCCCAGAGCCGGGACACCTGGAAAACCTCGTTGAGTACGAAGCGCATGTCGCGCAGGGGAGCTTTGTAATCAGACATCTTGGCTTACTCGGAAGTGGTCACGGCATGGGGCATGCCGGGACGTTCAGTGGATTCAGCGTTTTCGGTTACCGCGACAGAACCGGGCTGAGGGGCCCGTTCGCGCAGCAGGAACCAGGACAGGGCCGGAATCAGGATCAGCGCGCCGAGCATGTTCCACAGGAACATGAAGGTCAGCAGGATGCCCATGTCGGCCTGGAACTTGATCGGCGACCAGACCCAGCACACCACGCCAGCAGCGAGGGTGATGCCCACCAGCCCGACCACCCGGCCGGTGAACGACACGGCGTTGCGGTAGGCCTGGGACAAAGGCAGGCCCTGGCGCTGGAAGTGCAGTTGCACGCTGAGCAGGTACAAGGCGTAGTCCACGCCGATGCCCACGCCGAGGGCGATCACCGGCAGGGTCGCGACTTTCACACCGATACCCATGGCCACCATCAAGGCTTCGCAGAGGATCGAGGTCAGCACCAGCGGCAACAGCGCCACCAGCGTGGCGCGCCAGCTGCGGAAGGTGATCAGGCAGAACAGCGTCACCGCCGCATACACGTACAGCAGCATGGTGCGGTTGGCTTCGCGCACCACGATGTTGGTCGCGGCCTCGATCCCGGCGGTGCCGGCAGCGAGCAGGAACTGGCGATCCGCGGTGCTGTTTTCCTTGGCGAACTTGTCGGCAATCGCCACCACCGCGTCCAGGGTCTCGGCCTTGTGATCCTTGAGGAAGGTGATCACCGGCATCAGCGAGCAGTCGGTGTTGAACAGCTCCGGGGAGTTGACCGAGGCTTGTTGCGCGGCGTAGTTCAGCACGTCCTGGTTGCGCTGGATGCTGTTGAGCTTGGGGTTGCCTTCGTAGGTGCCGGCGGTGATCTGGCGTACCGCGTTGACCAAGGACGCGGTCGCCTGCACGCCCGGATACTGTTGCAGTTCCCAGGCCAGGCGGTCGGCGAGGACCAGGGTCTTGTAGTTCAGGCAGCCTTCCGGCGCGGTCTTGATCATCACCGCGAACAGGTCGCTGGACAGCGCGTAATGCTGGGTGATGTAGGCGTTGTCGCGGTTGTAGCGCGAGTCGGCGCGCAGCTCCGGCGCCCCGCTGTCGAGGTCGCCGATTTTCAGGTTCTGGCTGACCATGTAACCGCCAATGCCCATCAACACCGCGACCACTACTGCGCCCGTGGCCCACTTGGCGGTGGTGAAGCGATCGAGCGCGTCCCACAGTCTGCCGAAGCCTTTGTGCTTCTCTGCGCGGTTGTCGATTTTCAGCGCACGCTCGGCAGCTTTCGCGCCCACACCGACATAGGACAGCGCCACCGGCATCAACAACAACGAGGTGAAGATCAGCACGGCGACACCAATACTGGCGGTGATCGCCAGATCCTGGATCACCGGGATATCGATCAGCATCAGCACGGCGAAGCCCACGGCGTCGGCCAGCAGCGCGGTGACACCGGCGATGAACAGACGGCGGAAGGTGTAGCGCGCAGCGATCAGTTTATGGGTGCCACGGGCGATGTCCTGCATGATGCCGTTCATCTTCTGCGCGGCGTGGGACACGCCGATGGCGAAGATCAAGAACGGCACCAGCACCGAGTACGGATCAATGGCGTAGCCGAGCCAGGCGACAATACCCAGTTGCCAGACCACCGCGATCAGCGAGCAGCCGACCACCAGCAGAGTGCTGCGCACGCAACGGGTGTAGCCGTAAATGATGATCAGCGAAGTGACCACGGCCAGGCCGAAGAACATCATCACCTGGATCAGGCCGTCGATCAGGTCGCCCATGAGCTTGGCGAAGCCGATCACCCGCACCTTGTAATGGCCGGTGCCTTCGACCCCGGATTTACGCGCCGCGCTGTCGCCGGCGTATTCGATCTTGTCGCGCAACTGCTCTTCGAGCATCTGCGAGAACGCGTGGTAGTTGATGCGTTGACCACCGGCGGCGGCTTTGTCCATCAGCGGCACGATCAGCATGGTCGACTTGAAGTCGCTGGCCACCAGGCTGCCCACCAGACCGGCGCGGGAGATGTTCTGGCGCAACTGTTCAATGTCGGAGGGCGAGCCCTGATAACTGTCGGGCATCACCGGGCCACCCTGGAAACCGTCCTCGGTGACTTCAGTCCAGCGCACCGCCGGGCTCCACAGCGACTTCATCCACGCGCGGTCGACGCCTTCGGTGAGGAACAGCTGGTCGTTGACCTGCTTGAGCACGTCGAGGTATTGCGGATCGAAAATATCGCCCTGGGTGTTCTCGACCACTACCCGCACCGAATTGCCCAGGCCGCGCAGCGAAGCGCGGTTTTCCAGGAAGTTCTGGATGTAGGGCTGACTCTGGGGAATCATTTTTTCGAAGCTTGGGCGCAACTCCAGGCGAGTCACGGCCATGAAGCCCAGCACCACGGTCGCCAGCGCCATCAGCAGCATGAACAGCGGGCGGTAGTTGAACACCAGCCGTTCGAGGAGGTTGCCGGAGCGCTGGTCGAAATCCCGCAGTTCGCGGATCACCGGCATGGCGTCTTGTTTGATATTGCCCATGTCTGGGTTCTCGCTCTTAGGGTTCGAGGGCTGGATCGGCGGACAACGTCCGGGCACCACGGCTGCCGGCCAGTACCAAGGCGCCATCGGCGGACTGGGTGGCGCCGGCGACCGGGGTCGGTGCCGGCTGCTGCTTCAGACGCAACTGCGCGCCCGTGCCTTGGCTGACCAGCATCTGCCCGCCCTGGGTGAACAAGCGATAGTTGCCACGGGCATCGATCAGGCCCGCGGTGATGCTGACGTGCAGACCGGTGTCCAGTGCGGTCCAGCTCTGGCCGCCGTCGGTGCTGCGCAGCACGTTGCCGCGCAGGCCGTAGACCAGCACTTCGCCGGGTTTGCCGAGCACGCCGAAGAAGCTGCCTGGATAAGGCGTCGGCACGGCATTGAAGCGTTGGGCGCTGTCGTCCCATTTGAGCAACAGGCCCTGCTCGCCGGCGATGTACAAACCGTCGCCGGTAGAGGCGATGGCGTTGAGGTGGAAACCCTGTGGGTTGTCGGTGCGGTCCTGGAATGGCGTCCAGGTCAGGCCACCATCGTCGGTGCGCAGGATCAGGTTGAATACACCGACCACATAGCCGGTCTTGTCGTTGGCGAACCAGACGTCGAGCAGCGGTTTGTCCGCGCCCTGATCGACCAGCTTCTGGCCCTCGGTGACCAGCAGCGGCCATTGCTCATTGCCCGGCTCGGCGCTGGCCAGCGCCGTGTAATGCTTGACCAGCAAGGCGCCGATCTGACGACCGTCGAGTTGCTTTTGCCAAGTCGCGCCAGCGTCGCTGCTGTGCAGCACCACGCCGTCATTACCCACCGCCCAGCCTTGGGTGGCGGTCGGAAAATTCACCGCAGTGAGGTCGGCACTGGCCGGTACGGCGGCCTGTTGCCAGTGGTTTCCCGAATCATCGGAAAACATAATATGGCCACGCTGGCCGACGGTAATCACGCGCCCACCGGCGCGGGTCATTCCGGACAACGGGCTGTTGATGGCCAAGGCACTGACCCTGGCAGGCAGGTCCAGCACATCGACGTACTCGGCCGCATGGGTGACGCCCTGCGACAGGCCGAGCACGACACCAAACGCCAGCCGCAAAATATTATTTTTATACGAACACATACTGCGTCCTCTTCGGAAAACCGCGCCACACCTCGCGCCGTGCAGCTCATGCAGTTGTAGGAGCGAGCCTGCTCGCGATGGACCTGAGGGCGACGCGGGCATCCTGAAAACACGCGTAATCGTTAACGTCCATCGCGAGCATGCTCGCTCCTACATTGCGGTTGGCTTAGCGAATACCGGCGCCGGCCAGGGATTCCGAAGACCATTGGGCCTTGGAGAGCGGCTCGATGTACTTGATGCCGCCGTAAGGGCCGACTACACCGTTGATGTTGTAGGAACCGCCGACCAGGTCGTAGATCATGAACGGCGTGGAGTCCGGAACCTGCTTGTCATAGCTCTGGCTCAGGAAGGCAAACGAGCCACGGTAGAGCTGACCACGAGCGTCATATTGATCCGAGGCCAAAGCGGTCCAGCTGTCTTCGTCGAGGTAGAAGCGGCGCTTGGCGTAGATGTGACGGGCACCGGCCTTGAGGTTGCCTTCAACGACCCATACGCGGTGTTTTTCCCAGCGTACGAAGTCCGGTGACAGGTGATTGGCAGTGGTCAGCGACTTAGGATCCTGCACGTAGGTCAGCTTGTAGGTGTTGTAGGGCACGATCATTTCTTGCTTGCCGACCAGTTTCCAGTCGTAGCGATCCAGTGCACCGTTGAACACGAACACGTCATCGTAGGTGCCCGCACCGGCGGTACCAGGGTTTGGCGTGTCGTAGGCCAGGCTCGGAGCCAGCTTGACTCGACGCTGCCCCGGCAAGTATTGCCAGGCGCGACGTGGCTGCTGCAACGGGTTGGCGGCGTCCTTGAGCATGATCGCCTCACCGGCCCGGCGCGCAGGGCCGGTGTACGCCAGCTTCATCTGGTAGTACACGTCGGCGCTGCTGATCGGCTGCGAGAGGTTTTCATAGATCGGGTAGGAGATGTTCGCTTGCCCGGTGGTCGCCAGGCTCGCCACGCCGGCCGAGTCGACGTTCCAGGAGTCGTACTTGGAGCTGATGCTGACGCCTTGGTAGCGCAACAGGAAGTTCCACATCGCTTCGTTGCCCGACTGCGGAATCGGGAACGGAATGCCCGGCAGTACGTTGTCGATGGCCAGGCCACCTTCCAGGGACTTGGCGCCGCTGGCGTTCTTCACGCCGTTATCCAGAATCGCTTGAGGCAGCGACACGGTGCGGTGCGTCGGGAACACGTCGACACGGAAAGTCGGGAAACGCTTGGCCAGTTCTACCGTGGTCGCCGTGAGCATGCCCTTGTACTGATCGACGTTCTTGCCGTCGATCACCAGCAGCGGCTTCTCACTGGCAAACGGATCCGGGCGCATGCTGTCGCCGGCTTTGAAGCTGGCCGGCGCAGTGGTCAAGCCACCGTTGTAGGCAGGAATGGAACCATCAGCGTTCCCGGCTTTTTCAGCCCCTACCTGTGTCAGGCTGGTGCCCAGTTTGGCAGCTTCCTGAGTTGAAACAGCAGCCTGTGCCTGAGCGGCAAGGACCATGGCCAGCGAAGCGGCCAACACGGTTTTTACAAATTTCATCTTGTTATTCTCCTGCTTGCATTGAGCAAATCAGTGGTGAATCAGAATGTTGTTTTCATCGTCAGGTACACGGCGCCACGGTCCTCAGTCGTGGCACCACCTCCGGAGAAGGACGAGTAGCCACCGGCGAAACAGGCGTAGTTCTCGTTGCCGCTAAAGGCGTTAGGCGTGGAGCCGTCACCACCGTTCGGGCCGGTACTCACACCGCTGACGTTGCATTTTTCGGTTTTGCCGAAGGAGTCCACGTACTTCAGGTCAACGAAGTATTTGTTGTACACAACGGCACCGACGCCCACGGCATAGTTGCCGGTGTCCTTGGCACCGCCACCAGAGACTGGTGACACGCCGGCGAGACCGACGTTGACCGACATCGGCGCGTTGAGGTCGACACCGGGAAACACCTGGTACCAGGTCGGTGTGAAGTTGACCGCGATGCCCCAGTTGTCCCGGGTCGGCGCGTCGATGCCGCGATAGCTGTCCTTGCCCTTGTAGAGCGCTTCGTTCTTGCTATCGAGCTTGAGCAGGTTGCTGTAGTACAGCTCGGCAAGCACGGTTGCCTGATCGAACACCGGCGTTTTCGGCAGGGTCATCAGACCGTTGAGCGTCCAGTGCAAGGTGTCACCGGTGGCGCTCATGCTGTCGCCGCGGCTCGGGGTGTCGTAGACCACACCGGTGGCGTCGGTACGTGCAGGCAGCAGACCAAGCCCTTGCCCCAGACCCAGCGGGCTGCGGGTACTGACGATCGCCGGGATACTGGCCAGCGGCATGTTGTGACGGATGTTCAGGTCCGAACCGACACTGATCCCGCCCACGTCCTTGGACAGGCTCAGGCCGACGATCTTGATGTTGTCGGCATAGGCCATCTGATAGGTGGCGGTGTCCAGCGAATTGAGGGTGTTGATCACCGCAGGCACTTGCCCTGCCGGCCGAGTGCCGTTGGGGTTGGCCGAGGTAATGCCCCTGGCGTCCAGCCAGGCTTGCGGCAGGATTTCCGAAGTCTCGCGGTAGTAGACACCGAGGGTGCCATCGAGCCAGGCCGGCGACCACTTGGCCATGACGCCCCAGTCGCCGCTGCTGCCCGGCGTCAGGTCATGGCCGCGACGCACGTTGGTCAACGCGTTGCACGGCGCCAGGCCACAACCCAGCGGACTGCCAGGCACCACGGCGTTGGTGTTGCCGAGCAGGAACGATTGCGCACCAAAGCCGACCAGGTCGGAACCACCGTAATAAGTACCGGCTTCCGGCAGACGCGCGGCGTCCCAATCGAGGAAGTACTGGGCACCCACGGTCAATTCCGGATTGACGGTGAACGTCATCGACAACTGGTTACGCGGAACGAACAGTTCCTTGGCCTCGGTACCCGGCGACGCGGCAAGCTTGGCCAGGTCGAGGCCGGACTGGCCGTAGCTGACCGAGTGCACCGGGTTGAGAATGGTCTCGCCCCAGAACACGTTGTGCTGACCGGCCTTGACGCTGAACATCGACTCCTCGCCCACTTCGGTGCTGTAGAACACGAAGGCATCGAGGATTTCGCCCGAAGGACCGCTGTAGTAGCGCTGGGCATAATTGCTCAGGTGCGGGCTGCCGTTGCCAACGTTGTCATGGGTGACCCCGGCCAGGCGCGGGTCGTTGGCGATCAGGCCCGAGCGCGCATCGTTGCCGTTGACGAACGGGTTGGAATTGGAACCGGTATTGTCATAGGCCTTGTCGTACCAGCTGGCGGCGCTGACGCGAAAGCCCATGGCGTTCTTGTAGACCACGTCCATTTCGGTCAACAGGTCGATACGGTTGGTGATGTTGGTACCGGCCTTGCGGAAGTTGTAGTCGCCGTCGTTGTTGTTCGGGGTTGCCAACATGCGCTTGTCGGCACTTTCGGTGCGCACGCCGTAGTTGTACTTGATGGTGTTATCCACGCGTACGTTCCAGTCCGGATTCCCCGTCTCGATCTCGGCCGCATGGGCCACCGGTAGGGTTGCCGCAAGAATGGCTGAGGCCAGCAAGGTGTAGCGTGGAGCGGTGAAGCCGTGACTCTTATTGTTGTGCATTGCGTTGTCTCCGCCTTTTTGTATTTGTTTTAAGCGCAGCCGCCCTCGCGCAAGCCTCTTCGGGTTTGCGTTTAAGGAATGAGGGCAAATGCCGGTTGGCGTACTGCCAGTCCAGCTCCTTGTACTAGCGATCCAGCTCCTGGATGAGTGCCTCGGCTTGCTGCCAATGGCCAAATCCTGCGGCCGGATTGAGATGGCCGACATCGCCCAGATTGAGCAATTCGGCGCCCCAGCCTTCTGCCATCCGGGTGACCGCAGGCATACTGGCAAGGTGATCGTTGGTGCTGCCGGCCACGATGCTGCGAAATGGCAGCGGGCCTTGTGGCAGAGGGTTCCAGCCCTGGTTACGCAGGGTCTCGGAAGATGGATAGTTTGACGGCCAGACCGCATCGAGGTCCGGTGGCGCGGCCAGCAAGGCGCCCTTGATCGGACGGCTGTAGTGCGCCGCCCAGTGCGCGACCATCAGCACGCCGGCGCTGTGGGCCACCAGAATCACGGGGCCGTCGATCTGTTCGAGTTCGTGTTGAATCGCCCGCACACGGGCCATGCAATCGAGCTTGTCGGTCTCCAGCGGCGCAACACTGCGCACGTTGCTCAGCCTGGCTGCAAGCAATGTTTGCCAATGTTCGGCCACGTGCTCGCGCAGACCCGGAACGATCAGAATGGTGGCGGCAGTTTGCAGTTTGTCCACGGTCAACACCTTCGCTTTCTCGATAACTCGACTGGCTGTTTTCGCCAGGGGCTTTTTGTAGTGTCGACATTAAAGAGCGCCCACCCGCAGCGCTTTACATTGGACGTCAGGCACTTTTCTTTTGATGACAAATTGTCGGACAGCAGGACAGCGCGACCACTGGTCGAAAAATCCCCCAGGTTGGCGCAAGGTCACTGTAATCAACGGATGAGCGCTGATGGCTCCCTGCAGCGTAGAGGATGGGTGACCGGACAGCATGAAATCCATCAACGACATGACAACTGTTCAACTGTTGATGCGCTGGATATAGTCGCCACGCTCACGCCAATCGCCATAGGCCCAGGGAAGACTTTCGCATGACCAAGCTTGTTCGCGCCGCTGTCTTGACCAACTACCTGGAGGTCACCCAGTACCTGGGTTTCAACCCGCGCGACGTGCTGGCCGCTGTCGGCCTGAGCAGGGCCCAACTGCAAGCCCCTGAACACCGTATCCAGATCGATGCCGCCGTGCGGTTGCTGGAAGACTCGGCCGCTGCCAGCGGTTGCCAGACCTTCGGCCTGAGCATGGCCGAATCGCGCCAGCTCTCGGACTTCGGCGTGGTCAGCCTGCTGCTCAGCCACCAGCGCACCCTGCGCGATGCCTTGCAGGTCGTGGTGGATTACCGGCACCTGATGAATGACTCGCTGGCGATCTTCATTGAAGAGGCCGGCAAGATGGTGATCATTCGCGAAGAGGTGGTCACCGAAACGCCGATGCCCAGCCGCCAGGCCACGGAGCTGGCCATCGGTGTGATGTTCCGGCTGTGCTCGGCATTGCTCGGCTCACACTGGCACCCCTACAGCGTCAACTTCATGCACCAGCCACCGGACAACCTGCACCTGCATCGCCGCCTGTTCGGCTGCAACCTGGAGTTCGGCAGCGAGTTCAACGGCATCGTCTGCCCGGACGTCAGCCTCGACATGACCAACCCCAACGCCGACCCGGCCATGGCCCGCTACGCCCAGAGCTACCTCGATTCGCTGCAGAACCACGAAGGCGCCTCGATGCTGTTCGAGGTGCGCAAGGCCATCTACCTGCTGCTGCCCATGGGGCGCGCCACCATCGAACAGGTCGCCCAAAGCCAGGGCATGAACGTGCGCACCCTGCAACGCCGCCTCAAGGACGACGGCTGCGCCTTCAACGACGTGATCAACGACGTGCGCCGCGACCTGGTGCTGCGCTATCTGGATAATCCGAATTATCCGCTGAGTCGGATTGCAGACATGCTCGGCTATTCGATGGCGAGTTCGTTTACGCGGTGGTTCATTAGCCAGTTCGGTATGCCGCCGGCGACTTGGAGAGCGCAGAAACAAACCATCGTCAAACCCCTTACTAGTCCTAAAGAACTCTGAATCAACAGCACAAAAAAAACGGCGACTGCTGGTACAGTCGCCGCGAAAGACCGGTGCTTGTAGCACCGGTCTGGAGCCCCACGGCATGAGGAGTCAACGCCGTGCAGCCCTGCCATAAAACGAACGAGTGGTGACGTGCTCAGAGGCCCCAGTGCAGCAACAACAGCACCAACACGACGAGGAACACCGTCTCCCCCACCATCAGCAGAATCGGTTTGATCCCGACCGCCGCCAGCTCCTTGAGCCGGGTCTTCATGCCCAGGGCACTGATGGAGATCACCAGGCACCAGCGCGACAGTTCGTTGACCGATCCTTGCACCGCAGGCGCTATCCATCCGGTGCTGTTGATGCAGGCCAGAATCAGAAAACCGACGGCGAACCATGGCAACAACGGTGGGCGTTTGCCGGTCGGGTCGGCGCCTTGCATGCGGGTGATCATCGCGGCGGTGACGATCACCGGCAGCAGCATGGCAACGCGCATCAGCTTGACCACCGTGGCCGTGTCGCCGGTCTCGGTCGACATGCTGTAGCCGGCGCCGACCACCTGGGCCACGTCGTGGATTGTGGCGCCGAGGAACACCCCCGCCACCTGCGGCGATAACTGCAGCCAGTTGGCGATCATCGGATAGACGATCATCGCCAGCGTGGACAGCGCCGAGACGCCGATCACCGTGAACAGTGTGGCGCGTTCTTTCTGCGGATGGTTCGGCAGTGCCGCCGCCAGGGCCAGTGCCGCCGAGGCGCCGCAGATGGCCGTCGCGCCGCCGGTGAGCATGCCGAACAGACGCTGGAAGCCCAGGGCCTTGGCCGCGACCACCGAAACACTGATAGTCACCACCACCAGAATCACCACCAGCGCTATCGGCTTCCAGCCCAGCGCCGCCATTTGCTCCAGGGTGATGCGCATGCCCAACAGCGCCACGCCGATGCGCAGCACGGTGCGGGCGGTGAACTCGATGCCGGCCTTGCAGGGGCCGTCATCGGCGAGAAAATTCAGGGCCATGCCCAGCAGCAAGGCAAACAGCATGACCGGCGCACCGTAGTGCTCGGACAGGAACGACGCGGCGGCCGCCACGATCAGGCTGACGATAAACCCCGGTGCCAGTTCGCGCGTGCGACTGTGGATACGGGTGAGAGCAATGGCGCTCATGACGCGGACTCCTCGGATGCGATGACGATAAACGCCTGGCCGTCGATGTTCTCGACCGGGTAGTTGGTGACTTTGACCTGGGTGGAATTGAGCAGGTAGCCGCTGCGCAAATCGAAGCGCAGGCCATGGGCGCAGCATTGAATCACCCGCCCCTCAAGACGCCCGCCACACAGCGAGGCGCCCTGATGCGGGCAGCTGTCGTCGATGGCAAACAGCTGCCCGTCGACGTTGAACAACGCCAGGCTTTTGTCTTCGAATTCGAACAGCGCCCGGCCACCGGCCTGCGGGTGTTTGCCGGCAGGTACGGGAATGCGCCGGGTCATGCCGATTGCCGCTCGCGATCACTTTCTTTCAGTGCCTGGCTCATGGCTGCCAGCAATGTCTCGGCAGGCTGTGCGCCCACCACCGTCATGCGGCGGTCGAACTGAAAACCCGGTACGCCACTGCTCGCTCCGGAAAAGCCTTCAAATGGAGAGGCGTCGCCATTCAGGCAATCGGCCACGGCCCCCACTTCAATGCCGCAGGAGCGGGCAATGGCGAGCAAGGTCTCACGGCAACCGAGATCTTCGCCCTTCTGGAAATATGCCGCGAACAGGCGCTCAAGCAAGACGTCACTCTGGACAGCATTGCCCAGCGCACCGACACGCTCGAACAAACGATGAGCGTCTGCGGTGTTGGGCATGGTCGCGATGCGGCTGAAATCGATAGCCAACCCGACTGCCGCCGCAGCCTGCCGGACCTGGGCCTGACGCATGGCCACTGCGTCCGCATCGCCCAGGCGCTTGCGATAGAAATCGGCGAAGGGTTCACCTTGTACCGGCAGCTGCGGCAGCAACTGCACCCCGTGCCACACCGTGGTGATCTGCACATCCGGGTGGCGACTGCGAAACTGCACCTGCGCATGCTCCAGTTGGCGTTTGCCGATCAGGCACCAGGGGCAGATAAAATCGAAAAACACATCAATACGTAAACGACGACTCACAACTTCACCTCTATCCCGGCTGCACTGAAGGGCTCAGGCACGCTCTGACCCTCAAGCCGGGCGATATCTTTTTGGTAATGACACTTGGCATAGAAGAACACCGCTGCCGCCGCGAGGCTGACCAGTGGCACTAATTGGAAAGCGGCATGCAGGCCGATGAGGTCGGACACACGGCCAGTCAGGAACGGCCCGGGTGCCAGCCCCAGCAGGTTATTGGCCAGGGTCAGCGTGGCGAACGCCGTACCGTGGACGGAGTAATGGGTCAGGTTGGCAACCATCGCACCGGCGGGGCCGGTGGTGCCGGTGGCAATCGCCATGCCCAGACAGATCAGCGCCAGTTGCGCAGGCCCTGCCGACAATGCGAACGCTGCCGACAGCAGCAGGCAACTGCCCAGGCAAAAACCAATGGCCAGGCTGACCTTGCGCTCCGGCGAGTTCCGACACAGGCGGTCGCTAAGCATGCCGCACAGGATCATCCCCGCGCCGCTGCACAACACGATGATCGCCGCCATGCCACCGGCCTTGTCGGTGGGCATGTCGTAGTAGCGATTGAGGTAGCTGGGAATCCACACCATCACCGTACCGCCGACGAACAACTGCAAGCCGCTGGCGACGTAGGTCGCTACCACCGAACGGCTGGACCACAGCGTGCGCAGCGGACGCTTGACCGCGGCGGCCGTCTTGTTCGCAATCTGCGCGGCACGTTGTGGCGCAATGCGCGCCTCCTTGACGATGAGCGGGTAAAGCACCGCCAGAAACAGGCCAAACAGCGACATGCCGGCGAACGACCAGCGCCAGCCCAGCTTGGCGGCAATCGCACCGCCCAAAGCCATGCCCAACACCGAACCGAACATGCCGCCTGCCATGAAGGCACTGGCCAGGGTGGCGCGCATGTGTTTGGGGAACACCGAGATCACCACGGCGATGCCCACGCTGCCGTAGGCGGCTTCGCCGACGCCGACCATGAATCGCGCGATGAACATCTGCTGGTAGTCCTGAGCCAACGCGCAACCCAGGGTCGCCACGCTCCACAGAAAAGCCATCAGCGCCAGGCTCTTGACCCGGCCGAAACGGTCGGCCATCAACGACAGGGGAAACGTCAGCAGGCCGACCATCAGGGCCACGATGCCACTGAGCAGACCGAGCTGACCGTCGCTCAACGCCCACTCGCTCTTGAGCAGCGGGAACACCGCGTTCAGTACCTGACGCGACATGTAATCGGAAATCAACAGGCCGAACGTCAAGGCAAAGACGATCCAGGCATATTGGCGCGCAACGCCGACGCAACCTGCGTCGTCATCGTCGGCGGCGATTGGGTGAAAGGCCATGCAGCCTCCTCAAAGCTTCGTTTTATTGTTGTTATCAAGCATGTAGCAATGCGGCGAGCGAGCGGTCACGGCCGCTTGCTCGCCAGTCGGTCAGCCGCGTTGCGGCACGCCTTTCTGCCCAGCCTTGCGGTTGGGGGCCATGCCGTTGGCCAACAGCGTTTCCTCGATGGTTTCGTACTGCACGCCGATGCGGTAGATCTCGCGGGCTTCTTTACCAGAGGCAATTTCGCGCCCCAGTTCGTGGGCAATGCGCACGGTTTGCCGGATCTGCGCAACCGAGCTGAAACGATCGCCCTTGTGGTCAATGATAGTGTCTTCATTGCCCACACGCGGGTGCATGCCCATGGCCATCGACATGGTGTTGAACGGCATGACGTTCTTGAGCAGCGATTCGGAGGTCAGGGTGCAGCCGTCCGGCGCGCGGTGGATGAAGTTGAAGAAGTTGAACGGGTTCGGGCCATCGAAACCGCCGCCGATGCCGATCCAGGTCAGGTTCAGCGGGCCCTTGTAGATGCCCCTGCGCACCAGGCGCTCGAGGGTTTCCATGGCGTGCATGCCGGTCAGCTGGAAGTGCGGCTGGATGCCGTTGTCCATCAGGCGCTTGAGGTGCTCGGCAACCCAGGCCGGGCCAGCCGGCACGGTCATCTCGCTGTAGGCCGCCTGGATCATCGGGTTGGCCAGGGAGGTGCCTTCCAGGTATTCCGGATACAGCAGCTCCATGATGTTCATTTGCGTGGTGTTGATCGCGACCGTGACTTGATCCGGTTTCGGCGTCAGCTCGGCCAGCATGTGGCGAGTGTCGTCGGACAGCCACTTGGCCGCTTCACCGTCGCTTTCCGGGGCGAAGGAAATCGAGCCGCCGACCTGGATGATCATGTCCGGCACGGCTTCACGCACACCGGCGATCAGTTCGTTGAACTTCGACAGGCGCTTGGAGCCCTTGCCGTCCAGTTCGCGCACATGCAGGTGCAGCACGGTGGCGCCGGCTTCATAGCATTCGACCGCTTTCTGGACTTGCTCATCCATGGTCAACGGGATGTCTTCCGGGAAGTCTTCCGGCATCCACTCCGGGCCGTACGGGGCCACGGTGATGACTACCTTTTCCATGTTTTCCGGGTGCAGGGAATCGTCGAAGAATTGCATGGTCTACTCCAGTTCTTATGATTGTCCCGCCCACCCGGGGTCGTGCCGGGCAGACGTGTTTACGAGTGCGAATGCTTTGAGTGCGGATGCAGGTGGCGTTCGATCAGAACGTCTTGTCGCCGATGATCCCGGCGCGATCCATCTTGCGATGGCACGGCGGGTAATCCATGACGGCGTAATGCTGGGTAGTGCGGTTGTCCCAGATGGCGATGCTGTTGGGCTTCCAGCGCCAGCGCACCTGATACTCGGGGATGTACGCCTGGCTGATCAGGTAGCGCAGCAACTCGCTTGCGCCGGGGTTGGCGTCCTGGCCGAAGCGCACCCGTTCAGGGGTGTGGTAGTTGCTGATGTGGGTGGTGAAGGCGTTGACGAACAGCACCTTCTCGCCGGTTTCCGGGTGTGTGCGCACCACCGGATGCTCGGCATCCGGAAACCTCTCCCTGAGTGCCAGGCGTTTTTCGATCGGCATGGCCGCACCAAAACTGGCTTCGATGCTGTGGCGCGCACGCAGGTCGGCAATCTTCACCTTCACGTCTTCGGGCAAACGCGCGTAAGCCTCGACCATGTTGGCCCACATCGTGTCGCCGCCCACCGGCGGGCACTCCACGCAACGCAGCACGCAGCCCATCGGCGGCGCCTCGCGCCAGGTGGCGTCGCTGTGCCAGGAGTTTTCGTAGCGGTCCGCCGGCTGGTCCGGACGCTTGTAGATTTGTACCAGGCCCGGATGCTCCGGATCGCTGCCCGCCACCGGGTGATCTTCCAGCTCGCCGAAGCGCCGGGCGAAGGCCACATGCTCGGCGCGGGTGATGTCCTGATCACGCAGGAACACCACGCGGTGCTTGAGTAACTGGGCACGGATCTCGGCAAACAGGCCGTCGTCATGGACTGCGTCGGCCAGGTTGACGCCGATCAGTTCGGCGCCGATGGAGCAGGTTAATTGTTCGACTTTCATGGCTGGCCGCTCCTTAAACGACGAAAATCGAAGAGCCGGTAGTCTTGCGCGATTCAAGGTCGCGATGGGCCTGCACGGCGTCCTGCAACGCGTAGTGCTGGTTGATCTCGATCTTGATCCGGCCGCTGCCGACATGGTCGAACAGTTCGCCAGCCAGGGCGGCTTTTTCCGCAGGGTCGCTGATGTAGTTGGCCAGGGCCGGACGGGTCAGGAACAGCGAGCCTTTCATCGCCAGCATCACCGGATCGAACGCCGGGATCGGGCCGGACGCAGTACCCACGCAGACCATCAGGCCACGGGGTTTCAACGAATCCAGCGAACCCATGAAGGTGTTCTTGCCGACGCTGTCGAACACCACGTTGACGCCCACGCCGTCGGTCAATTCGCGAACGCGAGCGGCGACGTCTTCATGGCTGTAATTGATCGTATGCTCGCAACCGTGAGCCCGGGCGATTTCCGCCTTTTGCTCGGTCGACACCGTGCCGATCACGTTCAAGCCCAGCAATTTGGCCCACTGCGAAACGATCAGACCGACACCGCCAGCGGCGGCATGCAGCAGAATGCTGTCGCCCGGCTTGAAGTCGTAGATGCGGCGCATCAGATACGAAGACGTCAGGCCACGCATGGTCATCGCGGCGGCGGTCTCGAAGCTGATGGTTTCCGGTAGCTTGATCAGCGGCGCAGCCGGGATCAGGCGCTCGGTGCTGTAGGCACCGAGGGTGTTGAGGAAACCGGTGTAGGTGACGCGATCACCGACCTCGACATTGGTGACCCCTTCACCAACGGCCTGGACTACGCCAGAGGCCTCGACGCCCATGCCGTTGGGCAGTGGAATCGCATAGGTACCGTTACGGAAATAGGTGTCGGCATAGTTCAGGCCAACTGCCACATGACGAAGCCGAACCTGGCCGGGACCGGGTTCGCCGACTTCGACGTCCTCATAACGCAGGACTTCGGGACCACCGGTTTCGTAGAAGCGTACGGCTTTAGCCATTTTTCTTATTCTCCAATCTGCAATATGGGCGTGTTGCATCGAATTGCGTTGATTGGACTGTAGGACGAGGCCTGTCGGGACGCTTCTCATCAGACGACAATGGCTTTTCATTTGGTGACAGGCAGAAACGGGATCGTCCCAGACGGCCCCGCCGCCACCTGCGCTATCATCGCCCGCCTCGATACCCCAAGAGTCTTGAACCTGGATGTCTGACACCCTGCCACTGCTCGACGATTACCAAGCCTTGCCCCCGGTCCTGGCCGGCCCGCTGTTGCGGCGCCTGGAGCCCACGCGACTGGTGCTGTGGCTGGTGGGTTCCCGGGCGCTGGCGCTGACCTTGCGCTTGCAGGGCGTCGGCGATATCCGTCTGGATGCCGGGCAATGCGCGGTGATTGCAGTGGGGGCTCATGCCTATGTGCACTTGATCGATGTGCAACTCGATTGCGCCCTGCCCTGGGACGAGTCGATCGACTATGACCTGCTGATCGATGGCACAGAGAAAGGCATCGCCGACTGGGCGCCGCATTTGCTGTACGGCCATGCCCGATGCCCGAACTTCGTCCTGCGCGCACGGGTCGACCAGTTGCTGCATGGCTCTTGCCGCAAGCCTCACCACCCGGCGGTAGACGGCTTGCTCTGCGTCGACCAGTTGCTGGCGCAAAAGCACGACGCCAAGGATCGTCCGGCACTGCTGATGATGACCGGCGATCAGGTCTACGCCGACGATGTCGCGGGGCCGATGTTGCGGGCGATTCATGCCTTGATCGAGCGTCTGGGGCTGTTCGGGGAGCACCTCGAAGGCACGGTGGTCAGCGACAGCGCCAGGCTCTACGAGCATCCGGCCAGTTACTACCACCGTGCAGATCTGCTACCGTCGCTGCAAAGCAATGAAACCCTGCGCGAGCGGTTTTTCGGTGGCGCACGCAAGCCGATTTTCACCAGCAGCAGTGCCGACAACCATCTAGTGACCTTCGCCGAAGTCATGGCCATGTATGTGCTGGTCTGGTCGCCAACGCCCTGGACCTTGATCGCGCCCCAGGCACCGACACTGACGCCAGAAAGGCTCAAGCGCTACGCCCTTGAACAGACCCGCATCGAGGCCTTCAAGGCAGGCCTTGGCAACGTCGCGCGGGCACTGGCGCATCTGCCGACGCTGATGATTTTCGACGACCACGACATCACCGATGACTGGAACCTTAGCGCGCAGTGGGAGGAAACCGCCTACGGCCATCCGTTCTCCCGGCGCATCATCGGCAACGCGTTGTTGGCGTACATGTTGTGCCAGGGCTGGGGCAACAATCCGGATGCTTTCGCCGCTGTGCTGGATAAGGCCGGCGCGTTGAGCGACAGCGCACGCGACCGTCACCTCGACAGCACGGTTCAGGATGACTTGATCAGTGATTTGCTGAAATTTCAGCACTGGCATTACGTGCTGCCCACCACCCCGGCCGTGGTGGTGATCGACACCCGCACCCGACGCTGGCGCAGCGAGATGACCCTCAAGCAGCCTTCCGGCTTGCTCGACTGGGAAGCCCTGAGCGAACTGCAACAGGAACTGCTGGACCACCCGAGCGCGATTATCGTTTCGCCGGCGCCGATCTTCGGCGTCAAACTGATTGAGACCGTGCAGCGGGTATTCAGCTGGTGCGGTTATCCACTGCTGGTGGACGCGGAAAACTGGATGGCCCATCGCGGCGCGGCACAGGTGATCCTGAACATTTTCCGGCACTCACGCACCCCGGGTAACTACGTGGTGCTGTCGGGCGATGTGCACTATTCCTTCGTCTACGAAGTGCTGATCCGCCACCGCAAGGCCGGGCCGCGCATCTGGCAGATCACCAGCAGCGGCATCAAGAATGAATTCCCCGCCACCCTGCTCGAGTGGTTCGACCGCCTCAATCGTTGGCTGTACTCACCACGCTCGCCGCTGAACTGGCTGACCAAACGGCGACGCATGCGCATCGTGCCGCATGTCCCGGAACACGCCGAAGCCGGTGAGCGGCTATGGAACTCGGCAGGGATCGGGCAGGTGTTCTTTAATGACCTGGGGCAGCCGCAGACCATCTATCAGCACAACTCGAACGGCTCGCCGAAGACCCGGATGATTGCGCCGGAAGGAGATGATTGAGGTAAAGAAGACACCACAAAAAACTGTGGGAGCGACGGTGCGGCGAGCAGGCTCGCACACACTGGATTTCTGGCGTGTACTATATCCTTTCAGTCAACACTTCCTCGCTCAGCCCCGGCGTTACCGCTAACGAAATATCACGAGTAATCGAAGGCAACCGAGAGACGGCGCGCCACGGATTCAGATCATGCATCTGTGCTTGTACTCGTTCGTTCTGATCACGCAGCAAACGAATATCCGGAATGCCTTTGCGCAGCATGGTCAAGCGATCCAATCCCATTCCCAGCGCCAGTCCTCCATGACGCAAAGGATCGATCTTCAGTCGCTCCAATAATGATTTGGCAATTCGACCGCACTCCAGAACCTCTACAGGGACGCCGTCATTCAACAGATTTACTTCGATCCCGCCCTCAGTGTAGTGATGCGGACTATCACTGTAGATCCAAGGCATATCAGGCACTGCGGATTTGAGGATATCGCCGACCAGGCAAAGTAAATGCTCATGCGTCGACAATTCAGGATCGCCGAGCACCCAGATATCCATTTGATGCGGTTCCGCACAATGCCAACGATCCCGGCTATCGCGACGAAAAGTGATACCAGGCGCGGCCAATAATATTGACTGCCCCGGTTGTCGTAGCTTGGCCGCTCGCTGAAGCGCAGACGGAATTTGGCTAGTGGTTTGCGTCCGTAACAGAGTCCATTCGTCAACCCATCGAGTGTGTGCACTTCCAAGCGTAATCTCAGATGGGTCATAACCAAGCAATCCGTAGTTTTCTTCAGCGGAGACAATTCTCGGCCCCGTCTGCACTTGCGCTTGTGGCCAGCCTTTATCCGTTAACCCTTGAAGGACCTCCTTGAGTAATAATCGAATGGCGTGATCGGGTGCAGCGGGCTCTGTTAGATCAGCCAGTAACAAGGCTTGGTGTACGGACGTATCTGTCAGATATTTCTTTGATTCCTGCACTACACAACCCCTTATTAACAATTGAATGTAGCCCCCCCGTAAAAAGCCCCCCATAGACCAACCTAACGATTTCAGATCGTCCACCACAACCAAATTCGGTGAAACACTAAATTTTCAGAAGAGGACTACAGCCACTGCTTACACAAATAACCAAGAGCTTCTTACAAGACACCTAACGAGCATCATTAATTCTAAAAAAACTTTAAACCAACGGCGGTTGCGGGAACTGAGTGCAACACGGTTATTGAATTGCAGAAGGACCTAGAGGCCTCAAGCTGACTGAGTTTGCTATTGGAGTAAACGACACAATCGCAAATAGCATTGACTACAAAATCAACTCTCAATTAAACGAAGGGATTAATGGCGTTCATATAGCAATTGGGGACGGTTCCTCTGGCTATCACATAGACTTCCTGAGCCCAGCAGTAAAGGTAAGCCCAACTCACAACTGAGCCAACCTGATCGCCCTCACCACAACCATCCACATCACAGCGATGTCTAAAAACTGACACTGTAAAAGGGCTTACAGAAAGGATGAGCAGTGAAGCACGGCAAGTTACCGATGAATCTCAAGGTGCGCAGGCCGGCGGATTCTGGTGTACCTGTAGGCTTGCCCGCGATAAGACCAGCACACCCAACATCAATGCTGACTGAAGCACCGCTTTCGCGAGCAGGTTCGTACCCACAATTGATCGGAGTCGCTCATGGACCTCACCCGCACCCTGATCATCGGCAACTCCGGTTCCGGCAAGAGCTGGCTGGCGCAGCGGCTGGCCGAGCAACTGCATGTGCCTTGGACCGATCTCGACCGGATTCACTGGCTGTCCGACGAACACAGCATCGCCCGCCCCCGAAATGAAGCATTGACCATGGCGCGGATCGCAGCCGAACAGGAGCGCTGGGTGATCGAAGGCGTATATGGCTGGATCGCCTGCGAACTCCTGCCACGGGTGACTGCGCTGATCTGGCTGAGCGTCGGGGACGAGGATTGCGTGGCCAACATTCGACAACGCGAGACCGGGCGTGATGAACAGGATCTGTTGCTTATCGCCTTACTGGAGTGGGCGGGTAGTTATCGCCAGCGGCAGGGGTCAAGTGGGTTTGCGGCGCATCAGCGACTGTTCGAAGAGTTTTGCGGTGGGAAAATCCGTCTGCGGGATCGGGGGGAAATCGCGGCGCTGGTTCATCACTCGTAAATTTTCGCAGCTGTGGTCGGACGCTCCTGATGGATGGCGTGTAGCTCAGAATGGGATTACATCAGTCACGGAAACGTCCTGAGGAACATTCGGCGATACTCGATACAAGCGTGGATGCACTTTCCACGCAACAACCGCTCGTAGGTATCGCCTTGCCAACATGTACTCATTTCTGTACGTTCTCTGCATCAAGCGAGGACAATCACATGGAAACCATCAACTACACCAACGCTCGGGCACACCTGGCGCAAACCATGGACCGGGTGAATGAAGATCGCGCCCCGCTACTGGTAACCCGTCAGAAAGGCGAGCCGGTAGTGATGATGTCATTGGCCGAATACAACGCTCTCGAAGAGACAGCCTATCTGCTGCGCTCCCCAGCCAACGCTGAACGCCTGATCAAATCAATCGGTAACCTGCGAGCGGGTAAAACCAAAACCAGGCAACTGATTGAAGAATGAATATCGAGTTCACTCCTGAAGCCTGGGACGATTATCTCTGGTTCCAGCAGAACGATAAGGCCGGGCTCAAACGTATCAACCTGTTGATCAAAGCTATCCAGCGTGAGCCTTTCGACGGACTGGGAAAACCCGAACCGCTCAAGCATAACTTGAGCGGATTCTGGTCACGCCGGATTACGGCTGAACATCGTCTGGTCTACGCCGTTGAAGACGGCGAAATACGCGTCGTGATGTGCAGATACCATTACTGAGCAGGACTTCATCCCTCTTTCACCACGCCCCTCACCCCCCTGACAATCATCTCCACCTCCCGCTCATCAATGGTCAGCGGCGGTAGCAGGCGAATGGTTTTGCCTCGCGTGACGTTGATCAGCAAGCCATGATCCCGGGCGGCGATCAGGCTCAGGTCGCGGATCGGTTGCTTGAGTTCGATGCCGATCATCAGGCCCTGGCCGCGGATTTGCGAGACGTTCGGGTTGCCCGCCAGTTCTGTACGCAATCTTTCGATCAGGCGTTCCCCCTGAATCCGGGCGTTCTCCAGCAAGCCTTGTTCTTCGACGATATCCAGCACCGTGCAACCGACCCGGCAGGCCAGCGGATTACCGCCGAAGGTGCTGCCGTGGCTGCCCGGCGTGAAGAGCTCGGCCGCCTTGCCACGGGCCAGGCAAGCGCCGATGGGCACGCCGTTGCCCAGGCCTTTGGCCAAGGTCATGACGTCCGGGACGATGCCTTCGTGCTGGAATGCGAACCACTGGCCGGTGCGGCCGATGCCGGTCTGGATTTCATCGAGCATCATCAGCCATGAGCGCCGGTTGCACAGTTCGCGCACGGCCTTGAGATAGCCTGGTGGCGCCAGTTGCACGCCGCTTTCGCCCTGGATCGGCTCCATCAGGATCGCCACGATCCGCGAGCCAAAGGCCTGTTGCACCTTGTCCAGCGCGTCGAGGTCGCCGAACGGCACTTTGACGAAATCCCCCGGCAGCTTGTTGAAACCCAGGCGCACCGCCGGGCCATCGCTGGCCGACAAGGTGCCGAGGGTGCGGCCATGAAACGCGTTCTCCATGACCACCACCAGCGGCTGCTCGATACCCTTGTGCCAGCCATGCAGCCGGGCGATTTTCAGTGCGGTTTCGTTGGCTTCGGCCCCGGAGTTGTTGAAGAACGCGCGGTCCATGCCCGCCAGCCGCGTCAGTTTCTGCGCGAGCCGTTGTTGCCAGACGATGCTGTAGAGGTTCGAGGTGTGCAGCAGTAACCCAGCCTGTTCAACGATGGCGGCAACGATTTTCGGATGGGAGTGGCCGACATTGGTCACCGCCACACCGGCGACCGCATCCAGGTATTCGCGGCCGGCCTGATCCCACAGGCGAGTGCCCAGGCCCTTGTTGAAACTCAAGGCCAAGGGTTGGTAAGTGCTCATCAGGCAGGCGGCGGTCATGACATCAAGCTCCAGCAAGGGTCGGTGTTTTTGCAGTATGGTTAGCCACCAGAGCTGGATAAACACCGTAAAACTTCAATCATTTAAAAGTAGAGATTGATAATGGATCTGTTCCAGGCAATGACCGTCTACGTGAAAGTGGTGGAGACCGGCAGCATGACCGCCGCCGCCTTGCAGTGTGAAATGTCCACGACCATGGTCGGCAACCACCTCAAGGCCCTGGAGCAACGGCTGGGTGTGCGCCTGCTCAACCGCACGACGCGGCGCCAGCGGCTGACCGAGTTCGGCGCCGCGTATTACCAGCGCTGCCTGGAAGTGTTGGGGTTGGTGGCCGATTCCGAGCGGCTGGCCGAGCAGGCTATGGACGAACCAAGCGGCATCTTGCGTATCACCGCGCCCCTGACCTTCGGTACCGAGCGCCTGGCGCCGGCACTGAGTGAGTTCAGCCGGCAAAACCCGCGGGTGAAACTCGACGTGGTACTGACCAACCGACGCCCGGATCTGCTGGAAAACGGCCTCGATGTGGCGTTTCGCCTCGGCGCGCTGGAGCCTTCCAACCTGATCGCCCGCCCGCTGATCGACTACACCCTGACCATGTGCGCCTCACCGGAATATCTGGCCCGTCGGGGCACACCGAAAACACCTGAAGACCTGCGACACCACGACTGCCTGTCCTTTGCCTATCCGGCCGGCGATGACTGGCAATCGGTGCAAAAGGAATGGCGCCTGGCCGGTCCCGATGGCGAAGTCAGCGTGGGGGTCAGCGGGCCGATGCTGATCAATAGTTCGGCCGGACTGCATCAAGCCGCGCGAACCGGCATGGGCATCGTGATGATGCCCGATGCCTTGGTCGAACAGGACCTCAAGGACGGAAAGCTGCTGGCCTTGATGCCCGACTACTGCCCGCCCAGTCGACCGATGCACCTGGTCTATGCCCAGGATCGCCACCGTTTGCCGAAACTGCGGCGTTTCGTCGAATTCGCCGTACAGAGGTGGGGCAAGCACTAGCCGGCCGAACAGGCCATGCAGTCGCTGATCGCCATTTACATCCCCGCCTTCACCAGCACCGGCTGCTCCTGATAACGATTCGGGTACAGCTGCTTCAACTGCGCGACCTTCGGCAAATCGTTGATCACGATGTACGGATAGGTCGGATGCTCGGTCAGGAAATCCTGATGTTCTTCCTCCGCCGGGTAGAAACCGTTGAAGGTTTCAAGCTTGGTGACGATCGGCTTGTCGAAGGCATGGGCGGCGTCGAGCTGGGTGATGTAGGCCTGTGCGACCCGCTGCTGCTCAGTGCTTTTGGTAAAGATCGCCGAACGATACTGGGTGCCGCTGTCCGGTCCCTGGCGGTTGAGTTCGGTCGGGTTGTGGGCCACCGAAAAGTAGATCTGCAGCAAGGTGCCGTAGCTGACCTGAGCAGGATCGAAGGTCACTTCGACCGACTCCGCATGGCCGGTATTGCCGTTGCTGACGCGCTCGTACTGCGCAGTATTGGCCGCCCCGCCTGCGTAGCCGGAGACGGCATTCTTCACACCTTTGACATGCTGGAACACCCCTTGAACACCCCAGAAACAACCACCGGCGAACACGGCGGTTTCACTATGGGCCTGGGTGGTTTCGTCGAGGGCCGGTGGTGGGATGATCACCGCCTCTTCGGCACCGCCGAACGAGAAGGCCGAGCATTGGCTGATGATGCCGGCAGCCGCCAGCCCCAACAGGGTACGGCGCCAGGTAAAGAGGGTTTTCATGGGGCGAACTCCTGAAGCGTTGGAAAGTAATCAGCCGAAGGTGAAGGCGTAAGCCGACGCGCCCGGATCAAGAAACTCGATGCTGAAGGTCCGGTCGGTCACGCCGCCGCTCTGGCGCACCAGTTGATACAAGCGCTGGTCGGTCACGGTGCCGCTGCCATCGGGGGCCACGTCCATGCCGTGGTCGTCGCCCGGCACCTTGCCGTCGATCAGCACCTTGAAGCGCACCGGTTTGCCATCGGCGCCAGGGCCGAGCACCAAATGCAAATCACGGGCGTGGAAGCGATAGACGATGCGGCTGGCCGGTGCGCTGGCGGTGGCCCGCTCCGGGCCGACATGCCACTGGCCGTCCAGGCTCCAGTCGTTGAGGCCCAGTTGCGTCGGCGGGTTGTAGGCCGCCAGCTTGTCCGGCACCAGCGCGGTTTCCGGCACGAAATGCTCGGCACGTTGATAGCCGACGTAGGTTTCCGGCGACTGCACTTCGCTGTTGTCCGGGGCCATTTGCACGCCGTCGGCCTTGGCGTTGATCAGCCCGTCCGACACCTTGGTCGAACCGGCCTCACGCAGCAATTGCTGAATGATCCGCTCCGACTCGGCGTACGCGCCTTCGCCGAAGTGGTGATAACGAATACGTCCCTGGGCGTCGGCAAAGTAATGCGCCGGCCAGTACTCGTTGTTGAAGGCGCGCCAGATCTTGAATTCGTTATCGATGGCCACCGGGTAGGTGATGCCCAGATCCTTCATGGCTTTGGTGACGTTGCTGACGTCGCGCTCGAAGGCAAACTCCGGCGCATGCACACCGATCACCACCAGGCCCTGATCGCGATATTTTTCGGCCCAGGCTTTCACATAGGGCAGCGAACGCAGGCAGTTGATGCAGGAGTAGGTCCAGAAATCCACCAACACGACCTTGCCTTTCAAGGCCTGGGCATCGAGGGGTGGCGAGTTGAGCCATTGCACGGCGCCGTCCAGCGGCGGCAGGTTGCCTTCGACCGGCAAGGTGCCTGGGGATTTCTCGGCCACTTGCACCGCGCCCTCAGAGGTCGTGTTCTGCGCTAGTAGCGCCCCGCTGTTACGCGGCGATTTGCCGGACAGTTTCTCCACCAACGCTTGTTCGATACCGCCGGTCGACGCTGTGGAAAACCGAGCCAGAACGCCGGTATCCAGGCCCAGGGCAATCGCCGCCACACCGGCCAGCATCGCCGCGCCAAGACCGCGACGCACCCATTCGCCCGCACCAATCGAGCGCTTCATCGCGGTGAAGACTTTGCCGCCCAGCAACAAGGCCAGCGCGAGGGACGTAGCGGCACCGGCGGCATACGCCAGCAGCAAAAAGGTGGTTTGAATGCTGGCGCCTTGCAGCGCTGCACCGGTCAACAGCAAACCGAGGATCGGCCCGGCGCAGGGCGCCCACAACAGGCCGGTGGCCACGCCGATCAGGAGCGAAGCACCGGGACGTGGCCGCGCATCGGCACCCGCCGCCTCCGACAAACGACTGCCCGCCGCCACCAGCGGCCGGGTCAGGCGCTCAGCCAATTGCGGCAGCAACAACGTCAGACCGAACAACGCGACGAACACCAGCGCCAGCCAGCGTCCGTACTGGTTGAGCTGCACCACCCAGCCACCGCCCACCGCCGCCAATGTGGCGACCAGCGCGAACGTCAGCGCCATCCCCACCAGCAGCGGCAATCCACTTTTGACGAAGGGTTGCCCGGTGCGGGCGAAGACAAACGGCAACACCGGCAGAATGCATGGGCTGACAATCGTCAGCACACCACCGAGATAAGCGAGGACCAGCAGCCACATGGCGATTACCTGCAAAAAGTGAGTGGTAGGGAATCACACCGTCTTGGGCACGAATTTCATCGCCAGGCCGTTCATGCAGTAACGCAGGCCGGTGGGTTTCGGGCCGTCGTCGAAGACATGCCCCAGATGCCCGCCGCAACGCCGGCAGTGAACCTCTTCGCGGACCATGCCGAACGCACGGTCCTGGCGGGTCGCCACGGCCTTGTCCAGCGGCGCCCAGAAACTCGGCCAACCGGTGCGGCTGTCGAATTTGGTCGCCGAGGAAAACAGCAGCAACTCGCAACCGGCACAGACGAAAGTGCCATCGCGGTGCTCGTTGTTCAGCGGGCTGCTGTAGGCCCGTTCGGTACCCTCTTCGCGCAGGATGTCGTACTGCTCGTCACTGAGGATGGCGTGCCATTCTTTGTCACTGTGGGTCACTTCGAATGCCTCCGCTGCGCTGGCCTCGCTGATTAATGCGGTGCCTGTGGAAAACTTCGGCAACAGGCCGATCGCCAGGGTTGCCACCCCCAGTCCGCCGCTCACTAGAAGAAATTGCCGTCGTGAAAACATGCTCGTCTCCAAAAAATCCAGGGGTGTTTCATGGAACACAGCCTAGGCTTTGGGTGATCGCCAAATCCTCACGGGAAGTTAAACAATTCGTGATAACTCGGACCCCGAAAAACCCGCACAATGCCTGTGCAAATGTAGGAGCGAGCCTGCTCGCGATGGCGGTGTGTCAGCCTCCATGAATATTGGATGAGGATCCGCTATCGCGAGCAAGCTCGCTCCTACAGAGGCATTACGCACAATGCGCTGAAGGATTGAGCTGTATGGAACAGACCAAACGCGTCCTGGTGGTCGAGGACGATATGCATATCGCCGACCTGATCTGCCTGCATCTTCGCGATGAGCAGTTCGAGGTGGTGCACAGCGCCGATGGCGATGAAGGCATGCGCCTGCTGCAGCAAGGCAACTGGGACGCACTGGTCCTGGACCTGATGCTGCCCGGTGTCGACGGCCTGGAAATCTGCCGCCGCGCCCGGGCCATGGCCCGCTACACGCCGATCATCATCACCAGCGCGCGCTCCAGCGAAGTACACCGGATTCTCGGCCTGGAACTGGGTGCCGACGACTATCTGGCCAAGCCCTTTTCCATGCTTGAGCTGGTGGCCCGGGTCAAGGCGCTGCTGCGCCGGGTCGATGCCATGGCGCGCAACCTGAAGATGGACGCCGGCAGCCTGCTCACCGACGGCCTGGCCATCGACCCGATCACCCGCGAAGTGTCCCTCGACGGACGGCGCCTGGACCTCACGCCCCGGGAGTTCGACTTGCTGTATTTCTTCGCCCGCCAGCCCGGCAAGGTGTTTTCGCGCATGGACCTGCTCAATGCCGTGTGGGGCTACAGCCACGAAGGCTACGAGCACACGGTCAACACCCACATCAACCGCCTGCGCGCCAAGATCGAGGCCGACCCGGCGCAACCGGTGCGCATCCTCACGGTCTGGGGTCGCGGCTACAAATTCGCCACCGGTGAGGAGCCGCAGCCATGAGGCTGACCCTGACGCAACGCCTGTCCCTGGTGTTCGCCGTGCTGCTGCTGGTGTGCTGCGGCACCTCGGCGTGGTTGCAGGTGCGCTCCAACCAGATGCATGAGCAGGAAGTGGTGCAAGGGCTGTCCCGGGACCTGGCGCAGCACATCGCCAGTGACACGGTGCTGATGGACACCCAGGGCCTGATGCCCAACGCCGTGCGCGACCTGTTCAGCAAACTGATGCAGGTCAACCCCAGCGTCGAGGTGTACCTGCTCGACTCCGCAGGCAAGATTGTCGGCAGCGCCGCGCCCGAAGGCCGGATCCGTCGCGAACAGGTCGACCTGGCGCCGATCCAGCGCTTGCTGCGGGGCGATGCCCTGCCCATCCTCGGCGACGATCCGCGCAGCGTCGATGCGCGCAAGGTGTTCAGCGCTGCACCGCTGAAGGTTGAAGGCAAGCCGGCCGGTTATCTCTACGTGGTGCTGCTCGGTGAAGATCACGACCGCCTGGCCGAGCGCGGTGCGACCAGCGCGGCGCTCAACACAGCGCTGTTGTCCATCGGACTGGTGGCGCTGCTGTGCCTGATCGCCGGTCTCACCGCGTTTGCCCTGATCACCCGGCCGTTGCGCCGCCTGACCGAAACCGTCAGCCAGTTCGACATCGATGGCGTGCCGGTCACACCGGCCCTGCCCGTCGCGGTGGAAAAAGCCGCCAGCCACGATGAAATCGCCGTGCTCGATGCCGCGTTCCGGCAGATGCAGGCACGCCTGGGCGAACAATGGCGCTCGTTGACCCGCCAGGATCAGGAGCGCCGCGAACTGGTGGCGAACATCTCCCACGACTTGCGCACACCGCTGGCCTCGCTGCACGGTTATCTGGAAACCCTGTCGCTCAAGGACACCACGCTGTCCCCTGCCGACCGCCGTCGCTATCTCGGCATCGCGCTGGATCAAAGCCGCAAGGTCGGTGGTCTGGCGCAGTCGCTGCTGGAACTGGTGCGCCTGGAGCATGGCTTCGTGCAGCCGGTGCTGGAGCGCTTCTCCCTGACCGACCTGGCCCAGGACATCTTCCAGAAATTCGAACTCACCGCCGAAGCGCGCAAAGTCGAACTCAAGGCCACGTTCGCGCCGAATGCCTCGGCGGCCTGTGCTGATCTCGGCTTGATCGAGCGGGTGCTGACCAACCTGTTCGACAATGCCCTGCGCCATACCCCGCCGGGGGGCGAGGTCGAACTGGGCCTGCGCCCGCAAGGCTCATTCATCGAAGTCACGGTCAGCGATACCGGCCCCGGCATCGCCCCGGAACTGCGCGAAGGGTTGTTCCTGCGGCCGTTCAATATCGGCGGCGCACGGCGTGATGGCGGGCTGGGGCTGCGGATCGTGCATCGCATCCTGCAATTGCACGGGCGCGAGATTCAGTTGATCGATATGCCGGGGCGCGGTGCGACGTTCCGGTTTTCGTTGCCGATCGACGAGGAAACGGCGACTGCCTTGGCGGTGCGGTCGATGAACCTGAATACACCGCGGCAGGCCTGACAGTCCGAGGCGCCTGCATCGCGAGCAGGCTCGCTCCTACATTAGGGGAGCAAAAAGATGACCAGCCGCCTGTTGATCCGTGACAACGCCGCCCCGGTCCAATAGATTAGGCGACCTGAAAAAGCCCCCGGGCTTTCTCGCCCCTATTCAAGTTCAAAGAAGTAGTGAAATTTCAATGTCCGATTCCAACACCGCTGAATCCGTAGTCACCCTGTCGTCCAAAGCGGAATACGAAAACTCCATCAATCTTTCACAGCACGTGCCCCAGGCCAAGACCATCAGCGAGATGGTGCTGGACGCTTTCCAGTCCACCCGCGAAAGCGACCAGATCCGCGAACTACGCGCCGCGATCCGCCAGGCCCACGACAGCTTCGACGATGACAAAGCCTACGAACTGATGGGCGAACTCAAGCAGCTCAAGGACGCCGAAGCCGCCGACATCGCCGCCCTCGAAGACCTGAGCAGCAAATTCCCGATCAGCCGCATCCTGTCCAGCTTCAAGGACGACCCGGCGTTTCAGGAAATCGTCTACGGCCTGGCCCTGAAGGTGCTGAACCAGACGCACCAGGCCATCAGCAACCCGAGCGGCGGCAAGAGCAAAGCCGCCAAGGCCAAGAAAGAAGTCGAAGTGTTCACCATCAGCAAGGACGGCATCAGCGTCACCTTGCCGTTGCGCACCCCGCGCTCGCGCCTGAACGTCGACCGTGAAGCCCTGGAATTCCTCGGTTTCACCTTCGTGGGCGAAGGCGAAGAGGCGGAGCTGGAAAGCGAGACGTTCCTGGACAACAGCGGTGCCGAACAGGCCGTCAACCGCAAGAACATCATCACCGCCCTGCAGCAGCAGACCGCGTTCGACGGCTATAGCATCGCTGCGCAGTAAGGCGACCTCGCCACAAGGTCTTCAGCGACTGACTCAAGAGCCCCGCCATCAGTGCGGGGCTTTTTATTGCCCGTGATTCGGGCAAATCCGCGATTACTCTTCCAGTATCGACGCCAGAACCACACTTCCCTTCACCCATGAGCACCACGGGTCCGCCTGCAGGGAGCGTCAACTCACTTTCCAGCCCAGACCTCGGTGGTGCAACTGCTGAGGTCATCATGAACACGACCCCCTTGTATCGCCAGTTGGCCAACCATTACCTGGACGCTATCCGCAGCGGCATCTTGAAAACCGGTGAACGCCTGCCCTCGATCCGGTTGATGATGGAAAAACACGCCGTAAGCCTGTCGACCGCCGTGCAGGTGTGCCGGGAACTGGAAGACTATGGCGTACTGGAAGCCCGGCCGCGCTCCGGCAACTACATTCGTCAGCCCGACACCGTGCCCAGGCGCGCCCCGATTGCCTTGGCGCCAACGCTGGATACCAGCATCTATGTCGGCATCCATGAACAGGTCTCAGCGGTGCTCAAGGCCAGTCAGCGCGCATCGATCAAGGTCAACTTCGCCAGCGCCTACTGCGCGCCCGAGCTGTATCCGCTGAAAACCTTGCAAGACAACATGATCAAATCACTGCGCTTGGCCCCCTGCCTGCTCGGCACCGCGGGCGGCGCCTGCGGCAACAGCGCATTGCGCAACATCCTGGCCCGACGGGCACTTGCCAGCAGGACCCACCTGGCCCCCGAGCGGATCGTGATCACCAACGGCGCCACCGAAGCGATCAATCTGGCCTTGCGCGCGGTCACCCGCCCCGGCGACACCGTGGCCGTGGAGTCGCCGACGTTCTACGGTCTGCTGCAAATTCTCGAAAGCCTGAACCTGCGGGTGCTGGAAGTCCCGGCCTCAGCCCACACCGGGCTCAATCTGGCGGCCCTGCAACGGCTGCTGCAAGGCCCCGAGCGGATCAAGGCATTGATCGTCATTCCCAACCTGCAAAACCCGCTGGGCAGCATCATGCCCGACGCCAACAAGGCACGTCTGGTGAAACTGTGCGCCGAGCACAATACCGTACTGATCGAAGACGACACCTACGGCGACCTGGTGGACAGCGAGCAGCCGCTGTCCACGCTCAAACATTGGGACCGCACCGACAACGTGATCTATTGCGCCTCGCTGAACAAAACCCTCGCCCCGGGCATGCGCCTGGGCTGGATCAGCGCCGGCAAATGGCACGAGCGCGTGGAAATGCTCAAGCATACGCAGTCACGGGGGTGCGAGGCGTTATCACAATTGGCGGCCAGCGAATTCATGCGCACACCGTCCTACGAACGTTACCTGCGGCGTTTGCGCAAAACCCTGACCGTACAACGCGAGCAGATGAGCGCAGCGATCACCCGCTATTTTCCCATCGGCACCAGCGTGACCCACCCGCAAGGCGGCACGCTGTTATGGGTGGAGTTGCCTCGCCGGCATTCATCGATGGCGTTCTTTCACGAGGCGCTGAAGGTCGGCATCCAGATTTCCCCTGGGGATATCTTTTCCAATGCCAAGCGTTTCGATCACTTTGTGCGCATTGGCTGCGGGGCGCCGTATTCGCCGCGGATTGATGAGGCGCTGCAGACGCTGGGCAAAATCCTGACAGCGCAGGGTTAACCACACCTCCTACGGAGGGTTACAGGGGAGGTTGGTGCAGGCAAATGATATGCGGGTCGTCATTCCAGTGCGGGAAACGCTCGGCGATCAACGGGTCGTGACCGGGGATGACGTGGTCTTCGCTGTCGGCCAGGCGATCGATCTCGGTGAAGGCTTCGAGGGTTTGCGCCAGGTCATCGAGAATCGGAAACGGACTGCGCTCACGAATGTTGACCCACAGGTGCGCAGCATCCGAGGCCAGCACAATCCAGCCGCGCTCAGTATTCACCCGCACCACCTGACTGCCCGGCGTATGCCCGCCCACCGGGTGCAGCGTTACGCCGGGCAGTACCTCGACAACACCGCTGTGCAAACGCATCCGCCCTTCGAACAGCGGCGGCAGCGCCGACATCACATCCTCGACCTCGTAGGTTTTGTTCACCGTGCGATGGGCCATTTTCGGCCCGGTGCAGAAACGCAGTTCCGCTTCCTGCAAATGCACGATCGCCTTCGGGAACAGCCCGAGGTTGCCGGCATGATCCCAATGCAAATGGGTCAGGATCAGGTGTTCGACCTGCGCCGGATCAATGTCCAGTTGTCGCAGGGATTCTTCCGGCAGCCGATACATCTGGCGATTGCGCCGCTGCGCCGTGGCCGGTTGAAAACAGGTGTCGACCACGATCACCTGCTGCTCGTTGCGGATGACCCAGAAGTAGTAGTCCAGTGGCATTGGCACATTCGGATCACCGCAGCAGGCGTCATAGAGAAAGTTCTCTTTGGCGGTGCGCTGGGCATTGGCACCGACGCGGATGGCGAACACTTCGTACACAGGCATGGGCATAGACACCTCCGGATTCAGGCCGTTGCGGTGGTTTTGAGAGTCGGACGGAAGTCGAAATCGATCTGCTCGCTGATACCCAGGTCATGGGCCAATTTATGCAGGCCACTGTAGTCACGCATGATGTTCGCGTTCCTGTTACTCTCGCGGGTGTCGGCAATGATCAGCGCTGCATCCTCGACCCCAAGCTGCGTCAGAATCGCCTCCCACATCGAGTAGTCCTGGGCGATAAAAGCACTCAGCGCCACCGACAGGTTGCGTGCGAAAAATTCCCGCTGGGCCGGCTGCATGTTCGCGTACATGACCTTCGCCACTTCGGCCAGCACCTTGCTGTGGGCGTACTCGTCACGGTTGTGCAGTTCGGCCACCCGGCGATTTTGCGGCTGGATGGTCTGGTCGTCCGCCAGCAAGTCGAGATAGGCGTTGACGCTGATCTCGGCCACCACCGCAAAAGTGATCGCCGCCAGATCCCGCTGCCATTGCTCGGGCAACTCTGCATGCAAGGCCTTCAGGCGCAGGTAAGTGACGGACGGCGGCAGATCCAGGTCCTGATCCAGCACCCGCTCCAGTTTGGTCCGCTCGATGGCGCGCAGGTGCATCAGCGTGTGGTAGTGCTCGTCAATCAGGGTCTGTTGCATGGCCTCGCGAAAATGCCAGTCGTCCTTGCCAAGGTACTGATTGGCGATGACGCTCAGCGCCGGATTGACCACATGCTCCTCGGCAGTGACGGTGCGCAGGTTGTAGCCGATCCAGCCCCAGGTCACCACGCTGCTCTTGAGTTCGTCGCTCAAGGCCTGGAATTTCGGATGATGGAAAAACGGCACCATGCATTCCGGGTAATCCGGGCGCGCCGGGTCGAACACTTCTTCGACCTGGCCCCTGTCCGGCGAACACACCGTGGCGCGCTTGGTCCAGGCCTGGTTGAGCCGCACGATCAGTTGATGATCGACCTGGGCGATCTCGATTGCTGTTTGCATGACGCGATACCTGTAAGGCGCGTACCCGCCAAGGGGTACGCCGAAAAAATGAAGGGCGACGGAAAAATCAGGCCAGCCAATAGCGGGTCAGGTGGCGCGCCGGGTCAGTGTAACGACTGCGCGCATGGATCATTCGCCAGTTGTCCCAAATCAGCAGGCATCCGTCGGGAATCAGCACCGGAACGTTGTGCTCGACGAAGTACGCTTCGCCAAGCACGGCAAACCTGGCCAGCGGCGAAGTGCTGTTGGTCACCAGCGATTGCTGCAGGGCTTCCTTGGACGGGTTCACGTCGCCGTAGTGAAACTGGTTGTAGCTGAAGCGGAAAATATCCCCGTCTTCCGTAGGCGTGAGGATGTATTCCTTGACCCGCCGTTGTCCCGGCTCACCCGGTTTGGCGGTGGCGACAAATTCTACCGGTGTGTCATCCAGCCACTCACGCAGTTGCGGTTCGCCGTGTTCTAGGGCGCGGAGAAATTCATAGCCGTCCACCAATCCGGTGTGCCCGCCACCGCACGTCGCCTGTTTATGGCAATGCAATGCCAGATAACGCGGTGGCGGCCCGTACACCGGCGCTTCAGTGTGCGGGCCGATGCCGTTCATGCTCTGGGAGTACGGCAAATCTTCGTAACCCGGCTTGCGGGTGATGGGAAAGGCCATCTGGCCGTTGAACTGCGGAATGATCGGACCGAATTCGCACAAGGTGCCTACGACATCATCGGCAAATTCGTCGGGGGTCAGCACTGTCCAGCCTGACGTCGACAGCTCTTCATGACGATGGCCGAGCGAAATGCAAGGTTGAGACGCAACAATCCCTTGGTCTGACATGGTGAGATTCCTGGCAGGTGATCAGGCATTTACGGTTGAGGTGTAAGCGGCAATGAAGTCGCTGCAGGTGTCACCCGGTCGATAGCGCTGCGCGTCGATGCTCTGCACCGGGGTGATTTCGGCGGCGGTGCCAGTGAGAAAACATTCATCGAAGTCGCCAAGCTCCGTAGGCAAAATCGTGCGCTCGACGACCTGGTAGTCCAGCACTTTGGCCAATTCAATGACGGTCTGCCGGGTAATGCCATTGAGAAAGCAGTCCGGGGTCGGCGTGTGCAAAGTCCGGCCTTTGACGAAGAACACATTGGCACTGGTGGCTTCGGCAACGTGGCCGCGCCAGTCGAGCATCAGCGCATCGTGGTAACCCGTGTTCTCGGCGTCGTGCTTGCTCAGCGTGGCGATCTGGTAATGCCCGGAGGCCTTGGCCTCGAACGGGCTGCTGTTCGGCGGCGGGCGGCGCCAGCTCGCGGTTTTCAAGCGGATACCGGCCATGCGCGCCGCCGGGTCGAAATAGCTCGGCCACTGCCAGCACGCGATGGCCACGTGCACACGGTTGAAACGCGCCGAGGTGGAAATCATCTCGCTGCCACGCCAGGCCACCGGGCGCAGGTAACCGTCGACGACGTTGTTGCGTTGCAGCAACTCATGGCTGGCCGCTTCCAGTTCAGCCAGCTCATAGGGGATGGCAAAGTCCATCCATTGCGCCGAGCGATACAAGCGCTCGCTGTGTTCGCGCAGCTTGAAGATCCTGCCGTTGTAGACTCGTTCACCTTCATACACGGTGCTCGCGTAATGCAGGCCATGGGTCAACACATGCAACTGCGCCCGGGACCACTCGACGAACTCGCCGTCGAGCCAGATAACGCCCTCGCGCTGATCAAACGGGATACTGCTCATATCCATATCTCCCCATTGTTCATAAATTTTCCTACGCCGTTTCCAGCAACACGGGTATCAATTCCGGCACGGCGGCGAGCTCGGTCTGAAAGAAGAACGCACGCTCGCCGAAGGCCGGTTGCAAGTCGTCGAACCAGGTCACTTGCGGATCGAAGCGCGCGTAGAACGTGCGCAACACCCATTGCGGATTGCGTGCCTGGAGGAACTGCAAAACGAAGACTTTTTCCCCGGCGACGGTCTCGATGCCGTTGATCAACACCTTGCCGTAGAAGGTGCTCATGGACGGCCCGCGCACCGTGCGCGCAAGCCCCGATACCGTGCGGTACGCCGCCTGGAAGATCTCGAAGGCCCGGGCCAGTGGCATCGCGAAGTAGTGGCTGGGGCCGGTGTCACGCTCGACGAACATGTAATACGGCACGGCCCCGAGCCGCACACCTTCGGTCCACAGCGCCGCCCAGTCGGCGGGGTTTTCGTTAATGTGGCGGATCAGCGGCGCCTGCATGCGCACCGTCGCGCCCGTCGAGCGAATACGCTCGACGGCCTGGCGGGCGATGGTCTGGCAGATCTCCACCGGGTGGTTGTAGTGCCCCATGATCGACAGGTTTTTCCCCGCCGCGACGATGCGCTGGAACAGCTCCAGCAGCTCGGGTGCATCCTTGTCGCTGACAAAACGCTGCGGCCAGTACGCCACGGATTTGGTGCCGATGCGGATGTTCTTCAGGTGCGGCAAATCCAGCAGCGGCTCGATGTAACCGGCCAGGGAGCGGGTGTTCATGATCATCGGGTCGCCGCCGGTAATCAGCACGTCAGTCACTTCGGTGTGCACCCGCAGGTAGCTGACCAGCTCCTGGGACTCACGGGCATTGAACTTGAGTTCTTCTTCGCCAATGAACTGCGCCCAGCGGAAACAGAAGGTGCAGTACGCGTGACAGGTCTGACCGGCACCCGGGAAAAACAGCACGGTCTCGCGGTACTTGTGCTGGATGCCCGGCAGAACTTTTCCGTTGAGGGTGACACCGTTGTGGGTCAACTGCCCGGCCGGATGCGGGTTCATGCGCCGCCAGATCGCCTCGATCCGACGCTTGATCGCCGCGCTGTCATCCTGCTCGATCAGGTGTTTAAGCGAGGCATACTCCTCCGCCAGCAACATGTCCTTGTGGGGAAAGGTCATGCGGAAAACCGGATCGTCCGGAATGTTGTTCCAGTCGATCAGCGTGCCCAGCACGTATTCGTTGGTGCGAAACGGCATGACCCGCGCCACCACGGTCATGGCCTCCTGCAACGCCGGCGTCAACTTGTGCCAGTAAGGTGATTCGCGGATGGTGCGTGAGTTATAAGGTTTGTAGCGTTCGTGCTCCGACAGTCCTTGCATGGCCGCGCTCCTGGTGATTGCCCTGGGTGTTGTCAGGCGATGGCCGGCGCTTTGCGCTCTATGTCCATCCACGCCCGGACGCTGTCGCGATCCCACTGGCGCCGCACATACGCCGCGAGCCGCGCCGGCACCGGATCGCCGTTGGCAACCAGTCGGTTGAGCATGATTGCCAGGTCGGTGTCGGCAATGCTCCAGTCACCGAACAGATGCTCGGCGCCCTCTTCCAGCAAATGCTCGGCGACGAAGAACAAGCGCTCGACAGCGACACGGGCATCGGCGCTCAGGGGCAGATCTTTTTTACCGAAGTAGACCAGGTCAAACGGGCGCTCCTTGCGCACCACCAGCAAGTCACTGCGCAACCAGGCCTGCAATTGACGGGCACGGGCACGCTGCTGGATGTCCTGCGGATAGAGTTTTTTAAGCCCTGGGGAGAGCTCATCGAGGTATTCGGCAATCGCCGATGATTCCGACAAGGCAAAACCTTCGTAAACTAACGTTGGGATTTTGCAGGTCAGCGAAAGATCGCGATAACTCGACAGATAGTTTTCGCGTGTTCTTAGATCAACAGTAACAAGTTCAAATGAAAGTTGCTTTTCCTTGAGCACCACAAAAGCCGACATCGCAAAAGCGCTGACATAGTCGGCGCCAACATACAGTTTTAGCTTCCTGTTTTCCATATAACACTCCATTGACCAACTGCAGGAATTGACGTGCATTGGAAGTGATCGTAGTTAGTTGAATGAATGTTGAATAGATACAGAATTTGTCCGTTTCAATCGATACAGAACGTTGTTTTTCACCGGCAGACACGCAGCCAGAATCCCGGCAAAACTGCTGCAAAAAGGGATCCTGGGGCAGGTCTGAAAAACAAAAAAGGGAGCCCACAAAAGTGGGCTCCCTGGGCAGATACGGCGGGGAATTACGGCTGGGTGGTGATCAGACCGTGGCTGTCGGCAAAATTCGAAAGCAGTGCCATTTGTGGCATATTGCTCATGTTCAGCATCGCCAGAGGCTCGTGTTTACTGGTGTTGACGAAACCATGCCGGGTCCAGGCTGGCACCAGTAGCACGTCGCCGCTGCTGACGTTAACCCCGTCGGCATCGCCGAGGGTCATCACGCCGCTGCCGCACTGGATAACAAACAGATGCCACCAGGAATGGGCATGACCGTTGAGCGTCACACCGGGGTTCAGCCATTGCATGGCGATCGCCATTCCAGGCGTCACTTCACAGCCTTCAATGCTTTTGTCGTGAGCCAACGCGACAATATCGACGTCGCTGTCTTCAAGGGTTTGACGCATACCCGCCAGTTCAGTGCCCTTCCACACCTTGGGACTTGGCGTTCGATGGTGGAGGCTTTGACGAAAGTCCTTATATGAAAAAAACGCACCTTGAAAGTTATCCATTCGCACGTCCTTTCTTCTTATTTCCCATACTTTAGCGCCAAACCTTAAGTTAACGATTCAGCGCTGTAAAGCTGGGAAACATTTTACAAAACCGATGGGCGCAAGGCGGCAATCATGTCCACTTCTATCGCGGCATTCTTGGGTAACTGGTAAACACCTACGGTGGTGCGGGTATGTTTACCGGCATCGCCCAGCACATGGCTGAACACATCCGAGGCGCCGTTGGCCACTTCGCTCAAATCGACAAAATCCGCCGTGGACTTCACATAGACCGTCACCCGGATCAATGACTTGATCTTGTCCAGCGAACCAATGGCATCGACGATCAAGGCCAGCCCGCGCATCGCACTGATGCTGGCCGCCGCTTGCGCATCGGCCAAGCTGAGGTCCAGGCCGACGCGACCGGGGTAATGGATCTTGCCGTTCATGCGCGGCACCAGACCGCTGATGTACAGCTCATCGTGATGACGGATCAGCGGCGCATAATGCCCGCCTGCGGTGTTTTCGCCGTAGATGTCGTAGCCAAACTCTTTGGCCAGGGCGATGAAGCGTTCATCGCAGGTCATATGCTGGATCATTGATCGAACCCTCTTAATCAGTAGTGCAAAAAACGGGTGCTTGCAGGCTCAACACACGGCGCGGGTAGCCGGTGCCAGGCAAGTCACCTCAATGCGTGACTCAATCGCCTCGGCCAGACGCAACAGGTCGTTGCTCAGTTGCCCGTAGTGTTCGTTGAACAACACGATGTGGCCGATGAATGAGAAGTTGTCTTTCACTAACGCGCTGACCGAGTCGCCGATTCGCTTGGCGTACTGGCCCTCCACCAGATCGATACGCAATGCGCGGGCCAGGGCCTCGATGTCGGGCGTCGCGCGCAAGATGCCGCCATCCGGCGCCCTGAGCAGGCGAATGCCGCAGAAGCCGCGAGCCACTGGCTCGTGCTGTTCGGTCTTGCCTTCCACCGCCCAGCGCACCCAGCGTTCCCACGGATCGAAATTGACGAAGGCGCGTTTGGCCAGATCCCAGATGTGCATGCCGCCGGGGCGCATGTTGGTTTCCACGGCGCAGGTCAGGTTGTCGCTGCGCAGGAACACTTCGTTGTGCCAGGCACCATTGTCCTGGGATACCAATGCCGACATATGCCGACCGGCTGCCATCAAACGCGCCTGTACCTCAGCCGAAAGCGGTGCGGGGACGACTTGCTGGATCTCTGCGCGGTAGGCGCCTTCGGTGGTGGTTTTTTCAGTCACCCAAGTGCTGCCGGCCACGTAGTCCCAGCTGTATTCGCGGGCGTTCTGCACCAGTGCTTCAAGGACGATGCCGCCTTCGCGGTAGGGCTTCAGTGCGAGCCAGGCGTCATCGCATTCCGAAGGGTGATGGATGACGCGACAGCCTCGACTCGCGCCTTCGCAGGCCGGTTTGATGAAGGCCTTGCCGCCCAGTTCGACAACGCGTTGGCGCAGTTCCGGCAGGCTTTCGACCCGCGCGGAAAACACCGGTCGGTATTCTCCGGGAGAGGTGCTGGCCGCCGCTTCGAGCCGACGGAAGATCTGCTTGTCCAGGCCCGCCCGCGCTTCGCCTGGGGTAATGCCCGGCAGGCCGAAGTGAGTGGCCAGCGCGGCACCGAGCAGTACGCCGCGATCGGAAAACGGCAGCACGCCGATCAGTTTCCAGCTATCGGCATTCAGGCACCCCACCACCAGTTCAAGGGACGCCGCCACGTCTTTCTCGGCCAGCGAAGTGCTGCAGACGTGATCGGCCACCTGGTCGTCATGGAGCTGAATTTTCTCGACCAGCAGGATGAGCCTGGCGTCGTAGAGCGACTTGCACAGCTCGCGCAGTTTCTGGATGTCGTGAACCCGATTGCCGTTGTAACCGACCACTACTACGCATGAAGTCGTATTCATAATGCCCCCGACCTGCAAAGTGAAAACCGCAACGGCGATGACTCAGTCATGCAACGACGCATTGGATTTACGATTGAGCCAGTACCAGGCCAGGATCCCGCCGGCGCCGATGGCGGCCAGCACCAGCGCGTTGTACGGCGCCGGCACCACCCGCATGATCAACACGGTCAGCCCGGCCCCCACCCCCAGGGACACTTCCTTGACGAACATGTTGTTTTGCTTGACCGAGAAGTAATCGAGGTAGCTGAAGGCGCACTCGGCGATGGACAGCAGCGCCACCCAGACCAGCGCCCCGGCGAGGGTTTCGACGTGGAACGCGGCGGGCGAAGACAGCACGGCAAAGCCGCCGACGATGATCCCGATCACCGCCACGACCTTGAAGCGCCCGGTGCGCTCGATCAGCTTCATCACCGGCACCTGGGCGAACACCACCACGGCGCTGTTGAGGATCAGCATCAAGCCGTACCAGGCCGGCAGCTCGCCGGTCTTGAGCAGGATCGCCTGTGGCAGGATCGAGAACACCCCGAACAGCTTGATACCCATGATGATCCCGGCGATTACCCAGGGCAGTTTGTTGCCCCAGTTGCTGCCAACCTGACTGGCTGGGCGGGCTACCACCGGCTCGGAGGTAAAGGTTGCGCCGAGGGCGATCGGCAGGCACAGCAACACGAAGGCCGCCGCGCCGAGGAAAAACATCGTAGGCGTGAGAAGCGGCGACAGCAGGATCAAACCGGCCACCAGGCTGCCCATGTTCATGGCCACGCGGTTGTAGGCCGCGCCTTCCTTGGTCTGGGCCGCTTCGCTCTTTATCAGGTAACCGGCAATCGCAATACCGTAGGCAAACAGTGCGGCGGCAAACATCACCATGCCTTGGTTACTGGTCAGCGCCAGCAGTACCAGGCCGAGGCCGGCACACAGCAGCGTGACGCTCAGGGAACGACGGCCAAGCACCAGTAAAGTCAGGGGCAACAGCAGCAACAAGGCGCGATATCCAAGGGCCAGGATGCTGTTGGTGGCCGTGTCGAGCCAGACGTTGGCCTTGCCCAGCACCGCGAACAGCGAGACGGCGGTGATGATCCGGATCGTGAATAACCGCAGGTTAATGACCGGTTTAGCCACCGCGACCGTTGTTTCGACACTCATGCAGCACCTCAGGAACCGGGTGAACGCCCGCCGACAAAGGCCGACATTCAGAAAAGTCTGTAAGGGCATGGTAGAGAGAGAGGCTTGTCCTGATCAGGGCAAGTTCGTATAGAATCCAACGAACTTTACTGCCGGAGAGACCAGTAAAATGCAGGTTCAACGTGCAGTCATTGCCGCCATAGAATTCCAGCCCGGCGTGCCGCTGGTGCAGCAGATCGTCGATCAACTGACCCAGGCGATCAGCACGGGTGGCCTGCCCCACGGCGCCAAGCTGCCGCCGATTCGCGAACTCTCCGACTTGATGAACGTGGGCAAATCCACGGTGGTCGATGCCCTGGACCGCATGCGGGCCAAGGGGCTGGTGGTGTCTCGCCAGGGCTCCGGGCATTACGTGCATCGCTCCGAAGCAGCACTGAAAAGTGGCACCGGTCCGGACCTGCAACCTCAGGACACCCTCAGTGTGGTACGCCGCGCACTGCTGCTGGATAACGGCGCGCTGCGCCCCGGCTGCGGTTTTCTGCCGACCTCGTGGCTGCCCGCCGAAGAGTTGCAGAAAGCCGTGCGCAGTACCCTGCGAGCGACGTCATTGCGCATGGGCGAGTACGGCGTGGCCGGCGGTTACCTGCCGTTGCGCCAGGCCTTGCGGGTCAAGCTGGCGACCTTCGGCATCGAAGCGCCGGTGGACCAGATCATCACTACCGCCAACACCATGCAGGCCATCGACCTGCTGATGCGCCTGCTGGTCAAACCCGGCGACACCGTGCTGCTCGACGACCCCTGCTACTTCAACATGCACGCCAACCTGGCGCTACACGGGGCCAAAGTCATTACCATCGCCCGGGATTGCGACGGCATGGACCTCGACGCCTTAGAGCAACTGCTGATCGCCCACAAACCCGTGCTGTACATGACCAACAGCACGCTGCATAACCCCACCGGCCACTCGTTCACCCCGGCCCAGGTTTACCGCTTGCTGGAACTGAGCCACCGCCATGGCTTCCACATCGTCGAAGACGATCTGTACTGCGACATCCAGCAACGCCGCACCCCGCGCCTGGCCGCCAGCGGGCTGGACAACGTGAGTTATGTGTCGGGCTTCTCCAAGACCCTGACCGCCAACAGCCGTGTCAGCTACACCGTACTGTCACCGCAATTGGCGGCACGCATGGTCGCGCTGAAAATGGCCTGCGGCGGGGTGACGTCGGAGCTGGCGGAGCAGATTACGTGCACCATGCTCAGCGATGGCAGCTATGCCAAACATGCGCGGCGCACGGTGGATCGGTTGTATGAATCGAACAGCCGAGTGGCGAGTTGGTTGGCGGAGGCAGGGTGCTCGCTTTCCTCGTTGCCCGGCGAAGGTGTGTTTATCTGGGCGCGGTTGCCGGAGGGCTTGCATGCCGAGAATCTGGCTCGCCAAGGGCTGGAGAACAATATGGTGTTGGCGCCGGGCACCTTGCTGAGCAAAGGGCCGGATGCCAGTCAGTTCCTGCGCTTCAATGTGGCTCACAGTGACAGTTTGCAGGTGCGCGAGCGGTTTTTCCGCTTGCTCGATACACAAAGTAAATAACCGACGCCCCCCAACCCTGTGGGAGCGAGCTTGCTCGCGATGAGGCCGTCACATTCAAAATTGATGCTGCCTGACACGCCGCCATCGCGAGCAAGCTCGCTCCCACAGGGGCCCGCGTCATGCTCGATATCAGCGATGACGCTAGTCCAATGTGGGAGCGGGCTTGCTCGCGAAGAGGCCGTCACATCCAGCATCAATATTGCCTGACCCACCGCCTTCGCGAGCAAGCCCGCTCCCACAGGGATTGCGGTGCCCAATGAGATCCCCGGCCACCAGATCGCTACGATTGCCGACCTCATCCTTGCCGGCTAACTTCGCCCGGTCGCTGCCAATTCAGCGACCGGGCCTGATAACCCGGGTAAGATGCCACGCAGCTGCGCCCCACGATGGTTGGCGTTTTTCTACGCCTGAGTATTCGTGTTATGGCGGCTGTGTGTGGGAGACCTTCGGGTCTGCCGGGTCCTGCATCTCCGGTTTATCAGCCTGCGCACAGCTGCCACCCATTCGCCTGATAACGAACGGGACAGCTTCACTTATGCAGGAGTTACAAATGAACACTATCGATCCGTCTGCTACACCAGTCATACCCTTCCACCTCCAGCCCAACAGGAGGTGAAGCCCAATGACCAATCCCCAAGACCTCAAAACCATCGGCCTCACCCCCTTCTCCTACCACGCCAACGAACCCCTGTTCCGCATCAATGCCGGCGTCCCGGTAACCGAAGCCCTCTACCACGCCTCCGACCTGCTCCACCTCGCGAAACTGCTCGCCTCAGACGCCGCCATGGTTCGCGACTCCGACCGACACGCCTGGGCATCACATTTTTTGCAGGACATGAGCAAGGCAATCATCGATGACGTGGTGAAGGTGCTCGATGCACCGTGTAACAACCGCGCGTAAATGAAAAAGCCCCACCGTTCTCTCGAAAGGAGGGGCTTTTGCGCTGCAAGCCGTTTCAACTTTTGGGCCAAACGATGCAGCCTATTCGCTGCAACCAAAGCTCAGGAAAACATGGCGCGCTGCTCAGCTTCGTAATGCCGGGTCTGAAAAGGCATGAGGGTTTGGGCTTTTAGGCCGAGGCCCTCACTCAACCCCCAAGAGACAGCAAGTTCATCACGGCGTCGACGCAGTGGCGTGACGGCTTGTAGCATCACGGCTTGCACGCAAGTCGAATGTGCAAAAAGCTCGAGGACATTGAGAGTTTCCGACACCCGGAGATCGGATAAGCAAGTAAATCGAGTGAATCGCTCGAGCAGATAGCCAGCACGCCGAACCTCCACTTCGTCAGAATGACGATTCAAAAAAACGCTTATCTCGCTTTCAAGATTTGAATCCGAGTACCAGACAGCTTTGGCGGCGCTCACCAAGGCAGCGTCATCCGCTTGATTCAAAGGTCTTTTTACCAGCGTGTCCAAGGCGGATGAGAGGACGTGGCCGCTATGGGGCTTCGTCATCTGTGCTCTCCAGATAATCATGCAAAATATTCGTGAGGACGGAGATTGGTGACTCCTTGTTGCCAACATATACATCAATCGCCTGCAATGCCAGTCGACGAAACTCGGTAGTCAGGATGAAACCAGCCCTGAGAAGTGCCTTGATATCACCAATGTCCTGATCGGTCGCTCTGCCCAGCTTGGAAATGGCAATGTCGACAGGTGCCGCGATATGAACGTACAGCGGGGACTCAACCGGGAACTCTGTAAAGGGAAGGCTCCGTTCCCAATAGTCCTCATGAATTGGGCCAAAACTGGTGTTGTATTGCAGGTCGTAGTTCAGCTCCATCAAGCGACCGGATCGCTCATCAACAAACTGTTCGGGTATCTCTGCGAGCATGGTTTGCAGGTGTAAACCTTCGGGAACATGAGCCTCATAAATCTCGGCATCGACGTCGGTGGAAACGCGATGATGGGTATAAAGGTGAACAGCGCAGCCACCGAACAGAATAATTTTGACCGCCCCTGGTCCTGCGTTCTCAAGCTCCAGTTCCGCTTCGACAGATTTGAACATCGAAATCAAAGCCTGCCCCAACGCTGTATTCGTATTAACACGCGGGGTGATTACCTCTGGCAGTTCCATCGTAGATCCTCTGGGATGCTTGTAATAACGGCATCCCGAGGCTAGATAGGCAACTTCCGACCCTCAACCTGAAAAACTCGTGGGAAAGCTCAGGCAAATCCGTAGGCATTTTTGCCGGTCAGGTCGCCCTATCGTAAGCGAGCTTGGTCGCGATGGCGGCAACGGACGAAACACAGGAGATGGAAACCCAATGACAAATCCCCCCAAGACCTCGGAACCATCCGCCTTACCCCATTTATTGGGTCTGACCGTGCATTTTTTCTTAAGTGGGCCAAGAAAATCTTAATAATTTGGGATTTTCTCAATTTTTTCTTAAGCGGACAGATATCGAATTCGCCTGTTAGTCCGCGTCGCGGCCATCGCGAGCAGGCTCACTCCTACAGAGATCGGTGTGCACTCAATCCAATGTAGGAGTGAGCCTGCTCGCGATGGCGGCAACACGGTCCACCAGAATCACCCCCAACAAAAAGCCCCGCTCTTCTCTCGAAGGCGGGGCTTTTTCTTTACAGCATCCGACGCTTAAGGCGCGTACGTCAGCAGCAACTCGCTCGGCACTTTGAAGTCCAGGGACATCATCACGCTCAACGCGGTAATGGTGAAGATCGAGAACACGAACAGCTTGCGTGCCCAGACCGTGTCATCCACTGCCTTGTAGCCGGTCCAGGCCATGTACAGCCAGTACATGCCCATGGCCGCGGCGACGGCGAGGTAGCTCATGCCGGCGTAGCCGCTGAAGGTCAGCATCAAGGTCGCCACGAGGAAGGCCAGGATGTAGAGCAGGATGTGCTTCTTGGCCACCTGGATGCCGCGCTTCACAGGCAGCACCGGAATCGATGCGGCCAGGTAATCGTTGAAGCGGAAGATCGCGATGGCGTAGGAATGCGGCATCTGCCACAGGCTGAACATCACCAGCAGGGTCAGCGCGGCCATGTCGAAGGTGTTGCTGACTGCGACGTAGCCAATCACTGGCGGCATGGCGCCCGACAGACTGCCCACCAGCGTGCCGTGAACCGACTTGCGCTTGAGGTACAGGCTGTAGAAGCCGACGTAGATGACGAAGCCGATGACTGCGAACAGCGCGGCCAACGGGTTGGCCACCTTGTACAACAGGGCAACGCCGGCGACACCCAGGACGGTCGCATAGATCAGGGCCAGTTTCAGGGAGATCAAGCCCTGGACCAGCACCCGGTTCTTGGTGCGTTCCATCTTCAGGTCGATGTCGCGGTCGATGCAGTTGTTGAACACGCAACCGGAGGCAACCACCAGAGACGTGCCGATCATGGCGGCCAGGAAAATGGCCAGATCGACATGCCCTTTGGAGGCCAGGAAAAATCCGCCTGCCACAGAAAGCACGTTACCGAAAATGATCCCCGGTTTGGTGATTTGGATAAAGTGCTTAAGGGACATGCGGATCTACCTCACTTCGCCATCATGAACGTGTGGATGCTGAACATGATCCACAGCGACAAGCCAACCAGCAGGACAATCACGATCGCGGCAAAGACAAACGCAATCACGTTGTTACGCTGCGCGGCCGAACGGTCCAGGTGCAGGAAGTACACCAGGTGCACCAGCACCTGGATGACTGCGAACGCGACGACGATCATCAGGGTGATCGACTTCGGCAGCGTCGGGTACATCACCAGACCGAACGGAATCAGGGTCAGGATCACCGACAGGATGAAACCGATGCCGTAGGACTTGACGCTGCCGTGACCGGCGTCGTGGCTGTCATGGCCATTTTGGGAATGAGCTGCGTTAGCCATTTACATAGTCCCCATCAGATAAACAACGGTGAATACGCAGATCCACACGACGTCCAGGAAGTGCCAGAACAGGCTCAGGCAGCTCAGACGGGTCTTGTTGGTCGCCGTCAGGCCGTTTTTCTGCACCTGATACATCATGATCGCCATCCAGATCAGACCGCTGGTCACGTGCAGACCGTGGGTGCCGACCAGGGTGAAGAACCCGGACAGGAAGCCGGAACGGCTAGGGCCGTAGCCCTCGGAGATCAACATGTGGAACTCGTTGATCTCCATGCCGATGAAGCCGGCACCGAACACGAAGGTCATGGCCAGCCAGCCCAGGACCTGCTTCTTGTTACCCCGGAAGAACGCCAGCATGGCGAAGCCGTAGGTGATCGAACTGAACAGCAGCAGAGCGGTTTCGCCCAGTACGTATGGCAGTTCGAAGATGTCGTGGCCCGACGGGCCACCCGCTACGTTGTTAACCAGTACCGCGTACGCCGCGAAGATCGATGCAAACAGAATGCAGTCGGTCATCAGGTAGAGCCAGAAACCGAATACGGTCATCTCGCCCGAGTCGTGGTGATGGTCATCATGCCCATGTCCATCGACATGGGTGTGTCCAGCATTGGTCACTAAGTTCGACATGGTTTAAGCCTGTTCCAACGAGGTTTCAACACGGGTGGCGGTGGCCGGGATTTTCCCTGCCGCTACCAGACGCTTGTGCTGCTCGGCTTCGATGCGCTCGATCACGTCGACCGGCACCATATAGCCTTGATCATCACGGGCCGCGTGGATCACGAAGTAGATCACGGTGCCGGCAAGACCCGCGATGGCCAGCCACCAGATGTGCCAGATCATCGCGAAACCGAACACGGTCAACAGAGCACCCATGACCACACCGGTCGCGGTGTTGTTTGGCATGTGGATCGGTTCGTACTTGGCCGGGGCCTTGTACGCGGTGCCGTTTTCCTTGGCTTCGGTGAACGGGTCGACAACGTCGGCTTTTGGCAGCACGGCGAAGTTGTAGAACGGAGGTGGCGACGAGGTCGACCATTCCAGGGTGTGTGCATTCCACGGGTCGCCGTGTTCGCACATGTTTTCTGGTTTGTTGCGGTCACGCACGCTGACGTACAGCTGGATCAGCTGGCAAGCGATACCTACGGCGATCATCACCGCACCGAACATGGCAACGTACAGGTACGGCACCCACTCAGGGTTGGTGGTGGCGTTCAGACGACGGGTCATGCCCATGAAGCCCAGTGCATAGAGCGGCATGAACGCGACGAAGAAGCCGGAGATCCAGAACCAGAATGCTGCCTTGCCCCAACCTTCGTGCAGCTTGAAGCCGAACGCTTTAGGGAAGTAGAAACCGAAACCAGCGATGTAACCGAATACCGCACCGCCGATGATCACGTTATGGAAGTGCGCGATCACGAACAGGCTGTTGTGCAGAACGAAGTCAGCACCCGGGATGGCCAGCAGTACGCCGGTCATGCCGCCGATGGCGAAGGTCACCATGAAGCCCAGGGTCCACAGCACCTGGCTGGTGAAGCGCAGACGGCCCTGGTAGATGGTGAACAGCCAGTTGAATAGCTTCACACCCGTCGGGATGGAAATCAGCATCGTCGCCAGACCGAAGAAGGCATTGACGCTGGCACCCGAACCCATGGTGAAGAAGTGGTGCAGCCAAACCATGAAGCCCAGGATCGAGATTGCGCCCGATGCGTAGACCATCGAGTGGTGGCCGAACAGTTTCTTGCCGGTGAAGGTCGAGATGACTTCGGAGAAGATACCGAACGCTGGCAGGATCAGGATGTACACCTCAGGGTGACCCCACGCCCAGAACAGGTTCACGTACATCATCGGATTGCCACCAAGTTCATTGGTGAAAATGTGGAAATCCATGTAACGGTCAAGCGTCAGCAGTGCCAGGGTAGCGGTCAGGATCGGGAACGAAGCCACGATCAGGACGTTGGCCCAGGTGCAGGTCCAGGTGAAGATCGGCATGTCCATCAGCTTCATGCCAGGGGTACGCATTTTCAGCACGGTGGCCAGGAAGTTGACCCCCGTCAGCGTTGTCCCCAGACCCGATAGCTGTAGCGCCCAGATGTAGTAGTCCATCCCCACGCCAGGGCTGTATTGCAGGCCCGACAGCGGCGGATAGGCAACCCAGCCGGTCTTGGCGAATTCGCCGACGCCCAGGGACAGGTTGATCAGCACTACGCCGGAAACCAGCAGCCAGAAGCTCAGGGAGTTCAGGAACGGGTAGGCAACGTCACGCGCGCCGATCTGCAGCGGCACTGCAAGGTTCATCAGGCCGGTGAAGAATGGCATCGCCATGAAGATGATCATGATCACACCGTGAGCGGTGAAGATCTGGTCATAGTGTTCAGGTGGCAGGTAGCCAGGCGAACCCTCGGTGGCCATGGCCAGCTGGGTACGCATCATGATGGCGTCGGCAAAGCCGCGCAGCAGCATGACCATGGCGACGATGATGTACATCACGCCGATTTTCTTGTGGTCGACCGACGTCAGCCACTCGGTCCACAGGTAGGTCCACTTCTTGAAGTAGGTGATTGCAGCGAACAGCGCCAGACCACCGAGCGCGATCATGGAGATGGTAATCATCACGATCGGTTCGTGGAACGGGATCGCTTCCCAACTTAATTTACCAAACATCGTTTACTCCTCTGCCCCGGCAGCTGAATGCGAACTCATGTCCATCCCTTCCATTTGGGCCACTTCTTTCTCTGCTTTCTCGTGCTTGACCTTAGGACCCGGTTTCATGCCTTCGTACTTGTCGACGATGGCCTGGAACATGCCTGGGGTAACCGAGGAGTAGAGCTCGACTGGGTTGTTCTGGCTTGGCTTGGAAAGGGCTGCGTATTCAGCTTGTTCAAGCTGTTTAGGTGCCTTTTTGACTTCACTTACCCAGGCGTCGAAATCTTCCTGGGAAGTTGCGATCGCTTTGAATTTCATACCGGTGAAACCCGCGCCGCTGTAGTTGGCGGAGATACCGTCCATTTCAGCGTTCTCGTTGGCGATCAGGTGCAGCTTGGTCTGCATGCCCGCCATTGCGTAGATCTGGCCACCCAGAGCGGGGATGAAGAACGAGTTCATCACGGCGTCGGAAGTGATCTTGAAGTTGACTGGGGTGTGCGCCGGGAACACGATCTTGTTGACCGTGGCGATGCCTTGTTCCGGGTAGATGAACAGCCACTTCCAGTCCAGCGCGACCACTTCGATGGTCACAGGCTTGACGTCGGATTCCAGCGGCTTGTACGGATCCAGTGCGTGGGTCGACTTGTAGGTGACGTAACCCAGGGCAATGATGATCAGCACTGGAACAGCCCACACCGCAATCTCGATCTTGGTGGAGTGGTTCCATTTCGGGGTGTAGGTGGCGTTGGTGTTGGACGCGCGGTATTTCCAGGCGAACAGGAAGGTCATGACGATGACCGGCACCACGACCAACAGCATCAGCAGCGTTGCGGTGATGATCAGGTTTCGCTCGTCCAGACCAACCTGGCCCTTGGGATTGAGCAAGGTCATGTTGCAGCCTGACAGCAACAACGTGCCGATCAGCGGCAATAAGCCTAGTAGTCTGGGGTACCTGTTTTTACTCATCTCACGACCTCTAAAGCAGCTTGCGCAATGCAGTTGGGTTTTGATCGCCAACACTTCACCCTGCCAAGGGTTGGCATTTTTCTTGGATTGAATAAGGGCATGCCCGTTGTGCGTCAGACGCTGTACGACAAATCCCGGGCCTGCGGTGAGTTCTTATTCGAATTCGTGGTCAAAGGCCTTGTTACAGACCAATTCCATTTGGTGCGGGTAGTTGGAGGCTCCGACACCTGGGCATCGCATGAAGCCACCAGACCTCTCGACACCCTGTTTCTGCTCACGTCTGGTTAAGATTTGAGCAGTGCCGGGGATTCAGTGCGGGCGATTGTAGATATGTAACGTTGTATAAACCATGTCTCATCCCGAAATAATTTTTATCCGAACCGGCAACAATCATTAACCGTTTTCGCAAAAGTGGCGCATCTTATCGAAATTAATTCTCAACAAAAACACCACAATAAGTAGGTCTTCCACCCACAGTTCAGACAGTATCGGCCCCCTCTTCACTGCCCTTTACCTTGCCCGGAGCCCGATATGACGGGGGCTTCGGCCATTCGCCAGACCCTGTTAAAACTGCCTGCTCGCGTTCGCAATGGAAAAAACCGCAAGCCTGCAAAACAGCCCAATTTCGTTACGTTTCCATGTACCAATCCGGCCTCTTCGAACGCCCTGCGACACTGACTCTGTGACAACATGTCGCACATGTGTCGCACCCTTGGCTGTCGCACATCACGGTCTTTTTACCCGGCCTCTGAAATGCGCTGAGCAAGACAAAAAAGCCCCGGTCCTCTCTTCAAGGACCGGGGCTTTTTTGTCCGACAATTCCTGCCGACAGATGACCTCAGCGCAGCGCTTTGCGGTTACGCGACGTGAGCAAAGGCACCAGCACCACAATCAGCACGAAGGCGACCAACGCCCACTGTGCCAACGACAGACCGAGGATCGGCGGGTATGGCGTGGAGCAGAAACCATCGACCTGGAAACCCAGCGGAAAGATCTTCGCCAGCGGCAAGTCATCCACAATCGGTTGCAGCACATCGATGCCGCAACTGACCGCCGGATAGAACTGCGTATAGACGTGATGTCCGGCAACGCCTGCGCCTGCCAGCGCGCAGATCACCACCAGGGTTTCGAACACCGTGATGCTGCGACGGGTGCGCATGGCGGCGCCGATGAAGGCGAAGATCGCGATCAGCAGCAACGCATAACGCTGCAGGATGCACAGCGGGCAAGGGGCCTCGCCCAGAACAATTTGCATGTACAGCGCGCCGCCGATCAGCGCCAGGCAAATGATGCCCAACAACACCAGGTAGCGCCGTTCACGCCCCAACCGCATGGATTCATCGCTCATCGCGTTTCCCTTGAAAATTTCGATTGCCCGCCAGTCTACACGCTGGCCTGATCTTTGAGAGCTGGCGCGTAGCAAGGGGGATGTCGCAGGGAATAGACGACAGGACGGTTAAGGAGGGATTAACTTTTAACCAGAAAGATCAAAAGATCGCAGCCTCCGGCAGCTCCTACATCGGAATGGATTGCATCCTGTAGGAGCTGCCGAAGGCTGCGATCTTTATTAGGGGTTACTCCAGCGCCGCTGCCGGCCCGAAGAACTCGTAACGGCTTTGCTTCTCCGGCACACCCAGGGCTTTGAGGTGACGCTTGATGGACGCCATGAAACCTTTCGGCCCCAGGAAGTAAACATCCAGGTCACGCTGCTCCGGCAGCCATGCATGCAACTGCTGCTGGCTCAACAAACCGACCTTGTGCGCCGCCGGGCTCACGCCGTCATCTTCGGCGTAGCAGTAGAAGCGCTTGAGCTGCGGGTGACGCTCGGCCAGGCCATCGATCCAGTCGCGGAAGGCATGGACGCTGCCGTTGCGCGCGCAGTGGATGAAATGCACCGGCCGCTGAGTTTCCAGCGCAGCTTCGAGCATCGCCAGGGTCGGGGTAATGCCGACGCCGCCGCTGATCAGCACCAGAGGTTTGTCGCTGGCGGTCAGGGTGAACTCGCCCGATGGCGGGAACAACTGGATGCTGGCGCCGACATGCAACTGGTCATGCAAGTAGTTGGAAGCGCGGCCACCGGCTTCACGCTTGACGCTGATGCGGTACTGGCCTTTGTTCGCCAGCGCTGACAGCGAGTAGTTACGACGGATCTCTTCACCGTCGAGGATCAGTTTCATGCCGATGTACTGGCCGGGTTCTGCCTCCAGGATCGGGCCTTTGTCTGCAGGTTCAAAGTAGAACGAGGTGATCTCGGCGCTCTCCTCGACCTTGCCGGCCACGATGAATGCCCGCGCCCCGCGCCAGCCGCCCGGTGCCTGTTCCTTCTGGTCGTAGATGCTGGTTTCGGCACCGATGAGGATGTCCGCCAGTTGCCCGTAGGCCGCACCCCAGGCCGCGATCACTTCCGGGGTGGCGATCTCTTCGCCCAATACTTCGGCAATGGCCCGCAGCAGGCAGCTGCCGACAATCGGGTAGTGCTCCGGCAGAATCTGCAGGGCCACGTGCTTGTTGATGATCTTGGCCACCAGGTCGCCCAACTGGTCGAGTTGGTCGATATGGCGCGCATACATCAATACGCCGTTGGCCAGGGCTCGCGGCTGATCACCACTGGCCTGGTGGGCCTGGTTGAACAGTGGGCGGACTTCCGGGTATTCGGAGAGCATCATGCGGTAGAAGTGTGTGATCAGCGCTTCACCACCGCTTTCGAGAAGTGGCACAGTGGATTTGACGATGGCACGATCTTGAACGCTCAGCATAAAGTGACTCCTGGTCTTCTTGGATTGCTAACGGATTACCCTATGCCTATCAGTTTCCATGCCAACTATTTAGTCTTTATAAATCAATAAGTTAATAACTTAATAGTCATTTAGACACTGCCTGACTTATAGTCATACCGACTACACGGAGTCACTATGACTGCAAAACCCCTGCTCACCGCCCTGCTGCCCCTTGTCTCCGACCTGTCCCGCGAACTGCCCGAGGGCGAGCGTTATCGCCGCCTGCTGGAAGCCATGCGCGCCCTGCTGCCATGCGACGCCGCCGCTCTGCTGCGTCTCGACGGTGAATGGCTGGTGCCGCTGGCGGTCGACGGCTTGAGTACCGATACCCTCGGTCGGCGCTTCAAGGTCAGCGAGCACCCGCGTTTCCAAGCGCTGCTCAGCGGCCCAGGCCCGACCCGTTTCGCTGCCGACAGCGACTTGCCTGACCCCTATGACGGCCTGGTCGATGGCCTGGATGATCATCTGGAGGTCCACGACTGCATGGGTTGCCCATTGTTCATCGACGAGCGCCCCTGGGGCCTGCTGACCCTCGATGCCCTAGACCCGGAGCGCTTCGAACCGATCGAACTGGATGCCCTGCAAGCCTTCGCCAGCCTCGCGGCCGCCACGGTCAACGCCGCCGAACGCATCGAGCGGTTGAACAATCGCGTCGAAGACGAGCATCAGCGCGCCGAGGTCTACCGCCAGGCCAGCGGCCAGCAGAATCGCGAGATGATTGGCCAGAGCAAGGCCCACAAGCGTCTGGTCGAAGAAATCAGTCTGGTGGGCGGCAGCGACCTGACCGTGTTGATCACTGGCGAAACCGGGGTCGGCAAGGAGCTGGTGGCCCAGGCCATCCATGCCGCCTCGCCCCGCTCCGACAAACCGATCATCAGCCTCAACTGCGCCGCGTTGCCCGACACACTGGTGGAAAGCGAATTGTTCGGCCATGTCCGCGGTGCTTTTACCGGTGCGCTGAACGACCGCCGTGGCAAGTTCGAACTGGCCAACGGCGGCACGCTGTTTCTCGATGAAGTCGGTGAGTTGTCGCTGACCGTGCAGGCCAAGTTGCTGCGCGTGTTGCAGAGCGGTCAACTGCAGCGACTGGGCTCGGACAAGGAGCATCAGGTCGACGTGCGCCTGATCGCGGCGACCAACCGCGACCTCGCCGAAGAAGTGCGCAGCGGCCGTTACCGCGCCGACTTCTACCATCGCCTCAGCGTTTATCCGCTGCTGGTGCCGGCCCTGCGCGATCGCGGACGCGATGTGCTGCTGCTCAGCGGTTACTTCCTGGAGCAGAACCGCTCGCGCATGGGCCTCAACAGCCTGCGCCTGAACAGCGACGCCCAGGCCGCGCTATTGGCCTACGACTGGCCCGGCAACGTGCGCGAGCTTGAACACTTGATCGGCCGCAGCGCCTTGAAAGCCTTGGGCAACTGCAAGGAACGGCCGAAGATTCTCAGCTTGAGTGCAGCCGACCTGGACTTGCCCAACGCCAGCGTTGAAGCTTCTGCCGAGCAACCTGTCGCCAGCGTCACGCAAGCGGTGATCGGCGACTTGCGCGAGGCTACCGAGCGTTATCAGCGTCAATTGATCGGTGCCTGCCTGGAACGGCACAACAACAATTGGGCAAGCGCGGCCCGTGAGCTGGGCCTGGATCGGGCGAACCTGGGGCGGATGGCCAAGCGGTTGGGGATGAAATAGTGTCGCTATAGGGTGAGTGGAGTCTTTGTGGCGAGGGGGCTTGTCGGATCGCCGCACCGCCCCGTTGGGTCGCGACGCGGCCCCTGGCTTTCACCGACAAACCGAGTCGCTGGATTTACGACCGCTTCGCGGCCGAACGGGGGCGAGCCCCCTCGCCACAATGGTCCTGTGTTTGACCCGAGAGAGGTATTCACCCTAAAGCCTGCCCCCGACAAGTCGATAACCCGGCATCGAAGTCATTGGCAATCCCGGGATTGCCCGTCACCTTTTTCCAGAGAAGGTTCCTATGTCCTCCACCAAAGCCCGCGCAGACTCACTTTCGCTTCTGCTGTTTACCTTGCGCAGCGGCAAGCTGATGGCGATCAACCTGCTCAAGGTCAGTGAAATCATTCCCTGCCCGCCGCTGACCAAACTGCCGGAGTCGCACCCCCACGTCAAAGGCATCGCCAGCCTGCGCGGTGCCTCGCTGTCGGTGATCGACCTCAGCCGTGCCATTGGCGAACGTCCGCTGGAAGACCCGAACGGCGGCTGCCTGATCGTCACCGACGTCAGCCGCTCCAAGCAGGGCCTGCACGTGCAGGCCGTGAGCAAGATCGTCCATTGCCTGACCACCGACATCCGCCCGCCGCCCTTCGGCTCCGGTGGTTCGCGCGCCTACATCACCGGCGTGACGTCGGTCGATGGCACCCTGGTGCAAGTGCTGGACATCGAAAAAGTCATCCACGGCATCGCCCCGGCACAAATCGAAATGGCGCCGACCGAGCTGAGCATGGAAGACGCCGAACTGCTCGGCAACGCGCGCATCCTGGTGGTCGATGACAGCCAGGTGGCCTTGCAGCAATCGGTGCACACCCTGCGCAACCTCGGCCTGCAATGCCATACGGCCCGCAGCGCCAAGGAAGCCATCGACTGCCTGCTGGACCTGCAAGGCACCGCACAACAGATCAACCTGATCGTCTCGGACATCGAAATGTCGGAGATGGACGGCTACGCCTTCACCCGTACCCTGCGGGAAACTCCGGATTTCGCGCATCTTTATGTACTGCTGCACACCTCGCTGGACAGTGCGATGAACGCCGAGAAAGCACGACTGGCGGGGGCGAACGCGGTACTGACCAAATTCTCTTCACCGGAATTGACCCAGTGCCTGATCACCGCGGCCAAGGCTGTCGCCGAACAGGGTTATTGAGTGTTGACCGAAGATTACTGCTGGCTGATGCGACGCGACCTCTCTGTCGTCGTGCCGCCCCCCGATTGGCCAGCCGGCCTGCAACTGGGCGAATACCGCCCCGAACTGGGCGCCGCCGTGCACCGGCTGATGGAGCTCGGTTATCTCGACGGCGCTGGGCGTGTAGCCGCGCTGGACATGTGGCAACGGCAGTTCGAAACCGATCCGGAATATGACCCGGCCCTGTGCTTCATTGCCCAGGATGCCGAAGGTGTGGTGGGTGTGTGTCAGTGCTGGACCAGTGCCTACATCAAGAACCTGGTGGTGCATCCGCGGTTTCAGGGCCGTGGATTGGGGCGTGCCTTGCTGTTGCAAGCGTTCAAGGTATTCCAGCAGCGGCGTGAAGGCTTCGTGGACCTGAAGGTTCTGGAAGACAACCTTCGGGCGCGGCGCTTGTATGAAAGCGTCGGGATGCGCGCAGTCCGCCGGGAGCCGGTTCCTCTCTGACATGCCGCCTTCGCTGGCAAGCCAGCTCCTACAGTGACCGAGCCGATCACAAAACATGTGTAGGGCGCGATTCCTGTAGGAGCGGGCTTGCTCCGGCCGGCGAGGCCAACTGAGTGGCGCATAATTTGCTTCGATAGCGGCTTTTGTGGCGGCATTCTGTCGCCGTTTCATGCCCTGTAATGCGAATGAACACTCAATGAATACAAGGTTTTCCTGCGTAGGCTGCGGCAAATGCTGCAACGGCCACCATGTGCCCCTGACCCTGAGCGAAGCCCGGATGTGGGCAGCCGACGGTGCTCAGGTGATCGTGCTGGTGGAAGCGTTTCTGGACAACGGCCTGGGCCTGCCAGTGCAACAACGGGAGCACACCGTACGCCGTTCGGCGGCGGTGCGCAGCGGCGAATCCGACGCGTACGTGGCCATCACCTTCGCCGCCTACAATGTCGGCCCCTGCCGGAATCTTGACGAAGACAACCGCTGCCGCATCTACGAACGCCGGCCGTTGGTGTGTCGCATCTATCCGATGGAAATCAATCCGCACATTCCCCTGAACCCCACCGCCAAGGAGTGCCCGCCAGAGTCCTGGGAAACAGGGCCAGAGCTGATTGTCGGTGGCAAACTGGTCGGCCGGGAGTTATCGGAATTGATCCAGCGTTCCCGTCAGGCGGATCGCGACGAAATTCAGACCAAGGATGCGATTTGCGCACAGCTGGGCATCCGCACGACGGCCCTGAAGGGCGACGGGTTTACCGCATATCTTCCGGATATGGCGGAGTTCGCCAGAATCATCGACGAACTGACCGGGCAAATGTTGCCGGAGTGGGGCAGCGAGTGGCTGTTTCATGTGTCGGGGGACGATATCGCCGGGCAGATTGTTGCGGCCGGGGGGCAAGTGGCGGCGGATGCGCCGACGAACTTTGCGTTCATTTCGTTGCGCACGGCTTGAGAGGTCAGGTGCGCAGCTTTGCGAGCTGCGCACGCGCCTTCAGACAGGTAAAGATTTAAAGCGTCGTGACCGCCAGACACTCCACTTCCACCCCTGCGTCCAGTACAAGCTTGCCAGCAAATGTAGTACGAGCGGGTAACCGATCCGCCGGAAAGTAGCTGCGATAAACAGCATTCATGGCAGCAAAGCCCTTCATGTCGGAAAGAATAACCGTGCATTTGGCCACCTGCGCCAGAGACGACCCATGATGCTGCAGTGCGTTGCGCAGATTGGCCATGGCCTGTTCCATTTGCGGCCCTATACCACCTTTCACCAACTCCCCTGCCTCCGTCATTCCGATTACGCCAGAGAGGTAAAGTGTCTGACCAACCTGAACCGCATTGGAAAATGGCATGCCTTCTTCGTTTGGAAAGTACCGAGGAAACTCGAGAGCCGGCGTCGGCAAGTAGCGCTGGGTAATTGCTTGCAGCTGACCATTTTGTTTCAACCGCTCAAGAGCAGCATTCAGGTTATTGCGCAGCAGGGTGTCGTTTTTGCGAACCGCCATGGCCACGCCGCTGCCCAGCATGGGATCGCTAATCGCCGGGCCGGCGAAGTCAAAACCTTGCCCCTGCGGTTTACTCAATAGCGCGTAGGTAATTTCGATCGAGTCTTGCAAAGTCGCATCCAGCTCTCCCGCCAGCAGGCTGGCGATCAATTGATCATTGAGGTTGAAGCTGCGTACTGTTACCCCCGCCTGCGCCCAACGCGCCTTGGCGAACGCCTCGCGACTGGTACCGGCCAGCACGCCGACACGCTTGCCCCGGAGCGATTGAGCATCGGGTTGCAGATTCGCCCCCTTGGGAGCCACCAGCCTGCTGCTCAGGGGATACAGGTTTTCGGTGAAATCGACACGCTCGCGACGCAACGATGTGGCTGTCATCGGCATGATTGCGTCGAAACGACCGCCTTCGAGCGCATCGATGTTGGTGGCGTAATCCTGGTCAACCCAGACACAGCGGGACTTGAGTTCGGCACACAGCGCATTGCCCAACTCGATATTGAGCCCTTCCAGTTCGCCATTCTCGTTACGGAATTCAAACGGCGATACAAGCGGCTCGACACCGAAACGGATCTGTGGATCGACGACAGCTGTAGTACAACCCGCGGCCAGAGCCACTATCAGGGGTGCAGAAAAAAACTTAAGCAGACGCATGAGAAAACCTTCATCAAGATTCATGGAAATGAATCCTCGACGAATGGCCTTCGAGATTCCCAGAGGGCGAATCGCCAACCGGTGTAGGAACGCTCTGACTTACAGCAAGGAATACGGGCGACCTGAAAATGCCTGAACCTTAACGCTTACCCATCGATCGACGAGTTCCCGGCGGCGCCATGCCCGGTGTCTTGGTGTGGCCGTTCTTGGCGCCGTTCTTGTACCACGGCTGGTTGGAGCCCTTGGCGGCCGCCAGTTCGCCCGGTTTGAACGGGAACTTGAAGGCCGGGATTTCGGCTTTGGTTTCGCTGTCGGCGCTGGAGTCGACGCTGTCTGGCAGCTCTGCCTGCACGTCGCTCAGGGCGTCGGCGACCGGCGGTTGTTTCGGGGAAGTCATGAAAGCTCCGGGTGGTGCATGAAGTGTCGGGCCCGGTGAACGAGCCGCATGCCACAGTATAAGAAGTGCGGCAGTATAACTGGATGGAGCACCGCAAGCTGCAAGCTTGCATTGACCGCCTGACGACTCGCACAAATCCCGCGAAGAATGTTAGCGTGCTCATCATTCTTCACCGCCCGACGAGCCCGCCTCCCATGAAAAAGACTGTCCTGGCCTTCAGCCGCGTCACCCCGGAAATGGTCGAACGCCTGCAACAAGACTTCGATGTCATCGTGCCGAATCCGAAAAACGGCGACATCAACGCCCAATTCAACGAAGCCCTGCCCCACGCCCACGGCCTGATCGGCGTGGGTCGCAAACTCGGCCGCGCCCAGTTGGAAAACGCCGCCAGGCTGGAAGTGGTGTCCAGCGTCTCGGTGGGCTACGACAACTATGACCTGGCCTACTTCAACGAACGCGGGATCATGCTGACCAACACGCCGGATGTGCTCACCGAAAGCACCGCCGACCTGGCGTTTGCACTGTTGATGAGCAGTGCGCGCCGCGTCGCCGAACTGGATGCCTGGACCAAGGCCGGGCAATGGCAAGCCACTGTCGGTGCGCAGCTGTTCGGTTGTGATGTGCATGGCAAGACGCTGGGCATCGTCGGCATGGGCAACATCGGTGCCGCCATCGCCCGGCGTGGCCGCCTGGGGTTCAACATGCCGGTCATCTACAGCGGTAACAGCCGCAAGACCGAACTGGAACAGGAACTCGGCGCGCAGTACCGCAGCCTCGATCAATTGCTGGCCGAAGCTGATTTCGTCTGCCTGGTGGTGCCGCTCAGCGAGAAAACCAAACACTTGATCAGCCATCGTGAACTGGCACTGATGAAGCCAAGTGCCATTCTGGTGAACATTTCCCGTGGTCCGGTGGTGGATGAACCGGCGCTGATCGAAGCGCTGCAAAACAACCGCATTCGGGGTGCAGGGCTGGACGTGTACGAAAAAGAACCACTGGCCGAGTCGCCACTGTTCCAGCTGAAAAATGCCGTGACCTTGCCGCACATCGGCTCGGCCACCCATGAGACCCGCGATGCCATGGCCAACCGTGCCCTGGCCAACTTGCGCAGTGCCCTGCTGGGCGAGCGACCGCAGGACCTGGTCAACCCGCAAGTCTGGAAGGGTTAACGCAAATCGGGCAGACGTTACAAGCGCCTGCCCGTTTGAAAAAAAGTCACTTTCAAGTTATTAAGCAACTCTCTGAATACACACCCTGCAATTCAGTCAGCAGCCGAACAACAAAACCACGAGATAGACTCTCCTTGTTTACCCTGGCACTACGGGATCAGCAACGGAGATCACCCATTTGAACTCACTCACAACAAATCAAGTCATTCGACTCAGCAAAGCCAAACTGATGTTATTTACTAGCCTCTTTGGATTGCTGATGCTATACAACAATGTCACGGATTACTCGACCAACTATGAATACATCAGCCATATCCTGAGCATGGACACTACCAATGATCAAAGCAAATACAGACACAGGGCTATTACTTCCGCCATACTTCACCACCGCATTTACTGGCTGATCATTACACTTGAGGTGGTCTACACCCTATGTTGCCTGCTCGGAACCTATTGCCTTTACAAAAACATCAACGCCAGCCCCGAACAATTTCACGAAGCTAAAAAACCTGCAATCATCGGATTATTGATTGCCCTTTTTCTTTATTACGTCGGTTTTCAAACAGTCGGTACCGAATGGTTCAATATGGATGAGTCGAAAACCTGGAACTACAATTACAGGGCTGGACACATTGTTGATTTCATCTTTCCGTTACTGATATACATCGCGATAAAAATCGAGCACTGAGTCACTCAGCACTCGACGCCCCCTCAAGCCAGCTTGCCGTTGCCCAGCACTTGCGGCGTTTTGGGTTTGCGAAACACCAGTACGTTCCCCGACATCACCAACACCAGCCCCAACAGCGCCGGCACCGTCCATTGATAGCCCTCGGCGAATGCTGACACGTTGAGCGCCACCACCGGAAACAGCACCGTGCAGTACGCCGCCCGCTCAGGCCCCATGCGGCCGACCAGCGTCAGGTAGGCGGTGAAACCGATCACCGACCCCGGAATCACCAGGTACAGCAGTGACCCGATGTAACGCGTGCTCATTTCCATGTCGAAGGGAATGCCCTTGACCAGACACCACACCGAGAGCATCGCCGCCCCGTAAGCCATGCCCCAGGCATTGGTGGTCAGCGGTTTGAGCCCGGCCTTCTGTTGCAGGCTCGAGAGCATGTTGCCCGCCGAGAAACACAAGGTGCCGCACAGGGCCAGACCGAGACCGAGCAGGGTTTCCGGGCTGGCGGTATGCCCGGCCAATTCAGGCCAGAACAACAGGCCCAGCCCAAGCAGGCCCAGCGCGCCACCCATCAGCACATTGCGGGCGATTTTCTGACCGAAGAACACCCGCGCGTTGAGGGCATTCCACAGGGTGGCGGTGGAAAACACCACAGCCACCAGACCGCTGGGGATCCACTGGCTCGCAGTGAGGAAGCACATGAAGTTGACGCAGAACAGGCACAAGCCCTGAGCCAGGCAAATCAAATGCCCGCGACGGTTCATCACTTGCAGGCGTCGGCTGAGCAGCAAGATCACGAACAGCACCAGCGCGGCGAGGCCGAAGCGATAGACGATCGACACAGGAATGGCCACCACACCCAGTTGCCATTTCAAGGCAATCCAGGTGGTGCCCCAGATCAGCACGGTCAACAGGTACAAAGAAAGGTTCATGGCAAAGGCTCCTCGATAGGCGCCCAGTGTCCGGCGCCACGCCTGGGCGCACTTGCATAAACTTGCGCTTTTGTCTGGCGACAGGCTGGCAGGCACGCGTCTACGGAGTAGGATGCAGGGCGTTGGATGCAGGTGTTAGAGAGCAACGATCATGGCTGTACTGGATACCCTACAAGTCTTTCAAGCCCTCAACCGCTCGCCGAATGCTCGCCTCGAGCACAGCGCCGAGCTCGGGGACGGCTTGTCTGCAGCTTTGTGGAGCAATCACCACGACGCCCAGGAATACGAAGCACCCAGCCACCATACGCTGTCCTGTTACATTGCTGGCGGCACCGGTACCTTCCGCCGCGATCAGCCCGCAACCAAGGGCGGCCCGGACAAACTGTGCATCCTGCCGGCCGGTCACCAGTCAGGCTGGGTGATCAACGGCGACATTCGTCTGGCGCACCTGTATTTCAGCCCCGAACAATTTGCCCTCGGCTGTGTCACCCTGCTCGATCGCGAGCCACGGGAAATGCAACTGCGCGAGCAGACCTTTCTCGATGATCCGCAGCAGGCGCTGCGCTTTCGACAGTTGATCACCCTGAACTGGGACGAGCCGGGCGAGCGCCTGCTCACCAGCAGCCTGGCTCACGAACTGCTCAGCCATGCCCTGCTCAGCCAGGTCAATGCCCGGCAAGGCCTGCGCCTTAAAGGTGGGTTGGCCGCGCATCAGCGCCGACATCTGGTGGAGTACATCGACAGCCATCTGGACGAGGCCATCAGTCTCGGCCAGTTGGCGGCGTTGTGCGCGTTGTCGGAATACCACTTCGCGCGGATGTTCCGCGAAAGCTTCGGCTTGCCACCCCACCAGTATGTGCTGGCACGACGCCTGAACCGGGCGCAGGAGTTGCTGCGCACGACCTTGCAGCCACTGGGGGAGATTGCGCTGGCCTGCGGATTTTCCAGTGCCAGCCATTTCACCAACCGGTTTCGCCAGGCCCTCGGTGGAACGCCCGGCGAATATCGCCAGGCGTTTTTGCGCTAGGCGCGGGATTTTCGGCGTCCTTCAGGCCGCCATCGCGAGCAGGCTCGCTCCCACAGGGAGAAACAGTCGTCAGAACTCCAAGGTGCTCGACAACGTCACCTGCCGCGAGTCACCCATCGACACAAAGAACCGACTCGCCGCCGAGGTGTAGTAAGTACGGTCAAACAGGTTCTTCACGTTGAGCTGGAACTTGACCTTCTGCCCTTCGACCTTTGTGTCGTAGGTGGCGAACGCATCGGCCACGGTGTAGCTCGGCAGGTCGAAATCGTTCACCGCATTGCCCGCGCGCTCCCCCACATAACGCGCCCCGGCGCCGACCCGCAGTTGGTCGCCGCCGACGATGGTGCCGAAGTCATAGACGGCCGACAGCGAGCCGCTGTTCTTTGCCACGTTTTGCAGTTGATTGCCCTTGTAAACAGGGTCTTCGGTGACTTCGGCATCGGTGTAGGCGTAGCTGCCGATCATGCTCCAGCGATCCGTCAGCTGACCGCTCAAGTCCACTTCCAGGCCACGGGAACGCACTTCGCCGGCGGCACTGTAAATCGTGGTCGGGCCTTCGGCGTTGGCCACCAGCACGTTGCGTTTCTTGATGTCGAACAGCGCGATGTTGCCAGTGACGCGGCCCGGCAGATCGAGCTTGGCACCCAGCTCCCAGGACTTGGCTTCTTCCGGCGCGATGCCGCCGTCAAGCACGGTGCTGCTGCCGCTCAACGGCGCGATGGTCGAGTTGGGTTTGAACGACTCGGTGTAGCTGCCATAAAACGACAAGGCATCGGTGTATTTGTATACCAGGCCCGCGCGCGGCACCCATTTCTGCCCGTTACTGTCGGTGTTGGCGTGGAACGGTACGCCTTTGCCGGCGTATTGGTCGTACGCCTGGAAGCGCGCGCCGGCCACCAGAATCCATTGGTCGTTGAGGTGGATGGAATCCTGCAGGAACACCGAATCGCTACGCAGTTCATCGGTCTGCGCGCTGTCGGCCGCACTGACAGTGGTGCCCGGCACGTCCTGGCCATAGATCGGGTTCACGTAGCTGAACTGGGTGCGGCTTTTCTGGCGGATCAGGTCTTCGCGGAAAATCTTGCGGTACTCGTCATCGACGCCGAACAGCAGGTCATGCTGCATGCCGAACACATCCACGTTGCCTTCGAGGCTGGCGGTGGTGAAGCGGTCGGTGCTGATCGCATTCCGGGTGCCGTCCATGCTGCGGGTCAGGGCGCCCTTATTGGTGTCGATTGCAGTCACGCGCACCTGGCTGGCGTCGTAGGTTTCGCGGTTCCAGCTGTAGCCGAAATGGGCCTTCCAGTTGTCGTTGAGCTCGTGATCGGCCTCGAAGTGATAGAGGTCCGAACGCCCCTCCATGTTGTTGAACGGCTCGTCGAGACGCTCGTTGCGCGAGATGTCCAGCGGATGGTTGGTCCGTGGATCGATCAGCGTGCCTCGGTCAAACGGCGTGAGGAATTCGCGGTGCTCATAGGAGAACAGCAACTTGGTGCTTTCACCGTACCAGGCCAGCGACGGCGCGATCAGGCTCTCACGATGTACACCGAAGTTGCGCCAGTAATCTTCGTCTTCGTAGTCGAGCACCATGCGATACGCCAGCCCGGAGTCGCCCAGGGCACCGGTGCTGTCGAGACCGCCGCCGCTGCCATTCTTGCCGTCGCCATAGCTCGAGCCGCGCACGGTCAAGGCGTTGTACTGCTCAAGCTCGGGTTTCTTGCTGACCATGTTGACCACGCCGCCCGGATCCTGGATGCCGTAGAGCAACGAGGCCGGGCCCTTGAGTACTTCGACCCGGTCGACGCTGGCGTTGAGACCACGACCCTGCACGATCGGCATGCCGTCTCGCATGATCGAGCCGTTACGGTTGTCGCCAAAGCCGCGGACCATCACCGAGTCCTGGGTGCTGCCAAGGGTGTTGGCCTGGGTGATGCCGCTGACATTGGCCAGGGCGTCATCGAGATTGCGCGGAGCCTGGTCGCGAATGACCTGGGCCGGGACGACATTGACGGTCTGCGGGATTTCCTGAATCGGGGCCGAGGAGCGCATCACTGAAGAAGTCGGTGGCGGCTGGTAACTCATGGACTCATCCATCACCGAGGTAATGGTGGTAGCGCCCAGGCTCAACGCACCTTCGGTCGGCCGTGGTTCCAGTGCAATGGTGTGCCCATCGGTGCGGCGGAACGTCAATCCCGAACCGGTGAGCAGACGTTGCAGGGCCTGTTCGGCACTCATCTGGCCATTGACCGCTGGCGCATTGAGGCCGTACGGCGCTTCATCGGTGTAGACGACACTGATGCCGGTCACCCGGCTGAAATCACTCAAGGCTTGGGGCAGCGGTTTGGCGGCCAGGGAAAAACTGAACTGCGCGAGTTGCTGGCTGTTGCCAGCCTCAGCGGCCAGCACCACGCTCAGCGGCAACAACGCCAATGCCGAAAAGCTCAACGCAGACACACCCAACCATTGTTTGACCGACCCCGATTTTGCCCTGGACTTCATGACTCATGACCTGTGTAGAACCACAACGGATGCGAATGACTCGCAGTTTCAGTCACTACACGGATGGCAATCGGATTTACCTCACTACAATTCTGAAAATATTTTTATTCCGGGCGAGGTAGTGATTGAACTTGCCCGCGAAGAGGCCAGCAGCTTCAACGTAAAATAATCAGGTGCCCCAAAACCTGATGCTGCTCAAACCCCAACACGCCTTGCAGTGAACTCAACACCGCCTGCGGGTTCCTGCTCGGAAAGCTGCCACTGACCCGGCGTGCCGCCAGTTCATCATTGAGCAGCACGATCCGTCCGGGGTAATAGCGCCCCAAATCCTGCACCACATCGGCCAACGTCGCCTTGTAGTAATTGAGCCAGCCCTGGCGCCAGGCTAACTGCGCTTCGCTGTCCACCCCGTGGAGTTTTTCCGCTGTGCCTTCGCCATAGGCCACTTGCTGGCCGGCGGTGAGAATTTGCTGTTCCGCGTTCTGGTCCGCCGTCACGCCAACCCGTCCCGACAACACCGTGACCTGTGCACCGTGAGGCTGCAAACGGACTTCGAACTGCGTACCCAGGACCCGCGCCAGGCCTTTCTCAGCATCCACCACAAACGGCTCGCCGGTGTGGGTGACACTGAAAAAACCGGCGCCGCGACGCAGTTGCACATGCCGCTCACCGCGACTGAAATCCACGGCGATGGCGCTGTCGGCATCCAGTGTCACCTGCGACTGATCGGCCAGAATGACAGTGCGGATTTCCCCCGGTGCCGAGACATAATCCGCCCCCAGGTCATCCATCCAACGCATCGGCTGCCAACCCGTGCCGAGACTGATCATCAACAGCAGGCACGCGGCCATCGCCAGCGCACCCGACCAACGTCCGACCGTGCTGCGCCGCGAGCGTTTGATGGCATTGAGATAGCCTTGCATGGCAAAAGCGTCTTCATCGGCCAGCGTGCGCGCCGGCCCTTCGCTCAACTCCCACAAGACCTGCGCCTGGGCATACGCCTGCGCATGAGCGGTATCGGCTCGCAACCACTGGCTGAACGCCGCCTGATCACCACTGCCAGGCTGGTCATGCAACAGGCTCAGCCAGGCCAGCGCGGCCTGCTCCTGAGCGGGCGTCGGGGTGACGCGTTCGAAGTGGTTCACGGTGCTTTCCCTGGCGTTCGTGTTTCAGGCTCCCGAAGGCTGGCCTTGCAGGCTTCGAGGGCGCGCATCATATGTTTTTCCACGGCACTTTGGGACAAACCCATGGCCTTGGCGATCTCGGCGTATTTACGGCCGTGAATGCGATTGAGTAAAAAGATCTGCCGCGTGCGCTGCGGTAATGCGCGCAACGCCGCTTCGACGTGGCGCAAATCGTTGCCCGCCTCCAGCGCCGCTTGCGGTCCGCAGCCGTGGCTGTCCGGTGGCTCCACCATCAAGCCTTCGCTGGCCCGGACCCGCGTGCCTTCACTGCGCAAATGGTCGATGGCGATATTGCCGGCGCAGCGCAGCAGATACGTGCCGAGCTCCTCGACCTGCACCAGCGGCCGCCGCCAGAAACGCAGGAACAAGTCCTGCACCAGGTCAGCCGCCGTCGCCCGGCAACCGACGCGCCGACTCACCAGTGCCTCCATTTGTGAACGCTGGGAGAGAAACACCTGGAGAAAATGCGCACGGTCGCCACGCTGTTCGTCGCGTTCGATATCGTGGGGGTCTGGGGGCAGAGTGATCATCGTTCATGTTCCGACCTGAAAACCGGGGAGGCCACGACAGCGTCAGGGGGCCGGCAAGGTTGCGATATTAATGATAAATATTCTCATATGCAAAAGGATCGGGTGCAGCCCTCTATTACGCCCATTGGCTGCACCGCAAACTCGGCCGTCCCGATAGCCCAGTCCAATGGCCATGGAATCCAAAAGCCACCCAAACGAAAACGGGCCTGCAATGCAGGCCCGTTCTAATGGGAAGGTAAAAAGTGAATCAGGTGTCAGCCGTTAAGCGCCGCCTGTTCGTTTTCCAGAAACTCTTCTTCCAGCAGCTGGTCGGCATGGGCGCCACTCTCGATGGGCACCACATTGGCTCGTTTGCCGCGTAATTTGCCGAACATATGCTCCAGCGCATGTTCAAGTTTGGTAGCTGCTCCGTCGATCGCCTGCTCCATGGTGGAGGCTTTATGGGTGACGGAAACCGGTTGATGGCCTTTTGGCCGCGCCTCCAGTTGGCAGCGCATGTCATGGGGACCCGGCTTGTCGCCGTTCTCGTCCCGCAGGTGAACCTCGACGCGTGTCAGGTCCTCTTCGTAGCGTTCGAGCGTGCTCTCAATGGTCGTACGTACCCACTCCTCCAGTCGTTTACTGCCTTGAATATGGTTATCGCTATTGACTTGGATTTGCATAGTTCATCCCTTATTTCAGCTAGCTCGCGAGAGGCCGGTCAGCTAAGCCCTTGGGCGTCATCACCGTGACCTCTTGCTTACACAATCGGTCTGTACGCTGAACAATTCAACCCCCTAAAAAAGATAAATTTTCAATCGCAAAAAAAGCCGGACAACCGGTAAAAGCGCTGTTAAGGTCGGGAGTTGGGTCGCCCTGCTCTTACGTAATAATTGCTCACATTTGCCGCTCCCCCAACGGGTGCAAACTGCGAAAAGCGCCCGCCTCCTCCACCAACCAATCGTGCACCGCGCGCACACCCGGATGGCTCAATGCCCCTGGTGCGTAAAGCAGCATGTAGCGCTTGTGATTGGGCACCGCCAGGCCGAACGGCACGATCAACGCCCCACGCTCCAGCTCATCGTTGAGCAGTGTCCGTCGGGCAATCGCCACCCCCATCCCGGCGATGGCCGCTTCGATCGTCAGGTGATTGCGATTGAACGTATGCCCGCGTCGCACATCCGCCCCCTCGAAACCGATGGCGTTGAGGTAAAACTCCCATTCCGCGTACTCATAGCTGCCGCGCCAGGCGGTGATGTCGTGCAGCAAGGGAAAGTGCATCAGGTCTGCCGGACCGTGCAGAGGCGGACGACCGCGCAACAGGCTCGGTGCACACACAGGAAAAATCTGCTCATCGAGCAAGGCTGTGGATAACAGGCCCGGGTAGCTGCCGTCGTTCAGGTCGATCGCCAGGTCGAAGTCGCCTTCATGCAACGGCACGCTGCTGTCCTCGGCCACCAGGCGCAACTGAATATCCGGAAAACGCTGCTGCAAACGCGGCAGACGCGGCGTCAGCCATTTGCTCAGGAACGACGGAATCGAACGTACCCGCAGAATCCCGCTGATCATGCCCGCATCCAGTCGCCGCAATTCCGCGTCGATGCTGCCAAATGCCTCGTTGACGGTAATGGCCAGACGCTGGCCCTCAGCGCTCAACTCCACTCCGCGGGCGCGGCGGTGAAACAGACGAAAACCCAGGCGTTCTTCCAGCTGACGGATCTGCTGGCTGACCGCCCCCGGTGTGATGTGCAGCTCTTCGGCGCAGCGGGTGAACGACAAGTGCCGCGCGGCACAGGCAAACACGTTCAGCCAGACATACGTCTGGGCGTGTAATTGACGGCTCATCGTTTAGTCCTGCTAAAGGATGTCTTAGGAATTTTCGTTGGTCACGTAGGATCGTGACAGGCAGTATCGCCCAAATTGCGCTTGTCCTACAGAAATGGCAGCGATTACCCTTCCATTGCATGTAAAGGCTTTAGCATGGCTATCAGTGTTTTCGATCTATTCAAAGTCGGCATCGGCCCGTCCAGCTCCCATACCGTCGGTCCGATGCGCGCTGCCGCAACCTTTGCCCAAGCGCTGGTCGATCACGGTTTTCTGGCTGACGTGCGACGTGTGGAAATTCGCCTCTATGGTTCTCTGTCAGCGACCGGCGTCGGCCACGCAACGGACCGCGCCTGCGTCATGGGTCTGATGGGCGAATGGCCCGACCGCATCGATCCCACCACCATCGACAGCCGCATTCACACCCTGCGCGAAACCGGCAAATTGTGCCTGGCAGGCGTTGCGGACATTGCCTTCGACTGGCAACGCGATCTCCTGCTGCTAAACGAGAGCCTGCCCTACCACCCCAACGCCATGTCCCTGGCAGCCTTCGGTGAAACCGGCGAACTGTTCGAGCAGACCTATTACTCGGTGGGTGGCGGTTTCATCATCGAAGCGGCCGAAGCCGAATCCGGTATCGCACCGGCTGGCGATGTGGTGCTGCCTTACGATTTCTCCAGCGCCGCCGAACTGCTCAAGCTGTGCAACGAGCACGGCCTGCGGGTGAGCGAACTGATGATGGCCAACGAACGGGCATGGCGTGGTGATGCCGAGATTCGCCAGGGCCTGTTGCATATCTGGTCGGTGATGCGCGAATGCGTCGAACAGGGCTTGCGTCACGAAGGCATCTTGCCCGGCGGTCTGAATGTTCCACGTCGAGCGGCGAAACTGCATCGCAGCCTGCAGGAAATCGGCAAGCCGAATGTCATTACGTCCACTTTGTCGGCAATGGAATGGGTCAACCTGTATGCCCTTGCCGTGAACGAAGAAAACGCAGCCGGCGGGCGCATGGTCACGGCACCGACCAACGGCGCGGCGGGGATCATTCCCGCGGTGCTGCACTACTACATGAAATTCAATGCCGATGCGTCTGACGATGACGTGGTCGCGTTCTTCCTGGGCGCAGCGGCCGTCGGCATCCTGTGCAAGAAAAACGCTTCGATCTCCGGGGCCGAAGTCGGCTGCCAGGGTGAAGTCGGCTCCGCCTGCGCCATGGCCGCCGCCGGCCTGGCAGAGGTGCTTGGCGCCACCCCGGAGCAGCTGGAAAACGCCGCCGAAATCGGCCTGGAACACAACCTCGGCCTCACCTGCGACCCGGTTGGCGGACTGGTACAAGTGCCGTGCATCGAGCGCAATGCGATCGCCGCAGTGAAAGCCATCAACGCCACGCAAATGGCCCTGCGTGGCGACGGCCAGCACTTCATTTCCCTGGACCGGGTGATTCGCACCATGCGCGACACCGGCGCCGACATGCACGACAAGTACAAAGAGACGTCGCGGGGCGGACTGGCGGTGAACTGGGTGGAATGTTGACCGTTTTGGTTGCACACCGAGGTTTATTGCCCTGAAACGTGCAGAAAACGCGGCCCCTGTAGGAGCGAGCTTGCTCGCGAAAAACCCTCAGGCGCCGCAAACCATCTGGTTTGACGCGTTATCGTTCACGACCATCGCGAGCAGGCTCGCTCCTACAGAACGTTTTTTTGTCCGACAATTTTGTCGGCATGCCCCTTGCTACATCCTGGTTGGAACAATGATGGCGAGATGGCCGGTGGTCAGGCATTGCGAACCAACCCGATCACGGCCGGTCAACAACTGCACGTTCAATCAGGCGGTGACGCATCATGGACAACCCTTTCCAGCTCATTACCGATGCCTTTGCAGCGGATTACCAGATCAACCTGAGCATTCAGGGCCTGGATGGCAGCATCATGCTGACCCTGTCCAACAGTGGACGCGTAGTCGCAAAGCGCATGATCAGTGCCGAACAACGCAATGACCCCGAGCGCCTGAAACGACTGGTGCAAAGCATTCAGTTCGGCATTGCCATCGAGCAGGGCCACAGTGCCGTGGCCATCCTCGAATCCATGACCGATGGCGGCATGCACAGCCTGCCGCCACCAGCCAAAGGCCGGCCCCGACCCGCCATGGGGCTTTAAAGCTCGCCCTTTTCTACTTCGGAATGCTCACTGGTGCCCGCACCTGTTTTGCGGTGCGGGTTCTCAATCTTCACCGAAGGAAATTGCGACGAAGCATAACGCACCACCAGAATCGCAAACGCCAGCAGCAGAATCCCGCCGCACAGGTAGATGATCCCAAGGTCCGGCGGGTTGTGGTGCGAAACGTTGGAAATCAGCAGCCGCGTCAGCGCGGTGATCGCCACGTAGATCAGGAAGCGCACCGGCATGTGATTGGTCTTGAAGTAAATCCCGACCATCGCTCCCAGTTCCAGATAGATGAACAGCAGCAAGATGTCATCGATCTTGATGTGCCCCTCTTCGATCATCCCGAGGAATTCCATCACCGCCGCCCACGCGGTCACCGCACCAATGGCGAACAGCGCCAGGTAGTGGAAGGTTTCGACGAACAGATTGCCCAGGGACTCGGCCAGTCCATGCACGTTCTGCCGCAGTTTTTCGGCCCAGTTGATTTTCACGATGATGCTTCCTTAGGTCGGTTCGACCGGATGATGCGGGTTGGACGTGACGGTTTTTCTGCATGCAGAAAAAAGGCCAGCCCATGATGGCGAGCCGCTCTGGATCGCGCGCCGTGGCGTTTGGTCGCACCCGTACAGCGCCTCACCTGACAAATCTCGAATCCGGTCTACATTGAAAAGCCACTATCCAAAAGACAGGGTTTCGCTTATCCTTTAGCTGTATATAGATACAGTAGTCGAAATCGACAACCAATGTGAAGGCATGTGAGGTGGTGAATGGCCGTCGAAGTGGTATACCGCAGCAGCCGAGATCTGGAGCGCTTGTTCATGGATAAAGCCGAAGCTGACCGTCATGACAAAATGCTCGAACTGGCCGAATTGCTGGCTGAAGTGTTGCAAAAAGCCGTTCCGTCCCTGACCGAGCAGCAAGTGGAAGAAGCCGGGATCTACATGGCGAAGAATCGCGACGTGTTCGCCAAGGCGTTCAAGAGCCAGCCGGACGCTCTGTCCGAATTGCTCAGCGCACCGGTTGAAGTCGCAGAAGCTGTCGCAGCGCTCGAGGTCGTTGAAGCCGCTGAGCCGATCGCCCCGGCCAAGCCTGCCAAGGCCCCCAAAGCCGCCAAGTAAGCAACGCGCAAATTGAACAGGCCCTGAGTCGAATGGCTCAGGGCCTTTTTCATGCCTGTGGAAAACTCATGCCTGACTCACCGGTACAACACTTTCTCCGCCAGTTCGTCCGCCACCCGGGCCGGTGAGCGTTTTTCCGCTTGGGCGTGGGCGAACACTTCAGTCAGGCGCGAACTGATTTTCGACAGGTGCGCGGTGATGGTTCCCAGTTCTTCGCCCCGATGTTTGAGCGAAACATAGATCAAACCGCCGGCATTGATCACGTAGTCCGGCGCATACAGGATGCCCCGCCGTTCCAACTGATCGGCGACGTCCAGATGGGTCAGTTGGTTGTTCGCCGAACCGGCCACTGCCGAGCAGCGCAGTTGCGTCACGCTGTGGCTGTTCAGCACTCCGCCCAAACCGCACGGCGCAAGAATATCGCAAGGCGTGCTGAGCAGTGCGTCGTTGGCGATGGGGTGAGCCCCGAGTTGCTCCATCGCCAGTTGCACCTTGCCGTGATCGATATCGCTGACCAGCAGTTCGGCCCCGGCGGCGTGCAACTGTTCTGCCAGGGCATAACCGACGTTGCCCAGGCCTTGAATGGCGACGCGCAGGCCTTCGAGGTTATCGCTGCCCAGTCGCGCCATTGCAGTGGCGCGAATACCGGTGAATACACCCATCGCCGCGTGCGGCGCGGGGTCGCCCGCCGAGGTGGTGCTGGTGACGTGTTGGGTCTGTTGGGCAATGCAATCCATGTCCGCCACTGAGGTGCCACTGTCGATAGCCGTGATGTAGCGCCCGTCGAGCTGATTGATACAGCGCCCGAAGGCTTCGAACAGCGCGGCGCGGTTGGCCACGTGAACGGGGCGGATGATCACCGCCACGCCGCCGCCCTGAGCCAGGCCGGCCAGTGCCGCCTTGTAACTCATGCCTTGGGCAAGGCGCACCGCATCCTCGACCGCAGACTCGTCGCTGGGATAGGCAAGGTAACGACAGCCGCCCAGGGCAGGCCCCAAGCGGCTGTTATGAATGGCAATGACCGCCTTCAACCCGGTGACCGAGTCAACGCTCAGATGCAGCGATTCAAGGCGGGTGCTTTGCATGAGAGCGAACATCGTAAGGCTCCCGAATCACTTCTTGTAGTCGCCAGTATAGGCTTGCGCCCAAAAATTGCAGAAGCGCACCGGAATAAGCACGGCCACGATGCAAGCTTTAGGAAATAACCTGCATTCGACCTTGTACGGCACTGGACGAACGCCGGAGAGGGGGCTAAAACGAGGCATTGCCCGGAGATTTTGATGACCCCGCGCCAATCGTTCTTCGCCTGCCTGCAACGTTCACCGCCCGCGCTGTTCGAGGCGGCACTGTGGATTGCGGTCGAGCACGACAGCGAAGTGGAGCCGCAAGCACTGCTGGCCGATTTCCAGGAGTTGCAGCAACGGGTCAGCGGCGGCTTGCCGATGCTGCCGGTCAGTGAACTGGCCCAGCCGCTGCTGCGGCGCCTGAATGACCTTGGCTTCGCCCAGGACGATTTCACGCCGTTGCGCCCGCAAGTGGCACTGCTGAACAAGGTACTGGAACGCCGAAAAGGGCAACCCTTGACGCTGGCGCTGATAGCACTGGAGTTGGCCAGGGGCCTGGAGATTCCCCTGGTCGGGGTCAACTTTCCCGGGCATTTCCTGCTGCGGGTGCCGGGCGCCGATCATTTGCTCGATCCCTGCGGCGGCCGTCGCCTTTATCCCAACGATTGTCGGGAGTTGTTGCACCGCCAGTACGGCCCGAACATCAAGCTCAGCGCCGAGCACCTGGAAACCGCCGAGCCGGTACAGATGCTGCAACGGCTGTCGCGCAACCTGCGCCAGTTGTACCTGTCCCACGACGATTTCATCAATGCCTTGATCGACGCCGAGCGTGTCCTGGAACTGGGCAACGCCAGCGCCGCCGACTATCTGGCCCGGGCCAGCTTGTACCAACGACTGGACTGCCCGAACGCCGAGCGTTTTGACCTGGAGCACGCACTGCTGCTCAGCGACGATCCGATCCAGCGGATTCGCCTGACGGAACGGTTGGGGCATTTGCCGCCGAACGCCATCGTTCATTAAAAGCAAAAGATCCTGCTTCTGACTTAAGGCGTATCTGGCTGATTCGCCGGATGCGCCTTGATGAACGCCGGGTGTGTCGCCGCCAATGCCGCCACTCGCCGGATTCGCGGGTAAGCTTCAAGAGAAACATTGAACCGCTCGGCCGCGTACAGTTGCGGGATCAAGTAGACATCCGCCAACCCGGGTTCGGTGCCGAAACAGTAACCCTCATCACCGATCAACTGCTCCACCGTCGCCAACCCTTGGCCGATCCAGTGGCCGATCCACTCCACCACCTGCGGTTCGTCGTGGCCCGACTGGCGCAGCCGATTGAGCACGCTGACGTTGTGCAGCGGGTGCACATCGCAGCCGATCACTGCCGCCACGCCGCGCTCGTGAGCACGGGCAGCCAGGTCTTTGGACAGCAGGGGCACCTGTGGATAACGCTCCTCCAGGTACTCGATGATCGCGGGAGACTGGATCAGCAATTCGCCTTCATCGGTGCGCAAGGCCGGCACACGGCCCTGCGGGTTGATGCCCAGATAAGGCGGCTGCCGATGCTCGCCACCCTGCGGTGCGATCAGGTTGACTGGCAAGGATTGATAATCCAGACCCTTGAGCGCCAACGCGATACGCACCCGGTACGACGAAGTCGAACGGTAGTAGGTATAGAGTTCCATGCCCTGCTCCTGTCAGCGCGCCGGCAGCACTTTGCCGCGGCATTCGCCGAAGCCAATGGACGCGAACCCGTCGCGGCGGCAACGTCCGCGCAGGATGATTTCGTCGCCGTCCTCGAGGAATTTACGCACCTCGCCCGAGGCCAGTTCGATCGGCTTTTTACCGCCCTCGGTAATTTCCAGCAGGCTGCCGAACTGACCGCTCTGCGGTCCCGACAACGTGCCCGAGCCGAACAAGTCCCCGGCCTGCAATTGGCAACCATTGACGCTGTGGTGCGCGACCATTTGTGCCACGGTCCAGTACATGTGCCCGGTGTTGCTCAGGGTCAGGCGATGGGCTGGCAGGTTCTGCTCGCGCATGGCCTCGGTGAGCAGCAACACTTCCAGTTCGATGTCGAACGCACCAGCGGCCTGATCGCGCTTGTCGAGCAGGTACGGCAGCGGCTGCGGATCGCCTTGCGGACGCGCAGGCTGGGCACGACGGAACGGCTCCAGTGCTTCGGCGGTGACCACCCACGGCGAGATGCTGGTGATGAAGCTTTTCGACAGGAACGGCCCCAGCGGCTGGTATTCCCAGGCCTGGATGTCCCGTGCCGACCAGTCGTTGAGCAGGCAGAAACCGGCGATGTGATTGGCGGCGTCGCCAATGGCAATCGAGTCGCCCATGTCGTTGCCCTGGCCGATCCAGATGCCCAGCTCCAGTTCGTAGTCCAGGCGCGCACAAGGGCCAAACGTCGGTTCGCTCTGACCGGCCGGCAACGTCTGGCCTTTCGGGCGGCGGACGTCAGTACCGGACGGGCGAATGGTCGACGCACGACCGTGGTAGCCGATTGGCACGTACTTGTAGTTCGGCAGCAGCGGGTTGTCGGGACGGAACAGTTTGCCGACGTTCTGCGCGTGCTCGATGCCGACGTAGAAATCGGTGTAATCGTTGATTTTCGCCGGCAGGTGCATCTCGCAATCCACCGCCAGCGGCAGCAGTTTTGCGCCCTGGGCTTCGATCTTGCCGTGCAGGGTGCTGCCTTCGGCGAACAGTTCCAGCAAGCGTTCACGCAGGGCCACACGGGCCTCGCGGCCCAGTTCGAAGAACGCATTCAACTGGCCGCAACAAGTAGCCTCGACCGCAGCCTTCGCGGCGCCATCGAACAACCCGACTTCAAGGGCCGCTTGCAGATCAAAGATATGCTCGCCAATAGCCACGCCACTGCGCGGAGCCGAGCCATTGAGGCTGAACACGCCCAGCGGCAGGTTTTGCAGGGGGAAGTCCGCGTGGCCGTTGGCGGACGCAACCCAGCTGCGAGTGATGGAAGTCTGCGTCATGGGTTATCTCCGGGTCGGGTCGAAAGTGGCGGGCAGCGTAGCCCAGCAGGCGTCGTAGGTATTTTGCAGTTGTGGGCAATCGAGGGCGAAACGGCTTGGGCGCAACACTTGGCTGGTTTCGAACATGAACGCCATGGTGTTGTCGATTTTCGCCGGCTTGAGGTCAGCGTTGATCGCTTTGGTGCAAGTCTCACCGTCGGGACCGTGGGCGCTCATGCAGCTGTGCAACGAAGCACCGCCGGGCACAAAACCTTCAGCCTTGGCGTCGTATTCGCCCTGGATCAAACCCATGAATTCGTTCATCAGGTTGCGATGGAACCACGGCGGGCGGAAGGTTTTCTCGGCCACCATCCAGCGCGGCGGGAAGATCACGAAGTCGAGGTTGGCCAGGCCGTGGACGCTGGTTGGCGAGGTCAATACCGTGAAGATCGACGGATCAGGGTGATCGAAACTGACGGTGCCGATGGTGTTGAAACGGCGCAGGTCATATTTGTACGGCACGTTATTACCGTGCCAGGCAACCACGTTGAGCGGCGAATGATCAAGCTCGCACGCCCACAACTGGCCGAGGAATTTCTGCACCAGCGTGGTCGGTTGTTGCAGGTTTTCGTAGGCCGCCACCGGGGTCAGGAAGTCCCGCGGATTGGCCAGGCCATTGCTGCCAATCGGCCCCAGGTCCGGCAGACGCAGCGGCGCGCCATGGTTTTCGGCGACATAACCGCGGGCTTGCGGGTCAAGCAGTTCGATGCGGAATTTAAGGCCGCGTGGCAGTACGGCAATTTCCAGCGGTTCCAGTTCAAGCACGCCGAGTTCGGTGGCAATGCGCAGGCGCCCCAGTTCAGGCACCAGCAACATCTCGCCGTCGGCGTTGAAGAACACACGCTCCATGGAACGGTTGGCGCGGTAGTTGTAGATGCTGATCCCGGCCGGTTTTTCCGCGCCCGAGTTGGCCGCCATGCTCACCAGACCGTCGATGAAATCGGTCGGCTCGGCAGGAATATCCAACGGGTTCCAGCGCAGGCGATTGGGGGTCACGTCACCCAGCGGACCGCCGGCCAGTTGCCGGTCAAGTTTGACGAATGCCGGGTGATTGGCCGACGGCTGGATGCGGTACATCCAGGTGCGCCGCGCCTCGCTGCGCGGCATGGTGAACGCCGTGCCGGAGAACAGTTCGGTGTAGAGGCCGTACGGGGCTTTTTGCGGGGAGTTCTGGCCGACGGGCAGTGCGCCGGGCAACGCTTCGCTGCTGAATTCGTTGCCGAAGCCTGACAGGTAGGCCAGCGCTGGCGTCGTTGAATCGGGGTTCATGGAGCCTCCTGAACAGGGAGTCGGCAATGCCGGTCACCCTTTGGAAGAGTGACTGGCCAGCCTCGGTTATTTTTATCGTAATTAGATTACGCATAACGTAATTTGATTGGTATTGACCGTCAAGCTATAAAGACGCCCATTCGTTACAGGATCAAACCGCCACCATGGAAAAACCTACCAGCGACAGCAACGGCAAACAGAAAGTCCGCTCGGCTGAGGTTGGCACCGACATCCTCAAGGCTCTGGCCGAGTTGTCGCCCTCGACTTCGCTGTCGCGCCTGGCTGAACACGTGCAGATGCCGGCGAGCAAGGTTCACCGCTATTTGCAGGCCTTGATCGCCAGCGGTTTTGCCGAACAGAACGCCGCCACCAACCATTACGGCCTGGGCCGCGAAGCCTTGCGCGTAGGGTTGGCGGCACTCAACAGTATGGACGTGCTGAAAGTTGCCGCCCTGCCCTTGTCCGAGTTGCGTGACGACTTGAACGAAACCTGTTTTCTGGCGGTATGGGGTAACCAGGGCGCGACCGTGGTGCATATCGAACCGGCGGTGCGTGCGGTGACGGTGGTGACACAACTGGGCTCGGTGTTGCCATTGCTCAGTTCTTCGACGGGACTGGTATTTGGCGCCTACCTGCCCAGGCGTGAAACCGTGGACCTGCGCGATCAGGAGTTGCAGAGCAGCGCCACCCACAGCTTGGCGGATGATCAGGCGTACACGACGATGTGCGAACAGATCCGCCAACGGGGCCTGCATCATGTGCATGGATTGTTGATGCCCGGTGTGGATGCCTTGTCGGCACCGGTATTCAACGCCATGGGCAAGATTGCGGCAGTACTGACCGTGGTCGGGCCGACCTCGCTGTTCCATGCCGATGAAAACGGTCCCGCGGCGCAGCGTTTGCTGTCTGCCACACGAGCAGTGAGTTGGCGCATGGGTTATCAGCCAGACGCATTGACAACCTGAACGCAACGGCGCTGATCAGACGGGCAGGATCAGCCCCAGCTTCTTGCCCATCGCCACGGCTTGCGTCCGACGCTCAACCCCCAATTTGCTGTGGATTCTCCGGGCGTGGGTTTTCACCGTATGCAAGGAGATGAACAGTCGCTCGGCAATTTGCTGATTGGAACTGCCTTGGGCAATGAGACCCAGCACCTCAATCTCCCGGGTACTCAGCGGGCTGACATCGGCGAGCATGGCCGTCACCGACTCTTCCCCGCGCAAACGGCTGAGCAAGTTCGGCTGGCGCAGCCCCAGTTCACGCAACGCCTGTTGCCCATTACAACGCTTCACCAGCGCCAGGCCCGCCTCCAAAGCCGCCCTGGCCAGCCTGGGCTCCGCGGTCAGGTCCGCCACTTCGCTGATCGCCAAATGCAATTCCGTTTCCAGCGCCAGCATGGCATGCCGTTGCGCGTGATCGAGCAACTCCTGCAGCCGATCCAGCGGCTTTTGCGTCTGTTGCAAATGCATCTGCGCCAACACCAATTGGTACTCGATACGGGCAATCAGTTGAAGCGTGGCCGGTGGCGCCTGGCGTGCACGAGGCCCGCGATAGTGACGCAAGACACGGGTCAGCGCTTCACAGGCCAACTCCGGTCGCCCTTGCTGCAACCAGAAATGGCTGCTGATTTGCAGCAGCACCCCGCGATACACCGTATCGGGAATCTGGCGCTGCTGCATCACGCGTTCGGCTTCGCGCAAACGATCAAACGCAAGGGCGTAATCGCGCTGATTGGCGGCCATCTGCGCTTGCCCGAGAAAGCCATACAGCGCGTGCTTGTCCTGGCTTTGCAGGCAGTCCTCCAGGCCGGACTGGAAGAAACCGGCGGCCAACTCATCTTGTCCCTGACAGAGGGCCAACCGTCCTCGCCGCAGGGCAATTCGCCCCAATAACGGCGTCGGTCGATCAGCCTGTCGGGACAACAGGTCAAAAACTTCAGCCAACAAGCTCTCGGCGCGTCGGGGCGCACCGCGCATCTCCAGCAACTGCGCGTGATCGAGTTCAAGCAGCCCTTCGAACAATAGCGAGCCTTGGGCGCGCGCCAGACACAGCGCCTCACGATTGAACGTCTGCGCCGCATCGAGTTCGGCGTTGAGCAAGGCCTGCTGGGTCAGACCCGACAGGCACAACAATCGCACCGGCCAGGCATCGACGCTCAACTCGGCCAGCGCATCGAGAAAGTGCGCACGGGCCGCCTCCATGCGGCCTTGCAAATGCAGCAACCAGCCCTGTTGCGCCTGCCAGCGTGCCAGCAGTTGCCGTTGCAGTTTTTGCGTAGGCTGTGGGGCAAATCGAGCCAGTTGCTCAATGCACACGGCAGCATGATCGAAGCGCCCGGCAAACAACAACGCCGCAGTAACCAGTCCCACCAATTGCGGTGTAACAAGGGTCAGCTCAGCCTGTTGACGCTCGTGTAGATTCAACAACAGACAAGCATTTTCACGCCGGAACAAATGCTCGAAGCTGAAGTGCTGCAACAGGCTGACCGCAACTTCGAACTCCTGCGCCAACAGAGCCTGCTCGAACGCACCTTGCCAGTCTTCTTCGGTGCTGAACCATTGGCACGCGCGGCGATGCCAGGATCGCCCGGCCGGGGTCGGCTCTTCACGCATCGCCCGGGCCAATGGCTCGAAGATCCGCAACCACTCGACGGAGTCCTCCCTGGGTTCAATGAAGCAGCCCATTTCCTGCAACGCGTGCAGCCACTGTGCGCCCTCACCCGTACCGAAAAGATGCTCGCACAGGCTGGCGTTGAAGCGTGGCAGATGAACCAACACCTGCCAGACTTCAACCAACTCCGGCGGCAAGGTGTTGAACAACTCATGCTGCAGATAATCGAGCAGCGTCGCCGAACGCCCCTGTTCACCAGACCACGGACAACCATTGAGCAACGCGATCCGCACGCCAGCGCACCAGCCACCGCTGCGCTCAACTACCCTTTTGGCGGTTTGTGCCGCCAGGGTCGGCTCGACATGACCGAGCAACTGCCCGACCTCGGCCTCGGTAAACGCCAGCGTCCGGCCTTCGCACTCGTACAACTCATCATCCAGCAGCAGCCGCGGCCAATTGCAGGATGGTCGTCGACGGGAGCTCAGCCACCAGGTCAGCGCCGGGCTGGCGACGGCCAACAGGCGATCGAGCATCCGGTCGAGTTCCGGATTGGGTGCGCGGCAGTAATCATCCAGAAACAGCCAGGTCGGCGCCTGTAATCGGGCCAGATGCGCCAGCAGCCCGGGCTCATCCGCCGAGGGCAGACCCAGCGCTTGCGTCAGGCGCAACAGAAAATCGGCTGCACTCAACGACGCCCCCGCCAGCGGCAGCCAACAGACCCGAGAGTGCTCCGGCGCCCGCAGCAGGCATTCGGTGAGCAACGCGCTCTTGCCACTACCGGCCGGCGCGCAAAGTAACTTCACCCGCGCGGTCGAGACCAGCATGGGCTCGATCAGCCGCTCGCGGGACAGATGATGGGACGACAGTCGGGGCAGGAAACCGGGGTGGTCCAGACAGTGCGTCATTGCAGTCATTGTGGTGCGCCTTTTTTATAATTCTGGCGCCACCCTAGACCCCTCCCGAGCGCTTGTTGAAGAAGTATTCAACACACTGATCGACCGCTATAAAAAAGGTGACCGCCAAGTCACCCTTTTGTGTAGGAGCCTGTAGGAAACCTACCGAACCCCTGTGCTACGCAAGGCTGCTGGCGTGTAGTCCCCCGCTTTTGCATCGATGTTGAATTCGAAGCTGCGCTTCTCTTCGTTCTTCATTCCCAGGGCGATATAGCGGCCGGCAATCAGGTCATACAGCGCTTCGACGGTGTAGGTCGGCACCTGGTGATCGTAGTAGAACTGGGCATGCCCTTCGGCGACGCGCCAAAGCTGGCCACGCCCGTCGTAGTGGTCGGCCAGCGCCACTTGCCAGCTGTCTTCATCGATGTACATGTGGCGTTTGGCGTACACGTGGCGCTCGCTCGGCTTGACCGTGGCGACGACTTCCCAGACCCGGTGCAACTCATAGCGAGTCAGGTCCTGATTGATGTGCCCGGCCTTGATCACATCGGTGTATTTGAGGTCTGGCGAGTCGAGCTTGTAGCTGTTGTAGGGGATGTACATCTCCTTCTTGCCGATCAGTTTCCAGTCGTAGCGATCCGGTGCGCCGGAAAACATATCGAAGTTATCGGTAGTGCGCAGGCCGTCGGATGAGGTGCCGACGCCGTCATAAGCGACCTGTGGCGCACGCCGTACCCGGCGCTGTCCAGCGTTGTAGATCCAGGCCTTGCGCGGCTCCTTGACCTGGTCGAGGGTCTCGTGGACCAGCAACACGTTGCCCGCCAGCCGCGCCGGTGCGGTCACTTCCTGCTTGAAGTAATTGAGGACGTTATCGTCGCTGCCCGGTTTCAGATCACCGAGCAACGACGGCACGGCGACCTCGTCCTTGAAGCGGATCACGGTGAAATCGCCATTGGACTGCGGTGTCGCCTGGGTGATGGTGCGGCGCAGATTGCCGCCGTGGTAACGCGTGACGTGGTTCCAGATCACTTCCACGCCATTCTTCGGAATCGGGAACGCGTAGTAGCGATTGCCGGTGAAATTGGCCAGACCGTTACCGTCGTTGATCGGTGTTACGTTCAGAGCGCTGCGTTTGGCCGACTCATAGATTTCCGCCGGTAACGCCACGGTGCGGTGGCTGGGATAGACCGGAATCTTGTAAGTCTCTGGATAGCGCTTGAACATCGCGATCTGGCCGTCGGAGAGTTTGTCCTTGTACTTGTCGACGGTCGCCGCGGTGATCACGAACAACGGCTTTTCGTTGGCGAACGGGTCGGCCAGGAAACCTTTGCTGTCCACCGCGCCAGCATTTTTCGGGATGCCGCCGGTCCAGGCCGGAATCGAGCCATCGGCATTGCCGGCCTTCTCGGCACCGAGTGGGGTCAGGCTGGTGCCGAGCTTGTTGGCTTCTTCCGGCGACACCGCGGCCATCACGTTGGCAGCCAGCAGACTCAGGGCCAGAACGGTGCCCAATTGCAGAATCATCTTGCGCATTGAATTCATCCTTTTCAGCCAGATCAGAAGTTCACACCAAAGCTCAACGCCACGAAGTCACGGTCAGTGAGGACGTTGTAGTCCCCGCCGAAAAAGTCGGTGTAACTGAGGCTCGCGGTATAGGTGTTGCGATAGTCCGCGTCGACACCGAAGCTGATGGCCTTGGCGCCTTCGTTGAACAGACCGTTGGGGCCAAAGCCGGAGACGTCGTGGGACCACGAGAGGTTGGGTCTGAAATTGATCCCGGCGATCAGGTTGTTGTAATCGAGAATGGCCCGGGCGCGATAACCCCACGACGTCGAGGTCACGAAGCCGCCGGTATCACCGCCGAAACCATACTGACCAAACACCGAGTCGCGGCCGTAGCGCAGTTTGGTGCGCGGCTCCAGGCCGCCGACCCGAACCACCGCCGCCTCGCCCACCAGGGTCAGGCGATCCGCACCCGCGACCTGATCGATGAAATGCGTCAGGGTGCTCTGGACCTGCGTCACCTCCTTGCGGCGGTAGCCTTTGTTGTCGGCCCCCGGTGTAGTGGCGATGGGCGATGCCGCACCACCTGCAATCGGATTGAGCATGGCCAGGGTCAGGTCATTGGTGTTGACCTGCACCGGGAGGTTGGGGCGGTAGCTGATTTCGCCGCTCCACGCGGTGCCGGTGGATAACGTGGTGGAGAAGCTTGCGCCGTAGAGGCGGATGTCCTCCGGGTATTCGAGGTAATACTGGCCACGACCGAGCATCACACTTTGGGCCAGGCCCGAACCGCTGCCGGGCGCGATGCGGTTGGCGGCGGCAACGATCCCCGGAAGGCTTGCCAGCGTACCGGGGCCAGCGGTGGTGGTCCCGACATTCGGTGAGCGGCTGTGGTAGTTCATGAAGTACAGGCCGTACTCGGTGTCGTCCCCCAGCCAGCGCAATGCCGTCCCCCACTGTCCGGAGTCCCGGGCATCGCGGTCGCCACCACGGGGAACGATCACCCCCTCCTTGCTGACTTCGAAGCCCTGGCCAAAGGCAGCAGCAATCGGCTGCAGCGGTGCAATGGCCGGGTTGGCGACGGTGTAACCCTTGTTGCAACCATCGGCCACCACATCGACGCCGAAGAAGGTGCCGCAGTTATCGACAACCGTCTGGTCCCACTCCAGTTGATAGAAGCCTTCGACCGTCAATTTGTCCGTCAGCCCCTGGGAGGCAAACAGCATGTTGACCGGAATCAGGCCTTCCTTGATCTCTGCCCCCGGTCGACGGAACGCGGACACGTCGACCGGGTTGATGCTGTTGATCGAGTTGCCGATGAAAGTACTTTCGCCCCAACTGACCACCTGCTTGCCGGCGCGGACCGTGCCCGGCAAATCGGCGAGGGAGTAGTTGTGATAGACGAAAGCGTCGAGGATTTGTCCGCCTGAAGACTTGGCGCCCTCTTTGCGATTGTGATCGCTGATGTCCTTGAATGGCCGGCTCTCATCTTTCAGTTCGAAGTCGTACCAGTACTTGCCACGCACAAACGCACCGGTGTCGCCGTACTTCAGTTCGAGGTCGTGAATCCCCTTGAAGATTTTCGAGAAGGTTTCACCCTTCTTGAAATTCAATCGCCCGTCGTCGCCGGTCGAAGACTGGCCGGAACCGCCGTTGACGGTGCCCACCAGGGCGTTATCCGCATCACGCACGCCCCAACTCGCGCCGACCGACAGCGAGGAATCGAACGTCCCCTCGATTTCCCCAATGTTGAACGAAATGGCCTGTGCCTGGGCACAGCAGCCCAATGCAACCGCAGCCGCCAGCGCCTGTGGTGTGAAGATGGCGCGCATTGTTGTTTTTGTCATGCGTCTTCCCCGGTGAGTGACAGAAGGCCTCACCCTACTGCCGGGCACCGGGGTCGATAAGCGCACCAAGGAGGTATTCGTGGTGTACCTCTAAAGGATGACCGGCACAGGGTCATCACCCAGAGGACGAGCAGCCGAATCCTGACTGTTGCCGGGGTTGCAACAGTGCATGTCCGTAATTGGTATTTTTCCTACGACACCAAGGGCTTATTCTTGCCTGGCTGTCACGGTAAACCACCGCAGGCACGATGTACCGGCCTGCGCCGTGATGAAAGATTTCAGATGAATTGAGGATTCGGTTCATCGCCCCGCGTTCACTGACGTTGATTTGTAGCTCCTGATCCAACGTCTTACCTTGGCCGCTGCGTTTGCAGCGGCCTTTTTTATGGGCGATGTTTTTTGATGAGTAACGGCTGCCCGTCAGTCCCCCCTGAGCATCCAGAAAAAACTTAGCGCGCCTACATTTTTTTCAGAAAGCGCCTACAGCCAAAGGTAAACACCAAAAGCACTCGAGCCATTAAGTTGAACAACAAGTCGGCGCACGATTTTTATTTTCGTCCGGCTTCAAACTTACTTATTGCGAGTGCAACCATGAAATCCATCAACTACAACCAGTATCGCTCAATCCGAAGCTTCAACAGTCGAATACACTTTCTGATTCTTCACTACACGGCCGCTAACTTTTCAAGTTCTGTCAGTGCCCTGACCGGCCCGTATGTCAGCGCGCACTATCTGATTCCAGATATCACTGACCCCAGTTACCTGAGCGCCGGTCATACCGGGCAGGAAGTTTTCAACCTGGTGGATGAAACCCATCGCGCTTGGCACGCGGGCGTCAGTCAGTGGGGCAACCGCAGCAATTTGAATGACACGTCCATCGGCATTGAAGTCGTCAACCTGGCGACTGACAACAACGGCGAATTCACCTTTCCGCCGTATCACCCCAAGCAGATCGCTGCGATTGAACAACTGGCCCTGAACATCCTCAAGCGCTACCCGGATATCACGCCGACGAAGGTTTTGGGCCACTCCGATGTTTCGATCGGCCGCAAGAGTGACCCGGGGCCGATGTTTCCCTGGCAGGCGCTGTACTTGAAGGGCGTCGGCGCCTGGTTCGATGCAACCACTCGGGACAAGTATCTGCGCCAATACAACACTTCGGGCGTTCCAGCCCGAAGCGAATTGCTGAAGCTGTTCAAAACCTATGGATACGATGTTTCGGGCGCTTCCACTGAAGGCGGTTTTCAACAGTTGGTGCGGGCATTCCAGATGCATTTTCGCCCGGAAAACTTCGACGGAAAAATGGACGTGCAAACAGCCGCCAATCTGAAGGCACTGGTAGTCAAATACTTTCCCGGCTGATCGGTAACAAATGGCTCCCAGCCGACAAATGCAACAACCGGCAAGGTCAATCAATGTGGCCTTGCCGGCGGTATCAGAGCGTATATCTCTGCAAATTCCCCATCATTTCCTTCAGCGCTTCGATGTTGTCTTTCGGATGCGCCGCGCCTTCGAAATCACAGATCTGCTGCCAATGAGCTGCCACGTCTTCCGGGGAGAAACCTGTCCGTGGATCGAACCCGGCACCGAGGCTGCGCTCCCAGCGGACCTTGCCCATCCAGCCGCCGCCGACTTCAAACAGGCCGGAAGTTTCCTGGCAATTCTCGCTGGCCAGGTACACCACCAGCGGGCTGACCAGTTCCGGCTTGAGCTGTTCGAAGACTTGCGGCGGGATCAGGCCTTCGGTCATGCGTGTGCCGCCGGTGGGGGCGATGGCGTTGACCAGGATGTTGTTCTTGCGGCCTTCAATGGCCAGGGTGCGGGTCAGGCCGTAGAGACCGAGCTTGGCCATGCCGTAGTTGGACTGGCCGAAGTTGCCATAGATGCCCGAGGTCGACGCGGTGAAAATCACCCGGCCGTAGTTCTGCTCGCGCATGTGCGGCCAGGCGGCGCGGGTGACTTTGTAGGCACCTTCGACGTGGACGCGGTAAACCAGGTCCCAGTCGGCGTCATCCATTTTGTGGAAGGTCTTGTCACGCAGGATCCCGGCGTTGTTGACCACTACGTCGACTCGACCGAAGACGTCCAGAGCGTGCTGGACCAGTTTGTCACCGTCAGTGACCGAGTCGTGGTTGGCCTCGGCGATGCCACCAGCCTCGCGAATGTCCGCCACCACGCGGTCGGCGGCCGAGGCGTTGGCGCCCTCACCCTGGGCCGAGCCGCCAAGATCGTTGACCAGCACCCTGGCGCCCTGTTTGGCGAACAGCAGTGCATGCGCCCGTCCCAGGCCGCCACCGGCTCCGGTGATGATCACGACTTTATCTTCGAAGCGCACAGACTCATTCATGGGGGACTCCAGCAGGCCAGGGGACAATGAGTCCGAGTTTCAGGCACTGCGCAGCGGGTCACAATGAACAAGGGGGAGGCTGAATGGTGGGCGATAAGGCTGGGGGATGATGATCGCGTCGGACAGGATGACGCGCCCCCTGTGGCGAGGGAGCTTGCTCCCTCGCCACAGAAGCAGAACAGGTTCAACGCTACGAATCAGGAACACGCCACCTTGCGCGACGGCAAGAGCAGTTGATCGCGAAACGCCAGGTAGTGCTTGAGCACCTCGCAGGGCGCCTCGATCTGTGGGTAGTGGCCAATGTCGGGCAACACCACCGTGTCCGCCTTCGGGATCAGTTCCCGGTAACGCTCGACCATGTGCACGCCGGAGATCGGATCGACCCCGCCGTCGATCACTCGCAGCGGCACTTCACCGCGTTGCATCGCGCTCACCCAGCGGTTGCGCCAGACGCGTCGCTCCGGGATGTAGGCGATCAATTTGTGCATGATCCGTGGCCCGCGCTGGCTTTCGACCAGGCTCCAGAAGTCATCCATCTGGCTTTCACTGGGACGGGTTTGCGGACCGAAAATCTGCCGGAAGCTTCTCACCAGGCCATCACGGCTGAAGGCACGGCCAATGATCCAGCCCAAAGGGCTGAGCAAGAGTTTTTGCATCAATACCGGGCGATGGGTTTCCGGAAACAACCCGCCATTGAGAAACACGCAACTGGCCAGCTCCACCCGCGACTCGTAATGCCGGGCCAGCAGTTCCTGGGCCACGCTGTCGCCGTAATCGTGGGCAAACAGGTGCACCGGCTGTTCGACATTCAGGTGTTCAAGCAGTGCCTGTTGCAGATCCGCTTGCTCCAGCAGGCTGTATTCGTGATTCGCAGGTTTAGCTGAATCGCCGAAGCCCAGCATGTCGCAAGCGATCACGCGAAACCGCTGGGTCAAAGGCTGCCACAGGTAATGCCAGTCCCAACTGGCGGACGGAAAGCCGTGAATGAGCAGCAGTGGCTCACCCTGCCCTGCTGTCCAGTAACGGATGCTCTGGTCACGAAAGATGAACGTCTGGCTGCGCTTGCGCCAGACACACAGAGGGATCTCGGCGAGTTCCATCAGAGTTTATAGCCCGGGTCCAGTTTATCGAGTTTGCGCAGCAGCGCCGGCCACGCCAGCGCTCCGCCCATGCCTTGAGCACTTCTGGTGACACCCGCGATCATGGCTTTGGCGCCGGCCAGAATCCGCGGTTCGATGGCGATCAGTTCAGTGGCACCGTTTTGCGCCATGACCTGAATGTCGCAGGCACGCTGAAAGGTGAACATCATCAGGAACGTATCGGCGATGGTGCTGCCGCAGGTCAGCAGACCGTGGTTATGCAGCATCAGGAAATTGTTTTCACCGAGGTCGGCCTGCAGCCGCACTTTCTCTTCATGGTTGAGCGCTACGCCTTCGTAGGCGTGGTAGGCCAGGCTGGAAAGCACGAACAACGACTGTTGGCTGATCGGCAAAACGCCCTGCTTCTGTGCCGACACCGCCACCCCTGAAGCGGTGTGGGTGTGGAGCACGCAGACGACATCGTGACGAACTTCATGCACGGCGCTGTGGATGGTGTATCCCGCCGGATTGATCTCGTAAGGACTGTCCATCAGCTTGTTGCCGGCCTGATCCACCTTGACCAGGCTCGACGCGGTAATTTCATGAAACATCAACCCGAACGGGTTGATCAGGAAATCTTCGGTGCCAGGCACCTTGGCGGAGATATGGGTGAAGATCAGGTCATCCCAGCCGTGTTGAGCGACCAGGCGATAACAAGCCGCCAGGTCGACGCGGGTCTGCCACTCGGCAGCACTGACCTGGTGTTTGACTCTGTGTGGCGATTGGACAGGAGCGACAGTCACGGCAAGGAACCTCGGTGTTTTTATGATGGAGTGTTTCCTATGTTTACCGAGTCTAGTCACCCCTTGAGGTTCGTGTACTTGCATTCGCAGCCAGCTTTGTGGCCCTGCGAGTCAGTCGCCCAGCCACCCTGGATCCATGTCAAACGACCGGCGCCAGCGATGGTCTGACAGACAGTTTTTTACCGTACTGTCAGAACCCTGACTGGCAAGGATGCCGGGGCAACGATCAGGCGCGCAGTGCGTTGATCAGGTCCGCCAGCCAGGGCTCGGCGTCCGTCTCGGGGGTCACGCTCTCGCTGGCATCCAGCCGCAGCATTGGCAGTACTTCGCGAATGCCCAGCTCACCGAACAATTCGCGCATCTGCTCGCCGCCGCCACAAAAAGTATCGCCATAACTCGCATCACCCAATCCGATCACCGCGCCCGGCAAACCGCGCCAGGCCGCTGGCAATTGGTCGCGAATGGTCGAATACAGCGGTTGCAGGTTGTCCGGCAGCTCACCCATGCCGGTGGTCGAGGTCACCGCCAGAAAGGCTTCGGGGCCGAACGCCTGGAGATCGGCGAGGGTCGCACGCGGGTTGTGAAAGGTTTCGAAACCGGCGGCTTTCAACAGGCTGGCGGCGTGGCGGGCAACTTCTTCGGCCGTGCCGTACACCGAGCCGGAAATGATGGCGACTTTCATCAATCTGATCCTGAATCCGAGTAAAAGACCCGGATATTAACAGCACGGTCGTGATTGTTCTTTTAGAATGCAATCGACAATCAATCAGGAAAGGATCCTCCGATGATTAATGCGCAACTGCTGCAAATGGCGATCAACACCTCCAACGACGGTATCGTGATTGCGGAAAAGGAAGGCGATCAGGACAAAATCCTCATTTACGTCAACCCCGCGTTCGAACGCCTGACGGGGTACTCCAGCGAAGAAATCCTCTATCAGGATTGCCGCTTCCTGCAGTCGGGAGACCGCGACCAGGAAGCCCTGCCGTTGATTCGCGACGCCTTGAACCGTGAAGGATCCTGCCGGGAAATACTGCGCAACTACCGCAAGGACGGCACACCGTTCTGGAACGAGCTGTCCCTTTCAACGGTGAAAAATCCAGCGGACGGGCAAACCTACTTTGTCGGCGTGCAGAAAGATGTCACCGCGCAGGTCAAGACACAACAGCGCGTGACACAGCTTGAAGCGCAGTTGGCTGAACTCCAGGCCGAACTGACGGCGCTCAAGGCGACGAACGGCAAAAACCAAATCAAGAATTAATGGTCAGTAACTACAATCACCGCTGACTTTGTAACTATATCTTTTGAGCTGGCCATGCAACGCGACGCACTCCTGACCCAGGATGAGCTGGATTTCATCCAGAGCATGCAACACAACCCGCAACTCAATGTGCGGGACGCGACGTCGAGCCTGCTCGTCAACGGGGGATCGCAAATTCGTGACCTGCTCACCCGCCTGGCGGCCCATGAGCAGGTGACCATTCAAGCCACCTTCGAAAACCAGCAAATGACCTTCCCCCTGCACCTGGTGGAAGACGAGTTCCATGCGCTACACCTGCGCCTCGGCGTGCCGAGCATCTATGAAGACGGACCGATGGTCCGGCCTTGGCGCCTGGTACTGGACGAACCGGTAGCACTGGAAAACGCCAAGGGTCAAACAGGCACCCTCTGGGTGCACGAAGTGTCGTGCAAAGGGGTTTTGCTGGAGGTTCGCAACAAGACCAAGCCGCCGAAGCATTTCGCCTTGTGGTTCAGCCCGTCAGGCTATGAGCGGATTGCCTTGCGTGGCACTTTCGAGAAAGAAAACGAACAGGGCTTCTATGCCTATCAACTGAGCCAGAGCGATACGGACGAAACCGAGCGCCTGCGCCAGTTCATCCTGCAACAACATCGGTTGACTCATCCCGCGCTGCACCTCTGAACCTCAAGTATCCAGACTACCCGCCAGGAACTGCTTCAGACGCTGGCTCATGACCTCCCCTTCATTGCCCAGGCATCCGATCGATGACCCGGCCAGGCTCTCCTGTACCAGATCGCAAGCATCACCGGCCAACAACAATCGGCACTCCAGACTCATGGCCAGGCGATTCAAGCGCCGCGGCAACTCGGGAGCCGGCACATGATTGGAAAACAACACCAGCGCCAAGGGCTTGACCCTTTCACACGTCAGCACCAGCTCATCGAACGGCTGACCAATGTTCAGCACGCGAACGGCCGCTGGCCCGGCACTCAGAAACAGGGCGGCGACCAACAGTTCCAGCTCGCGGCAATGGCCAACCAAGGCACAGATGACCACCCGAGGAGGCTGTTTGTCTCGCAGCAACAACAGACGCTGCACCACCCGGGAACGCAAAAATCCATCCAGGAACAACCACTCGCTGGTCCCGCCGAACTGGTCCTGTCGTTGCAACAATTGCTTCCAGACAGGGATCAGAATGTCCTGAAACACCACCGGCAGGGCGTGACTGGAAAAGATTTGCCCGTAGACCTGCTCCAGCCGAATGTCGTCAAACCCGTTGACCGCAGCAAGAACCTGCTGCTGCCACTGTGCATAATCGGCTTCCACGAGGTTGTTGGGGATAATGTGCGACAACGCCTGGAGCGGCTGGGTTTTGGCCAGGATCCTGCCGATCTTGCTGACGACTACACCGCGCTCGACCCAGCCGAGGACATTGCGAACCCGTTCGATATCGGTCAGCGAATACAGGCGATGCCCACTTTCGGTGCGCATTGGAACAATCAGGCCATAACGTCGCTCCCAGGCTCGAAGCGTGACCGGATTGACGCCTGTCAGGCGCGCCACCTCGCGAATCGGATAGAGCTGTTCCTGTTCAAGGGAGACAGCCCGCGGTACACCTGAAACTACGTCAGTAAGGACAGGCATCTAGGATTGTATGTCCATGTGCAGATGGGACCCCATTTAACTCCTCTGCCCCACAACGATTCAAGTTCATAATCGAAAAAAATCGCTCAAAGACGAAACCGGCAGAATCAGGAATAATCCTTGCTTGTTTCAAGCCGCAGCCCACTACCCCGGCGCTGCGCCTGGCGAAGTTCCTATCCGGAGCGACGCAAATGTCTACGGAGATGCACAATGTCTACCCCTCCCGTCACGCTGATGGTTGCGCGCCGCGTTGCCAATGGACGTTATCAAGACCTGATCGCCTGGCTGCGCGAAGGCGAACAACTGGCCACCGACTTTCCTGGCTACCTTGGCTCCGGGGTACTCGCACCGCCGCCCGGTGATGACGAGTTCCAGATTATCTTCCGCTTCGCCGACGAGCAGACCCTGCATGCCTGGGAGCATTCCGCTTCGCGCAGCGCCTGGCTCGGACGCGGCAGCGAGTTGTTCGCCCACCCGACGGAACATCGGGTCAGCGGCATCGAGGGCTGGTTCGGTGCCGTCGGTCAGCGCCCGCCGCGCTGGAAACAGGCCGTGGCAATCTGGTTGGCGTTCTTTCCGGTTTCCCTGCTGTTCAACTTTGCGCTGGGGTCGCTGCTGAGTGAGATGGCGCTGCTGCTCCGCATGTTCATCAGCACCCTGTGCCTGACGCCGTTGATGGTGTATTTCTTCATTCCACTGTCGACCCGTTTGCTGGCCAATTGGCTGAACAGCACGCCCGTACGCCGCTTGCCCGCCGCCCCCTCCACCCAAAACCACTGATATTGCGCACAATAGGTAGAGCGCTCCCGTCGCTGGTATAGTTTTGTTCTCACCGCGACGCGAGCCGTTCATGACTTTTTCTGCAGCCCCCATCCTCATTACCGGAGCCGGCCAGCGTGTCGGCCTGCATTGCGCCCGGCGACTGCTGGAAGATGGCCAGCGCGTGATTTTCAGCTACCGCAGCGAACGACCCGGCGTACAAGCCCTGCGCGATCTGGGGGCCACCGCGGTGTTCGCGGACTTCGCCAGCGAGGCCGGGATCCTCGCCTTCATCAGCGAACTGAAAACCCACACCGACTGTTTACGGGCGATTGTCCACAACGCCTCCGAATGGCTGGCCGAAACGCCGGACACCGACGCTGCAGCGTTCACCCGCATGTTCAGCGTGCACATGCTGGCGCCCTACCTGATCAACCTGCATTGCGCCGACCTGCTGCAACGCTCAAGCCCCGCAGACATCGTGCACATCAGCGATGACGTGACCCGCAAGGGCAGTAGCAGGCACATCGGCTATTGCGCCAGCAAAGCCGGGCTCGACAGCCTGACCCTGTCCTTCGCCGCCAGGTACGCGCCGGCCATCAAGGTCAACGGGATCGCGCCAGCCCTGCTACTGTTCAACCCTGAGGACGACGCGGCCTACCGCGCCAAGGTGCTGGCCAAGTCCGCGCTGGGCATCGAACCCGGCTGCGAAGTGATCTACCAGAGCCTGCGCTATCTGCTCGACAACCCTTATGTCACCGGCACCACCCTGACCGTCAACGGCGGAAGGCACATCAAATAAGTGTCCCGCGAGGATTTTCCATGACGTTATCGCTGCCCCAGAATTATCGAGAGATCCTCATCGGCCTCGGCGAAAACCCCGACCGCGAGGGTTTGCTCGATACACCGACGCGTGCAGCCAAAGCCATGCAGTACCTTTGCCATGGTTACGAGCAAAGTGTCGAAGAGATCGTCAATGGCGCGCTGTTCGCCTCCGACAACGATGAAATGGTCATCGTCGACAACATCGAGCTGTACTCGCTTTGCGAACACCACATGCTGCCCTTCATCGGCAAGGCGCATGTGGCTTATATTCCAACCGGCAAAGTGCTGGGCCTGTCGAAGATCGCACGGCTGGTGGACATGTTCGCCCGGCGCCTGCAAATCCAGGAAAACCTCACCCGGCAAATCGCCGACGCCGTGCAACAGGTGACCGGCGCGGCAGGCGTCGCGGTGGTCATCGAGGCACAGCACATGTGCATGATGATGCGCGGCGTCGAGAAACAGAATTCGACCATGAACACCTCGGTGATGCTCGGCGCCTTCCGCGAGTCGAGCAACACCCGCCAGGAGTTCCTGCAATTGATTGGACGGAGCAAGTAGCAATGCCACAACTTCAGCCAGGCATGGCACGCATCCGGGTCAAAGACCTGTGCCTGCGTACCTTCATCGGCATCAACGAGGATGAAATCCTCAACAAGCAGGATGTGCTGATCAACCTCACCATCCTGTACGCAGCCCAGGAAGCGGTGCGGGACAACGACATCGATCACGCGTTGAACTACCGAACCATTACCAAGGCGATCATTGCCCATGTGGAAGGCAACCGCTTTGCGCTGCTCGAACGCCTGACCCAGGAAATTCTCGACCTGGTGATGGCTAACGCATCGGTGCTCTACGCCGAGGTCGAGGTCGACAAGCCCCACGCGCTGCGATTTGCCGAGTCGGTGTCGATTACGCTGGCAGCGAGCCGCTAGCTTCAAGCCACAAGCGCCAGGCTGTAAACTTGCAGCCACCGCCATCCAACTTGCAGCTTCAAGCGTGCCGCTTGAAGCTGTCTCGCAGAGACCGCCATGACCGATCAACAACGCCTGGAACTCGAAGCCGCCGCCTTTCGCCGGCTGGTGGCCCACCTCGACAGCCGTAAGGATGTGCAAAACATCGACCTGATGAACCTCTCGGGCTTCTGCCGCAACTGCCTGTCCAAGTGGTACAAGGCGGCGGCTGACGAACGCCAGATCGAGGTCAGCCTCGATGAAGCCCGCGAAGTGGTTTACGGCATGCCGTACGCCGAGTGGAAAGCCCAATTTCAGCAAGAAGCCAACGCCGAACAACAGGCGGCGTTCGCCAAAGGAAAACCCAATGAGTGATTTGAACACCCTGCGCGCCAGCCTCAACAGCGGCGAACACGCCTTCGCCGATACTCTGGCGTTCATTGCTGCCGGTTACGACTACCAGCCTCAGGCTTTCAACAATGGTGGCGTGGAAAACGCGGCCGGGCAGAACGAAGGCTCGTGCAAGACCCTGGGTCTGGCGTTGCTCGAAGGCTTGAGTGATGCAGAAGCCCTGCTGGCTTTCGGCGAGCATTACCGTTCGGTGCTGGCGACACCAGAAGGCAGCGATCACACCAACATCCGTGCGTTGATTGCCCATGGCCTGGCCGGGGTGAAGTTCGCTCAGCAACCGCTGACCCGCCGATAACCGCATTCCTGTAGGAGCCGGCTTGCCGGCGAAGGGTCCATTGAGTTTTGCATCATTCTTGCGGACGCCTTCGCTGGCAAGCCAGCTCCTACAGGTTCAGCTGTGTTTGAAACCACAACCCGACTTTTAAGATTGACCCGGCAACTTTATTTCGTTTGCCGGGTACCACCGCTCACGGCTTAGATAAAAAGAAGCCTCCCTTCTTTCGAGCCGGTCATCCATGCGCAGCGAATCCATCAGCCAGTCGATCAACATCGTTCACCCTGTCACGCTCAGCCACGGTAAAAACGCCGAGGTCTGGGACACCGATGGCAAACGCTACATCGACTTTGTCGGCGGCATCGGCGTGTTGAACCTCGGCCATTGCCATCCGCGTATCGTCGAAGCCATCCGCGAACAAGCCACCCGACTGACCCATTACGCGTTCAATGCAGCGCCCCATGTGCCTTACCTCGAACTGATGGATCGCCTCAGCGCGTTCATGCCGGTGAGTTACCCGGTCAGCGGCATGCTCACCAACAGCGGCGCGGAAGCAGCGGAAAACGCCCTGAAGATCGTCCGTGGCGCCACCGGCCGTAGCGTGGTCATCGCCTTCGACGGCGCTTTCCACGGCCGCACACTGGCCACCCTCAACCTCAACGGCAAAGTCGCGCCCTACAAACAGAAAGTCGGCGTGCTGCCGGGGCCGGTATTTCACCTGCCCTTCCCCAGCCAGGACAACGGCGTCACCGGTGCCGAGGCCCTCAAAGCCATGGAGCGCCTGTTCAGCGTCGAGATCGATGTCGAGGACGTCGCCTGCTTTATCGTCGAACCGGTGCAGGGCGAAGCGGGCTTCCTGGCCATGGAGGCCGAGTTCGCCCAGGCGCTGCGCAAGTTCTGCGACGACAAGGGCATTGTGCTGATCGCCGATGAAATCCAGTCCGGTTTCGGCCGAACCGGCCAGCGCTTCGCGTTCTCGCGATTAGGCATCGAACCAGACCTGATCCTGCTCGGCAAAAGCATCGCCGGCGGTGTGCCGCTGGGTGCGGTGGTCGGGCGCAAGTCGCTGCTCGACAACTTGCCCAAGGGCGGACTCGGCGGCACTTACTCCGGCAATCCCATCGCCTGTGCAGCGGCATTGGCAACCCTGGACGAAATGACCGATGCCAACCTGCACGCTTGGGGTGCCCAACAGGAAGAAGCGATTGTCGGCCGCCATGCAACCTGGCGCGCGAACAAGCTGACGCCGTACGTGGGACGCCTGACCGGCGTCGGCGCCATGCGTGGCATCGAGCTGATCAACGCCGATGGCTCGCCCGCACCGGCCCAATTGACCCAACTGCTGGCCCTGGCGCGGGACGCGGGCCTGCTGTTGATGCCCAGCGGCAAATCGCGGAACATCATTCGCCTGCTGGCACCGTTGACCATCGAGGCAACGGTGCTGGAGGAAGGGCTCGACATCCTTGAGGCGTGCCTGGCCAAACTGGCCTAAGCATATCTCCCCTGTAGGAGCTGCCGAAGGTTCGGCAGCTCCTACAGGGAGCGCATTTGTGTTGCCCATAAAAAACCGGCCGAAGCCGGTTTTTTCATTTCGACGAAAGCAGAATCAAGCGTTCTGCAGATTGTCGAGGTAACGCTCGGCATCCAGTGCCGCCATGCAACCGGCGCCAGCGGAGGTGATGGCCTGACGGTACACGTGGTCAGCCACGTCACCGGCGGCGAAGATGCCTTCGAGGCTGGTGGCGGTGGCGTTGCCGTCACGGCCGCCCTGCACAACAAGGTAGCCGTCTTTCAGGGTCAACTGGCCTTCGAACAGCGAAGTGTTTGGCGTGTGGCCGATGGCGATGAACACGCCGTCGACTTTCACTTCGTCGAAGCTGCCGTCGTTGTTCTTCAGGCGCGCACCGGTCACACCCATGTTGTCGCCCAGCACTTCGTCCAGGGTCGCGTTCAGCTTCAGCTCGATCTTGCCTTCGGCAACACGGGCATTCAGCTTGTCGATCAGGATCTTCTCGGCGCGGAAAGTCTCGCGACGGTGGATCAAGGTCACCTTGCTGGCGATGTTGGCCAGGTACAGGGCCTCTTCAACAGCGGTGTTGCCGCCGCCGACCACGGCAACCGGCTTGTTGCGGTAGAAGAAACCGTCGCAGGTCGCGCAGGCCGAAACGCCTTTGCCCATGAAGGCATCTTCCGATGGCAGGCCCAGGTAACGAGCGCTGGCGCCGGTGGCGATGATCAGGGCGTCGCAGGTGTAAGTCGCGCTGTCGCCGGTCAGGGTGTACGGCTTGGCGGCGAAGTCCACGGCATTGATGTGATCGAAAACGATCTCGGTTTCGAAACGCTCGGCGTGCTCGCGCATCCGCTCCATCAGCGCCGGGCCGGTCAGGCCGTGGACGTCGCCCGGCCAGTTGTCGACTTCGGTGGTGGTGGTCAGTTGACCGCCAGCCTGCATGCCGGTGATCAGCAGTGGCTTGAGGTTGGCACGGGCGGCATAGACCGCGGCGCTGTAACCGGCAGGGCCGGAACCGAGAATAATCACTCGCGAATGACGGACTTCAGACATGACCTGCTCCTGTTGACCGGCCCGGAACACCTGGCGCGGAACGCCGGATTGCCGGCTGGAATAAAAAAGAACGGTTGAAAGCACTTGGGGAAGGCTTGAACCCGACCGTCCTGTAAAAAGATTGGGTGCAGCGTATCGAGGGGGCGAAGATTAAGGAAATACGGATTAACAATCCAGCTCATAGGTGGTCTCTATGCCATCTGACCGACGATATCGACGTCTTTGTTACAGTGAATGTCGATACCACTGCCGCGCTTTCGCACATGAAGCAAAGCCGGTAAGGTCGGCGCGTTTTCCCTTTGCTCGGAGCACATCATGCCTGCCCCCGTTCTGTCCGGCCCGCAATACCTGCGCGAAGGCCTCAAGCTGGTGCTGAGCCCCAGCCTGCGTTTGTTCGTGTTGTTGCCGTTGGCGATCAACCTGGTGCTGTTCGTCGGATTGATCTACCTGGCCGGCCATCAATTCAGCTTGTGGGTCGATACGCTGATGCCGTCCCTGCCCGACTGGCTGAGTTTTCTCAGCTACATCCTCTGGCCGCTGTTCGTGGTGCTCGTCGTGCTGATGGTGTTCTTCACCTTCACCATGCTCGCCAACGTCATTGCCGCGCCATTCAACGGCTTCCTGGCGGAGAAAGTCGAGGTGGTGGTGCGCGGCACCGACGACTTCCCGACCTTCAGCTGGGGCGAACTGATTGCGATGATCCCGCGCACCCTGGCCCGGGAAATGCGCAAGCTCGGCTACTTCCTGCCCCGGGCTATCGGGCTGTTCATCCTCTCGTTCATCCCGGTGGTGAACATCATCGCCGCGCCGCTGTGGCTGTTGTTCGGGGTGTGGATGATGGCGATCCAGTACATCGACTACCCGGCGGACAACCACAAACTGGGCTGGAACGAAATGCTCGCCTGGCTGCGACAGAAGCGCTGGCAAAGCATGAGCTTCGGCGGCATCGTCTACCTGGTGCTGCTGATCCCGGTGGTCAACATCCTGATGATGCCGGCCGCCGTGGCCGGGGCAACGCTGTTCTGGGTGCGTGAGCGCGGCGCGGAAAACCTGGTGGCGCAGCGCTGAGCCATCAGCTCCGGTACCGCAGTCACAAATCCATCATCCAGACGTCACACTGACGACATGCCCCCAGCCGACACTGGGGTCATGACGACAGCTCTGCATATCACCCTGATCACCGAAACCTTCCCTCCGGAAATCAACGGCGTGGCCAATACCCTGGGGCACTTGTGCGACGGTTTGCGCGCACGCGGGCATCAGGTGGAACTGGTGCGACCGCGTCAGGGCTGCGACCAACAGCTGGGCAGCGACGATGAACTGCTGCTATGCCGCGGCTGGCCGCTACCGGGTTATCCCGGCCTGCAATGGGGTCAGTCGTCGATGCACAAGCTGCTGCGGCGCTGGACGCGTCATCGCCCGGATGTGCTCTACATCGCCACCGAGGGCCCGCTGGGCCTCTCTGCATTGCGTGCGGCACGGCGACTGGGGATTTCCGTGGTCAGCGGTTTTCACACCAATTTCCAGCAATACTCCAACCAGTACGGGCTTGGTTTGCTCACGCGCCTGCTGACTCACTACCTGCGCTGGTTCCACAACCGCTCGACCATGACCCTGGTGCCCAGCGTCAGTCAGCGCATGGAACTGGAGCGACGTCATTTCGAACGACTGGCGTTGCTGTCCCGAGGGGTCGACAGCGAATTGTTTCACCCGGCCAAACGCTTGAATGCCCTGCGCGAGCAATGGGGACTGGCCGAGGCAGACATCGCCGTCATTCATGTCGGACGCCTGGCCCCGGAAAAAAACCTCGGCCTGCTCAAGCGTACCTTCAATACCCTCAAGGCGAGTTATCCCCAGCGCATCCTGAAACTGATCGTTGTCGGCGATGGCCCGCAGCGCCAGGAACTGGAAAACGAAATCCCCGAGGCGATTTTCTGTGGTACCCAACGGGGTGAAGCCCTGGCGTGTCACTACGCTTCGGGCGACGTGTTTTTGTTTCCGAGCCTGACCGAAACCTTTGGCAATGTAGTGCTTGAAGCACTTGCCTCGGGGCTCGGCGTGGTGGCCTACGACCAGGCGGCAGCCGCCCAGCATATTCGTCATGGCTACAACGGCGTGCTGGCGATGCCGGGAGATGAAGAAGCGTTCTGCGATGCAGCGGCATGGCTGCTGGAGGAAAGGGAAGCCTTGCGCAATGTGCGGCTCAATGCCCGCCAGCATGCCAGTCGCCAGGGTTGGGCGACGATTATCGAACAGTTCGAGGGACAGTTGCGCGGGGCTTGCATGCAGCAACAGTCAGTGCCGGATGCTGCGTTGCTGCCTTGAAAAGCTTCGCTGGCAAGCCAGCTCCTACAGGATTTGCGCGTTTTCTATAGGAGCTGGCTTGCCAGCGAAGAGGGCTTCGAAGACGCCGCTTAAACCAGCGTCATCAACGCCTCACGGCTGAACGGCAGAATGTCTTCCTCACGGCCGTCGCGCACTTTCTGCGCCCAGTCCGGGTCCACCAGCAACGCACGACCGACCGCTACCAGGTCAAACTCGTCGTTGTTCAGGCGCTCCAGCAGTTTTTCCAGGCTGGCGGGCTGTGCGACCTTGTCGGTGTTGACCATGAACTGCAGGAACTCGCCATCCAGGCCGACGCTGCCTACGGTGATGGTCGGCTTGCCGGTGAGTTGACGGGTCCAGCCGGCCAGATTCAACTCGGAACCGTCGAACTCCGGCTCCCAGAAACGGCGGGTCGAGCAGTGGAAAATATCCACGCCCGCATCCGCCAGCGGCTTGAGAAACTCGCCCAAGGCTTCCGGGGTTTGCACCAGGCGTGCGGTGTAGTCCTGCTGCTTCCACTGGGAGAAACGGAAGATGATCGGGAAACCTTCACCGACTGCGGCACGCACGGCCTGAATCAATTCAATGGCGAAGCGCGAACGGTTGGCCAGGCTGCCGCCGTACTCGTCGGTACGCTGGTTGCTGCCTTCCCAGAAGAACTGGTCGATCAAGTAACCGTGGGCACCGTGGATTTCCACGCCGTCCATGCCGATGCTCTGGGCATCCTTGGCGGCCTGGGCGAACGCGGCGATCACGTCCTGGATGTCTTGCTTGGTCATGCCGTGCACCACGACCTGACCTTCCTTCACTTTTTCCGACGGGCCATAACCCGGCACGCTGGCGTCCGGCTCGGTGCCGATACGACGTACGCTGCCCACATGCCACAACTGTGGAACGATCTTGCCGCCTTCGGCGTGAACGGCATCGACGACTTTCTTCCAGCCGGCCAGGGCCGCTTCACCGTAGAAATGCGGAACGTTCGGGTAGCCGTTGGACGCCTTGTGACCGACGGTGGTGCCTTCGGTGACGATCAGGCCGACGCCCGCTGCGGCGCGGCGACGGTAGTATTCGATCACTTTGGAATCAGGCACGCCGCCCGGGGAAAAGGAGCGGGTCATCGGCGCCATGACGACGCGGGTCGGCAGTTGGAGGGTGCCGAGGTGGAACGGTTTGAACAGGGCTTTGACGGGCATGGGACGCTCCACGGGAAGAAATTTTATGACGACGATAATATGAAGTGAGCGCCGCTTTGAACAGCACTATTGATTGCGGTGATTAAGGATCAAAAGATAGTAAATAACGTAGGAGCCGGCTTGCTGGCGAATCAGGCGACGCGGTGTGTCAGGGACACCGCTTTCGCTGGCAAGCCAGCTCCTACAGGAGAATGTCAGCCCAATGCTTTTTCGATCGCATGAACCACAGACGGATCATCCGGCGCCGTTCGCGGCGAGAACCGCGCCAGCACGCGGCCGTCCTTGCCCAGCAGGAACTTCTCGAAGTTCCAGGTGATGTCGCCGGGAAATTCCGCACCCTCGCCCGCCAGCAAGCGGTACAACTGATGACGGTCATGCCCGTTGACTTCCAGCTTGCTGGACAACGGGAAGGTCACGCCATAGTTGAGGCTGCAGAAATCCTTGATCTGCTGCTCGGTCCCCGGTTCCTGCCCGGCAAACTGGTTGCACGGCAAGCCCAACACGCTGAAGCCTTTGGCCTTGTATTGCTGGTAGAGGTTTTCCAGCGCCGCGTACTGCGGGGTCAAGCCGCATTTGGAGGCGACGTTGACCACCAGCACGACTTGGCCTTTGAAAGGCGCCAGAGGTAGCTCCTGACCATCCAGGGCTGTCAATTTAAGGTCGTGAAAAGCACTCATGGCGTACTCCAGATTCCCGTGTTCTTCTTGAAACAGTCACTTGGCGGTGTCGTCAGAGACAGCCGCATACTAAAAAGGCGCCCACAAGGCGCCTCTCCAGTTATCTGAGCTTAGCGCAGAAATCAGTGGTGATGGCCACCTTCGCCATGGACGTGGCCATGAGCGATTTCTTCCTGGCTGGCATCACGGATGGCAACGATCTTGACCTGAAAATTCAGGCGCTGACCGGCCAACGGGTGGTTGCCGTCAACGGTGACGTCGTCGCCGTCCAGATCACGGATGGTCACGATCTGCATCTGGCCGTCCGGTGCGGAAGCGTGGAACTGCATGCCCACTTCCAGCTCATCGACGCCTTCGAACATGCTGCGGCTCAGGGTGCTGACCAGTTCGGCAGCGTACTCGCCGTAAGCGTCTTCCGGTTCAACGGCTACGGTCAGTTCGTCGCCGACCGCTTTGCCTTCCAGAGCCTTTTCCAGGCCCGGGATGATGTTGCCTGCGCCTTGCAGGTAGACCAGCGGCGCGCCGCCGGCGGAGCTGTCGATGACCTCACCAGCGTCGTTGGTCAGGGTATAGTCGATGGAGACAGCCTTATTGGCGGCGATCAGCATGGGGCGAGACCTTTTGCATAAGAAGATTGAAAGGCCAAGTTTAGCGAAGCAATCGTCCGAAAGCGAACACAACACGGACAGACGGGACTCGACGATCACAGGCTTCCACCAGGACGAGGACGGACACTGGGTGGCCGAGCTTTCCTGCGGCCACACCCAACACCTGCGGCACCAGCCACCATGGCAATCGCGCGCCTGGGTCATGGACCCTGCGCAGCGCCAGGAAAAAATAGGCCAACCCTTTGATTGTGGTTGGTGCGCACAAGGCTCGGTTAGCGATAACCTTGGCGACTGAATTTCGGTAGATCGCCAGTTATAGGCGTTCACCTTTGCCATGCACCTCCAGAGAATCCGCATGCAAACTTTTTTTATCGCGCCCACCGATTTTGGTGTGGGTCTGACCTCCATCAGCCTCGGGCTGGTGCGTACTCTTGAGCGCGCCGGCCTCAAGGTCGGCTTTTTCAAACCGATTGCCCAGCCGCATCCGGGCGACACGGGCCCGGAACGTTCCACCGAACTGGTGGCGCGTACCCACGGCTTGAAACCACCCCAGCCCTTGGGCCTGGCCCATGTCGAGCGCATGCTCGGCGACGGTCAGCTCGATGAGTTGCTCGAAGAAATCATCGTCCTTTATCAGCAGGCGGCCATCGGCAAGGACGTGCTGATCGTCGAAGGCATGGTGCCGACCCGCAGCGCCAGTTATGCCGCGCGGGTCAACCTGCATCTGGCCAAGAGCCTCGACGCCGAGGTGATCCTGGTCTCGGCACCGGAAAACGAAGTGCTGACCGAGCTCTCCGGTCGCGTCGAGTTGCAGGCGCAATTGTTCGGCGGCCCGAAAGACCCGAAAGTCCTTGGTGTGATCCTCAACAAGGTCAAGACCGAGGAAAGCATGGAGGCCTTCGCCACGCGCCTGAAGGAACATTCGCCGTTGCTGCGCAGTGGGGATTTCCGTCTGCTCGGCTGCATTCCGTTCCAGCCGGAACTGAACGCCCCGCGCACCCGCGACGTCGCCGACCTGATGGGCGCGCAAGTGCTCAACGCCGGTGATTACGAAACCCGGCGCATGACCAAGATCATCATTTGCGCCCGCACCATGCGCAACACCGTGGAGTTGCTCAAGCCCGGCGTGCTGGTGGTAACCCCCGGCGACCGCGATGACATCATCCTCGCCGTCAGCCTCGCGGCCTTGAACGGCGTACCGCTGGCCGGCCTGCTGCTGACCAGCGACACCCTGCCCGACCCACGCATCATGGACCTGTGCCGCGGCGCCCTGCAGGCCGGGTTGCCGGTGCTGTCGGTGAGTACCGGCTCCTACGACACCGCCAACCTGCTCAATGGCCTGAACAAGGAAATTCCCATCGATGACCGCGAGCGCGCCGAAATCATCACCGATTTCATCGCCAGCCACCTCGATGCCAACTGGTTGCATCAGCGTTGCGGTACGCCGCGGGAGATGCGCCTGTCGCCAGCAGTTTTCCGCTATCAATTGATCCAGCGCGCCCAGGCGGCCAACAAGCGCATCGTGTTGCCCGAAGGCAGCGAGCCGTTTACCGTACAGGCTGCCGCGATCTGCCAGGCCCGTGGCATCGCTCGCTGTGTGTTGCTGGCCAAGCCCGAAGACGTGCAGGCCGTCGCCCGCGCCCAGGGCATCGAATTGCCGCCAGGCCTGGAAATCATTGATCCGGACTTGATCCGCGAGCGTTATGTCGAGCCAATGGTCGCGCTGCGCAAAAGCAAAAGCCTCAACGCGCCGATGGCCGAGCAACAACTGGAAGACACTGTGGTGATCGGCACCATGATGCTGGCCCTGGATGAAGTCGACGGCCTCGTGTCGGGCGTGATCAACACCACCGCCAACACCATCCGCCCGGCCCTGCAACTGATTAAAACCGCGCCTGGCTGCACCCTGGTGTCGTCGGTGTTCTTCATGCTGTTTCCGGAAGAGGTGCTGGTTTATGGCGACTGCGTGATGAACCCGCACCCAAGTGCCAGCGAACTGGCCGAGATCGCCCTGCAAAGCGCTGACTCGGCCGCCGCCTTCGGCATCACGCCACGGGTAGCGATGATCAGCTACTCCAGCGGTGAATCCGCCAGCGGCGAAGAAGTCGAGAAGGTCCGCGAGGCGACCCTGCTCGCCCACGAACAACAGCACTCGCTGCTGATCGACGGCCCCTTGCAATACGACGCCGCCGCCAACGAAGACGTCGCCCGGCAACTGGCGCCGAACAGTCAGGTCGCCGGTCGCGCCACGGTATTCGTGTTTCCCGACCTGAACACCGGCAACACCACGCACAAAGCCGTGCAGCGCAGCGCCGACTGCGTCAGCCTCGGGCCAATGCTGCAAGGCCTGCGCAAACCGGTGAACGATTTGCCGCGCGGCGCGCAGGTCGATGACATCGTCTACACAATCGCGTTGACCGCGATCCAGGCAGCCAACCGACCTATGGATGTGTAAATGCTGGATTTTCTACCTGCTGCGCTGCGGGGCGTGATCGCCTCGCTGCTGTTGGCGCTGAACACGATTTTGCTCTGCTCGTTTCTGTTCTGCGTGGCGCTGGTCAAGGTATTGCCGTTCGCCTTCACCCAGCGTCTCGCGGGCTGGCTGATGAGTCATACCCACGAAGCCTGGATCAGCATCAACAAAGGCTGGATGAATCTGGTGCGCCGCACGCGCTGGCACATCAGCGGCCTGCAAGGCCTCGACTATCAGCACTCGTACCTGATTACCAGCAACCACCAGAGCTGGGTCGACATTCTGGTGCTGCAATACGTGCTCAACCGGCGCATTCAGCCGCTGAAGTTCTTTCTCAAGCAGGCGCTGATCTGGGTCCCGGTGATCGGCCTGGCCTGGTGGGCGCTGGGCTTTCCGTTCATGAAGCGCTACTCCAAGGCTTATCTGGAGAAGCATCCGGAGAAGAAAGGCAAGGACCTGGAAACCACGCGCAAGACCTGCGCGAAATTCCGCGACAACCCGGTGGGCATTTTCAACTTCGTCGAAGGCACGCGCTTCACCAAGGGCAAGCATGCCCAGCAGCAGTCACCCTTCAAGTACCTGCTCAAGCCCAAGGCAGGAGGCATTGCCTTTGTGCTGGATGCGATGGGTGAGCAGCTGGAGTCGATCGTCAACGTGACCATCCACTACCCCGCCGGGCGCCCGGGTTTCTGGGACTTGCTGTGCGGGAATGTGGCGGACGTGGTGGTGCACTTTGAAGAGCTGAAAATTCCGCCGCAATTCATTGGCAAGAACTATGACCAGGATGGTGAGTACCGCCTGCAGTTTCAGGGCTGGATCAATCAGTTGTGGCAGGACAAGGATGCTCTGCTTGCGCAGATGCATCGCGAATATCCGGGCAAACACTAATCCCCTGTAGGAGCGAGCCTGCTCGCGATAGCGGTCGTACATTCAGAATTTATGTCGACTGATCCACCGCTATCGCGAGCAGGCTCACTCCTACAGTTGACCGAGTCGATCTGAAATAAAAAAACCCGCCGATGATCACTCATCGACGGGGTTCTTTTTACCGGCTAGCGCTTAGATCGCACCACGCTCACGCAGCAGACCCAGCACTTGCTTGACGCTTTCCTCCAGCGACACGGACTGGGTGTCGATCACCAGGTCGGCATCCAGCGGCACGTCGTACGGGAAGGACTCGCCCGGGATGTTATCCCCGGCCGCTGCGTACAAACCTTGCGGATCACGCTCGGCGCAGACTGTCGGCGAAGCCTGGACATAGACCGTCAGCAGACGCTCCTTGCCGATCAGTTCACGGGCCTGCTCACGACCTTCGGCACTCGGCGCAACGAACGCTGCCAGGGTCAGCAGACCGGCTTCGTTGAACTGACGCGCGACGTGCGCGGCACGACGCCAGTTCTCGGTACGCCCGGCGCGGTCCTGTGGCAGACCTTTGTTCAGGTCGTGACGCAGGTTCTGGCCATCGAGCACGAACACTGCACGGCCCAGGTCGAACAGCTTGCGTTCAACCGCATAGGCCAGCGTGCTTTTGCCCGCGCCGGACAAGCCGCTGAACAACACGGTGGCCGGTTGCTGGCCGAAGCGCTGGGCGCGTTCTTCGGTGGCGACGTGCGCGAGTTTGCCGTGATGCGTGCTACTGCCGTGCGCCACTGGTTGAGCGATGATCATGCCGGCGGCGACGGTGCCATTGGTCAAACGATCGATGACGATGAACGAACCGGTGGTGCGGTTGCTCGCGTAACCGTCCAGCGCGATGGCTGCATCGAGGCTGATCTTGACCCGACCGATCTCGTTCAGCTGCAAGGCACTGGCAGGGCCTTCTTCCAGGGTGTTCACGTCAACGCGGTTGACAATGCTGGTGATCGAACCCGGCACGTACGTCGTAGCGCGCTTGATGTCGTATTTCTTGCCCGGCAGCATCGGCTCTTCGGCCATCCACACCAGCATGGCATCGAAGCCGTCAGTCACTTGCGGCTGGTTGTCGGCATGCACCAGCAAGTCGCCGCGGGAGATATCGATCTCGTCTTCCATGGTCAGCGTCACCGCTTGACCCGGACCTGCATGCTCCAGCTCACCTTCGAAGGTGACGATGGATTTCACGCGACTGCTCTTGCCCGACGGCAGCACCACGACTTCGTCGCCCTTGTGCACGACGCCACTGGCCAGGGTGCCGGCGAAACCACGGAAGTTCAGGTTCGGACGGTTGACGTACTGCACCGGGAAACGCAGGTCGGTGTAGTTGCGGTCGCTGGCGATTTCGACGGTTTCGAGGATTTCCATCAGCGACTGGCCGGTGTACCACGGCGAGCGCTCGGACTTGTTCACTACGTTGTCGCCCTTGAGCGCCGACATCGGTACGAACGCCATGGTGGTCGGCTTGAACGCGATGCCTTCGGCGAACTTCAGGTAATCGGCCTTGATCGACTCGAACACGTTTTCGTCGAAGCCGTTGAGGTCCATCTTGTTGATGGCGACAACGATGTGCTTGATGCCCAGCAACGAGGCAATGAAGCTGTGGCGACGGGTCTGGGTTTGCACGCCGTAACGGGCGTCGACCAGGATGATCGCCAGGTCACAGGTGGATGCACCGGTGGCCATGTTGCGGGTGTACTGCTCATGGCCGGGAGTATCGGCGATGATGAATTTGCGTTTGGCGGTGGAGAAATAGCGGTAGGCGACATCAATGGTGATGCCTTGCTCACGCTCGGCCTGCAAGCCGTCGACCAGCAACGCCAGGTCGATATCTTCACCGGTGGTGCCGACTTTTTTCGAGTCGCGGGTGATGGCTTCCAGATGATCTTCGTAGATCATTTTGGAGTCGTGCAGCAGACGCCCGATCAGGGTGCTCTTGCCGTCATCGACGTTGCCACAGGTAAGAAAGCGCAGCATTTCCTTGCGTTCGTGCTGGCCCAGATAGGCGAGGATGTCCTCGCTGATCAAATCAGATGCGTGCGACATGACAACCCCTTAGAAATAACCCTGACGTTTCTTTTCTTCCATCGAGCCTGCGCCATCGTGATCGATGACCCGGCCCTGGCGTTCGGAAGTTCGCGTCAGGAGCATTTCCTGAATGATGTCGGTCAGGCTGGTGGCCTCGGACTCGACCGCACCGGTCAACGGGTAGTCACCCAGTGTGCGGAAACGGACCTTCTTCTTGACGATGCGCGCCTTGTCTTCATCGCTCAGGTGATTGAGCAGGCGTTCGTCGTCGATCATGATCCAGGTGCCATTCATCTCGATGACGTCGCGCTCGGCGGCGAAATACAGCGGCACGATCGGGATGCCTTCGAGGTAGATGTACTGCCAGATGTCCAGTTCGGTCCAGTTCGACAACGGGAACACGCGGATCGATTCGCCCTTGTTGACCTTGCCGTTGTAGACGTTCCACAGCTCGGGACGCTGGTTTTTCGGGTCCCAGCGGTGCTTGGTATCGCGGAAGGAATACACGCGCTCTTTGGCACGGGACTTCTCTTCGTCACGACGGGCACCACCGAAAGCAGCATCGAAACCGTACTTGTCGAGGGCCTGCTTGAGGCCTTCGGTTTTCATGATATCGGTGTGCTTGGCACTGCCGTGGGTCAGCGGGTTGATGCCCTGCGCAACACCCTCGGGATTCACGTGCACCAGCAGGTCAAGGCCCAGTTCTTCGACCATGCGGTCGCGGAACGCGTACATTTCCTTGAACTTCCACTGGGTGTCGACGTGCATCACCGGGAACGGCAGTTTGCCCGGGAAGAATGCCTTGCGCGCAAGGTGCAGCATCACGGCGGAGTCTTTACCGACGGAGTACAGCATCACCGGGTTATCGAACTCGGCGGCGACCTCGCGGATGATGTGGATGCTTTCGGCCTCCAGCTGTTTCAGATGCGTCAGTTTGTCGACCATGGCTACTCACGAAAACGATCTTATGGACGGCCAGCGGGCCGTGTTCGAGCGGGGAATCCTAGCACAGCGACCTCTTCTAATCAGGACGCCAACTAGATCGAAAGAGCATATGAATATGCCTGCCTGTTTGGGCTGTCGAACTGCGAACTCTTCCTTGTAGGAGCTGCCGGAGGCTGCGATCTTTTGATTTTKATTTTTAAGATCAAAAGATCGCAGCCTCCGGCAGCTCCTACAAAAGCGATCACATTGCAGTCGGAAATCAAATCGGATTCGGGCAATCGATGAAGATGTGTTCCAGCGCAAAGCGCCGCGCCAGATAATCCCCCAGCGCCTGAACGCCGTAGCGCTCGGTGGCATGGTGACCGGCGGCGATGAAGCTGATGTCGTTTTCCCGGGCGCTGTGGAAGGTTTGCTCGGAAGCCTCGCCGCTGAGGTACAGATCGACGCCTGCCAGTATGGCCTGATCGATGTAACCCTGGCCACCACCGGTGCACCAGCCGACGCGGCGGATCATCGCGCTGCCTTCGATCAACAGCGGCTCACGGCCCATGACTTCCTTGACGCGGCGGGCGAAATCCCGGGGCGTCATCGGCTCATTCAGCGAGCCGACCAGGCCGACAATCTTCAGATTGTCCGGGTCCAGCGGGCCTTCGACGGTGATGTCGAGTTGCCGCGCGAGCTGCACGTTATTGCCGACGTCCGGGTGCAGATCCAGCGGCAGGTGATAGGACAACAGGCTGATATCGTGCTTGAGCAGGGTCTTCAAGCGGCGCTGCTTCATGCCGGTGATGCACGGGTTCTCGCCCTTCCAGAAGTAGCCATGATGCACCAGCACCAGGTCGGCATTGGCCTCCACTGCCGCATCGAGCAAGGCCTGGCTGGCAGTGACGCCACTGACAATGCGCATCACTTGCGGACGGCCTTCGACCTGCAGGCCATTGGGACAGTAATCGGCGATTTTGGCGCTGTTTAGGTAACGGTCGGCTTCTTCGACCAGGGTGCTCAGGGCGACGGCCATAAAAGACTCCTAAATATCCCGTTCAGAGGCGCGTGCGGCCTCGTATAATGCGCGTCATTATGAGCGGTCTCATACCGCCTGCAACTCTCTCAGGAAGTGCTTAATGCTCAAGGCGCTGCGTTTTTCCGGCTGGCCGCTGCTGGCCGGCGTGCTTGTCGCTCTTTTGATAATCCAGCGTTACCCGCAGTGGGTCGGGCTTCCAAGCCTCGACGTCAATCTGCAACAAGCGCCGCAAACCACCAGTATGCAGCAGGGCCCGGTGTCTTATGCCGAAGCGGTATCCACCGCGGCGCCGTCGGTGGTGAACCTGTACACCACCAAAGTCATCAACAAACCCAACCATCCGTTGTTCGAAGATCCGCAGTTCCGTCGCTTCTTCGGCGATAACTCGCCCAAGCAGAAACGCATGGAATCGAGCCTCGGCTCCGGCGTGATCATGAGCCCGGAAGGCTACATCCTGACCAACAACCACGTGACCAGCGGCGCCGACCAGATCGTGGTGGCGCTCAAGGACGGCCGGGAAACCCTGGCGCGGGTGATCGGCAGCGATCCGGAGACTGATCTCGCGGTGCTGAAAATCGACCTGAAAAACCTGCCGTCGATCACTGTCGGGCGTTCCGACAACATCCGCATCGGCGACGTCGCGCTGGCCATCGGCAACCCGTTCGGCGTCGGCCAGACCGTAACCATGGGCATCATCAGCGCCACCGGTCGCAACCAACTGGGCCTGAACAACTACGAAGACTTCATCCAGACCGACGCCGCAATCAACCCCGGCAACTCCGGCGGTGCGCTGGTGGATGCCATCGGCAACCTGACCGGCATCAACACGGCGATCTTCTCCAAATCCGGCGGTTCCCAGGGCATCGGTTTCGCGATCCCGGTAAAGCTGGCGATGGAAGTGATGAAGTCGATCATCGAGCACGGCCAGGTGATTCGTGGCTGGCTGGGTATCGAAGTGCAGCCGCTGACCCAGGAATTGGCCGAATCGTTCGGCTTGTCCGGACGCCCGGGCATTGTAGTGGCGGGGATTTTCCGCGACGGTCCGGCACAGAAGGCCGGCCTGCAACTGGGGGATGTGATTCTTGCCATCGATGGCGAACCGGCCGGTGATGGCCGCCGCTCGATGAATCAGGTGGCGCGGATCAAGCCGACAGACAAGGTCGCGATCCAGGTGATGCGCAACGGCAAGGAACTCAAGCTGACAGCGGAAGTCGGCCTGCGTCCGCCGCCGGCTCCGGTCAAGGAAAAAGAAGAAGAGTAAGCGGCTGAGACAAGCCCCTGTAGGAGCGAGCTTGCTCGCTCCTACAGGGGTCAGCGGTGGTTTACAGGTCGCCCAGGCCGTCGATCAGCGCCTGATTCTGCTCTGGCGTGCCGATGCTGATCCGCAGGAACTGGGCAATCCGCTCCTGCTTGAAGTGCCGGACGATCACGCCCTGCTCACGCAACTTGGCCGCAAGCCCCGCCGCATCGTGCCGGGGGTGACGGGCGAAAATGAAGTTCGCCGCCGATGGCAGCACTTCAAACCCCTTCTCCTCTAGCTGCGTAACGACCTTCTCGCGATTCTCGATCACCAACCGGCAGGTCTTGTCGAAATACTCGCGATCCTCGAACGCCGCGGCAGCGCCGACATTCGCCATGCGATCCAGCGGATAGGAGTTGAAGCTGTTCTTGATCCGCTCCAGCGCCTCGATCAGGTCCGGATGGCCGACCGCCAGCCCCACCCGCAGGCCGGCCAGGGAACGGGACTTGGACAGGGTCTGGGTCACCAGCAGGTTCGGATAACGCTCGACCAGCGTGATTGCCGTCTCGCCGCCGAAGTCGATGTAGGCCTCGTCCACCACGACCACAGAATCCGGGCTGGCCTTGAGAATCTGCTCCACCGCCTCCAGCGCCAACAGGCAACCTGTAGGTGCGTTCGGGTTGGGGAAGATAATCCCGCCGTTCGGCTTGGCGTAGTCCGCCGGGTTGATCTGGAATTGCTCGTCCAGTGGCACGGCGTCGAACTTGATGCCGTACAACCCGCAGTAAACCGGATAGAAGCTGTAGCTGATGTCCGGGAACAGCAGCGGCTGATCGTGCTGCAGCAAACCGTGGAAGATGTGCGCCAGCACTTCATCGGAACCGTTGCCGAGGAACACCTGATTGCCTTGCACGCCGTAGTACCTGGCAACGGCCTGCTTGAGCAGATCGCTGTTCGGGTCCGGGTACAGACGCAGATTGTCATTCAGTTCGGTTTGCATCGCCGCAAGGGCTTTTGGCGATGGGCCGTACGGGTTTTCGTTGGTGTTGAGCTTCACCAGCTTTGCCAGCTTCGGCTGCTCACCCGGGACGTAAGGCACCAGATTCTTGACGAACGGGCTCCAGAATTTACTCATGTTCAGTTCCCCTTTTGTTCATCAACGATGCGGTATTCGGCGCTACGCGCGTGGGCGGTCAGCGACTCGCCACGGGCCAGCACGGAAGCGGTCTTGCCCAACTCGGACGCGCCCTGCTCGGAGCAGAAGATGATCGACGAGCGTTTCTGGAAGTCGTACACACCCAGCGGCGAGGAGAAACGCGCAGTGCCGGAGGTCGGCAATACGTGGTTCGGGCCGGCACAGTAGTCACCCAAGGCTTCGGACGTGTGACGGCCCATGAAGATCGCGCCGGCATGGCGGATTTGCGGCAGCCAGGCCTGTGGATCGGCAACGGACAATTCGAGGTGCTCCGGCGCGATGCGGTTGGCGACTTCGATGGCCTGTTCCATGTCGCGCACCTTGATCAGTGCACCACGGCCATTGATCGAGGTTTCAATGATCGAGGCGCGTTCCATGGTCGGCATCAGCTTGGCGATGCTGGCGGCGACCTTGTCGAGGAACTCGGCGTCGGGGCTGACCAGAATGGCCTGGGCGTCTTCGTCGTGCTCGGCTTGGGAGAAAAGATCCATGGCGATCCAGTCCGGATCGGTCTGGCCGTCGCACACCACGAGGATCTCGGAGGGACCGGCGATCATGTCGATACCGACCTGGCCAAACACGTGGCGCTTGGCGGTGGCGACATAGATGTTGCCCGGGCCGACCACTTTATCGACCTTCGGCACGCTTTCGGTGCCGTAAGCCAATGCGGCAACGGCTTGAGCGCCACCGATTGTGAACACGCGGTCGACACCGGCGATGCAGGCAGCGGCCAGCACCAGCTCGTTGATTTCACCGCGCGGGGTTGGCACCACCATGACCACTTCGGTGACGCCTGCAACCTTGGCCGGAATCGCGTTCATCAGCACCGACGACGGGTACGACGCCTTGCCGCCCGGCACGTACAGACCGGCGCGGTCCAGCGGCGTGACTTTCTGGCCCAGCACCGTGCCGTCGGCCTCGGTGTAGCTCCAGGAATCCTGCTTCTGTTTTTCGTGGTAGCTGCGCACTCGAGCCGCGGCGACTTCCAGCGCTTCGCGCTGCGGCACGGAGATACGGGTAAGTGCCAGTTCCAGACGCTCGCGCGGCAGGATCAGGTCGGCCATGGACTTCACGTCCAGGCCATCGAACTGGCGGGTAAAGTCCACCAGTGCCGCGTCGCCACGCTCACGCACGGCCTTGATGATGTCCAGCACCCGCTGATTGACCGAGTCGTCAGACACACTTTCCCAGCTCAGCAGATGATCCAGATGATGCGCGAAATCCGGGTCAGCAGCGTTGAGTCGGCGAATTGCAGTCGGTGCGGTCATAGCGAGAGCCTCATAGGAATGGCAAAAACTCAGGCACCCGAAGCTAGCACTCCATCCGCTTGGGCACCTGAGAATTCTGGCTATGAGGCGGATAGACGGGCGCGACTTAACGTCGCGCTGGTGAATCAGCCGCGGTGTCGAGACTCCACTGCCTTGCGCAGGGTGTCGATCAACGCCTGGATACGGGCGTGCTGCATTTTCATCGAAGCTTTGTTGACGATCAGCCGGGAGCTGATGGCAGCAATGAAATCCTGTGGCTCCAGGCCGTTGGCCCGCAGCGTGTTACCGGTGTCGACCACGTCGATGATCTTGTCGGCAAGGCCGATCAGCGGTGCCAGCTCCATCGAGCCGTACAGCTTGATGATGTCGACCTGACGACCCTGTTCAGCGTAATAACGCTTGGCAACGTTGACGAACTTGGTGGCGATGCGCAGGCGACCCTTGGGCTCGACCGCACCGACCTTGCCGGCCGTCATCAACTTGCACTGGGCAATTTGCAGGTCCAGTGGCTCGTACAGACCCTGGCCGCCATATTCCATCAGCACATCTTTACCGGCGACACCGAGGTCGGCAGCACCATGTTCGACATAGGTCGGCACATCGGTGGCACGCACGATCAGCAGGCGTACATCTTCCTGGGTCGTGGGAATGATCAGCTTGCGGCTCTTGTCCGGATTCTCGGTCGGCACGATGCCCGCTTCAGCCAGAAGCGGCAGGGTGTCGTCAAGGATGCGGCCCTTGGACAGTGCGATGGTCAACATGGGAAACGTCAGTCCTTATCAAGGTACTCATGCCCGGTCGCAAATGGCGCCGGACATACATCGAGCCGAAAACGGCCCGACTTCAACAAATCAACGGGCACGTCCTTATGCCCATGCAGCAGGTACTAGCCCGGAACGCGACGGATCTTGGCGCCCAGCATCTGCAGTTTTTCTTCGATGCACTCGTAGCCACGGTCTATGTGGTAGATGCGGTCGATCAGGGTGTCGCCGTCGGCGATCAGGGCCGAAATCACCAGGCTGGCCGAGGCACGCAGGTCGGTCGCCATCACTGGCGCGCCCTTGAGTTTTTCGGTGCCGGTGACGATCGCGGTGTTGCCCTCGACCTGGATCTTGGCGCCCATGCGGTGCAGCTCATAGACGTGCATGAAGCGGTTTTCGAAGATCGTCTCGATCACAGCACCGGTGCCTTCGGCAATGGCGTTGAGGGAGATGAACTGGGCCTGCATGTCGGTCGGGAACGCCGGGTACGGAGCGGTCCGCACGTTGACGGCTTTCGGCCGCTTGCCGTGCATGTTCAGCTCGATCCAGTCTTCGCCGCAGGTGATTTCGGCACCGGACTCACGGAGTTTTTCCAGAACGGCTTCGAGGATGGTCGGATCGGTGTCCTTGACCTTCACGCGGCCGCCGGTCACGGCAGCGGCAACCAGGTAGGTACCGGTTTCGATACGGTCCGGCATCACCTTGTAAGTGGTGGTGTGCAGACGCTCGACGCCGTCGATGGTGATGGTGTCGGTGCCGGCGCCGGAAACCTTGGCACCCATGGCGTTCAGGAAGTTCGCCAGGTCGACCACTTCAGGCTCGCGCGCGGCGTTAGCCAGGACGCTGCGGCCTTTGGCCAGCGCTGCGGCCATCATGATGTTTTCGGTACCGGTCACACTGACGGTATCGAAGAAGAAGTGCGCACCGCGCAGGCCGCCTTCAGGCGCCTTGGCCTTGATGTAGCCGCCTTCAACGTCGATGACTGCACCCATGGCTTCCAGGCCACGGATGTGCAGGTCAACCGGACGCGAACCGATGGCGCAACCGCCAGGCAAGGCGACTTCGGCTTCACCGAAACGGGCAACCATCGGGCCCAGCACCAGGATCGACGCACGCATGGTTTTAACCAGTTCGTACGGTGCGACCAGGGTCTTGATGGTGCGCGGGTCGATTTCGACGGAGAGTTTTTCGTCGATCACAGGCTCGATGCCCATGCGGCCGAACAGCTCGATCATGGTGGTGATGTCGTGCAGGTGCGGCAGGTTGGCCACGGTCACCGGGCCATCGCACAGCAAAGTGGCCGCCAGGATCGGCAGGGCAGAGTTCTTTGCCCCGGAGATGCGGATTTCGCCATCAAGACGAACGCCACCGGTAATAATCAATTTATCCATAAGAATCTCGACGCCCTTGGGCTCAGGTGCGCTCGGCCCAGGCCGTGCTGCTGAAAAATTTCATAGTCACCGCGTGGATGCTGCCATCAGCGATCCATGGGTTCAAATGGGCATAGATGCTCTGCTGACGCTTCACCGGGCTCAATGCCGCCAGTTCATCGCTAATCACGTTCAGCTGGAAATTGCAGCCTTCGCCCTCAACTTCTATCTGAGTTCCGGGCAGCTTTCCTTCAAGGAAGCTCTTCACTTCTACGGCCTGCATGCTCAACCTCATTCGGCGCCCTGTGCGCGCGGGTCGGACATCATACAAAAAAGCCCCGCGCCTGCGAACCCCGCCAAACAGGACTCGGACGGGGGGCTTCTTTATAGATGCGTGTCAGGGGTGCGCCAACAGCTCGGTCAGCTCGCTGACCTGAGCAATTTCACGCATGTCATCCGGCATTCCGCTGATGCTCAGGGCCTTGCCGGCCGCCTGCGCATCGCGGATAAAGCACAGCAGCAACGACAAACCGACACTGCTGGACTTGGTCACCGCCGAGCAATCGACCACCAGCGCCGCAGCCTTGCTGGCCTTGATCAGCGCCTTGCCCTGCTCGCGCAGGCCAGGGCCGGTGCGGTAATCCAGCACACCACTGAGTCGCAGCTCGCCCGCTTCGTCCATCTGGACTGCCGACTCACTCATTGGGCTGACTGCCCTGGCTTCTTGTCGGTGGCTTCCTTGGCCTTGGCAACTTCCCCGGCCCAACCATTGATGGTCTTGTCCAGGTCGTTGCCATTGCGTTGCATCGCATCGGCGAACTGATCGCGGAACAGCTTGCCGATGTTGATGCCATTGATGATGACGTTACGCAGTTTCCACTCGCCGTTGATTTTTTCCAGCGTGTAGGACACTGGATAGATCGCACCGCTGCTGCCCTTGACGGTCATGCCAACGGTGGTACGGTCGCCCGACTCGTCTTTGGCCGGATCAACGGTGATGCCCTGGTTGTTATACTCCAGCAAGGCATTGCCATAGAACTGGAACAGACCCTTCTTGAAGTTTTCTTCGAAGGTCTTCATCTGCGCCGGGGATGCTTTCTTCGAGTATTTGACCGTCATGATGCTCTTGGAAATGCCCTCGGCATCCACGACCGGCCCGACGATGGTGTTCAGCGCCGCATAAAAGTCTTGCGGATCCTGCTTGTACTTTTCTTTGTTGGCCGCCAGATCGGCCAGCATCCGATTAGTGGTGTCCTGTACCAGATCGTGCGCGGAAGGCGCCGCCACGGCGTGGGACACCAACGGAAACACCGCGAGTATTACCAACAGGCCACGTCGCAAGGTAGAGATCATTTAACAGTTCCTCATTTAGCTTCTTTGCTAACGGTATTGAGCAGGAATTTACCGATCAGGTCTTCGAGCACCAGCGATGACTGCGTGTCATGGATGGTTCCACCATCCTTGAGCAGGGTATCTTCCCCGCCCACGCTGATACCGATGTACTTTTCGCCCAACAGGCCAGCGGTCAGGATAGATGCAGTAGAGTCCGCCGGAAGATTATCGATGCGTTTTTCCAACTGCATGGTCACCCGACCAGTAAAACTGTCGCGATCCAGATCGATGGCCGTGACCTTGCCGATGGTCACACCGGCCATGGTCACTTTAGCTCTGACCGTCAAACCGGCGATATTGTCGAAGTAGGCGTAAAGTTTATATGTATCGGTGCTCGGACTCGGGGACAGGCCACTGACCCGCAACGCCAACAAGAGCAAAGCCAGGATGCCAGCCAGCAAGAAAAGGCCGACACCGATTTCCAGGGTGCGGTTTTGCATCAGAAATCTCCAAACATCAAGGCGGTCAGAATAAAGTCCAGGCCGAGTACTGCCAACGAGGCATATACAACGGTCTTGGTAGTGGCACGACTGATCCCCTCGGAAGTGGGTTCGCAGTCATAGCCTTGGAATACGGCGATCCAGGTCACGACAAAGGCAAAGACGATACTTTTGATGATCCCGTTGAGCACATCGTCGGTGAACGTCACGCTGTTCTGCATGTTCGACCAGTAGGAACCTTCATAGACTCCCAGCCAGTCGACAGCTACCCACGAGCCGCCCCAGATACCCACCACGCTGAAAATCATCGCCAGCACCGGCAGGGAAATGAAACCGGCCCACAAGCGTGGCGCGATGATGTACTTGAGCGGGTCAACCCCGATCATTTCCAGGCTGGACAACTGCTCGGTGGACTTCATGTTGCCGATTTCGGCGGTCAACGCCGAACCTGCGCGCCCGGCGAACAGCAAGGCAGTCACCACCGGCCCCAGTTCACGCAGCAGCGTCAGGGCAACCATCTGCCCGACAGCCTGCTCCGAACCATAGCTGGAAAGAATGTTGAAGCCCTGCAGCGCCAGCACCATGCCGATGAACACCCCGGAGACCACAATGATCACCAGGGACATCACGCCCACCGAATGCAGCTGCTTGACCAGCAGCCCGAAGGCGCCACCGATACCGCCCCGGCCGAGCAAGGCATGGAACAGGAACAAGCTCGAACGCCCGAACACCGCCAGCGCATCGATGCCGGCCTGGCCGAAGCGGCGAACGCGTTCTATCAATGAAATTCTGCGCATCAGCGCTTCCCCAGAAGATCTGCGCGGTAATCCGTCGCTGGAAAGTGGTACGGGACCGGGCCGTCGGGTTCGCCGGTCATGAACTGACGAATGCGCGGTTCATCCGAGTTCATCAACTCGTCCGGCGTCCCCTCCCCCAGCACCTGACCATCGCCCACCACATAAATGTAATCGGCAATGCTCGCGGTCTCGGCCAGGTCATGGGACACCACGATGCTGGTGATGCCCAGCGCATCGTTGAGCAAACGAATCAGGCGCACCAGAACGCCCATTGCGATGGGGTCCTGGCCGACAAAGGGCTCGTCGTACATGAGGATCTGTGGATCAAGCGCAATCGCCCGGGCCAGCGCAACACGGCGTTTCATGCCGCCGGAAAGCTCGTCGGGCATCAGGTCGATGGCACCGCGCAAGCCCACAGCCTGCAGCTTGAGCAGGACGATGTCGCGGATCATTTCATCCGGCAGTTGCGTATGGACCCGCAACGGAAAGGCGACGTTCTCGAAGACATCGAGGTCGGTGAACAGTGCGCCGCTCTGAAACAGCACGCCCATATGCTTGCGCGCATCGAACAGGTCGCTGCGCGACAGTTTTGGCAGATTCTGACCGTTGACCCAGACTTCGCCCCTGGTAGGCCGCAACTGGGCACCCATCAGACGCAAAAGCGTGGTCTTGCCACACCCGGAAGGCCCCATGATGCCGGTGACCTTGCCGCGCGGGATACGGATATCGACATTATTGAAAATGCTGCGCGCACCGCGCTTGAAGGACAGTCCCTTCAGCTCGACCGCGTAGGCGTTATCGGCACTCATCTAAACTCCTTGCGATGCAGCCTCTCACTCGGACGCCTGGCTTCCTGACGAAAGCACATACCTCCCGGGCAGGCCGAACTGGCGGCGAACTATATCACTGCAAAGGCTGCGCGCCCAAGGCCAAAGCCGGGGCAAGTTCAACTGCATGACGGGTTGAAAGCGCCATTTAGAAGGTTTCCCGCAACAGGTAATGACAATGCGCGACGAACTTGCGTGAGGGATTCGATCATTACCGTTATAATCGCCGACTTTTCATCAGGCTATACGATTTCTGACATGAGCCAATCCAGCGACCTGATTCAATCAGCACAACGCACCATCCGCCTCGAGGTAGAAGCCGTGCAAGGCCTGCTGCCCCATATCGATGCTGATTTCGTACGCGCTTGCGAGATGATTCTGGCCAGCAAGGGCCGCGTGGTCGTGGTCGGCATGGGCAAGTCGGGGCACATCGGCAACAAGATTGCCGCGACCCTGGCCAGCACCGGCACCACGGCATTTTTTGTGCACCCGGCTGAAGCCAGCCACGGCGACATGGGCATGATTACCCGCGACGACATCATTCTGGCGCTCTCGAATTCCGGCTCCACCAATGAAATCGTGACCCTGCTGCCGCTGATCAAGCGCCTGGGCATTCAATTGATCAGCATGACCGGCAATCCTGACTCCGCGCTGGCCAAGGCCGCCGAGGTCAACCTGAATGTTCACGTCGAGCACGAAGCCTGCCCGCTGAACCTGGCACCAACCTCGTCGACCACCGCCGCCCTGGTCATGGGCGACGCCCTGGCAGTCGCGCTGCTGGAAGCCCGTGGCTTTACCGCCGAAGACTTCGCCTTTTCCCATCCCGGTGGTGCCCTGGGCCGACGCCTGCTGCTGAAAGTGGAAAATGTCATGCACGCAGGCCAGGAACTGCCGCAGGTCCAGCGCGGCACCCTGCTCAAGGATGCCCTGATGGAAATGACCCGCAAGGGCCTGGGCATGACCGTCATTCTGGAAGCCGACGGCAAACTGGCCGGAATCTTCACCGACGGCGATTTGCGCCGCACACTGGACCGCAGTATCGACATCCACAACGCCATCATCGACCAGGTCATGACGGCCCATGGCAAGACCGCGCGCGCCGAGATGCTCGCCGCCGAAGCGCTGAAAATCATGGAAGACCATAAAATCAACGCATTGGTCGTGGTCGACAGCGAAGACCGCCCGGTCGGCGCCCTGAACATGCACGACTTGCTGCGTGCAGGAGTAATGTAATGAGTGCGGACCTGCTGCAACGCGGTAAACAGATCAAACTGGCGGTGTTCGATGTCGATGGCGTGCTGACCGACGGGCGCCTGTACTTCCTCGAAGACGGCAGCGAATTCAAGACGTTCAACACACTCGACGGCCAGGGCATCAAGATGCTGATGGCCGCCGGCGTGCAGACCGCCATCATCAGTGGCCGCAAGACTCCGGTGGTCGAGCGACGAGCCAAAAACCTCGGCATCCCGCATCTCTATCAGGGTCGTGAGGATAAACTGGTGGTACTCGACGAACTGCTGGCCCAACTCAACCTGAGCTATGAACAGGTGGCCTACCTCGGCGATGACCTGCCGGACCTGCCGGTGATTCGCCGCGTCGGCCTGGGCATGGCGGTGGCCAATGCCGCCAGCTTCGTGCGTGAACACGCTCACGGCATCACCCTCGCCCGTGGTGGTGAAGGTGCCGCTCGCGAATTCTGCGAACTGATCCTGCGCGCCCAGGACCGCCTCGATGCGGCCAATGCGGCGTACCTGTGAGCCCACTATGCTGAGCAAAAAGTTTCGCAACACCCTGATGTACAGTTGCATCGCGGCGATATTCGCCGCGGCTGGCTACTGGAACATCAGCCCGGAACGCTTCCTCGACAAGCCGGTAACGCCGGTCGATGAAAGCGCGATCGACTATTACGCCATCAACGCCCACAGCGTGCAGTACCTGCCGGACGGCAAGCTGCAATATGATCTGGTGTCCGACAAGGTCGAGCACCTGAAAGCGACCGAGGTGACATTGCTGACCAACCCCGACCTGAATGTGTTCCGCGGCACTGAATTTCCGTGGCACGTCCAGAGCCTGCACGGCGAGGTCAACCCTGATGGCACACAGGTCGAACTGATCGATGACGTGCGCATCACGCGCTTCGACGAGAAAAACCGTAAAACCCTGATCACCAGCACCCGCATGACCGTGTTCCCGCAGCAGCAATATGCGCAGACAGAGCAAGACGTTAGAATCGACGGCGCTGGCGGTGTATCGACTGGCAAGGGAATGAAGGCGTATTTGAAAGAAAGCAGGATACACCTGCTATCGAACGTAAGAGGACAGTATGAGGCTCGTTAAAACCCTCCCGATTTTGCTCAGTCTGGGCGCAGCACTGGGAAGCGTGAGCGCCTGGGCTCTGCCGGAAGATCAACAGCAGCCTATCCGCATTCAGGCCGACGATGCCCAACTGGACGACAAGCAAGGTATTGCCATCTATACCGGTGACGTGATCATTACCCAAGGTACGATGAAGGTTACCGGCAACAAGGTGACCATGACCCGCACCCCGAATGGCGACATCGACGTGGTTACCTCGGTGGGCAACCTGGCCTACTTCGAGCAACTGCAAACGGCGGGCGACACCAAACCCGTCCAGGGCTGGGGTGTGACCATCCAGTACCACGCAACGCAAAATCGCGTTGTGCTGATCGACAAGGCCAAAGTCATCGACAAGGACAACAACACCACCCAAGGTGAGAAAATCGTCTACGACACCGAGAAGAAGCTGGCCAGCGCCGGTCGCGCCACCGGCAGCAAGGTGACCGAGTCGCGTCCGCGTATCGACATGGTGATCCAGCCGAAGAAGAAAACCGACGAGAAAAAGGCCCAGTAATGGCAACTCTGAAAGCTCAGCATCTGGCCAAGAGCTACAAGAGCCGCCAGGTCGTGCGCGACGTCAGCCTGTCCATCGACAGCGGTCAGATCGTCGGCCTGCTTGGCCCGAACGGCGCCGGCAAGACCACCTGCTTCTACATGATCGTCGGTCTGGTGCAGGCCGACCAGGGCCGCGTCCTGATCGATGACCTGGACATCAGCCACCAGCCGATGCACGGCCGCGCAAAGGCTGGTATCGGCTACCTGCCGCAAGAAGCATCGATCTTCCGCAAACTGTCGGTGGCCGACAACATCATGGCCATCCTCGAGACCCGCAAGGAACTCGACAAGGCCGGTCGGCGCAAGGAACTGGAAAGCCTGCTGCAGGAATTCCACATCAGCCACATCCGCGACAACCTCGGCATGAGCCTGTCTGGTGGTGAGCGCCGTCGCGTGGAAATCGCCCGAGCCCTGGCCACCAACCCGAAATTCATCCTCCTCGACGAACCCTTCGCCGGCGTGGACCCGATTTCGGTCGGGGACATCAAGCAGATCATTCACCACCTCAAGGCCAAAGGCATTGGCGTGCTGATCACCGACCACAACGTTCGTGAAACCCTGGATATCTGCGAAACCGCCTACATCGTCAACGACGGCCAATTGATCGCCGAAGGCGACGCTGAAACCATCCTGGCCAACGACCTGGTGAAGGAAGTGTACCTGGGCCACGAATTCCGCCTGTAAGACACCGAGGTGCGAGACTGGTCGACGAGCGCTTGTCTCGATAAAAAACAACTCTTTTTTATTGTTACAGTGCTCTAGGCAAACACGACGCCTCAAAGATGTTCAAGAGTCGGCCGGAGCAACCTGTCAACAAAACATTGCAGCTTTTTATTGTTACAGTGCTCTAGGCAAACACTACAGTTTCAGGCATATAATTTGCTTATGTTTGGCGCCCCGGCGCCCTGTAGTGGATGGCGCGTGTGCGCCGGCGAATAAGGTGTTAAGCCCCTGCCATGAAACCATCGCTAGTCTTGAGAATGGGCCAGCAGCTGACGATGACACCGCAGCTGCAACAGGCTATCCGCCTGCTCCAATTGTCGACCCTGGACCTGCAACAGGAAATCCAGGAGGCCCTGGAGTCCAATCCGATGCTCGAACGCCAGGAAGAAGGCGACGACTTCGATAACACCGACCCCTTGGCCGACAACGCCGAACAGAAGCCCAACACCGACATCCAGGAACCCTCCTACCAGGAAACCGCCCCGACGGTTGATAACCTCGATGAGGGTGACTGGAACGAGCGCATCCCCAACGAACTCCCCGTCGACACCGCGTGGGAAGACGTTTACCAGACCAGCGCCAGCAGCCTGCCCAGCAATGACGACGACGAGTGGGACTTCACCACCCGTACCTCGGCCGGCGAAAGCTTGCAAAGCCACTTGCTGTGGCAACTGAACCTGGCCCCGATGTCCGACACCGATCGCCTGATCGCCGTGACCCTGATCGACTGCATCAACAATCAGGGCTACCTGGACGAAACCCTCGAGGAAATCCTCGACGCCTTCGATCCGGAACTGGACATCGAACTGGACGAAATCGAAGCGGTCCTGCATCGCATCCAGCAATTCGAGCCCGCCGGCATCGGCGCCCGCAACCTGGGCGAATGCCTGCTGCTGCAATTGCGCCAGCTACCCGCCAAGACCCCTTGGCTGGCTGAGGCCAAGCGCCTGGTCACCGATTACATCGACTTGCTTGGCAGCCGCGACTATAGCCAACTGATGCGCCGCATGAAGCTCAAGGAAGATGAACTACGCCAGGTCATCGAGCTGGTCCAGAGCCTTAACCCGCGCCCGGGTTCGCAGATCGAGTCCACCGAAGCCGAGTATGTCGTTCCTGACGTTATCGTGCGCAAGGACAACGAGCGCTGGCTGGTGGAGCTGAATCAGGAGTCGGTGCCACGGCTGCGGGTCAACGCCCAGTACGCCGGTTTCGTGCGCCGCGCCGACACCAGCGCCGACAACACGTTCATGCGCAATCAGTTGCAGGAGGCCCGCTGGTTCATCAAGAGCCTGCAAAGCCGCAATGAAACCCTTATGAAGGTTGCCACCCAGATCGTCGAGCATCAGCGTGGTTTCCTCGAATATGGCGACGAAGCCATGAAGCCGTTGGTCCTGCATGACATCGCCGAAGCGGTCGGCATGCATGAGTCGACGATTTCACGGGTGACCACCCAGAAGTTCATGCACACCCCCCGGGGCATTTATGAACTGAAGTACTTTTTCTCCAGTCACGTCAGCACCTCCGAAGGCGGCGAATGCTCGTCCACGGCGATCCGCGCGATCATCAAAAAACTGGTTGCCGCGGAAAATCAGAAAAAGCCATTGAGTGACAGCAAGATCGCTGGTTTACTGGAGGCACAAGGCATTCAGGTGGCTCGCCGCACCGTCGCCAAGTACCGCGAATCCCTCGGGATCGCGCCTTCGAGCGAACGCAAGCGGTTGATGTAGAGCCACGCCACAGCGTTCCAGTGGCAGGCATTTCTGCCTGCCGCTTTATGCACTGGCAACGAAGGAGAAGCTGTATGCAAGTCAACATCAGTGGACACCAACTGGAAGTGACCGAACCTCTTCGCACCTACATCGGCGAAAAACTCGAACGATTGGAGCGACATTTCGACAAGATCACTAATGTGCAGGTCACGATGACCGTCGAAAAACTGAAGCAGAAAATCGAAGCCACGCTGCATATTCCCGGGAATGAAGTGGTCGCCAACGCGGAACATACCGATATGTACGCCGCGATCGACGCACTCACCGACAAGCTGGATAAACAACTCAAAAAGCATAAGGAAAAGACCCAGAGCCTCCTCCAGGGTGCAACCGGTCGTTAACACTCCCAACCCATGATCCGACTTGAAAGTATCCTGACCCCCGGCCGTTCCCTGGTGAACGTGCCGGGCGGCAGTAAAAAGAAAGCCCTCGAGCAAATTGCCAATCTGATCGCCCGCGAAGTGCCGGCCCTGGAGATGCAAGATGTCTTCGAGGCACTGATTGCCCGTGAAAAACTCGGCTCCACCGGTTTTGGCAACGGCATCGCTATTCCACACTGCCGTCTCAAGGGCTGTGTTTCACCCATCAGTGCATTGATGCACCTGGACGCCCCTATCGACTTCGACGCCATCGACGGCGCGCCGGTTGACTTGCTGTTCGTATTGCTGGTCCCGGAAGCCGCCACCGATGCGCACCTTGAGCTGCTGCGACAAATCGCCAGCATGCTCGACCGCAAGGAAGTTCGCGAAAAACTGCGTAATGCTGCAAGCAACGAAGCCCTGTATCAGGTTGTCCTGGACGAGCAAAACGGTCAGTAATCATGCGCTTGATCATCGTCAGTGGCCGTTCCGGCTCAGGTAAAAGTACCGCCCTCGACGTTCTTGAGGACAACGGCTACTACTGCATCGACAACCTGCCTGCCGGTCTGCTGCCGGAACTGGCCGAACGAGCCTTGATTCATACCGAGCTGCTACAGCCGCTGGTCGCCGTTTCCATTGATGCGCGCAACCTGCCCAGCCACCTGTCACGCTTCCCCGATCTGCTCGAAGAAGTCCGCAACCGCCACATCCAGTGCGATGTGCTGTACCTGGATGCCGACGAAGAAACCTTGCTCAAGCGCTTCTCGGAAACCCGCCGTCGTCACCCCCTGACCAACGCCAACCGCTCGCTGGCCGAAGCCATCAGCGTCGAGAGCGACCTGCTCGGGCCGATTGCCGACCTCGCCGATCTCAAGATCAACACCACCAGCCTGAACCTGTACCAGCTGCGCGACGCCATCAAACTGCGTCTGTTGAATCAGCCCGAGCCGGGCACTGCGTTCCTGGTGGAATCCTTCGGGTTCAAGCGTGGCATGCCGGTGGACGCCGACTTGGTGTTCGATGTGCGTTGCCTGCCCAACCCTTACTGGAAACCGGAATTGCGCGAGCAGTCCGGGCTCGATCAACCGGTTGCCGAATACCTGGCGGCACAGCCGGATGTCGAAGAGATGTTCCAGGACATTTCCACATACCTGCTAAAGTGGCTGCCTCGTTTTGCCGCCAGCAACCGCGCCTATGTCACCATTGCCATTGGCTGCACTGGCGGACATCACCGCTCCGTCTACCTGACCGAGCGTCTGGGGCAGGCGCTGCAAAAATCCCTGAAGAACGTCCAGGTTCGCCACCGCGACCTCAGCTAAAGGATTCACATCGCGATGCCTGCTCTGGAAATCGAAATCATCAACAAGCTGGGCCTGCATGCCCGTGCTTCTGCAAAATTCGTCGGGGTCGCCGGCCAGTTCAAGGACTGCACGATCAGGGTAGGACGCACACCTGAATCCACAGTAGATGGCAAAAGCATCATGGCCATGATGATGCTCGCTGCCGGTAAGGGCACCAAAATCCATCTGAGCACGGAAGGCGAGCAGGAAAAGGAAGCGATGGACGCGCTGGTAGCCTTGATCAATAACTACTTCGACGAAGGCGAATAAACATCAAAAGAAAGGCGCGCCACCCATTGGGTGGCGCGCCTTTTTTATGCAACGGTCTGAGCTTAGCTACCCGCCACCGTCATCCGCTCGATCAACACCGAACCAGTGCGAATGTTGCTGCGCAGTTCCAGGTCGTTACCCACGGCAACGATCTGTTTGAACATATCGCGCATGTTGCCGGCGATGGTCACTTCCTGGACCGCGAACTGGATTTCGCCGTTCTCGACCCAGTAACCCGCCGCGCCCCGGGAATAATCGCCGGTGACCATGTTCAGCCCCTGGCCCATCAACTCGGTGACCAACAGTCCGCGTCCCATGCGCCGCAGCAAGGCCGCCTGGTCTTCATCACCATGGGTGACGAACAGGTTGTGCACGCCGCCGGCGTTGGCCGTACTTGGCATGCCGAGCTTGCGGCCGGAGTAGGTACCGAGGATGTACGACACCAACTCGCCTTTTTCGACGAACGGTTTGGCGTAGGTTGCCAGGCCATCGCCATCGAACGCCGCGCTGCCCAAGGCTCGCATCAAGTGCGGACGTTCGTCGATGGTCAGCCACTCCGGAAACAGCTTCTGGCCGAGAGTGCCCTCAAGGAACGAAGACTTGCGATACAGGCTGCCGCCGGAAATCGCCGACAGGAAACTGCCAAACAGGCCCCCGGCCAACTCTGCGGAAAACAGCACCGGCACCTCACAAGTCGGCACCGGACGCGCTCCCAGACGGCTCGCCGCCCGTTGCGCGGCACGCTGGCCGATGCTGACCGGATCGGCCAGCAGATTGCCCTGGCGGTTCACGTCGTACCAGTAATCGCGCTGCATCTGGCCGTCCGCTTCGGCGATCATCACGCAGCTCAAGCTGTGACGAGTCGATGCGTAACCACCGATAAACCCGTGGCTGTTGCCATAAACGCGGCAACCCTGATGGGTACTGAGAGTGGTGCCGTCAGCGTTCTTGATCCGGCTGTCGGCAGCAAACGCCGCGGCTTCACAGGCCAAGGCCTGTTCGATGGCTTGTTCCGGAGTGATGTCCCATTGGTGGAACAGGTCGAAATCCTGAATATCCCGCGCCATCAGCGCGGCATCCGCCAGGCCCGAGGCTTCGTCTTCCGAAGTGTGTTTGGCGATGGCCAGTGCCGCGGCGACGGTTTCGCGAATCGCTTCCGGACCACTGGCCGATGTGCTGGCCGAGCCTTTGCGCTGACCGACGTACAAGGTGATGCCAAAACCCTGATCGCGGTTGAATTCTACCGTTTCGACTTCACGCTGACGCACCGTGGTCGACAAGCCCTGCTCCAGTGACACCGCCACTTCACAGGCGCTGGCGCCCTGGCGCCTGGCTTCAGCGATGATCTGCTCGACTTGTTCCTGCAGTGCCGGCAACGCTTGTGGGCCGACGCTTTCAACTGCACTCATGCTGTTCTCCACTCAAATTCTGCTTTCGGTAACGGTCATCGAGCGACCGGGCCGGACAAGCGGCCCCCGACTGGTTATCATGGCGGCGTTTCTTTGCGGACGGCCACCATGGTTGATTCTTACGACGACTCCCTCGATACGGGAGAAAAAAGCAAATCCCAGGTTAAACGCGAGCTGCATGCTCTGGTTGACCTTGGCGAGCGCCTTACAACACTCAAGCCTGACTTGCTGGCAAAACTGCCCTTGACCGACGGAATGCGTCGGGCTCTGGCCGATGCGCCCAAGCACACCGCGAACATCGCGCGTAAACGGCACCTTCAGTTCATCGGCAAACTGATGCGCGATCAGGACACTACCGCCATTCTGGTTCTGCTCGATCAACTCGATGCCTCCACCCGTCAATACAACGAACGCTTCCATAACCTGGAGCGCTGGCGCGATCGTCTGATCGCGGGCGACGATGCCGTTCTGGAGAAATTCGTCGTCGACTACCCGGACGCGGACCGCCAGCAATTGCGTTCCCTGATCCGTCAGGCCCAGCATGAGGTTGCGCAAAACAAGCCTCCTGCTTCCAGCCGTAAAATCTTCAAGTACATCCGTGAGCTGGACGAGACTCAACGCGGTCTGCGTTAATTCTCCGAAGCTCTTGTAGGAGCTGCCGAAGGCTGCGATCTTTTGATCATTAAAAAAGGCAAAGATCGCAGCCTTCGGCAGCTCCTACAGGAGATGTCCCTATCCTTATGCGCCCGTGCCACCCACGGTGATCGCATCAATCTTCAGCGTTGGCTGGCCGACACCCACCGGCACCGATTGCCCATCCTTGCCACACGTGCCCACACCGCTGTCCAGCGACAGGTCATTACCGACCATCGACACCTTGCTCATGGCTTCCGGCCCGTTGCCGATCAGGGTCGCGCCCTTGACCGGAGCGGTGATCTTGCCGTCCTCGATCAGGTACGCCTCGCTGGTGGAGAACACGAACTTGCCGCTGGTGATGTCCACCTGACCACCACCCAGGTTGGCGCAGTAGATGCCGCGCTTCACCGAGGCGATGATTTCCGCCGGGTCGCTTTCGCCGGCGAGCATGTAGGTGTTGGTCATGCGCGGCATCGGCAGGTGCGCGTAGGATTCGCGACGGCCGTTACCGGTACGCGCCACGCCCATCAGGCGCGCGTTGAGCTTGTCCTGCATGTAGCCTTTGAGTACGCCGTTTTCGATCAGCGTGGTGCACTCGGTCGGCGTGCCTTCGTCGTCGACGCTCAACGAGCCGCGGCGACCGGCCAGGGTGCCGTCATCGACAATGGTGCACAGCTTCGATGCGACCATCTCGCCCATGCGCCCGCTATAAGCTGAGCTGCCCTTGCGGTTGAAGTCGCCTTCCAGGCCATGACCGACGGCTTCATGCAGCAGCACACCCGACCAGCCGGAACCGAGCACCACCGGCAAGGTACCGGCCGGTGCCGGGATGGCTTCAAGGTTGACCAGTGCCTGACGCAACGCTTCACGGGCATAGCCCATGGCGCGGTCTTCGCCAAGAAAATAACGGTAATCGGTCCGCCCGCCACCGCCATGACCGCCGCGCTCGCGGCGACCGTTCTGCTCGACGATCACGCTGACGTTGAAGCGCACCAACGGCCGCACATCCGCCGCCAGACCGCCATCGGTGGAAGCCACCAGAATCCGCTCCCAGACACCGGCCATGCTCACGGTGACTTGCTGGATGCGTGGGTCGAGGGCGCGGGTCGCGGCGTCGACTCGCTTGAGCAAATCGACTTTCTCGGCACGGGTCAGCACTTCCAGGGGATTGTCCGGCGCATACAACTGCGCGACGTCCTGGCTGGTGAATGCCTGTACGGTGCCGTGCTGCCCGGCCCGGGAAATCGAACGGGCGGCACGCGCCGCCGCGCCCAGGGCTTCAAGAGTAATAGCATTGCTATAGGCAAAACCGGTTTTTTCACCCGATTGCGCGCGCACGCCGACACCCTGGTCAAGGTTGAAGCTGCCTTCCTTGACGATGCCGTCTTCCAGCGCCCAGGACTCGGAGATCTGCCCCTGGAAATACAGGTCGGCGGCATCGATGCCTGGCCCGGCCAAGTCGCCGAGCACGCCTTGCAGGCTCTCGATCGTGACGCCACCGGGCGCCAGCAGGTGTTCACTGACTGAGGACAACAACTCGCTCATATGCTTTACGCCTTAAATTCGTCGTTCTGATGCAGGTCGCTGGGCGCCCTGCGAGAAAAATCGCCGGTGACTGGACACCGGCATCCGCGCCCGGATGGACGCCTGTTCATTGCTGTCGCGTTCGGCCAGCAGCACGGCCTCGCCTTGATCCTGTTGCGCCAGTACCCGGCCCCATGGGTCGATGATGGCGGCATGGCCAAAGGTTTCCCGCGGCCCCGGATGCGTCCCGCCCTGGGCCGCGGCGAGCACATAACATTGCGTCTCGATGGCTCGCGCACGTATCAGCACATCCCAATGCGCCGCGCCGGTCACCGCGGTGAAGGCCGAAGGGGCGGTAATCAGTTCCGCGCCGGCCGCGCGCAATTCGCTGTACAGCTCGGGAAAGCGCAGGTCATAGCAGACCGTCAGGCCAACCCGGCCGACCGGTGTGTCCGCCACAACCACTCCGTTGCCATAAGCATAGTCATCGGATTCACGATAACGGCCACGATTGTCCGCCACGTCCACATCGAACAGGTGCAGCTTGTCGTAGCGCGCCACCGTATCGCCCTGGTCATCGACCAGCAATGAACAGGCATGGGCTTTCGCCGTCGGCTGATCCACCGGCGGCAACGGCAACGTGCCGGCCACAATCCATAACTTGAGGTCGCGTGCGGTCTGTTTCAACCAGGGCAGGATCGGGCCTTCGCCCAAGGCTTCGGCGCGCCCGATGTCGGCAACGTCGCGCCGGCCCATGGCGGCGAAGTTTTCCGGCAATACCGCGAGCTTCGCGCCACCGGCGGCCGCTTGCTCGAGCAGTCGACGGGCCTGGGCCAGATTAGCCAGCACATCGCTCTGGCTGACCATTTGAATCACCGCTACAGACATGGCCCTTTCCTTGATTGAAATCAACGCATAACCGTAGGAGCCGCCGCAGGCTGCGATCTTTTGATTTTGCTTCTGAAAAACAAGATCAAAAGATCGCAGCCTGCGGCAGCTCCTACAGGGGAGTTACGGCCATGCTACTCCATAGGTCCGAAGGATGGCTTTTCAAAAAGCCTTGTCGAAGGTGATTTTCGGTTCTTTCCACGGCCCTTGGACCGTGTACTTCACACTGGCGAAACGGGAGACCCGGTCACCGATCAGCTTGTCGATCAGGAATAGCGCTCCGCCGACCGCGGGTGCACCGACGATCAGTGCGGCAATCGGCAGGTTATTGGTCACCGGCAAGGTTACCATCAGTTTCGCATCGATCTGATCGGCCACCATGTTCAGGGTGCCGTCGAGTTCGATGGTGCTCGACGGGCCGGTCAGCCGGATCGGCTCACGGGTGACATACACCCCATTGGTCCCAACCAGCAGCCCCTTGACCCGGTCATAACTCAGACCTTTGCCGAACAGGTCGGAGAAGTCCAGGCGCAGGCGCCGGCCGATGGAGTTGAAGTTGAGCAAACCAAATACCCGCAGCGCCTGGGCACTGCCTTCGACCTCGACGAACTGGCCCTGATTGAGCGTCGCATCGAGCGAGCCGGAGAATCGTTTGGTCGCCACCCAGGCCGGCGATCCGGGCCAGCGGCCATCGACATCCATATAAAAGTCCCGGCTGGTGACGCTTGGCGCAAAACCCCAGCCCTTGAGTACATCGGCGAGGTTCTTGCCGCTGATGCGTCCCTTGTACCAGCTGTTGCTGGCGCCAGGCGCGCCTTCCCAGCCACCGCTGCCCACCAACAGCATGCCCTTGAGGCCCAGGTCCAGCGAGTTGAACACGATGCCCTTGGCCGTCGGACGAATCTTCAGCGACCAGCCCCCCACCAGATCCTGGCCCTGGAATAACTGATTGATGGTGATGTCCATCGCAGGGATTATCGTCGGGTCCACCGACGCCAGCGGATCCGGCGAGTTTTCATCGGCCAGCACGGCCGGGTCCGGTGCGGGCAGGCGCACGGTTTGCAGATTGATCATGATCGGCGTGGCCTTCGAATCAGGAAGGTTCGCGCTGCCCTTGATCTGCTGGCTGTCGAGTTGCAGCGCCCAGGCGGAAGGTTTGCGCGCCAGCTGAATCGAGGCCTGATCGAGCGTGGTGCCGATACCGCTGAGCTTGCCCACCTTGAAATCCGCGCCGCTGAGCAATTGCTTGGCGCTGCCGCCGGGGTCCTGTCCGGCGTATTTATCCACCAGATCCTTCCACGGGCCAACGTCCAGCTCCGACAACACACCCTTTATCCGCAGGCCTTTGGTGCCAGGCAACACAGCCTCGCCACCACCGAGGAACAATTCCCCGCGACCGTCGGCGAAATTGCTGGCCGGGGCGGCAAACGTGAAACTCGCCAGGTCCGCGTAGTTGACCCAATAGCGCCGTTCGTCACCCTGCAAGGTCATACGGAACGTCGTGTCGCGCCCGGCATCGGCAGTCATGCCGAACGGCGCAGGCAAATCGACGGCCACGCCCTTGAGATTGGAATTGACCAGCAATTGGCTGTCGGCGCCATTCAGGGTCAGTTGCAGTTGATAAGGGATCACGCCACTCACCGGCAGAGGCTGGGTCACCTTCAGCCAGTCGGTCAGTTTCCTGACCTCGACCTGGCCCGACGCGGTCACCCGGGTATTAAGCTTACCCGGGCTGCCGTCGGCAAAAATCTGTGCGGTGACCGGCTTGTCGAACGCCCGTGCGCTGATGTTCTGCCCACTCAGGCCCTTGGCACTGTCGAAACGGAAATCACCTTTGAGTTGGGTCAGCTCCAGCACAGGTTCAGCCAGTTTCAAGCGTGCCTTGGCGGTCTTGAAATCGACGAGGATCTTCGGCTCCTCGCCTTTCGCCAGCGGAATATCCAGCTTCAAGTTGCCTTGCAGATCACCCTCGCCTTCCCACCCGGCAAAGGTTGCCCCGGTACCGATCGGCGCGTCCTGGAGGATTTTCAGGCCATCGCCCAAACCGCCGGTAAACCCGCCATCGAGGAACAAATGAACGTTCTGCCCGGCAGGCACATGGGGAATGTTGACGTAGATATCGCTGACCTGCGTGTCGAGCAACTGGCCCTTGCTGGCCAGAATCCGCACGCCGCTGTCTTCGACAAACACATCGCCGCTGACCTTGCTGACATGGGGCCAGCCCGGCTGGAAGGCCAGTTCGGCATCGTGAACCTTGAAGAACAGGCTGATGCTGCGATCGACGTCCGCGGCACCATGGCTGAGCGACCCTTGATACTGGAAGAAGCCTTGGTCCACCGCGCCCTTGAGAATCGCCGTGCGCAGCCATTCATCCAGCGCCGGGCTGAGGACTGCCGGCAAGTACTTGGCGGTGTAGCGACCGTCACCATCCACCATGCCGACCCGCAGGTCCATGTAGTCTTCCTGGGTGTGATCGAAGTGCAGGCGAATCAGGAAGTCGCCGGCGATCTTGCCTTCCTCGCCCAGCACCTTCAGGTACGGCGCGATCAGGGTGAAACCTTCTTTATCGAGCTTCCAGGTCAGCCGCGCATTGGCCTGAATGTACTGCCATGGCTTGGCGAAAATCGGGTCCAGATGCAGCATGAAATCCTTGCTGTCCATACGCAATTCGCCGCGCCCCAGGTCACCACTGATGCTGCCGCTGACATTTCGCGCCGCCGGCGCACCGTGATAGGCATCGAAGCCTACCTGGTCGAGGTTGGCGGCAAAGCCGAACTTGCTGTCGTCTGTGGCATTGGGGCGCAAGTCGACCAGCACGTTGCGCAGGCTGCCCGTGACTTTGAGCCGCTCGACGACCGTGGCAAGACCTTCTGGCAACGGCGCCAGCGCGTTGAGCAGCGGGGTCAGCGGAGTGAGATCGACCCGGTCGGCTTGCAGGCGCCAGAGCTCTTCGGTTTTATCAGTGGCCGCGTTTTGCTTGAGTTGCAAATGCGTTTCCCAGCGGGTCTCGCCAAGGTTCATCGCCAGGGAATCGAAAGTCACTGACGCGCCTTCGGCACTGCGCTGGAAGTAGCCGTTCAGGGCCAGATTGTTGATCTGGATCTGCTTGCGCTCGGCGTAGGCACCCTTGAGTTGTGGTGCATTCAAACGGACCGCAGCACTTTGCAGGGCACCTTTGCCCCAGGTCAGCCAAAGCTCGCCGCCGGCTTTGATCTCAGAGAAACTCCACTCTTGGGTCACTCGCTCGGGCAACCACTTCGACCAGTCGCTTTGCGGCAGGCTCAGGTAAACCTCGGCTTCAGCGTCCCTCCATTGACTGGCTCGAATGCGGGTGCGCAGACTCATGGCCACGGGCTGGCCGTCGGGCAGGGTCAGGCGGGCGTCGAGTCGCTGCCGCGACGCCCCGGTTTTCAGATTCAGGCCGACATAAGTCAGGGTCAGCGGCGACTGCGCAAACGGCTGCAAGGTCACCTGGCTGTCGAGCACCGACAGTTGCTGGATCATCTGCATGCGATTGAGCAGCTGTTCCGGATCGGTTGGCTGGTCCTGCTGTACCGGCAAACCTTCCAGCGCCCATTGACCGTCGTTACCCTCCTTGACGCTGATCTTCAGGCCGCTGAGCTCCAGATGAGCGATGCGTACCTGACGTGCCAGCAGGCTGGCCCAAAGGTCCGGCACCGCGCGCACCTGATCCAGGTGCAAGGCATTGGCGCCCTCGCCGACCGTCACGTCGTGCGCCATCAGTATGGGGGCGAATCCACTCCAGTTGCCTTCGAGCTCGCCGATCTGCAACGGCATGCCCAAGGCATCGCTGGCTTTGGTTTCGATGTCGGCACGGTACTCGGCGACTAACGGCGTCAGCTCCCGGCCCAGGCTGACGTAGAGCGCCATCAACACCAAAACCAACGCGCACAGGCCCAGACCCCAGCGGGTCAGTGCGGCCAAAATGCGTGTCAGACGGTCCATGTCAGGTGGCCCCCATGGCAAAAGTTTTGCAAAAAGCTGAGGCCAGCCATTCTCGAACAATCAAAACGATACGCTTCAGAGCAGCACCACGTCGTATTGTTCCTGGGAATACATGGTTTCGACCTGAAAGCGGATGGTGCGCCCGATAAACCCCTCCAGTTCGGCGACGTTGCCCGACTCTTCGTCGAGCAGGCGGTCCACCACTTTCTGGTTTGCCAATACACGATAGCCTTCCGCCTGATAGGCGCGTGCTTCACGCAGGATTTCGCGGAAGATTTCGTAGCAAACGGTTTCCGGGGTTTTGAGCTTGCCGCGCCCCTGACAGGCGTTGCACGGCTCGCACAACACTTGTTCAAGGCTTTCGCGGGTGCGCTTGCGGGTCATCTGCACCAGGCCCAGTTCGGTGATACCGATGATGTTGGTTTTGGCGTGATCGCGCTCCAGTTGCTTTTCGAGCGTGCGCAACACCTGGCGCTGGTGTTCTTCATCTTCCATGTCGATGAAGTCGATGATGATGATTCCGCCAAGGTTGCGCAGGCGCAATTGACGAGCGATGGCTGTCGCGGCTTCGAGGTTGGTCTTGAAGATGGTTTCTTCGAGGTTGCGATGGCCGACGAACGCCCCGGTGTTGACGTCGATGGTGCTCATGGCTTCAGCCGGGTCGACCACCAGATAACCGCCGGACTTGAGCGGGACCTTGCGCTCGAGAGCCTTCTGGATTTCGTCTTCGACGCCATACAGGTCAAAAATCGGCCGCTCGCCCGGGTAATGCTCCAGACGGTCGGCAATCTCGGGCATCAATTCGGCGACGAATTGCGTGGTTTTCTGGAAGGTTTCCCGGGAGTCGATGCGGATCTTCTCGATTTTCGGGCTCACCAGATCACGCAGGGTGCGCAGCGCCAAACCGAGGTCTTCGTAGATCACGCTGGGCGCGCTGATGGTTTTGATCTGGGCGCTGATCTGGTCCCAAAGCCTTCGCAGGTAGCGGATGTCCATGAGGATTTCATCGGCGCCGGCGCCTTCGGCTGCCGTGCGCAGAATGAAACCGCCGGCTTCCTTGATCCCTTCCTTGGCCACGCAATCAGTGACCACTTGCTTGAGTCGCTCGCGCTCGGCCTCGTCTTCGATCTTCAGGGAAATGCCGACATGGGCCGTGCGTGGCATGTACACCAGGTAACGCGAAGGGATCGACAGCTGAGTGGTCAGGCGTGCGCCCTTGGAACCGATCGGGTCCTTGGTCACTTGCACCACCAGGCTCTGGCCTTCGTGCACCAGTGCACTGATGCTCTCGACCGCCGGACCTTCGCGCAGGGAAATTTCCGACGCATGAATGAATGCGGCACGATCCAGGCCGATATCGACGAATGCCGCCTGCATCCCCGGCAATACCCGCACGACTTTGCCTTTATAGATGTTGCCGACGATCCCGCGCTTTTGCGTACGCTCGACGTGGACCTCTTGCAGGACACCGTTTTCGACCACCGCCACGCGCGACTCCATCGGCGTGATGTTGATCAGGATCTCTTCACTCATGGCAGGGTCTCGTTCAGGCATGTTCACGATAATGGCCGCATCTGTTCAGGACGACGCTTAAAGCGCGTTCCCGGGTTGCCAACAGGGTATGCCGAAATGGCCGAGCAGTTCCGCGGTTTCGCAAAGCGGTAGTCCGACTACCGCTGAATAACTTCCATTGAGTCCGGCGACAAACACCGCACCCAGTCCTTGAATGCCATAACCGCCCGCCTTGTCCCGTGGTTCGCCGCTGGCCCAGTAGGCCGCGGCTTCATCGCGACTGATAGCACGAAATCGCACCCGACTGGTGACAACCCGAGACTCGCAACGTTCGCCATCGAGCACTGCAATCGCGGTCAGGACCTCATGCTCACACCCTGACAACATCATCAGCATGGCGCACGCATCCGCTTCATCAACCGGTTTGCCGAGAATTTTTCCATCGAGCACCACGGCGGTATCGGCGCCGAGCACGCAGAACGGTTCTTCAGACACGACGCCGCCGCACCCGGCTTCGGCCTTGCCGCGCGCCAGACGCTCGACATAGGCCGATGGGGATTCTTTGAGTACAGGGGTTTCATCGATGTCCGCACTGACGGCGGAGAACGGAACGCCGATCTGCGTGAGCAATTCACGCCGACGCGGCGAGCCAGAGGCGAGGTACAACCGTTTCATCAAGACCTCTCCCTGTCCAATGCCTGAGCGAATTAATTGATTTTGTAGCGTCGACGCAATCCGCGCAAACCGAAACTGATCCAGGGCCAGAGCAATGCACTGACCAGTGCCGGCAGTACCAGCGCCAGCGTCGGTTGACGATTGCCGGTCAAGGCACTGAGCCATAGTTGTACAAGCTGGGCGAGGCCGAAGATCACCAGGATCACCAGGCTCTGCTGCCACATCGGGAACATCCGCAGACGTTGCTGCAGCGCCAGTACCAGGTAGGTGATGAGCGTCAGGATCAAGGCATTCTGACCCAGCAAGGTACCGTAGAGCACGTCTTCAGCCAGCCCCAGGCAAAACGCCGTCACCATCCCGACGGTCTGCGGCAGGTTCAACGCCCAGAATGCCAGCAACAAGGCCAGCCACAGCGGGCGCAGGATTTCCATGAATTGCGGCAGAGGTGAAACGCTCAGCAGCAGACCGACGGCAAATGTCAGCCAGACTATCCAGCCGTTTCGGGATGCTTTTACACCGCCCATTATTCTCTCCCCACTGGAGTGGCCGGCACGGAGACTGGCGGTTTGGCGGCAGGTTTCGCGGCAGCGGGTTGCGCCGCCGGCGGTTTAGCCGCCGCAGGATGCGTGGCCGCAGGTTTGGCTGGCGTGGTGGCTGGCTTGACTGGCGCAGTGGCCGCGGGCGCCACCGTAGCAGGAGCTACCGGTGCGGCGGCCGGTGCAGCGGGGGCTACAGGGTTGACCAGTTTCGGAACTGTCGCCGGAATGATCGGGCCACCACCCTGTGCATCCAGGCTTTCCTGAGCCTGGGCGGCATCGTTGGCGCGCTCTTCAGCCGTACGGTTGTCGCTGAACACCAGCAGCAGGTAACGGCTGCGGTTCAAGGCAGCGGTCGGAATGGCGCGGACAATGGCAAACGGCTGGCCGGAATCGTGAATCACTTCCTTGACCGTCGCCACTGGATAACCTGCTGGGAAACGCTGACCGAGGCCGGAGCTGACCAGCAAATCGCCTTCCTTGATGTCGGCGGTATCGGCCACATGCCGCAATTCGAGACGTTCCGGGTTGCCGGTGCCGCTGGCAATCGCCCGCAACCCGTTGCGGTTCACCTGCACCGGGATGCTGTGGGTGGTATCGGTCAGCAGCAAGACGCGGGAGGTGTAGGGCATCAACTCGACCACCTGGCCCATCAGGCCACGGGCATCGAGTACCGGCTGACCGAGGACCACGCCGTCGCGCTCACCTTTATTGATGATGATGCGATGGGTGAACGGGTTGGGGTCCATACCGATCAACTCGGCCACTTCGACCTTCTCGTTGACCAGTGCCGAAGAGTTGAGCAACTCGCGCAGCCGAACGTTCTGCTCGGTCAGGGCGGCAAGCTTCTGCATGCGTCCCTGCAACAGCAGGTTCTCGGTCTTGAGTTTTTCGTTTTCGGCGACGAGTTCGGTCCGGCTGCCAAACTGACTGGCAATACCTTCCCACAGTCGTCCAGGCAGGTCAGTGATCCAGTAGGCGTCCATCAGCACCAGCGACATCTGGCTGCGTGCAGGCTTGAGCAGACTGAAACGGGCATCGACCACCATCAGCGCGACCGATAGCACGACAAGCACCAACAGGCGCACGCCCAGTGAAGGGCCCTTGGTGAAAAGCGGTTTAATAAGCCGCTCCTCCCAGGCAAATGTTCTGTTTATTCATACGGCAGCAATCCGGCCAGGATGCAAAGTGACAGAAGATAAACGCGAACAGGCAGCACTGCAAAGTGCCGCCTGCGCGCTCAACAGCATAGAGGCAATCCGGCGACTTATTCGCTGGAAAGCAGGTCCATGGTGTGTTTATCCATCATTTCCAATGCACGGCCACCGCCGCGAGCAACGCAGGTCAGCGGGTCTTCGGCAACGATCACCGGCAGACCGGTTTCCTGGGCCAGCAATTTGTCCAGGTCACGCAGCAAGGCGCCACCACCGGTCAGTACCAGGCCACGCTCGGCGATGTCGGAAGCCAGTTCCGGAGGCGATTGCTCCAGGGCGCTTTTCACGGCCTGAACGATAGTGGCCAGGGACTCTTGCAGAGCTTCCAGCACTTCGTTGGAGTTCAGGGTGAATGCGCGCGGAACGCCTTCGGCCAGGTTACGGCCACGAACATCGACTTCGCGAACTTCGCCACCCGGGTAGGCCGTACCGATTTCCTGCTTGATGCGCTCGGCGGTGGATTCGCCGATCAGGCTGCCGTAGTTGCGACGCACGTAGGTGATGATCGCTTCGTCGAAGCGGTCGCCGCCAACACGCACGGATTCGGCGTAAACCACACCGTTCAGGGAGATCAGCGCGATTTCGGTGGTACCGCCACCGATATCCACGACCATCGAACCGCGAGCTTCTTCAACCGGCAGGCCGGCACCGATCGCAGCGGCCATTGGCTCTTCGATCAGGAATACTTCACGGGCACCGGCGCCAAGGGCCGATTCACGGATGGCACGACGCTCAACCTGGGTGGATTTGCATGGAACGCAGATCAACACGCGAGGGCTAGGCTGCAGGAAGCTGTTTTCGTGAACCTTGTTGATGAAGTACTGCAGCATTTTTTCGCAAACGCTGAAGTCGGCGATCACACCGTCCTTCATCGGACGAATGGCAGCAATGTTGCCCGGCGTACGGCCGAGCATGCGCTTGGCTTCGGTGCCGACAGCAACGACACTTTTCTGGTTACCGTGTGTCCGAATGGCCACAACGGAGGGCTCATTCAGGACGATACCGCGCTCGCGCACGTAAATAAGGGTGTTGGCAGTGCCCAGGTCAATGGAAAGATCGCTGGAAAACATGCCACGCAGTTTCTTGAACATGGGAAAGGGACCCTAGGCAACGCGTGGGTAAAAAAGTGCGGCAAACTCTAACAACGACAGGGATTTTGGGCAAGGCGCCAATATGTTAAATTGGCCGCTTTTCTGTGCACCAAGCCCCACAATCGCGGCCTTGAGACCGTAGAAATGCGGTAGTGTTCCGACAATCTAACACACGGACGCCGTCCGTTCTGTTTTCCACTGGAGAATCCCATGGCGCTTGAACGCTCCGACGTGGAAAAAATCGCTCATTTGGCCTGCCTTGGCCTCAATGATGCCGATCTTCCACACATCACTTCGGCCCTGAACAGCATTCTCGGGCTGGTCGACGAAATGCAAGCGGTCAATACCGACGGTATCGAACCGCTGGCCCACCCACTGGAAGCCAGCCAGCGCCTGCGTGCAGACGTCGTGACCGAGACCAATCACCGCGAGGCCTACCAGTCCATCGCACCAGCGGTCGAAAACGGCCTGTACCTGGTTCCGAAAGTCATCGACTAAAGGGAAAGAGCCTGCAATGCATCAATTGACTCTGGCCGAGATCGCCCGCGGACTCGCCGATAAAAAGTTTTCCTCCGAAGAGCTGACCAAAGTCCTGCTGGCGCGCATCGCCCAGCTCGATCCGCAGCTCAACAGTTTCATCAGCCTCACCGAGGACCTGGCGCTGACGCAGGCGAAAGCCGCTGACGCTCGTCGGGCCAATGGTGAGAGCGGCGCCCTGCTCGGCGCGCCGATCGCCCACAAAGACCTGTTCTGCACCCAGGGCATTCGCACCAGCTGCGGCTCGAAGATGCTCGACAACTTCAAGGCACCGTACGACGCCACCGTCGTCGCCAAGCTGGCTGCGGCCGGGGCCGTGACCCTGGGCAAGACCAACATGGACGAATTCGCCATGGGGTCGGCCAACGAGTCGAGCTACTACGGCGCGGTGAAAAACCCGTGGAACCTGGAACACGTGCCGGGCGGCTCGTCTGGCGGTTCGGCGGCGGCGGTAGCTGCTCGTCTGTTGCCAGCAGCCACCGGCACCGACACAGGCGGTTCGATCCGTCAGCCTGCGGCCCTGACCAACCTCACCGGCCTGAAACCGACCTACGGTCGCGTTTCGCGCTGGGGCATGATTGCCTACGCGTCCAGCCTCGATCAGGGCGGCCCATTGGCCCGCACCGCCGAAGACTGCGCGATCCTGCTGCAAGGCATGGCCGGTTTCGACCCGCAAGACTCCACCAGCATCGACGAACCCGTGCCTGATTACAGCGCCGGCCTCAACGGCTCGCTGCAAGGCCTGCGCATCGGCGTGCCGAAGGAATACTTCAGCGCCGGTCTCGACCCCCGCATCGCCGATCTGGTCATGGCCAGCGTTGAAGAGTTGAAAAAGCTCGGCGCGGTGGTCAAGGAAATCAGCCTGCCGAATATGCAGCACGCGATTCCTGCGTACTACGTGATCGCCCCGGCGGAAGCGTCCTCCAACCTGTCGCGTTTCGACGGCGTACGTTTCGGCTATCGTTGCGAAGACCCGAAAAACCTGGAAGACCTGTACAAGCGTTCCCGTGGCGAAGGCTTCGGGCCGGAAGTTCAGCGCCGGATCATGGTTGGCGCCTATGCGCTGTCGGCCGGTTACTACGACGCCTACTACCTGAAGGCGCAGAAGATCCGTCGCTTGATCAAGAACGACTTCATGGCGGCCTTCAATGAGGTCGACATCATCCTCGGCCCAACCACGCCGAACCCGGCCTGGAAGCTCGGCGCCAAGAACAGCGACCCGGTCGCCGCCTACCTGGAAGACGTCTACACCATCACCGCCAACCTCGCCGGTCTGCCGGGCTTGTCCATGCCGGCAGGTTTTGTCGATGGCCTGCCGGTCGGCGTGCAACTGCTCGCTCCGTATTTCCAGGAAGGTCGCCTGTTGAACGTTGCCCATCAGTATCAGCAAAACACTGACTGGCACACCCGCACCCCAACCGGCTTCTGAGGAGAAACACATGCAATGGGAAGTCGTGATCGGGCTGGAGATTCATACCCAGCTCACCACCCGGTCGAAAATCTTTTCCGGTAGCTCCACCACCTTCGGTTCCGAGCCGAACACCCAGGCCAGCCTGGTAGACCTCGGCATGCCCGGCGTATTGCCGGTGCTGAACCAGGAAGCGGTGCGCATGGCGGTGATGTTCGGCTTGGCGATTGACGCCGAGATCGGCCAGCACAACGTGTTCGCCCGTAAAAACTATTTCTACCCGGATCTGCCGAAGGGCTATCAGATCAGCCAGATGGAATTGCCGATCGTCGGCAAGGGCCACCTGGACATCGCCCTCGAAGACGGCACGGTCAAACGTGTCGGCATCACTCGCGCGCATCTGGAAGAAGACGCCGGCAAGAGCCTGCACGAAGAATTCAGCGGCGCCAGCGGCATCGACCTGAACCGTGCCGGCACGCCGTTGCTGGAAATCGTCTCCGAGCCGGACATGCGCAGTGCCAAGGAAGCCGTGGCTTACGTCAAGGCGATCCACGCGCTGGTGCGCTACTTGGGCATCTGCGACGGCAACATGGCCGAAGGCTCGCTGCGTTGCGACTGCAACGTGTCGATCCGTCCGAAAGGCCAGGTCGAATTCGGCACCCGCTGCGAGATCAAGAACGTCAACTCGTTCCGTTTCATCGAGAAGGCGATCAACTCCGAGATCCAGCGTCAGATCGAGCTGATCGAAGACGGCGGAAAAGTGATCCAGCAGACCCGCCTGTACGATCCGAACAAGGACGAAACCCGTCCGATGCGCAGCAAAGAGGAAGCCAACGACTACCGTTACTTCCCCGATCCGGACCTGCTGCCGGTAGTCATCGAGAACTCGTTCCTCGACGACGTGCGCGCCACCCTTCCGGAATTGCCACCGCAGAAGCGCGAGCGCTTCCAGGAGCAGTTCGGTCTGTCGGTCTACGACGCCAGCGTCCTGGCCACCAGCCGTGAGCAAGCCGACTACTTCGAAAAAGTCGCGAGCATCGGCGGCGACGCCAAACTGGCGGCGAACTGGGTGATGGTCGAGTTGGGCAGCCTGCTCAACAAGCAAGGCCTGGACATCGAAGAGTCGCCGGTTTCCGCCGAGCTTCTGGGCGGCATGCTGTTGCGCATCAAGGACAACACCATCTCCGGCAAGATCGCCAAGGTGGTGTTCGAAGCAATGGCCAACGGCGAAGGCAGCGCGGACGAAATCATCGACAAGCGCGGCCTCAAGCAAGTGACCGACACCGGCGCCATCTCGGCGGTGCTGGACGAAATGCTCGCAGCCAACGCCGAACAGGTCGAGCAATACCGCGCGGCAGACGAAGCCAAGCGCGGCAAAATGTTCGGCTTCTTCGTCGGCCAGGCCATGAAAGCCTCCAAAGGCAAGGCCAACCCGCAACAAGTCAACGAACTGCTGAAAAGCAAGCTCGAAGGCTGATGAGAATGGAGCCAGCTCTAAAATCTGGCTCCATTCTCCTGTGGGAGCGGGCTTGCTCCGGGCGGCGTTCCGACGAATGCGGTTTGGCACTCAATTCAATGTTGACTGTCAGAATGCATTCGCGAGCAAGTCGAATCGTCGCACCGCCGCTCCCACATTTGTTTTTTGGAACGCCAAAATGAAGCGTCTACTCAGCACCTGCGCCCTCCTCTCGCTCCTGGCCGGTTGCGCCAGCACCGACACCGTCGATCCGCATGGCTACGACAAAACCGGCGTGGCTTCGTATTACGGCGCCAAACACCAAGGCAAACGTACCGCCAACGGCGAGCGTTTCGACAAGAATTCCATGACTGCCGCCCATCGCCAGCTACCCTTCGGTACGCGGGTGAAGGTGACCAATCTGAATAACGACAAATCCTGCGTGGTGCGCATCAATGATCGCGGGCCGCACACCCGTGGCCGCCTGATCGACCTGTCCCACGAAGCCGCCGCGCGCCTGGGCATGCTCAAAAGCGGCACCGCACGGGTTCGCGTACAAGCCCTCGACGACTGACCGATGGAGCCCCGACCATTTTCGGATTAGCCGATTTACCCCTGATCAGCGTGATCGAATTGCTCAGCGGATTGCTCCTGCTGATTGTCGGCGCCGAATTGATGGTGCGCGCTGCAGTACGCATTGCCGCAAGGTTGCACATACGCCCGCTGATCATCGGCCTGACCATCGTCGCCCTCGGCAGCAGCGCACCGCAGATGGCAGTCAGCCTGCAAGCGACCCTGGCACACAATGCCGACATCGCGGTCGGCAGCGTGATTGGCAGCAGCATTTTCAACATCCTCGTCACCCTCGGGTTGTCCGCGCTGATCATTCCGTTGAGGGTTTCCCGACAACTGGTGCGTCTGGATATTCCGTTGATGATCGGCGCCAGCCTGTTGGTGTTCGTACTCGCCTGGAATGAAGAACTGACCCGGGCCGACGGCATGATATTGCTTGCGGCACTGGCGATTTACCTGGGCTTGTTGCTGCGCCAGTCGCGACACTCGGCACGGCCGGTATCGAGCCATGACCACCACCCGCAAGCGCCATGGTTGAGCAGCCTGCTGATGATCGTCGCAGGACTGGCGATGCTGGTGTACGCCGGGCACTTGTTGCTGGGTGCAGCGGTTGCGGTCGCCACCGATTTGGGGTTGTCGGAGCGGATCATCGGCCTGACCATCGTCGCTGTCAGCACGTCACTGCCTGAGCTCGCCACTTCGTTGATCGCCGCAATGCGCGGCGAGCGCGAGATTGCCGTGGGCAACGTGATTGGCAGCAACCTGTTCAACCTCTTGGGCGTGCTCGGCTTTACCGCACTGGTGGCGCCGTCGCCCCTGTCGGTGTCGCCCAACGCCCTGGATTTCGACCTGCCGGTGATGCTCGGCGTCGCGGCGCTGTGCCTGCCGGTGTTCTACTCCGGCTACCGGGTGACCCGCGCCGAAGGCCTGCTGTTTCTGGGTTTGTACCTGGCCTATGGACTGCACGTGGTGTCGTTCACCACCGGCATGCCACTGGCCGGCAAGCTGGAACACTTGATGCTGTTTTTCGTCCTGCCGGCGTTGGTGGCGTTTTTGCTGTTCACGTCGCTACGCGCCTGGCGTCGCCAACACCATAAGAGGGAAGTCCCATGACCGAGAATAAAAAAACCGGCGTTGAAGTCCGCCGCCAAGTGATGGGCGACGCCTTCGTCGACCGCGCACTGGGCAACGCCACCGAGTTCACCCAGCCGCTGCAGGACTTTGTCAATGAACACGCCTGGGGCGGGGTGTGGAATCGCGAAGGTCTGCCGCTGAAAACCCGCAGCCTGATCACCCTCGCGGCCCTGACCGCACTGAAGTGCCCGCAGGAATTGAAAGGTCACGTGCGCGGTGCGCTGAACAACGGCTGCACTGTGGAAGAAATTCGCGAGGCACTGCTGCATTGCGCGGTGTATGCCGGTGTGCCAGCGGCGATCGATGCGTTTCGGGCAGCGCAGGAAGTGATCGACAGCTATCAGACGCCGAAGTGATCACCATCGCCAGAGTGGTTCGCCGCCCTCGGTAACGCTTGTGATTGAACGGTTCAACCACATATTTCGACAATAAAAGACACCCCGCCAACCCTGTTCGCCCAAGCCTCTTTTCGACACACTGCGCCGACAAAAATCCACCAGGGGGATGGTCGGTGCAGCGTCGCTGTACCCAGGACTCGAACCTCTCCCAGCTTTACAAGGAAGGTTCCCATGCGCTTGAACGCCAGGTTCATATTGTCGAAATTGATGTTGTCCAGCCTGCTCGTCAGCAGCTCGATACATGCCTCTGCCCAGGCGTGTTTCGAGGCCAGCAATCAAGACTTCAGCGAAGTGCTTGCCTGCTACACGAAAGCCGAAGACGCCAATCCATTGGTTTACACCGCCAAAGGCAACACATCATTTCCAGGTGTGGAAAAGCGCGGTTTCGACCTGTCCTCCCAGCAATGGTCGCCACAAGGATTGGTCAGCCCCGCACAGTGGAAACACACCGTGGACATCTACATCCCGGACAATGCCCTGCGCGGCCAGTCGCTGCTGGTGGCCAATAACGGAACCCCTAACGCAGGGCAAAACAACGCCGACGAGCCGACGGACTTTACCGAAGCCATGGCACTTGAAGTGGCGCGTAAAACACGCACGATTGTCATTTCAGTCAGCAACGTTCCGAACCAGTACCTGACCTATACCGACGACGGCATTGCGCGCACTGAAGATGCCAGCGTCGCCCACAGCTGGAAGCTCTTTCTCGATGACCCGTACCAGCGCCCGTACATGTCGGTGCGCCTACCCATGGTGGTGTCGATGATCAAGGCCATGGACCTCGCGCAAAAGGAGCTGCAACCCTGGGGAATAGACCGTTTCATTGCCAGCGGCGCATCAAAACGTGGCTGGACCACCTGGCTGGCAGCGATTGCCGATGAGCGGATCAAAGCCATCGTGCCGTTTGTGATCGACGTACTGGGCACGGACAGTGTGCTTGAACATACCTGGCAGGCCTACGGAAAGAACTGGCCACTGGCATTTTTTGACTACCATCACGAGGGCATTACCCAACGAATCAAGACTGAAAACTTCGCACACCTGATGAAAATCGAAGACCCGCTAAGCTACTTGCAAACCCGCTATGCCGATCGCCTGGCGATCCCGAAATACATCGTCAATGCCAGCAGCGACGATTTTTTCCTGCCAGACAATTCACAGTTTTTCTTCGATCAGCTACCCGGTCCGAAAGCCTTGCGAATCGCGCCCAATGCGAGCCACTACGGCATCAATCGGTTCGTCGAGAACTCGCTGATACCGGTCATCAATCGCTGGCAACAGAACAAGCCTTTGCCGGTCATTTCCATGCGCTCGAATCCGCACGTTTCAACACAAAGGATGGGGCTGCACTTTTCCGAGGCACCGGTGCGAGTCGTTCAATGGACGGCGATAAATCCGGTCGCCCGGGACTTTCGTCACCCCTGTGGCGTCCAGTACGTGCCTGAAGACGTAAAGCTCACAGACCCGCTCAACGCTGACATGCAGATCGACACACCGGAAAATGGCTGGAAAGCGACCTTTGTCGAAACGACCTTTGCCGATGGCTTCGTCGTGACAACCCCGGTGCAGGTCATGCCCACGCACTATCCGACCCAGGCGCCTCCGGTTATCGAACCGGCGTGCAAAACCCTGGCCGATGAACAGGGGCGCTAAATCCAGCCACCCCACTGCAAGAAGAAGATCCCGATGTTGGTGGTGACAGCCGCCATCAACGTAGTGATCACGATAATCGCCGCCGCCAGTTCGTGATTGCCATCCGCCGCCCGGGCCATGACGAAACTGGCAGCGGCGGTCGGGCTACCGAAGTACAGAAACAGAATCCCCAGTTCCGCCCCACGAAAGCCCCACAGCCATGCCCCCAGCGTTGCCAGCACCGGCAGGCCGATCATCTTCACCAGGCTTGAACTCAGCGCCATGTTACCGCTTTTGCGCAGTGCCGCCAGGGACAGCGTGCCGCCGATGCAGATCAGCGCCAGCGGCAGCGTGGTTTGCGCCAGGTACTGGCCGGAGGTCTCCAGCCAGCCGGGCAAGCCGATCTTGAAATAGGCGAAGGGTGCAGCCGCAATCACGCTGATGATCAGCGGATTGCTGAACACGCTTTTGCAGATGCTCCAAGGATCGGATTTGATCACCGGACTGTAGACCGCCAGCACGATAGTCGAGAGGGTGTTGTAAAACAGGATCACCAGTGCCGCGAGGATCGCCCCGAGGGAAATCCCGTAGTCGCCGTACATGCTGGCCGCCAGCGCCAGGCCGATGACCCCGTTGTTACCGCGAAAGGCGCCCTGGGTGTAGATCCCGCGATCTTCCCGCGGGCACTTCCAGATCGCCCAACCCCAGGCAATGGCAAAACACACCAGCGTCGCCACGGAGAAATAGATCAGCAGCGCCGGCTGCAATGCCGCGCGCAGGTCAGCATGCAGGATGCCCAGAAACAGCAACGCCGGCATGGTGACGTTGAACACCAGTGCCGACGCCGTGTGGATGAAGTTGTCGTTGATCCAGTCGATGCGCTTGAGCAGCACCCCCAAAAACAGCATGGCAAACACCGGCGCGGTGATGTTCAGGGTTTCGAGGAAAATTGCCAGCATGCCGGGAGGACCTTGGGGTGGGCGTCGTTAGGGGGCTAATGATAAGCCACACGAGCGCATTAAGATCAAAAGATCGCAGCCTGCGGCAGCTCCTACAGGGAAAATCGTGCTCTGTAGGAGCTGCCGCAGGCTGCGATCTTTTCCCGGGCAATGCAGTATCAGGTGATCGGCGCCGGGTTGAACAAGGTGATGTCGTTATGCAGCTTGTGCTGCTCGGCCCATGTCTGTTTCTTGCCGCTAGCCACATCCAGGTAGTAATGGAACAGCTCCCAGCCCAGTTCCTCGATCGATGCGCGCCCGGTGGCAATACGCCCGGCGTCGATATCGATCAGGTCAGGCCAGCGCTGCGCCAATTCAGTCCGGGTCGATACCTTGACGACCGGGGCCATGGCCAACCCGTAAGGCGTACCACGACCGGTGGTGAACACATGCAGGTTCATCCCCGCCGCCAGCTGCAAGGTCCCACAGACAAAGTCACTGGCCGGGGTCGCGCAGAAGATCAGGCCTTTGCGTTTGAAGCGCTCGCCAGGGCCAAGCACGCCATTGATCGCGCTGCTGCCGGACTTGACGATCGAGCCCAAGGACTTCTCGACAATGTTCGACAACCCGCCCTTCTTGTTGCCCGGCGTGGTGTTGGCGCTACGATCTGCTTCACCCTTGGCCAGGTAGCGGTCGTACCAGTCCATTTCCCGCACCAGTTCCTGGGCGACGTCCTGGTTTTCCGCGCGGGAGGTCAGCAGATAAATGGCATCGCGCACTTCGGTGACTTCGGAAAACATCACCGTCGCACCGGCCCGCAGCAGCAGGTCCGAGGCATAACCGAGTGCCGGGTTGGCGGTGATACCGGAGAACGCATCACTGCCGCCGCATTGCATGCCCAGGATCAGCTCGGACGCCGGCACGGTTTCCCGGCGACGCTGATCGAGCTTCTTCAAGCGCGTCTCGGCCAGTTCCATGATCTGCTCGATCATCTCGGTGAAGCCGTGGCTGGAATCCTGCAAGCGGTACAACCATGGCTCGCTCAGATCCACCGAGCTGTCGTTGTCGTGCATCACCTGCCCGGCCTGCAATTTCTCGCAGCCCAGGCTGATCACCAGGGCTTCGCCGCCCAGGTTCGGGTTGCGGGCCAGGTTGCGCACGGTGCGGATCGGGATGTATGCGTCAGTCGCAGTGATCGCCACGCCACAGCCGTAGCTGTGGGTCAGCGCCACCACGTCATCGACGTGCGGGTACTTGGGCAGCAACTCATCCTTGATGCGCTTGACCGCATGATCCAGCACCCCGGTCACGCACTGTACGGTGGTAGTGATGCCGAGAATGTTGCGCGTGCCGACGGTGCCGTCGGCGTTGCGATAACCCTCGAAAGTGAAGCCTTCCAGCGGTGCCTGCGCGGCCGGCACATCGGTGGACAGCGGCAGGCTGTCCAGCGGTGGCGCGGTCGGCATGCGCAGTTGATCTTCCTTGACCCAACTGCCACGGGGAATCGGCTGCAAGGCATAGCCAATGACCTGGCCGTAACGAATCACCTGGCCACCTTCGGGAATGTCTTCCAGGGTGACCTTGTGGCTCTGCGGCACGAAGTCCACGGTGACCAGGCCGTCCGCAAACTCGGTACCGGCTGGTACGCCCTGATCATTGACCACGATGACCACGTTATCCCGCTCGTGCAGGCGGATGTAGCGCGGCGAGTCGGAATGTTCAATCAACTGCATGACGCCGCTCCTCAGGAATGCGCTTGAGACAATTTGCCAGGGGCTTCAGTACCGTTCGCTGGTGGCTCTTTGAGCACCACACGTTTGATCGGGCCCACGATCACCAGATAGCTGAACACCGCGACCAAAGCGTTGCAACCAACGAACACCAACGCCCATTTGAACGAACCGGTGGAGCTGATGATGTAGCCGATCACGATCGGAGTGGTGATGGATGCAATGTTACCGAAGGTGTTGAACAGGCCACCGCTCAGGCCGGCGATCTGCTTCGGCGAGGTGTCGGACACCACCGCCCAACCCAGTGCACCCACTCCTTTGCCGAAGAACGCCAGGGCCATGAAGCCGACCACCATCCATTCAACATCCACGTAGTTGCAGGCCACGATGCTGCTGGAAACCAGCAGGCCGGCAATGATCGGCGCCTTGCGGGCGAAGGTCAGGGAATGGCCTTTGCGCAGCAGGTAATCGGAAATCACCCCGCCGAGCACACCACCGATGAAGCCGCAGATCGCCGGCAAGGACGCAATGAAACCGGCCTTGAGAATGGTCATGCCGCGTTCCTGCACCAGGTACACCGGGAACCAGGTCAGGAAGAAGTAGGTGATGCCGTTGATGCAGTATTGGCCCAGGTATACGCCGAGCATCATGCGGTTGGTCAGCAACTGCCGGATGTAGTCCCACTTCGGACCATCGGTCTTCTTGCCTTTGCCCTTGTCCTGGTCCATGTCGACCATGCCGCCGTTGTCGGCGATGTGCTTGAACTCGGCATCATTGATCATCGGGTGCTGACGCGGGCTGTGGATAACCTTCAGCCAGATCCCGGAGAAGATGATGCCGATCACGCCCATGACGATGAACACGTGCTGCCAGCCGAAGCTGTAGACGATCCAGCCCATCAGCGGTGCGAACAGTACCGTGGCGAAGTATTGCGCCGAGTTGAAGATCGCCGAGGCAGTGCCGCGCTCAGCGGTCGGGAACCAGGCCGCTACGATACGTGCGTTGCCGGGGAAGGATGGCGCTTCAGCCAGGCCCACCAGGAAGCGCAGCATGAACAGCGCAACCACTGCCGTGGACATGCCGAACTCGCCGACATAGCCCTGCAGCACGGTGAACAGTGACCAGGTGAAGATACTCAACGCGTAGATTTTTTTCGAACCGAAACGGTCCAGCAGCCAGCCACCGGGGATTTGCCCGGCCACGTAGGCCCAACCGAATGCGGAGAAGATGTAGCCGAGGGTAACGGCATCAATGCCCAGGTCTTTCTGCAGGCTGGAGCCGGCGATTGCAATGGTAGCCCGGTCGGCGTAGTTGATCGTGGTCACCAGAAACAGCATGAGCAGGATCAAATAGCGGACGTGAGTCGGCTTTTGGGTCGATTGCATGTAGATGTACTCCCACTGATTATTTTTATGCGGGGTGAATCTTTGGTTGTTCCCCGTAGGAGCTGTCGAGTGAAACGAGGCTGCGATCTTTTGATTTTTAAAAGCAAAGATCGCAGCCTGCGGCAGCTCCTACAGGGGTATTGCGGTGAATCAACCGATGTAGGCAGTCTTCACAACGGTGTAAAACTCTTGCGCATAGCGACCTTGCTCACGTGATCCATAGGATGAACCTTTACGCCCACCGAACGGAACGTGGTAATCCACGCCGGCCGTCGGCAGGTTGACCATCACCATCCCTGCCTGGGAGTGGCGCTTGAAGTGGTTGGCGTACTTCAAGGACGTGGTAGCGATGCCCGCCGACAGACCGAACTCGGTGTCGTTGGCCATGGCCAGGGCTGCTTCGTAATCGGCGACGCGGACGATGTTGGCCACCGGACCGAAGATCTCTTCACGGCTGATGCGCATCGAGGCTTCGCTGTCGGCAAACAGGGTTGGCGCGAGGAAGTAGCCTTCGGTATCGCAGGTCACCAGACCACCGCCGCTGACCAGACGTGCACCTTCGGACTGGCCGATATCGATGTACTTCATGTCCTGTTCAAGTTGTGCTTGCGAGACCACCGGACCGATATCGGTTCCGGCTTTCAAGGCGTGACCGACCTTGATCGACTTCATGCGCTCGGCCATGGCTTCGACGAACTGGTCGTGGATGCCAGCGGTGACGATAAAGCGGCTGGAAGCGGTGCAACGCTGGCCGGTGGAGTAGAACGCGCTCTGTACCGACAGTTCGACCGCTTGCTTGAGGTCGGCGTCGTCGAGAATGATCTGCGGGTTCTTGCCACCCATTTCCAGCTGAACCTTGGCCTGGCGCGACACGCAGTTGACGGCGATCTGACGACCCACGCCCACGGAACCGGTGAAGCTGATGCCATCGACTTTCGGGCTGTTGACCAGTGCATCGCCCACCACGCGACCGCTGCCCATCACCAGGTTGAACACACCGGCCGGGAAGCCTGCGCGGGAGATGATTTCGGCCAGGGCCCAGGCGCAACCCGGAACCAGGTCCGCCGGCTTGAGCACGACGCAGTTGCCGTAGGCCAGGGCCGGAGCGATTTTCCATGCCGGGATGGCAATCGGGAAGTTCCACGGGGTGATCAGACCGACCACGCCAAGGGCTTCGCGAGTGACTTCAACGTTGACGCCCGGACGCACCGACGGCAGATAGTCACCGGAGAGGCGCAGGCACTCGCCGGCGAAGAATTTGAAGATGTTGCCGGCGCGGGTCACTTCACCGATGGCTTCAGGCAGGGTCTTGCCCTCTTCCCGGGCCAGCAGGGTGCCGAGCTCTTCGCGACGGGCGAGGATTTCAGTGCCGACTTTATCCAGCGAATCGTGACGTGCCTGGATGCCCGAAACGGACCAGGCCGGGAACGCGGCGCGAGCAGCGTCGATGGCGGCGTGGACCTGAGCCAGATCGGCTTTGGCGTAGTTGCCAATGGTGTCGGTCAGTTCGGACGGGTTGATGTTGGCGCAGTAATCACTGCCCGCGACCCATTCACCATTGATGTAGTTATCAAAACGCTTTGCTTCTGCCACGAGATGTTCTCCTCACGCAAAAGGCCGCTGATTACTCAGCGGCCTTGTTAAATCGGATGTGTTATTGCGCACCTTGCTTGTCGATCAACGCGGCGAGCATTTCGTACTCTTCGCCGGTCAGATCGGTCAGCGGTGCGCGCACAGGACCTGCGTCGTAGCCGGCAATTTTTGCCCCGGCCTTGACGATGCTCACGGCATAACCAGCCTTGCGGTTACGGATGTCCAGGTACGGCAGGAAGAAGTCGTCGATGATCTTGCCGACGGTGGCATGATCTTCACGAGCGATCGCGTGGTAGAAGTCCATCGCGGTTTTCGGGATGAAGTTGAACACCGCCGAGGAGTAGACCGGTACGCCCAGGGCCTTGTAGGCGGCGGCGTAGACTTCGGCGGTCGGCAAGCCACCCAGATAGCTGAAGCGATCACCGAGGCGGCGACGGATCGACACCATCAACTCGATATCACCCAGGCCATCCTTGTAGCCGATCAGGTTCGGGCAGCGCTCGGCCAGACGTTCCAGCAACGGCGCGGTCAGGCGGCAGACGTTACGGTTGTAGACCACCACGCCGATGTTGACCGATTTGCACACGGCTTCAACGTGGGCGGCAACGCCGTCCTGGCTGGCTTCGGTCAGGTAGTGCGGCAGCAGCAACAGACCTTTGGCGCCCAGACGCTCGGCTTCCTGAGCGTATTCGATGGCTTGACGGGTCGAACCGCCCACGCCAGCCAGAATCGGCACGCTGGTGGCGCAGGTGTCGACGGCGGTCTTGATGATTTCCGAATATTCGCTGGCCGCCAGAGAGAAAAACTCACCGGTGCCGCCCGCAGCGAACAGCGCCGAGGCGCCGTATGGGGCCAGCCATTCGAGACGCTTGATGTAACCCGCGCGATTGAAGTCGCCCTGAGCATTGAAATCGGTGACCGGGAAAGACAGCAGACCGGCAGAGAGGATGGACTTCAGTTCTTGTGGATTCATTATTCGAACACCCTGGGTAGCGACGTTATGTGTGAGAAAACCGTTCAGCCTGCGCTGAAGTTGTAGGTCATCGTACAACTTAAAATACAACCGTCAACTGCATTTCATCGCTGGGGGTGAAAATTGTTCGACAACAGGCTAAAGCGCCCGTAAATCTGGCACGAAAATGGGCTGTTCGAGGATCGATTGCTTAAAGAGAGATACGTTGTCCTAACATTGGACGCGATTAGACTGCAGGGGGGATGCTCGGCCTTGGTACGCCGTGTACGGTGAAAATCAGGAGGTGCAGGGGTACCGTCCATCAAAACTGGTATTTCTAATAGTTATGAGTAATCGCTGAAGAAGGCTAAATCGAGGGCTCAATCACTGCCAGGGAACCCCCTCATGAAAACTAGATCTCGATTTACCTTCCCAACCGTATCCAGGCTCGCAGCCAGAGAGATGCCGATGGACTTCGACTTGCATGTAAATATCGGAGACTGGATCGAATTTGAATCGGTGCCGGGAAACACCTGGGAGGTGACCCGGAAAAAATTCAAAGTACTGAGTGACAACACCATTGAGTATGTCGATTACGTCACGGTGCCGGTGAGCAACCCTGAACTCCCCTAACCCCGCTGCGCCTCAGCCTCTTCATGGGCATGACGCAACCGTTCACGGCTGTTGGTCAGGTGCAAACGCATGGCCGCCCGCGCCGCATCGGAATCCTGACGGGCAATGGCGTCGTAGATTTCCTCGTGCTCACGGCTCAGGCGACTCATGTAGTGCTGCTGGTCGTCATGGGCCAGGCGCGCGGAATTCAGCCGGGTGCGCGGGATGATGCTGGTGCCCAGGTGGGTCATGATGTCGGTGAAGTAGCGGTTGCCGGTGGACAACGCGATTTCGAGGTGGAAGGCGAAGTCCGACGCCACGGCATCACTGGCATGAGCGGCGCTTTCGTTCAACGCATCGAGGGCGGCGCGCATGTTGGCCAGTTGCTCCGGACTGCGGCGTTGCGCCGCCAGCCCGGCAGACTCCACTTCGAGACTGATGCGCAGCTCCAGGATCGCCAGCACATCTCGCAAGGTCACCACGGTCGCCGGGTCGATACGGAAACCGCTAGGGCTCGGCGTGTCGAGCACGAAGGTGCCGATACCGTGGCGGGTTTCCACCTGGCCGGCCGCCTGCAAACGGGAAATCGCTTCGCGCACCACGGTGCGGCTGACGCCATGGGCATCCATGATGGCCGACTCGGTGGGCAACTTGTCGCCACGCTTGAGATGACCGTCGCGGATCTGCTCGGACAGCACCGTCACCAGTTCCTGAGCGAGGCTGCGGCGCTTGCGTGGGAGGCGTGGTGCGTCGTTCGGGTTTTCCATGGTGAACATCTGTCTCGAAAAGTTCGGCTGCTGAAAGCGCATCATAGCGCAACGCGGTTGTACGATCACCACACCTCCTGTAGGAGCTGCCGCAGGCTGCGATCTTTTGACTTTGATTTTTCAAGATCAAAAGATCGCAGCCTGCGGCAGCTCCTACAGGGACCTTCGGTGTTTATGCGGTCACGGCCTGGTCCACCAGATGGCCATTCTCGATACGGATGTGCCGTGGGTGGAAGCGCTTCAAGCTGCTGCGATGGCCGACGCTGACAATGCTCAACCCCGGCAACTCGTCGATCAGCGCCTGATACAGCGTGGCCTCGTCCTCTTCGTCCATCGCCGAGGTCGCTTCGTCCATGTACAGCCATTGCGGTGCATAAAGCAGCGCACGGGCAAAGGCCAGGCGCTGCTGCTCACCCGGGGACAACATGCGCTGCCAGTGGTTGGCTTCGTCGAGACGGGCAATCAGGTGCGGCAAGCGACAGGTTTCCAAGACCTGCACGTAGCGTTCGTTCGGATAGATATCGCCAGCCTGTGGATAACTGAGAACATCACGCAGGGTGCCAATCGGCAAATACGGTTTTTGCGGCAGGAACAGGTAACGCGCCGCTGGCAGGCGAATACTGCCGTGGCCGGCCGGCCACAGATGGCCCATCGCCCGCAACAAGGTCGACTTGCCGCTGCCGGAACGACCGCTGAGCATCACACGGTCGCCCTCCTCCACGGTCATGTCGGCGTTGGTCAGCAGGTGACGACCTTCAGCCAGGTCGAGGCCGAGGTTGTGCACCTTCAGCACCGAGCCCGAATTCTGTACGTCGATGGCCGGCGCACGCTCTTCGTTGTCACGCATGGCCTGGTGGAAGCTCAGCAGACGATCGCAGGTGGCGCGCCAGGAAGCGAGGCTCTGGTACGCGCTGATGAACCAGCTGAAACTCTCCTGCACATTGCCAAATGCCGAGCTGATTTGCATCAGCTCGCCCAGTTCGATCTTTCCGGAGAGGTAACGCGGCGCGGCAACCATGAAGGGGAAAATGATGGCGGCCTGACTGTAACCGGCGGTGAAGAATGTCAGGCGCTTGGACACCTTCATGATGTCCCAGAAGTTATGCCAGACCATCCCGAAGCGACTGCTCAACCGACGATTTTCGTTCGGCTCGCCGTTGTACAACGCGATGCTTTCGGCATTCTCGCGAATCCGCACCATGGAGAAACGCAGGTCGGCTTCGAAGCGTTGTTGCTGGTTGTTCAGGCCGATCAGGCGACGACCGATCAAATGCGTCAGCCAACTGCCCACCACGGCGTAAACCAGCACGCACCAGAACATGTAGCCGGGAATGGTGATGCCGAATACTTCAATGCTGCCCGACACGCCCCACAGAATGATCGAGAACGACACCAGGCTGACGATATTGCGCAGCAACCCGATCCCCAACTCAAGGGTGTTGGAGGTGAAGTTGTTGAGGTCTTCGGAAATCCGCTGGTCCGGGTTATCGGTGTAACCGCCCTGCTCCAGCTGGTAGTAATTCTTGTCGGCGAGCCAGCGCGCAAAGTGCTTTTCCGTAAGCCATGCCCGCCAGCGGATCGTCAGCATCTGCGTCAGGTAGAGCCGATACACCGCACCGACGATCGCCACCGCCGCAATCGCGCAGAAGTACAGGATCAGTTGCCAGAACGCCGCCTCGTCCTTCTTTTGCAGGGCGTTGTAGAAATCCTTGTACCAGGTGTTGAACCACACCGAGATCCCCACACTGATCAGCGACAACGCAATCACCGCGATCAGCAGCGTCCAGGCCTTGACCTTCTCCTCACTGCGCCAGTAAGGCGTGATCATCGCCCACACTTTGCGAAAAAACTGCCCGCGCACGGCGTCGTTGACCGCAGAATACTCAGCGTTCTGATTCATGGATAAGGCTCGATAGAGAAAAGAACACGCACGAACCGATCATAGATGATCGGTTCGGTTTGTCGTGAGATACGGCCTGCATTCGTTCAGCGCAGGTTCAGCGGCGAACGGGACGCTTCTGCAGTTTGCGCTGCAGGGTGCGACGGTGCATGCCCAGGGCACGGGCCGTGGCCGAGATGTTGCCTTCGTGCTCGGTCAGCACGCGCTGGATGTGCTCCCACTGCAGGCGGTCCACGGACATCGGGTTTTCCGGCACCAGGCTGTCGAGGTCAGCGTGTTCGGACAGCAGCGCCGCCAGCACGTCGTCGGCGTCCGCCGGTTTGCACAGGTAGTTGCAGGCACCGCGCTTGATCGCCTCGACGGCGGTGGCAATGCTCGAATAACCGGTGAGGATCACCACGCGCATTTCCGGGTCCATTTCCAGCAACTTGGGCAGCAGCACCAGGCCGGAATCGCCGTCCATCTTCAGGTCCAGGGCGGCGTAATCCGGCAGATCGGCCTTGGCCAGTTCCAGGCCTTCTTCGGCGGAACTGGCAGTGCTGACGCGAAAACCGCGGCGGGCCATGGCGCGGGCCATGACGCGGGTGAACGTGGCGTCGTCATCGACCAGCAGCAAATGCGGCAGTTCTTCGCCTTCGACTTGGATCTCTTCACTCATGTTCGTCTCCTCGGGCGACACGGGGCAGGCGCAGCTCGGTGAGCGTGCCGCCTTCCTCATGACTGTAGAGTTTCACTGAGCCGCCGGCGCGTGTCACGCTGGCCTTGCTCAAAAACAGGCCCAGGCCGAAGCCTTTGCCCTTGGTGGTAAAAAACGGTTTGCCGATTTGCTCGGCGATGGCCAGCGGCACACCGGCGCCGTGGTCACGAATGCTGATGGTGAGGTTTTCCCAATCCCAGTCCAGCGTCACTTGCAGCCCTTCGGGGCAGGCATCGGCGGCGTTGTTCAACAGATTCAGCAAAGCCTGGGTCAAGTCCGGCGGCGGCGCCATGCGCGGTACCGCGCCCTGGCCGAGGCGCTGGAAGCGATAACTGGCCTCCGGGCGCATCAGGTGCCAGCGATTGAGGGCTTCGTCGAGCCAATCGGTGACGTCCTGCATCTCCACCGCCAACCGGCGATTGGCCTCGGCGGCGCGCACCAGATGCTGCAAGGTCTCTTTACACAACTTGACCTGATCCTGCAGCACGCTCAGGTCATCTTGCAACATCGGGTCATGGTGGTCCTGACGCATTTCCTTGAGTAGCACACTCATGGTCGCCAGCGGCGTGCCCAGTTCATGGGCCGCACCGGCGGCCTGGGTGGCGACGGCCAGCAGTTGCTGATCGCGCAGGCCTTCTTCGCGACGAATGGCGCGCAGTTCTTCCTGACGGCGCAGCTCTTCGGCCATGCGCGCGGCGAAGAACGTGATCACTGCGGCGGCGAGGGCGAAGCTCAACCACATCCCGTACACCTGCAGGTTTTCCCGAGCGATCGGGAAGGTTTGCAGTGGGTAGAACTGTGCCAGCAACAGCGTGTACATCGTCAGCGCGATACCCGACAGGATCACCGAATAACGCCATGGCAACGTCACCGCGGCAATGGTCAGCGGCACCAGGTAATAGGAGACGAAGGGGTTGGTCGAGCCGCCGGAGAAATACAGCAAGGCGCTGTGGATAAACAGGTCGCAGGCCAGTTGCACGGCGTATTCGAGCTCGGTCACCGGCCACGAGGTACGCAGGCGAATCGCCGTGAACACGCACAACAGCATCGAACAACCGAGGGTCGCGGCCAATTGAAACCAGGGCAGTGGCAGCAATTGGAGCCAGTAGGCCAGGCCCACGGAACCGGCCTGTGCGGCCAGCACCAAGGTGCGGATGAACGTCAGCCGCCAGAGGTTCTGGCGAGTGGCGGAAGTGATTTGAACGGGGGCGAGCATGAGCTCTCCTGATGAGCGCTCCAGGCGGATCGCAGGGAGTATAACCAAGCGCGGGGGCTGACAGGCAAAAGTGCGGCAAACGGCCACACGCATGGAATGCTTCAAGACGCCTCTTGTAGGAGCTGGCTTGCCAGCGAGGGCTGCGTGTCATTCAACGCTTATTTTGAATGATCCACCGATTTCGCTGGCAAGCCAGCTCCTACAAGGACTACAGGTGCCTCGATCTGTATAGAAGTTGTAACTGTGCGAACCGGAACATAAAAGCTAGAGTCTGATGGTTTCACGCAGGCCCGGACCATACCCCTGCGCACCTTTCAAGGAGCCTTCATGTACAGATTCCGCCGCAGCGCCGCCCTCCTCGCCCTGAGTGCTGGCACCGTCGCCAGCCTCCCGGCCCTGGCTGCCGACGAGCTGCATTACAACCAGATTTCCCTGCGCGCCGAAGTCAGTCAGGAAGTGGCCCGCGACTTGATGATCGTGACCCTCTACACCGAAGAACAGAACAGCGACCCGGCCAAACTCGCCGCCGACGTCAGCACTGCAATGAACAAGGCGCTGGCCCAGGCCAAGAAAGTCAAGGACATCACCCTGCGTCAGGGCAGTCGCAACAGCTACCCGATCTACGATACCAAAGGCCAGAAAATCACCGGCTGGCGCGAGCGCGCCGAATTGCGCCTGGAAAGCTCGGACTTCGCCGCGCTGTCGAAGCTGACCGGCGAACTGCTCACCGACCTGAAAATGGGCGGCATGGACTTCGCCATCGCCACCCCGACCCGCAAAGCCAGCGAAGACGCCCTGCTCAAGGACGCCGTGACCGCCTTCAAGGCCCGCGCCCAACTGGCCACCGACGCCCTCGGCGGCAAGAGCTACAAAATCGTCAACCTGAACCTCAACAGCAACGGTTATCCACAGCCTTACCTGCGCGCGCCGATGATGATGAAAGCCGCCGCCATGGACGCCGCACCAGTGACGCCAGATGTTGAAGCCGGCACCAGCCAGGTCAGCATGACCGCCGATGGATCGATTGAAGTGCTGATGCCTTGATTCGATAGCCTCTAAATAAAAAAAACGGCGATCACTCACATGATCGCCGTTTCTTTTTTTTTTGAGGGGGGGGCTGTTTTCAGGCATGAGCTATAACTGGAGAGTCCACTGAGAAAAGCCGGCAGTTGCACCGGGTGCAACTGAGATTGATTGGCCACTATCGGTGCAACAATAACCACTCTTATTCACGCCATACCCACCTCACAAAACGGGGTATAAATAAGTAACACCCCGCCCTGATCGGGAGCACCCTGCGCTCAGGACGCACCGTGAAAGTGCGTCGTTTGCACCGTGAAAATGTCGCGCAAACGGTAAAATAAGTCAGGATTTATACAAATGCGACATTAAGGTACGTTCGTACCACCGTTTAAGGCTTGCAGTCACTCTGGATCTTGCATTGGGTATGGCCCCTGCATAAGTATCCGCAGGCACGACTCACGAGGTCGTCCTCTAATTCCAAAAATGACAACAAATCATGAGGCCACCATGCTTAAACACGCGGTCATTCCGTTCTTAGTTGGCGCAAGCTTGCTAGCCAGCGCACCGTTCGCCCAAGCAGCGACTAACCTGGTGTTCTGCTCCGAAGGGAGCCCGGCCGGTTTCGATCCAGGTCAATACACCACCGGAACCGACTTCGACGCCTCTGCAGAAACCATGTTCAACCGCCTGACGCAGTTCGAGCGCGGCGGCACCGCCGTTATTCCTGGTCTGGCAACCAGTTGGGACGTCTCCGATGACGGCCTGACCTACACCTTCCACTTGCGTGAAGGCGTCAAGTTCCACACCACCCCGTATTTCAAGCCGACTCGTGAGTTCAACGCCGACGACGTGCTGTTCACCTTTAATCGCATGATTAACAAGGATGACCCGTTCCGCAAAGCCTACCCGACCGAATTCCCGTACTTCACCGACATGGGGATGGATACCAACATCACCAAGATCGATAAAGTCGACGACAAAACTGTCAAGTTCACCCTCAAAGACGTTGATGCCGCGTTCATCCAGAACATGGCCATGAGCTTCGCCTCGATCCAGTCCGCCGAGTACGCTGCCCAGCTGCTCAAGGAAGGCAAGGCTGCCGACATCAACCAGAAGCCGATCGGCACCGGCCCGTTCGTATTCAAGAGCTACCAGAAAGACTCCAACATCCGCTACTCCGGGAACAAGGACTACTGGAAGCCTGACGACGTGAAGATCGACAACCTGATCTTCGCCATCACCACCGACCCGTCGGTACGTATCCAGAAGCTGAAGAAGAACGAGTGCCAGGTCACCCTGTTCCCTCGTCCGGCCGACCTGAAGGCGCTGCGTGAAGACAAAACCCTGAAGCTGCCTGACCAGGCTGGTTTCAACCTGGGCTACATCGCCTACAACGTGATGCCCAAGGTCAAGGGACAAACCGATGCGAACCCGCTGGCCGAGCTGAAGGTGCGCCAGGCACTGGACATGGCGGTCAACAAGCAACAGATCATCGACTCCGTGTACCAGGGCGCTGGCCAACTGGCCGTCAACGCCATGCCTCCGACCCAGTGGTCCTACGACACCACCATCAAGGATGCGCCGTACAACCCTGAGAAAGCCAAAGAGCTGCTCAAGGAAGCCGGCGTGAAAGATGGTACCGAAATCGTTCTCTGGGCGATGCCGGTGCAGCGTCCATACAACCCGAACGCCAAACTGATGGCAGAAATGCTGCAGTCCGACTGGTCCAAGATCGGCCTCAAGGTCAAGATCCAGAGCTACGAGTGGGGCGAGTACATCAAGCGCTCCAAAGGTGGCGAGAACCAGGCGATGCTGATTGGCTGGAGCGGTGACAATGGTGATCCGGACAACTGGCTGAACGTGCTGTTCGGCTGCGACTCGCTGGAAGGCAACAACTTCTCCAAATGGTGCGACAAGAAGTTTGACGACATCGTCAAGCAAGCCAAGCGCACTTCAGACCAAGGCAAGCGCACCGAGCTCTACAAACAAGCGCAACACGTGCTCAAAGATGCTGTGCCCATGACACCTATCGCTCACTCGACGGTGTTCCAACCCATGCGCGCCAACGTGCAGGATTTCAAGATCAGCCCATTTGGCTTGAACTCCTTCTACGGCGTCAGCGTCAGCAAGTAAGACATTGCTACGGCGACGTTTCTGACGTCGCCGTAGCTTTATCTACCGAGAAAGCAGGAATTTGCCTACATCCAAATCCGCAGCTGACTACAGCATCGGGGGAGGACGCGTTGCCATTTCCTACGAGCCTTTAGGACTTTACGCATTTACTGCCGGACCCGCGGCTCATACCGTCGGGATCCGACCAGTGCATGCGTGGGTCATCGGTTACTGCTGCGTGCATGGCTTGAAATCAATGATGCCTCTACGTCCGCTGACGGGACGGCGGCTCATTGACAACACTTTGAGAGAAAAGGAAGCGTTATGCGCCATACCTTGGTTTTATCCGCATTGCTGGGCACCGGCCTGTTGGCCGCCACTTCCATCAGCCAGGCCGCCAACAACAGCCTGGTGTTCTGCTCCGAAGGCAGTCCCGCCGGTTTCGACACGGCGCAGTACACCACTGCGACCGACAACGACGCCGCCGAACCGCTGTACAACCGGTTGGCAGAGTTTGAAAAAGGCGCGACCAACGTCGTACCGGGCCTGGCCACGAGCTGGGATATTTCCGAGGACGGCCTCAAATACACCTTTCACCTGCGCGAAGGGGTGAAGTTTCATACCACCAAGTACTTCACGCCGACCCGCGATTTCAATGCCGATGACGTGCTGTTCACGTTCAATCGCATGCTCGATCCGCAACAACCTTTCCGTAAGGCTTATCCGACAGAGTTTCCGTACTTCAACGGCATGAGCCTGAACAAGAACATCGCCAAGGTCGAAAAGACCGGGCCGCTGACCGTGGTCATGACGCTCAACAGCGTGGACGCCGCGTTCATCCAGAACATCGCCATGAGCTTCGCCGCCATCCTTTCGGCCGAATACGCCGAAAAGCTGCTGGCCGAAGGCAAGCCGAGCGACATAAACCAGAAGCCGATCGGCACCGGGCCGTTCGTGTTCAAGAGCTACCAGAAAGACTCGAACATTCGTTACACCGGCAACCAGCATTACTGGGACCCGAGCCGGGTCAAGCTCGACAACCTGATTTTCGCCATCAATACCGACGCCTCGGTGCGCGTGCAGAAACTCAAGGCCGGCGAGTGCCAGATCACCCTGCACCCGCGCCCTGCCGATGTGACCGCGCTGAAGAACGACCCGGCCCTGCAACTGATCGAGAAGCCTGGTTTCAACCTCGGCTACATCGCCTACAACGTGCGCCACAAGCCGTTCGACCAGCTCGAAGTGCGCCAGGCGCTGGACATGGCGGTGAACAAGCAAGGCATTCTCAATGCCGTTTATCAGGGTGCGGGGCAACTGGCGGTCAACGCCATGCCGCCGACCCAATGGTCCTACGACGACACGATCAAGGACGTCGCCTACAACCCGGAAAAAGCCAAGGAGCTGCTCAAGGCTGCCGGCGTCAAGGAAGGCACTGAAATCACCCTCTGGGCCATGCCGGTCCAGCGTCCGTACAACCCCAACGCCAAGTTGATGGCCGAGATGCTCCAGGCTGACTGGGCGAAGATCGGCCTCAAGGTCAAGATCGTCAGCTATGAGTGGGGCGAGTACATCAAGCGCACCAAGAACGGCGAACACGACATCAGCCTGATCGGCTGGACTGGTGACAACGGTGATCCGGACAACTGGCTGGGCACGCTCTACAGCTGCGACGCCATTGGCGGCAACAACTACTCGATGTGGTGTGATCCGGCCTACGACAAGCTGATCAAGCAGGCCAAGGTCGTCACCGACCGTGACCAGCGCACCCTGCTCTACAAACAGGCGCAGCAGTACCTCAAGCAGCAGGTGCCGATCACGCCAGTCGCCCACTCAACGGTCAACCAGCCGCTGAGCGCCAAAATCGAAGGGTTCAAGGTGAGCCCGTTCGGTCGCAATGTTTTCTCGGGTGTCAGCATAGAAAAATAACCGATTAGCCAGAAATGCCGGGGGGCGGATTTTCCGCCCTCACGCAGACGCTTTGCCGTCTTTTGCCAATTTGGCTGGCAGCAAACGTTTGCGATGCCGTGAATGAGTTCTAAACCAATAGCCGGATCACAAAAAAAGACCGGCATAAAAAAAGAAAGTAAGGAGCTTTACCCATGAAACTGAGCAGCACCGCGTTATTGGCCTTGGCCATAAGCAGCGTAACCGCCACGGCTTACGCAGAAACCCAAAGCCAGGCTTTCACCCCGGTTACCGTGAACGAGAAAAGCGCCCAAAGCGAAGCCACCGGCTTTGTCGAAGGCCAGTCGATCACCGGCACCACGCGTAACTGGTACGCCAACGAGCAATTGCAACGTGGCGCCAAGTTCGCCTACAAGAAAGACGGCGTTTCGACCCCGACCGATCGCCGGATCAACTGGGTCCAGGGCACCATCCTCAAGTACAACTCGGGCTTCACTGAAGGCACTGTCGGTTTCAGCACTGAAGTCGCCGCCTACAACGCCGTTGCCCTGGACCGGGACCGCAAAGACCTGGCGTCCAACAACGGTGGCGCACCGGGCTCTCGTCCAGGCGCGGGCAACAACCGCACCCTGACCAAGGAAGGCGGCGACGCTCAAGGACAGTGGAGCAAGCTGGGCCTGGCCAACGTCAAGGCCCGTGTCTCCAACAGCACCCTGACTGCCGGCCGCATGAACTTCAGCAGCCCGATGGTCGACGTGATCGGGAACCGTGCACTGCCTTCGAGCTTCCAGGGCGTGGCCATCCACAGCGAAGAACTGAACAACCTGGCCTTCGACCTGGCCACCTTCGACCGCAACTCACCGCGTACCGAAGAAAGCCTGCGCAAATTCCGCACCGAATACGCCAACGGCATCGTCGAAACCGACCACATCTACACCGGCGGTATCACCTACAACCCGCTCGCCAGCCTGACCACCAGCCTCTGGGCGACCCAGGCTGAAGACATCTGGAACCAGTACTACTTCGGCGCCTCTCACGTACTGGGCGACAGCCAGGTACTGAGCCTGACCACCGGCCTGAACTACTACAAAACCAAGGAAACCGGAAAGGCCCTGATCGGCGATATCGACAACGACACCTACTCGCTGTCGTTCGGCCTGACCCACCAGGCCCACACCCTGACCTTCTCGTACCAGGAAGTGAACGGTAACGAGTACTTCGACTACCTGCACGAAACCAACGGCATCTACCTGGCCAACTCCCTGCTGTCGGACTTCAACGGCCCGAACGAAAAATCGTTCCAGGTTGCCTACGGCCTGAACATGGCCGAATACGGCGTACCGGGCCTGAAGTTCAACATCTACCAGGCTCGCGGCTGGGGTATCGACGGTACTCACTACACCGGCAACGGCGGCGTGGCCGGCAAGGGTTACGACGGCATCCAGTCCCAGGATGGCGAACACCACTATGAATACGGCATCGGCGCGACTTACGCCGTGCAGAGCGGCCCGCTCAAGGCCACCACGATCCGCGGCACCTACACCGCTCACCGTGCCAGCGAAAACCAGGCTGACGGCAGCATCAACGAGTTCCGTCTCGTGACCACGGTTCCGTTCAACATCCTGTAATGCCGCTGCCGAACGGCTGATTCATTGACGAGTCGGCCGTTGGGCTTTTGTCCTTTAACTGATTGCAGAGGGTTCTTGATGAAAATGCTTCCCCTACGTGCGGCCATCGCGGCTGCGTTGCTCAGTGTCGCTGTCGGTGTCTCGGCCAAACCCCTGGTGGTTTGTACCGAAAACAGCCCCGAAGGCTTCGACATGGTCCAGTACACGACTGCAGTCACAGCCGATGCGGTGGCCGAAACCATCTTCAATCGCCTGGCAGACTTCAAGCCCGGTACCACCGAAGTGATTCCGGCGCTGGCCGAATCCTGGGATATCAGCGAAGACGGCCTGAGCTACACGTTCCATCTACGTAAAGGCGTCAAGTTCCACACCACCGACTACTTCAAGCCGACCCGCGACATGAATGCCGACGACGTGGTCTGGAGCTTCCAGCGCCAGCTGGACCCGAATCATCCGTGGCACAAACTGTCGAGCGTGGGCTTCCCGTACTTTGAAAGCATGGGCTTCAAGGAGCTGCTCAAGAGCGTCGAGAAAGTCGACGACAACACGGTCAAGTTCACCCTGACCCGTCCTGAAGCACCGTTCCTGGCCGACATCGCCATGGCGTTCTCCTCGATCTATTCCGCCGAGTATGCCGACCAGTTGCTCAAGGCGAACAAGAGCGGTGACCTGAACAACAAGCCGGTCGGCACCGGCCCGTTCGTCTTCCAGCGTTACAACAAGGACGCCCAGGTACGCTTCAAGGCCAACCCGGACTACTTCCGCGGCAAGCCTCCGGCTGATGCGCTGATCCTGGCCATCGCCACCGACAACAACGTGCGCCTGCAGAAGCTAAAGGCAAACGAGTGCCAGGTCGCGCTGTATCCAAAACCGGATGACATTCCGAGCATCAAGAAAGACGACAAGCTGAAAGTCGATGAGCTGAATGCGATGACCGTCGCGTACATCGCCATCAACACCACGCATAAGTACCTGAGCGATGTACGGGTGCGTAAAGCCATCGACATCGCCTTCGACAAGGAAGCGGCTGTCAACGCGCTGTTCGGCAAGGACAATGCAACAGCCGCAGTCAACCCGTTCCCGGACACCCTGCTGGGCTACAACCACACACTGAAGAACCCGGCCCGTGACCTGGACAAGGCCCGCGCCCTGCTCAAGGAAGCCGGCGTACCGGAAGGCACCACCTTCACCCTGTTCACCCGCAACGGAGGCGGTGCAACCAACCCGAACCCGATGCTCGGTGCGCAGATGATGCAGGCCGACCTGGCCAAGGTCGGGATCAAGATCGACATTCGCGTGATGGAATGGGGCGAAATGCTCAAACGCGCGAAAAACGGCGAGCACGACATGGTTTCCGCCGGATGGGCGGGCGATAACGGCGACCCGGATAACTTCCTGACGCCTATGCTCAGTTGTGATGCGGCCAAGAACGGCGAAAACTACGCACGCTGGTGCAATGACAAGTTCCAGGCCCTGATCGATCAGGCCCGGGAAAAGACCGACCCGGCCGAGCGTGCAGCCCTGTACGAGCAGGCCCAGGTCATTTTTAACCAGGACCAGCCGTGGATCAGCTTGGCGCACACTAGAATGTTTACCGCAATGCGCAACAACGTAGAGGGCTATCACATTAGCCCCCTCACCACGAATAACTTCGCCACCACCCAGGTGAAGTAATAAGAAAACTCCCGGCATGCCTGACCCAGGCATGCCGGGCACGCCTAACCGGCTGATGAGGTACAACACACGATGTTTAGTTTTATTGCCCGCCGACTGGGGTTACTGATCCCCACGTTCTTCGGTATCACCTTGCTGACTTTCGCGTTGATTCGCATGATCCCGGGCGACCCCGTGGAAGTCATGATGGGAGAACGTAGGGTCGATCCCGAAATGCACGCTCAGGCAATGGAACGCCTAGGTCTGAACAAACCCCTGTATGCCCAATACCTGGATTACATCGGCAAACTGGCCCACGGCGATCTCGGTGAATCCCTGCGTACCCGTGAAAGCGTCTGGACCGAATTCACCTCTCTGTTCCCCGCGACCCTGGAACTGTCCTCGGCCGCGCTGTTGTTCGCCGGTGTCCTGGGACTCTTGGCCGGAGTGATCGCGGCACTCAAGCGAGGATCCCTGTTCGACCATGGGGTGATGGGCATCTCCCTGGCGGGATATTCGATGCCGATCTTCTGGTGGGGCCTGATCCTGATCATGTTCTTCTCGGTGTCGCTGGGCTGGACCCCAGTGTCCGGGCGGATCGATCTGCTCTACGACATCGAGCCACGCACCGGCTTCATGCTGATCGATACGCTGCTGGCCAATGACGTCAGTGCGTTCTTCGATGCCCTGCACCACCTGATCCTGCCGGCCATCGTGCTGGGTACCATCCCGCTGGCGGTGATCGCGCGGATGACCCGTTCGTCGATGCTCGAAGTGTTGCGTGAAGACTACATTCGCACCGCCAAGGCCAAAGGCCTGTCGCCGTCGCGCGTGGTGTTCGTGCACGGTCTGCGTAACGCGTTGATTCCGGTACTGACCGTGGTTGGCCTGCAAGTCGGCACATTGCTGGCCGGTGCGGTCCTGACCGAAACCATCTTCTCGTGGCCGGGCATCGGCAAATGGCTGATCGAAGCCATTGGCGCCCGGGATTACCCCGTCGTGCAAAACGGCATCCTGTTAATCGCCTGCCTGGTGATTGTGGTCAACTTCGTAGTGGACATCCTCTACGGCTTTGCCAACCCACGCATCCGTCACCAGCGCTGAGATCATGACCATGACCACTCCAATTCCATCGGTAGCAGTCGATCAAAGCCTGCTGTACCCGTCTCCGTACAAAGAATTCTGGCAAGCGTTCTCCAAGAACAAAGGTGCCGTCGCCGGCCTGATGTTCATGCTGCTGGTGATTTTCTGCGCGATCTTCGCCCCGTGGGTTGCCCCTCACGACCCGAGCGAGCAGTACCGCGATTTCCTGCTGACCCCGCCGGCCTGGCTGGAAGGTGGGCAACTGCAATTCCTGCTCGGCACCGACGAACTGGGCCGCGACCTGCTGTCGCGTCTGATCAATGGTTCGCGCCTGTCATTGCTGATCGGCTTGTCGTCGGTGGTGATGTCGCTGATTCCGGGCATCCTGCTGGGCCTGTTCGCCGGGTTCTACCAGCGGATTCTCGGCCCGACCATCATGCGTCTGATGGACATCATGCTGGCCCTGCCATCCCTGCTGCTGGCCGTGGCGATTGTCGCCATCCTCGGCCCTGGCCTGATCAACACCATCATTGCCATCGCCGTGGTTTCGTTGCCGTCCTATGTTCGTCTGACTCGCGCCGCGGTGATGGGCGAGCTGAACCGCGACTACGTGACCGCCGCGCGCCTGGCCGGTGCCGGCCTGCCGCGCCTGATGTTCGTTACCGTGCTGCCTAACTGCATGGCGCCGCTGATCGTTCAGGCCACCCTGAGTTTCTCCTCGGCGATCCTCGATGCCGCCGCACTGGGCTTCCTCGGCCTTGGCGTACAACCGCCAACCCCTGAGTGGGGCACCATGCTGGCTTCGGCCCGCGACTACATCGAACGCGCCTGGTGGGTGGTGAGCCTGCCTGGTTTGACCATTTTGCTCAGCGTGCTGGCAATCAACCTGATGGGCGACGGCCTGCGCGATGCGCTGGACCCGAAACTCAAGAACGCCGCCTGAGGAGATTCCCATGTCACTGTTAGAAATCAAGAATCTCAACGTTCGCTTCGGCGACAAAAACGCCACGCCAGTAGTCGATGGCCTCGACCTGCAAGTGGACAAGGGCGAAGTGCTGGCCATCGTTGGCGAATCGGGTTCCGGCAAGTCCGTGACCATGATGGCGCTGATGGGCCTGATCGAGCATCCGGGGATCGTCACCGCCGACGCCCTGAATTTCGACGGCAAGAACATGCTCAAGCTCAACAATCGCCAGCGTCGACAGATCGTCGGTAAAGACCTGTCCATGGTCTTCCAGGATCCGATGACCGCGCTGAACCCGAGCTACACCGTCGGCTTCCAGATCGAAGAAGTGCTGCGCCTGCACCTGAAAATGTCCGGCAAGGCCGCGCGCAAGCGCGCCATCGAACTGCTGGAAAAAGTTGAAATCCCGGGTGCCGCGAGCCGTATGGACGCCTACCCGCATCAACTGTCCGGTGGTATGAGCCAGCGTGTCGCGATTGCCATGGCGATTGCCGGCGAACCGAAACTGCTGATCGCCGACGAACCGACCACGGCGCTGGACGTCACCATTCAGGCGCAGATCATGGACCTGCTGCTGGCGCTGCAGAAAGAGCAGAACATGGGCCTGGTGCTGATCACCCACGACCTCGCCGTCGTGGCCGAAACCGCCCAGCGCGTGTGCGTGATGTACGCCGGCCAAGCGGTCGAAGTCGGCCAGGTGCCGCAACTGTTCGACATCCCTGCGCACCCGTACAGCGAAGCGCTGCTCAAGGCGATTCCGGAACACAGCCTGGGCGCCTCGCGCCTGTCGACCCTGCCGGGCATCGTTCCCGGTCGCTACGACCGTCCGCAGGGTTGCCTGCTGTCGCCCCGCTGCCCTTACGTGAAAGACAACTGCCGTCAACAACGTCCGGCACTAGACCAGAAAAGCAACAGCCTCGCTCGCTGCTTCTACCCGCTGAACCAGGAGGTGGCGTAATGGCCGTCGTTCTTACCGCCCGCGACCTGACCCGTCACTACGAGGTGTCCCGAGGCCTGTTCAAGGGTCACGCCACTGTGCGCGCCCTCAACGGCGTGTCGTTCGAACTGGAAGCCGGCAAGACCCTCGCTGTCGTAGGCGAGTCGGGTTGCGGCAAGTCCACCCTGGCCCGGGCCTTGACCCTGATCGAAGAGCCGTCCTCCGGTTCCTTGAAAATTGCCGGACAGGAAGTCGCCGGTGCCGACAAGGCCCAGCGCAAACAACTGCGCAAAGACGTGCAGATGGTGTTCCAGAGCCCGTACGCATCGTTGAACCCACGGCAAAAAGTCGGTGATCAGCTTGCAGAGCCATTATTGATCAACACCAACCTCAGCGCCGCGGAACGTCGCGAGAAAGTCCAGGCGATGATGAAGCAGGTGGGCTTGCGTCCCGAGCACTACCAGCGTTATCCGCACATGTTCTCCGGCGGTCAACGCCAGCGGATCGCCCTGGCCCGGGCAATGATGCTGCAACCGAAAGTGCTGGTAGCGGACGAACCGACCTCGGCGCTGGACGTGTCGATTCAGGCGCAGGTGCTCAACCTGTTCATGGATTTGCAGCAGGAGTTCAACACCGCCTATGTGTTCATCTCCCACAACCTGGCGGTGGTACGCCACGTTGCCGACCACGTGATGGTGATGTACCTCGGTCGTCCGGTGGAAATGGGCTCGAAAGAGGACATTTACTCTCGTCCTCTGCACCCCTACACCCAGGCGCTGTTGTCGGCGACGCCAGCCATCCACCCGGATCCGAACAAGCCGAAAATCAAGATCGTCGGCGAATTGCCCAACCCGCTGAACCCGCCGTCCGGCTGCGCTTTCCATAAGCGCTGCCCGTACGCCACCGAGCGTTGCAGCACCGAAGAGCCGGCCCTGCGCCTGCTCGACGGCCGCCAAGTGGCTTGCCACTACGCCGAGCAATTCCTCGACGGCGCGGCATAAAAAACTGTAGGAGCGAGCTTGCTCGCTCCTACAGGGATTGAGTTGCTCAAATTCTTGATGCGTTGACCAAACCCCTTCCGCCTCGATTGCGCATCAGTCAGGCAGAAGGGGGTTTCTTTTACCTGCCATTCAGCGACTACGTCTGGCTGTCACCTTCTTCTTCATCGGAGTCCGGCTCGTCGGTGGTCGAGTCATCGTCGTTGTCAGCACCACCCTGCCCCTGATCTCCCGGCTCCGATTCGGATTTGGCGAGCATCAACCCCGCGTACCCCGCCTGCCCGCTCGAGGCCTGCTCACCGTGATTGGTGCACTCGGCCCACGCCATCGACGTTCCGAGCGAAAGCATCACCAACACCTTCAACAGCAGTAAAACGCGAAACAACCTGTTCATAGCCGATTCCTTCCTTTCGTAGAGTGCCTGTCTGGCGCTGAGTCAAATCTAGTTCCGATCAGTCGGGTTCTCCAGATTGGACGTTGTCGAACCCGCGGAAATGCCCTTGGCTTGGAGACTGGTTTGCTATAAAGGTTATGCCGAAAAGATCAAAGCGTGTTCCGCCGTCCAGAACGCTTGTGTACCCACAGAATTCCTCGCAGGATTCGCGGGATGTACGCAGGACAGGACTTCCCGCGATCGGCACGTTTAATCAAAGGACACAGCATGATCAGCAGCACCTTCGCACCGATGCAATCACTCGCCACCACCCTGCTGCCCCACGTCCTGGAACCCTCGGAAGACGGCGCTCACGACCTTTCGCACCTGCAACGGGTCTGGCACAACGCCCACTTGATTCAGGCACAGGAAGGTGGCGATCTTGAGGTGCTGCTGGCGGCGGTGCTGCTGCATGATTGTGTAGCAGTGGAAAAGAACTCGCCGTTGCGCTCGCAGGCATCGCAATTGGCAGCGCGCAAAGCGTCAGGGGTATTGGCGAAGATGGATTGGCGCGAGACAAAAATCGCCGCCGTCGCCCACGCCATCGAAGCCCATAGCTTTTCCGCCAACATCCCGCCGACCTCGCTGGAAGCGAAAATCGTGCAGGACGCCGACCGCCTCGACTCCCTGGGTATGCTCGGAGTCGCCCGCACCTTTTACGTTGCCGGGCGCATGGGCAGCGCCCTCTACGACCCGCAGGACCCGCAGGCCAATGACCGCGACTATGACGACACTCGCTTCTGTATCGACCATTTCCAGACCAAGCTGCTGCACTTGGCAGACGGTTTCCAGACTGCGACAGGGCAACGTCTGGCACAGGTTCGTCATGAGCGTTTGAAGGGGTTTCTGGAGCAGTTCAAGGAAGAGATCGGGATTGGCTGATACGCCAGGAGCACTGAACCTGCATAACTCAGGAAAGGACAAGCGCTATGGATCTGTCGCAAATACTGCTGCAACTTGAACGACGCCTCCTATCACACACGACTCGACGAAATGCTGAAGAAATCTCACGCCTGCTCGCGGATGACTTTATCGAGTTCAGCGCCAGTGGCGGCATCTGGAGCAAGGCCGAAGTGGTCGAGCAGTTACCCCATGAGTCGTTTATCCAACGGAGCATCAGCCATTTTGCCATCAAGCCATTGTCAGAAGAGACCGCCTTGGTGACTTATCATTGTTACGTCGACAGCCACGGCCATCCCGGCGCAGTCCACAGTCTGCGCAGTTCCATCTGGCGTAATCGGGGCGAGCAGTGGCAGATGGTTTTCCACCAGGGGACATTGATTCCCAGTGAACAATGACGCAGGCATTCATGGCGAATCCGGATCCCTCGCGAGCAAGCTCGCTCCTACAGTGCCCGCGGCGAGTCAGAGAATGTTGTGAACACCCCGGATTACTGTAGGAGCGAGCCTGCTCGCGATGGACGTCAATGATGACGCATACTGCCTGAATAAACGCGGCGGGTCTGAATTCTTCGCGAGCAGGCTCGCTCCTACAGGGGGTTGCGTCAGGTAACAAAAAACCCCGCAGCTTTCGCAACGGGGTTTCTGGTGTTTCAACTCAGCGCTTAATGGTGCTCACGCGTCGCACGGAATTTAACATCCGGCCAGCGCTCTTCCATCAGTGCCAGGTTGACCCGCGTAGGCGCGAGGTAGGTCAAGTGACCGCCGCCGTCCAGTGCCAGGTTTTCCACAGCCTTGTTGGAGAATTCCTCAAGCTTCTTCTTGTCGCTGCATTCGATCCAGCGCGCGGAATAAACGGTGATCGGCTCGTAGGAGCATTCGACCTTGTATTCCTCTTTCAAACGGCTGGCGACCACATCGAACTGCAGCACACCGACGGCGCCGAGGATGATGTCGTTGCTGCGTTCAGGGAAGAACACCTGGGTCGCGCCTTCTTCGGCCAACTGTTGCAAGCCTTGGCGCAGTTGCTTGGATTTCAGCGGATCCTTCAGACGCACGCGACGGAACAGTTCCGGGGCGAAGTGCGGGATGCCGGTGAAGCCCAGGACTTCGCCTTCGCTGAAGGTGTCGCCGATCTGGATGGTGCCGTGGTTGTGCAGGCCGATGATGTCGCCGGCAAAAGCTTCTTCCAGCTGCTCACGCTCGGAGGAGAAGAAGGTCAGCGCGTCGCCGATGCGCACGTCCTTGCCGGTGCGCACGTGGCGCATCTTCATGCCCTTCTCGTATTTGCCGGAGCAGATACGCATGAAGGCGATGCGGTCGCGGTGCTTCGGGTCCATGTTCGCCTGGATCTTGAAGATGAAGCCCGAAAACTTCTCTTCCACCGGCTCCACGGTGCGCTCGTTGGCTACGCGTGCCAGCGGGCGTGGTGCCCAGTCCACCACGGCATCGAGGACATGGTCGACACCGAAGTTGCCCAGCGCCGTACCGAAGAACACCGGGGTCAGTTGGCCGTCGAGGAATTCCTGCTGGTTGAACTCGTGGCAAGCGCCCTGCACCAGTTCCAGCTGCTCGATGAAACGCTCGTACTCGTCACCCAGGTGGGCGCGGGCTTCATCGGAGTCCAGCTTCTCGATGATCTTGGTTTCGGTGCGTTCGTGGCCGTGACCGGCGGTGTACACGATGATGTAGTCATCGGCGAGGTGATACACGCCTTTGAAATCGCGGTAGCAACCAATCGGCCAGGTGATCGGCGCAGCCTTGATCTTCAGGACGGCTTCGATTTCGTCGAGCAGTTCGATCGGGTCACGGATATCACGGTCGAGTTTGTTGATGAAGCTGACGATCGGCGTGTCACGCAGACGGCAGACGTCCATCAGGGCAATGGTCCGTGGCTCTACACCCTTACCGCCGTCGAGAACCATCAAGGCCGAGTCCACCGCCGTCAGGGTGCGGTAGGTATCTTCGGAGAAGTCTTCGTGGCCCGGGGTGTCGAGCAGGTTGATCATGTGCTCGCGATACGGGAACTGCATGACCGACGTGGTAATGGAAATACCCCGCTGCTTTTCCATTTCCATCCAGTCGGAGGTGGCATGGCGGTCGGATTTACGCGATTTCACCGTACCAGCTACCGCAATCGCCTTGCCCATCAGCAAGAGCTTCTCGGTGATGGTGGTCTTACCGGCATCGGGGTGGGAAATAATGGCGAAAGTGCGGCGTTTCGCGACTTCGGCGGCCTGTTTGGTCATGGGAAATCGCCTGGCAGGTGATTCAAAAAAGGGCGCAGATTATAGCCCAAGTTGATCGAAGAACCGAACCGTTGAGCACATTAGGGGTGGCCAAATGCAGCTTCAGATGGGAACCTTTTAAAGCACGGAGACGTCCACTCCCCCGTTACGACCACTCGTCGGGGGCCTGAAACACCTGCAATTCAGCCTGACGAGGCTGTGCTCATGGCTCAATAGCCGTGTGCCTACCCTCTGTAGGAGCGAGCTCGCTCGCGAAAAACGTCCAGACAACGCGTACATTCAGATACCCAGCGTTATCGTTGACGTCCATCGCGAGCAGGCTCGCTCCTACAGTGGAACGCACTCGGCATGAGCTGCTTCTCGCGATCATTTTTCGGCAGCCAGGCATGGCGTTGCCACACGAAAATTTTTCGCCGACTGAAAAAAGGAGTCCGCCTGTGGCTATCCACTATGGCAAAGGGCTGATAGGAGGCGCGCTGGTAATCGCCCTTCTGGCCCTGCTGATCCACTGGATCGGCATCGACACGATCGAACACTACCGCGACGATTTGTTGTTTTACCTGCAAGCTCATCTGATTCTCGTCCTCGCTTCCATGCTGGCCGCCCTTGTCGTGGGCATTCCTGCCGGCATCCTCCTCAGCCGCCCGTCCATGGTCGGCCGTGCCGAACGCTTCATGCAGTTTTTCAACATCGGCAACACCGTTCCGCCCCTCGCCGTTCTGGCCATAGCCCTCGGTATCCTCGGCATCGGCAGCGGCCCGGCCATCTTCGCCCTGTTCCTCGCCTCGCTACTGCCCATCGTACGCAACACCTACGAAGGCCTGAAAAACGTTCAGGGTTCGCTCAAGGAAGCCGCCGTCGGCATCGGCATGACCCCGCTCCAGGTGCTGCGGAAAGTCGAATTGCCCAACGCGGTGCCGATCATCATCGGTGGTGTGCGCGTGGCGTTGGCGATCAATGTCGGGACGGCGCCGCTGGCGTTCCTGATCGGCGCCAACAGTCTCGGCAGCCTGATCTTCCCCGGCATTGCCCTGAACAATCAGCCGCAATTGCTCCTCGGCGCGGCCTGCACCGCTCTGCTGGCCTTGTTGCTCGACGGCCTGGTGACACTCGCCAGCCGCCTCTGGCTCGAACGCGGCTTGCGCCCGTCTTAAGCCTCGGCAAAGGAATCGTCATGAAAACATCAAGCTTTTTACTAGGCTGCGTCCTGCTGTTCGCAGGATTTGCCCAAGCCGCTGACAAACCCTTGATCCGCATCGGCGCCCGGGTGTTCACCGAACAGACCCTGCTGGCGGAAATCACTTCGCAGTACCTGCGCACCAAGGGTTACGAGGTGCAAGTGACCGGCGGCCTGGGCAGCAATCTGGCCCGCAGCGCCCATGAAAGTGGCCAGTTGGACATGCTCTGGGAATACACCGGCGTTTCGCTGGTGGCCTACAACCATGTCACTGAAAAACTCGACAGCGAACAGTCCTACGCCCGAGTGAAAGAACTCGATGCGAAAAAAGGCCTGGTCTGGCTCACCCCGTCGAAATTCAGCAACACCTACGCCCTCGCCCTACCGAAGAATGTCGCCGACCAATACCCGCGAATCAACACCATCAGTGAGCTGAACACGGTGCTGCGAAAGGAAGCCGAGACCAACAACCTGGTGGCGCTGGATACCGAGTTCGCCAACCGTTCGGACGGTCTTGATGGCATGGTCAAGCTCTACGACATGAACCTGACCCGCGAAAACATCCGGCAGATGGACGCAGGGTTGGTCTACACCGCCCTGCGCAACGGCCAGGTGTTTGCCGGTCTGGTCTACACCACTGACGGTCGCCTCAACGCCTTCCAGCTGAAACTGCTGGAAGACGACAAGCACTACTTCCCCGACTACACCGCCGCGCCCGTGGTGCGTCAGGCCTACCTCGATGCGCATCCGCAATTGGCCGCACAGCTCAAGCCGCTGGCTGAACTGTTCGACGACAACACCATGCGCGAACTCAACGCGCGGGTCGACGTCGAGCACCAAAATCCTTCAGCCGTTGCCGCGGATTTCCTGCGCCAACACCCCTTGCTTTCTAATAATTGAGGCGGGAAGAGAAAAAGTCATGGAATTTATCAACGCCTTTTCCCATCTCGACTGGCAGCAGGTGATCCACCTGACCTGGCAGCACATCATGCTGGTCGGCATCGCCGTGACCCTGGCGATTGTGGTTGGCGTGCCGCTGGGCATCCTGATGACACGCTTCCCGAGCCTCGCCGGGCCGTTGCAGGCCAGCGCCACCGTGCTGCTGACTGTGCCGTCGATTGCCCTGTTCGGCCTGCTGCTGCCGTTCTACTCAAAGTTCGACCAGGGCCTGGGGCCGATGCCGGCGATTACCGCGGTTTTCCTGTACTCGCTGTTGCCGATCATGCGCAACACCTACCTGGCCCTGACCAGCGTCGAGCCGGGCATCCGCGAAGCCGCCCGCGGTATCGGCATGACCTTCGGCCAGCGCCTGCGCATGGTCGAACTGCCCATCGCCGTACCGGTAATCCTCGCCGGTGTGCGCACCGCCGTGGTGATGAACATCGGTGTCATGACCATCGCCGCCACCATCGGCGCCGGAGGCCTCGGCGTACTCATCCTCGCTTCCATCAGCCGCAGCGACATGTCGATGCTGATCGTCGGTGCTGTGCTGGTCAGTGTGCTGGCGATCATCGCCGACCTCATTCTGCAAGTGCTACAGCGCTCGTTGACTCCAAAAGGACTGCTCAAATGATCGAACTTCAAAACCTCAGCAAGACCTTCCAAAGCAACGGCAAAGATGTGAAAGCCGTGGATTCGGTGAGCCTGACCGTCAATGAAGGCGAAATCTGCGTGTTCCTCGGGCCATCGGGTTGCGGCAAAAGCACCACGCTGAAAATGATCAACCGCCTGATCAAACCGACCTCGGGCAAGATCCTGATCAACGGCGAAGACACCACCGGCCTCGACGAAGTGACCCTGCGGCGCAACATCGGCTACGTGATCCAGCAGATTGGTCTGTTCCCGAACATGACCATCGAGGAGAACATCGTCGTGGTACCGAAACTGCTCGGTTGGGACAAGCAGAAATGCCACGACCGCGCCCGCGAGTTGATGAGCATGATCAAGCTCGAACCCAAGCAATACCTGCATCGTTATCCACGAGAATTGTCCGGTGGCCAACAACAGCGGATCGGCGTAATTCGCGCACTGGCCGCCGATGCGCCACTGTTGCTTATGGACGAACCCTTCGGCGCGGTCGACCCGATCAACCGCGAGATGATCCAGAATGAGTTCTTCGAAATGCAGCGGGCGCTGAACAAGACCGTGATCATGGTCAGCCACGACATCGACGAGGCGATCAAGCTCGGCGACAAGATCGCGATCTTCCGTGCCGGCAAACTGTTGCAGATCGATCACCCGGATACTCTGCTCGCGCATCCGGCGGATGAGTTTGTCAGCAACTTCGTCGGTCAGGACAGCACACTCAAGCGCCTGCTGCTGGTAAAAGCCGAAGACGCGGCGGACAACGCGCCTTCCGTCAGCCCGCAAACCCCAGTGGCCGAAGCGCTGGAGTTGATGGACGAGCATGACCGACGCTACGTGGTGGTCACTTGTGCCGAGAATAAAGCCCTGGGTTACGTGCGCCGTCGCGACCTGCACCGTCAAGCCGGCACTTGCGCGCAGTACCAACGCGAGTTCAACGCCACCGCAGCGTACGACGAGCACTTGCGCATCTTGCTGTCGCGCATGTACGAGTTCAATCGCGCGTGGTTGCCGGTGATGGATGCCGAGCGGGTGTTTTTGGGGGAGGTGACGCAGGAGTCGATTGCGGCTTACCTGAGCTCTGGCCGATCGCGCGGGATGAAGACCAATATCGTGTCGCCTGCCAAGGCAGTGATCGCCTGATCACCCATATCGCCAGGTAAAAAACGCAAAACCTGTAGGAGTGAGCCTGCTCGCGATAGCGCAATATCAGTCAACGACGATGTTGGCAGTGAAAATGCCATCGCGAGCAGGCTCGCTCCTACAAGGTTTGTGCAATTTTTGGGTAATCGGCATACCGGAAAAAAATATCAACAGTCGCGTCTGTAAAAGCTATCCGAAAACACGCTCAGAAATAGTCAAATCCCCTCTCAGCCTACCTTTTCGCAGCCAACGTCGGCGATGTTGACGCTATCGTAGTTACTAGCGACTTGGCGCACAAAAGCGTCGAACGTGCAGGTATTCTTAACACTTCACAATTCCTTGGGAACATCCGACTGTCATCTGTGTCGGTTACAAAGAGTAATGCTCGCAACGCACGTCAGAAGAGTGCAAAAACGCGACATTTTTTGTTGATCTCAGGCCCCTCACGCCCTAAAGTTCGCGCCGAACGTCCATGCTGGAAACGATCCATCCGGCTCAAGTACTGACGACGAGACAGCAAGGCCAAGGGAAAGCTGCACTTCCCATGGCCTTTTTGCTTTCGGCGACATGCCTTGGGAAGTAGGCGAACCAAAGTGGGGATACGGAGGACGTTCATTTGCACCCATTGATTACTAATGTTTGCCACTAGGAGTCCCAGGTATGTCGATCCAGGTCGAAGACTATTTCGCGCGTGAAACCTTTCAGAAAATGAAGGCGTTCGCCGACAAACAGGAAACCCCGTTCGTGGTGATCGACACCGCGATGATCAGTCAGGCCTATGACGACCTGCGCGCCGGTTTCGAATTCGCCAAGGTCTACTACGCGGTCAAGGCCAACCCGGCCGTCGAGATCATCGACCTGCTCAAAGAGAAAGGTTCGAGCTTCGACATCGCCTCGATCTATGAGCTGGACAAAGTGCTCGATCGCGGCGTCAGCGCCGACCACATCAGCTACGGCAACACCATCAAGAAGTCCAAGGACATCCGCTACTTCTATGAGAAGGGCGTGCGCCTGTTCGCCACCGACTCCGAAGCCGACCTGCGCAACATCGCCAAGGCGGCACCGGGTTCGAAAGTCTACGTACGCATCCTGACCGAAGGCTCGACCACCGCCGACTGGCCGTTGTCGCGCAAATTCGGCTGCCAGACCGACATGGCCATGGACCTGCTGATCCTCGCCCGTGACCTGGGCCTGGTGCCTTATGGCATCTCGTTCCACGTGGGTTCGCAGCAGCGCGACATCAGCGTCTGGGACGCGGCCATCGCCAAGGTCAAAGTGATCTTCGAACGCCTGAAGGAAGAAGACGGCATTCACCTGAAGCTGATCAACATGGGCGGCGGCTTCCCGGCGAACTACATCACCCGCACCAATAGCCTGGAAACCTACGCCGAGGAAATCATCCGCTTCCTCAAGGAAGACTTCGGTGACGACCTGCCGGAAATCATCCTGGAACCGGGCCGTTCGCTGATCGCCAACGCCGGCATCCTGGTCAGCGAAGTGGTGCTGGTCGCGCGTAAATCCCGTACTGCTGTCGAGCGTTGGGTGTACACGGATGTGGGCAAGTTCTCCGGCCTGATCGAAACCATGGACGAAGCCATCAAGTTCCCGATCTGGACCGAGAAGAAAGGCGAGATGGAAGAAGTGGTCATCGCCGGCCCGACCTGCGACAGCGCCGACATCATGTACGAAAACTACAAGTACGGCCTGCCGCTGAACCTGGCCATAGGTGATCGCCTGTACTGGCTGTCGACCGGTGCGTACACCACCAGCTACAGCGCCGTCGAATTCAATGGCTTCCCGCCGCTGAAGTCGTTCTACGTTTAAATCCTGCGTGCTGTACAAAAAAGGCCTGTGAGTAATCACAGGCCTTTTTTATTTCTACCATTTCCTCTTGAAAGCGATTTCAAAGCAACTTCACAACACATTACGTTTCGATATCAGAAAGCTGCACTTTATTCAATAGAAACAGCAAAACTCAGAGTTTCACTCCCTACCCGACACACATTGAAATTCTTCCAGACTTAACTTTAACCACAACTACCATTACTTTTCAGCGGCAACAACAAGGACCTCCATGACGAAAAAACATAAAAGGGATTTTCATGTTAGCCATTCAAGAACAGACCATTACCGCCGAAGAACTTAACTCACTGACATCGGATTTCATGGGGGCCGTTTCCGGCACCCTCGAAGGTGTCGAGCGTGAACGTGGACTATTGGTTACAAACGATGACATCAGAAAAATAAGACGCTACGTCAATGCCGGACTGGCGCTACCCATCGAAATTGATGAAATAGAACAGATACACAAGTATGACCAACTGAATATCGCCGGGCTTAAATCTGCCGATATGCAAAAATTGTATAAATCCATGAGAAATCATGCTGAAACCTGGTCGCCACTGGAATCAAACATGAAGAGAGTTGGTTCGGATCTTCATGTATTTGCCGACAATTTCACTTCAAGCAGTCAATCCATCATTCACTATCTGACGAGCCTTCCCAGTTACATCAGCGGAATCGGAAAAGTCGGTGGCCTGAGCCCGGAGGAAATCGACAATCTGCCGGAAATCCAATTGACTGGAGATGAGAAACGAAAAATTCCGGCATTACTGGGACTGGTTGAAGAGCTTAAAGCAGTTATTACCGAGCACAGCGCAAGCACACAGATCACCAAAGCCCAGATCACCGAATTCAAATGGAAAATCAGCAACTCACTGAAACCGGCACTGGGTTTAAAAATAGCCCTTTGCAACAGCCGCAACTTCGACGTAGAAATAAAACTGCTCAATGAAAGGCTTGAAATTCTCAACCAGCGCATCAACGGAAAACTCGCGGAAATCGAAGAATACTCCAAAAGTAAATGGTGGGGACTCATCGGTGGCGCAATTGGCTTTATCATTGCTTCTACAATATATGGAGACAAGGCCAACAAGGCTCGTAATGAACTGGATCTGCTAACAACCGAACGACGTGAAATCGAAACAAAAGTTGCAACCACCAATGCGATCCTCGCATCGTTGCGGGCATTCGAAACCAGCCTACAGGACCTGCATGTCAGGATTGAAGGTGCTGCTGGCAGTTCATCGAACCTCGAAAGCCTCTGGGAATTGATACAGGCTTATATCGACTCATCCAGCAAAAGACTCGATGGCGTTACCAATGCCATGTACCTGGTGTCTTTTGTCTCCAGGCTAACCACGATGATGGATAACTGGTCAGCGATAAAAAAGCAGGCAGGTGATTTACTGACCGCCTTCAACAATGCCACGAGCACTATCTGATATTCCGGCTTGCACACCAATGCCAAATCCGAAACTTACTTTTTTAAAGGCGGAACAATCATGACCGTATACACTCTCGACTTGCCATTTCAATACCCCTCTCCCGACATGAAAAAAATCAAGCAAAACAGGGATGAGCTCCATTATAAAATACGTACATTGAGCACTGTTTACCTACCGATACTTGGCGAGCAATTAACATCATTACTGGAGGAATTGAATTCCATCGACAAGCAAGCACTTAGCACCCTGACTCTGCTACCCACCGTATTACCCATTAGCGAAATTCAACGCTTTTACACCACCATCGAAAACCTGAAACTCAAGCCCTCCTCCCCCGAGCAACGGGAGGCCATAGACAGTTTTTACGAAGAAATCAATTCATCGATTAAAATCGGCACGTCCGAAGTCTCAAAACTTGCAACAATACTGAACAACAATTTGGTGAACCTCAAAGCGGTGACCCTCAGCGACAACCAATACCGCATCAAGGAACTGGAAGCATCCATCAGCAACATCAGCCCGAATGTAGCAGAGCTGGAAAGCGACATCGAGAAACTGGTAATAGACGAATCAGAACTGAACAGCGCCATCAAACTCATTGAAGCGACGGACACTTTCTCGCTAATCAAAGAGTTCTTTCTCACGGCGGAAAAACTTGCAGGCCTTAACCTGTCCGCTCCTCAAATTGAACTCGTCAAGACTGGTATTTCCGTCGCTGGCAAGATCCTCAATTTAATCAGCGACAGAATTAAATATGGCAACCTGATTGAAGCCAGGCGCCAGATCCAGGTGCGACTTGATGGCCGCCGTGAAAACCTCGCCCGTATTAATAAAGATATAAAAACCTTGCAAGACCAAAAAAATCAGTTAGTGGAATTCCAGTCTGTGCAAACCCCCAGAGAGGTTTATACGAATGAGATAAGCACCCTCGTCGACGCCGCTTACAAATTCCTGGAGATTAATGAATATGATGCTGCGGACGATTTCAATTCGGTTGTCAAACGGTTCATCGAACAGTCGAACATCTTCAGCAAGCATTTGAAAAACCTGCGCCAGGACTGGAGAAGCTAAACCGGGCTCGCTCCGTTTGGAGATAACCCCCTGATCAGCGCGAGCGAAGGCGCGCACAACGCCATTTCGCTCGCCTTGATGACAGCTACAGTTCTCGGTATCTAGGCCACCTGCGCGTGATTTTGCAATTGCTCGGCACGCTGTTGAAAGCGCGGGGCCAATGCCCGCAGATCAGGGTGGGGAGCACACAGCAGTGCCTGGCCGCTCACTTGCAGGAAACTCAGATTGCCTGCCTCCAACGCCCGATGAAGCCACACCAAGGCCTCTTCGACTTTCCCGGCCTGCGCCAGAACAGCCGCATAGCTGAATTGCCCGCGAAAATCTCCGCCCTCAGCAGAACGTCGATACCAGTTGAAAGCGGCATCCTGGTCCGCCGGACAGTACCGGCCTTCCTCCAGATAACGCCCCAGCAGGTTCATCGACTTCGCATGGCCGAGGTCCGCCGCACGCCGATACCCGTTCAGCGCCAGCACCTGATCCTTGGTCACACCGCGCCCGGTGGCCAACAGGTTGGCGAAGTTGTACATCGCCCAATCCAGCCCTCCTTCAGCTGCGATCCGATAATGCTGTGCCGCAATCGTGGCATCGGCAACACAACCCCAGCCATGTTCATGACAACGACCGAGCATATTGCGCGCCATCAGGTGCCCCTGGCGAGCGGCGATACCGAACCAGCGTAACGCCAGCGACTGGTCCTGCGCGATACCCTGCCCGTCCAGCAGAATCTGCCCGAGCAAGGCCTGGGCCTCGATCTCACCCTCACGTGCAGCGATCAGGATGGCCTGGGCCGCACGTGCCGGGCTTTCGTCGAGCATGGAACGCAGGCGTTCACCGTCGAGCGTTTCCTCGCGGCGTAAACGAAAATCCGCCACTTACACCTCGACCCAGCGACGCAGCAGATTGTGATAAGTGCCGGTCAGGCGGATCAGCGATGGATGATCGGGCACATCGCGGGCCAGTTGCTGGATTGCCCCGTCCATCTCGAACAACAGGGCGCGCTGGCTGTCTTCGCGCACCAGGCTTTGAGTCCAGAAAAACGAGGCGAGTCGCGTTCCGCGCGTCACCGCGTTGACCTTGTGCAGGCTGGTGCCGGGGTACAGCACGATGTCACCGGCAGGCAGCTTCACCCGTTGGGTGCCGAAGGTGTCCTGGATTTCCAGCTCGCCGCCGTCGTAATCCTCGGGCTCGCTGAAGAACAGCGTGGCGGACAAATCCGTGCGCACTCGTTCGACGCTGCCTTTGGGCTGACGCACCGCGTTGTCGATATGGAAGTCGAAACTGCCACCGGCGGTGTAACAGTTCACTAACGGAGGAAAGACTTTGTGCGGCAGTGCAGCTGACATGAACTGCGGATTTTTCCACAGCCGTTCCAGCATCGCCGCGCCGATCTCCTTGGCCAGCGGATGCCCTTCAGGCAGCTGCAAATTGTGCTTGGCCTTGGCCGACTGGTAGCCGGCGGTGATCTTGCCATCGGCCCAATCGGCCTGTTCCAGAGCCTCGCGAATGCGCTGCACCTCGTCTTTTTCGAACAGGCCGGGAATGTGCAGCAGCATGACAAAGACACCTGAAAACCAAGGGGTGCCAATGGTATTGATTCTTATTGCCCTTGTAAAACCCATCTGACGAATGAGTCAGCAAAAACCGTAAGGGTAAATTGTAAAGAATGTAAATTCAGTGCAAATAGCAATATTTCGCAATTGATACAAATACGTGTTTACCCTATATTCCGCCGCCTCAAATCCTTGGGGAGGGGAATTCAAATGTCGCGTCAACAACCACAAGTACCGGTCAGTTCACCACGTTTGCTCGCATCGGCCATCGGCATGGCGATTACTGCCGGCTCTGCGGGCCACATGGTTTTCGCGGCGGAAAAAACCGACGAAAAAGCACCGGACAAAGTGATTTCGCTGGGCGCCACCGCCATCACCGGCGAAGCCCGGGACGAGACGACCTACAACGTCGAGAAAGCCTCCTCGCCCAAGTACACCGCGCCGCTGATCGACACACCGCGCTCGGTGACCGTTGTTCCGCAACAAGTCTTGAAAGACACCGGCTCGCTCAATTTGCAGGACGCGCTGCGCACCGTTCCGGGCATCACCTTCGGTGCCGGTGAAGGTGGCAACCCGCAGGGCGACCGCCCATTCATCCGCGGCTTTGACGCCCAGGGCGACACCTATCTGGACGGCGTGCGCGATACCGGTTCCCAGAGCCGCGAGATCTTCGCCGTTGAATCGATCGAAGTCAGCAAAGGCCCGAACTCCGCGATCGGCGGCCGTGGCGCCGCCGGCGGCAGCATCAACCTGGTCAGCAAGAAAGCGCACCTGGGCGATTCGCTCGACGGTGGTTTCACCTGGGGCTCCGACCAGACCCAACGCTACACCTTCGACGGCAACTACCAGTTCACCGACACCGCCGCTGGCCGTCTGAACCTGCTGAGCCACGAGAGCAACGTCGCCGGACGTGACAGCGTCGACTACGACCGTTGGGGTGTTGCACCGTCCCTGGCCTTCGGCCTGGGTACGGACACACGCGTCAACCTCGACTACTACCACCTCGAAAGCAATGACACGCCGGACTCGGGTATTCCGTACTCCATCCCGGTCGGTGGCTCGACTGCCCGTACCAAGGCCAATCCGGACAAGCCGAATGACGGCGGCGACAGCAGCAACTTCTATGGTCTGACCGATCGCGACTTCCGCAAGACCCGCACCGACACCGCGACCTTCGCCATCGAGCACGACCTGAGCGACTCGCTGACCATCAAGAACACCCTGCGTCACGGCACCAGCATGCAGGATTACATCCTGACCCAGCCGGACGACAGTAAAGGCAACGTCAACAACGGCAGCGTCTGGCGCCGCGCGAACACCCGCGTGAGCAACACCGAGACCACCACCAACCAGACCGACCTGTTTGGCGATGTCTACATTGCCGGGCTCAAGAACAGCTTCTCCACCGGTGTCGAATACACCCACGAGGAAAGCGAAAAGTCCTCGTACAACGTCAACACGGACACCACCCCGGGAACAGCAGCGGTGACCACCAACTGCTCGCCGACACTGATCGGCGCGCCAAGCGGCTTCAACTGCACCTCGCTGTCCAACCCGAACCCGAATGATCCATGGAACGGTGCCATCTCGCGTAATTACGCCGGCACCAACACCAAGGCCGACACCTACGCACTGTACGTGTTCGACACCCTGACGTTGTCCGAGCAGTGGCTGGTGAACATGGGCCTGCGGTATGACCATTTCAATACCCAGTACCGTACCTTTGACGGTTCCGGCGCCACCGTCGTGACCAAAGGCAACGCAGCCAAAGGCAAGGACACCAGCGAATTCGTCACTGGCCAGTTCGGCGTGGTCTACAAGCCAGCCGAAAACGGCAGCATCTATGCGTCCTACGCGACGTCTGCCACGCCACCGGGCAACACCTTGGGCGAAGGTTCGGAAGGCAACCCGTTGGGTGGCACGCCGGATCGCAACGGCAACCTGCTGAGCAGCGACATGGAGCCGGAAACCACCAAGAACTACGAAATCGGTACCAAGTGGGATCTGCTGAACAATCGCCTGGCATTGACCGCCGATATCTTCCGCACCGAGAAAGACAACGCTCGTGTGCAGACCAACACCACCACCTTCGAAAACGTCGGCAAAACCCGCGTTCAAGGCATCGAACTGTCGGCCAGCGGCAAGCTCACCGACAAATGGCAAGTGTTCGCCGGTTACGCCTACATGGACAGCGAACAAATCGATGGTGGCCCATTGGGCGCGGCCAATGACGGCAACCAGTTACCTAACACGCCGGAAAACAGCGCCAGCCTGTGGACGACCTACCAGGTCACGCCAAGGCTGACCATCGGTGGCGGTGCGTTCTATGTCGATGACGTGTTCGGCAGTACCGCCAACACCACCATGGTTGATTCCTACGTTCGTTACGACGCGATGGCGGCCTATAAGCTGACCAAGAACGTCGACCTGCAACTGAACGTGCAGAACCTGACCGACGAAACCTACTACGACAAGGCGTTCTCGACTCACTTCGCCAACCAGGCGGCCGGTCGTACCGCCTTGCTGAGCACCAACTTCCACTTCTGATGGAATTGTGAAGGTCGAGCCAATGTAGGAGCTGCCGAAGGCTGCGATCTTTTGATCTTGAATGTTGGCGGCATTTGAATCGCCGAAGATCAAAAGATCGCAGGCTTCGCCAGCTCCTACATTGGGCAGGGCCCCGTTCATCCATATGATCGGGGCTTTTGTGCGTAAAAAAGAATGCGTCTCGACAACCCCACGGCATAATGCGCACCGTGATGAATCAATTTGAACGAACAAGGCGAGCGACGTGTTGAAGAAAACCCTGTTCCAGTTGCACTGGTTTTTCGGCATCAGCGCCGGGCTGGTCCTGGCCCTGATGGGCATCACCGGGGCGACGGTGTCGTTTCAGGATGAAATCCTGAGCACACTCAACCCTTCTGTGTTGCTGGTCGAGAAGCAGGTCGCCGGTGTGCTGCCACCCGCCGAACTGGTGGAGCACATCGAAGCCGCGTCGGGTAAAAAAGTCTCGATGCTCACCGTGGAAACCGACAGCGGCAACGCCGCTAAAGTGTGGTTCACCCCGCCGCCGGGTGAACGCCGTGGCGAGATGCGCTACTTCGATCCATACACGGCCGAGTTCCTCGGCGACGCTACCGGCCAGGACTTCTTCGGCCTGATGCTGCAACTACATCGCTTTCTCGCCATGGGCGACACGGGTCGGCAGATCACCGGCGCGTGCACGCTGATCCTGGTGTTCTTCTGCCTGTCCGGCCTGTACCTGCGCTGGCCTCGCCAGTGGAGAAGCTGGCGCGCCTGGCTGACTCTGGACTGGAAGAAAAAGGGTCGCAGTTTCAACTGGGACCTGCACTCGGTGGCCGGCACCTGGTGCCTGGTGTTTTACCTCCTGGCGGCGCTGACCGGGTTGTCCTGGTCCTACGAGTGGTACAACAAGGGGTTGACCCGGTTGCTCTCCGACTCACCGCAGAACGAACGCGTTCGCGGCGGACGCGGCCCTGCGCCAAGCGGTCCGGCACCGACGGCCGATTACGCGGCGATGTGGAGCAGCATCTACAGCGCGGCCGGTCCGCAACTCAGTTCCTATAATGTGCGCATGCCGTCCGTGGCCGGCCAACCAGCGACCGTGTACTTCCTGCTGAAAACTTCGCCTCACGACCGCGCCCTCAACCAGATCACCCTCGACCCGGCCACCGGTGTGGTCAAACGGGTTGATCGCTACAGCGACAAGAGCCTCAAGGCGCAACTGCTGACCAGCATCTATGCGCTGCACGTCGGCAGTTACTTCGGCATCGTCGGGCGCATCATCCTGACCCTCACCGCGTTGACCATGCCGCTGTTCTTCGTCACCGGCTGGATGCTGTACCTGGATCGTCGGCGCAAAAAACGCCAGATCAAGGATGCGCGCAAAGACCTCGTGCAAACCGCCAGCGATGCGCCGGCGTGGCTGATCGGCTTCGCCAGCCAAAGTGGTTTTGCCGAGCAGTTGGCATGGCAGACCGCCGGTCAATTGCAGGCCGCAGGCTTGCCGGTAAAAGTGCAACCATTGGCGGACGTCAGCGAGCAGGACTTGCATGAATCGAACAATGCCTTGTTCGTCATCAGCACCTTCGGCGACGGCGAAGCACCGGACAGCGCCCGCGGTTTCGAGCGCAAGGTACTGGGCCGGGCACCGAGCCTGGGACGCCTGAATTATGCCGTCCTTGGGTTGGGCGACCGGCAGTATCAACACTTCTGCGGTTTCGCCAAACGCCTGCACGCCTGGTTGGGTGAACATGGCGCAAAGACCCTGTTCGCCCCGGTGGAGGTCGACAGCGGTGACCCTTACGCCTTGCGTCACTGGCAACAGCAACTGGGCCTGTTGACCGGTCAGGCCCCCGTGGATACCTGGCAAGCACCCAACTACGACAACTGGACCCTGCTGCGTCGTGAACTGCTCAACCCGGACAGCAGTGGCTCGCCGGTGTACTTGTTGGGCCTCAAGCCTCCTTCCACCAGCAGCTGGCTGGCGGGCGACCTGGTGGAAGTGTTGCCGCGCAATTGCCCGTGGGCCATCGAGCATTTCCTCGACGGCCTGGGCATTCACGGTGAAACCAGGGTGCAACTCAACGGCCTGGAGGAAACCCTCGAACAGGCCCTGGCCAGCCGCCAGTTGCCGGAGAACCGCGCCCATCTGGTCGGCCTGCACGCCCAAGCGTTGGCAGAGGCCCTCGTGCCGTTGGCCATGCGCGAGTATTCCATTGCGTCGATCCCGGCCGATGGCGTGCTGGAATTGATCGTGCGCCAGGAAGTGCATGCCGACGGCAACCTCGGCGTCGGCTCCGGTTGGCTGACCGAGCACGCGCCCGTAGGCAGTTCCATCAGCCTGCGAGTGCGGCGCAATAGCGGTTTCCATCTGCCGGCGCAGCCGGTGCCGATGATCCTGCTGGGCAACGGCACGGGGCTGGCCGGGTTGCGCAGCCTCCTCAAGGCCCGGATTGCCGACGGTCAGCAACGTCACTGGCTGCTGTTTGGCGAGCGCAATCGCGAACACGATTACCTGTGCCGAAAGGAGCTGGAGGAGTGGCTGATCAATGGTGATCTGGCGCGCCTCGACCTGGCGTTTTCCCGCGACCAGGCCGAAAAGGTTTACGTACAGGATCGCCTGCGCGAATCGGCAGCCGAGCTCAAGAAGTGGCTGGCGGACGGTGCGGTGATCTACATCTGCGGCAGCCTTCAAGGCATGGCTTCAGGCGTGGACCAGGTGCTCAACGAGGTGTTGGGCGCCGCCGAAGTGGAGCGCCTGATCGAACAGGGCCGCTACCGCCGCGACGTGTACTGATTCACTGAATTCCCTGTGGGAGCGAGCTTGCTCGCAATGACTGTTTTACATTCAACAAATCTGTTGGTTGTCAGACCGCCATCGCGAGCAAGCTCGCTCCCACGGGGGCTTTGTGTCCAGCGATCAGACCGGCTGCAACTTCTGCTCAAACACCGACACACCATCCAGATCGCGCAACACCACGCTCAACTCCCCGCTCTGCCCATCGATGTTCACCTCGCCAAAAAACTGAAACCCGGCAAACGGCGAGAGGTTCTGCGCCGGTGGGGCCTTTTCGAACACCGCTTCAGGACCAAAGGTTTTATCCAGCGGATTCGGCCCGTAGCTGCCGGCATTCAAAGGCCCGGCGACGAACTCCCAGAACGGTTCGAAATCCTGAAACGCCGCCCGATCCGGGTGGTAATGATGGGCCGCGCAGTAATGCACATCCGCGGTCAGGAACAGGAAATTGCGCACCTGCTGCGCCCGCAGAAAGCCGAGCAATTCGGCGATTTCCAGTTCGCGGCCCTGGGCCGGGCCGGGGTCACCGTTGGCCACCGCGTCCCACCTCATGACACCGGGGCTGACTTCGCCGTCCCCTTCGCCGAGGCCGATGGGCATATCGGCGGCGATCACTTTCCATTGCGCATTCGAGGCCTGCATTTCGCGCTTGAGCCAGTCCAGTTGCTCACGACCGAGGAATGGCTTGGCCTCGCCCAGATTGTCGTCATTGGCCCCGCGATAACTGCGCATGTCCACCACGAACACATCGAGCATGGGCCCGTAACCGAGCTTGCGATAGATGCGCCCGCCGCCATCGGCGCTCTGCCAGCGCATCGGCGCGTATTCGAGCCAGGCCTGGCGTGCGCGGTCCACCAGACTGTGGATATCTTTGCTCTGGTAACGCGCACCCAGCTGCTTGCCGGGCGACCAGTTGTCCACCACTTCGTGGTCGTCCCACTGCCAGATCTGCGGGACCTCGGCGTTGAAGCGACGGATGTTTTCGTCCATCAGGTTGTAGCGGTAATTACCACGGTACTCATCGAGGGTCTCGGCGCCTTTGCTCTTGGCCTCGGTGGTGATGTTGCGCCATACCCGGCCGCCTTCTGTGGTGAGCTGCGCCCGGATCGGGATATCGGCGTAAATGATGTCGCCGCTGTGGATAAAGAAGTCCGGCAGCCGCCGGCGCATCGCCTCGTAGATGCGCATGCCGCCAAAGTCCGGGTTGATGCCGAAGCCCTGGCCGGCGGAGTCGCCGCTCCAGACAAAACGGAGGTCGCGCCGGGTCTGCGGCACGCTGCGCAAGTGACCGAACCAGGGCTCGCTGGCAACGCCGCTCTGGGCGTCCTCAAACTGCACGCGATAGAAAATCGCCTGGTCGGCGGGCAGCCCGCTGAGTTCGACCCGAGCGGTGAAATCGGTGCGCGCATCGGCCAGGGGCGAGACGAAACGTCGAGGGTTGGAAAACAGGCTGCGGGTGTCCCACTCCACCACCATCCGCGCGGGGCGATCGCAGCGGCTCCAGATGATCGCCCGGTCGCCCAGCAGGTCGCCGGACTGCACGCCGTCGGTGAGTTGCGGCCGGTCCTTGACCGAAGCAATCACCGCCGGCACCAGCCCTGGCAACAACAATCCGGCGCCGACCGCTTGCATGACACGACGGCGCCCGAGGTTGAAATCGCTCATGGTGTTCTCCTTGAAAAAGGAAAAACTAAAGCATGGACCTTTGACCCTGGCATGACACAGATCCCGCCAACACCACAGGGGACAGGTGTCAGGCGGTGACGGGTTCTACCGCCAACTCCACCGTCTCCGGCCGCTTGACCAGCGCATACGCCACCGCCGTCAACAGACTCCCTGCCACAATCGCCAACAAGTAAAGCAGCGCATGGTTGATCGCATTCGGGATCGCCAGCACGAACAACCCACCGTGGGGCGCCATCAGTTTGCAGCCGAAATACATCGACAGCGCACCAGTCAACGCACCGCCGGCGATGCTCGCCGGAATCACCCGCAACGGATCTTTCGCGGCAAACGGAATCGCCCCTTCGGAAATGAAGCACAGCCCCAGCACCAGCGCCGCTTTACCGGCCTCGCGTTCGGCCTGGGCGAACTTGCGCCGGGCAATGAACGTGGCGATGCCCAGGCCAATCGGCGGCACCATGCCGGCGGCCATGGTCGCCGCCATCGGCGCGTAACTCTGCGACGCCAGCAACCCCACCGAGAACGCATAGGCCGCCTTGTTGATCGGCCCGCCGAGGTCGACGCACATCATGCCGCCCAGCAACACACCCAGCAGGATCGCGTTGGTGGTGCCCATGCTGTCGAGGAAATGCGTGAGGCCGGCGAGCATGCCGGCCACAGGTTTGCCGACCACGTAGATCATCACCAGGCCGGTGAACAGACTCGCCACCAACGGGATGATCAGGATCGGTTTCAGCGCCTCAAGGCTCTGCGGCAAACGCGCATATTTATTGATCGCCCTGGCCGCATAACCGGCGAGGAAACCGGCAATGATCCCGCCGATGAAACCTGCGCCCAAAGTGCTCGCCAACAGACCGCCGATCATCCCCGGCGCGAGGCCCGGACGGTCGGCGATGGAATAGGCGATATAGCCTGCCAGCAGCGGCACCATCAGCTTGAATGCAGTGTCGCCACCGATCTGCATCAACGCCGCCGCCAGCGTGCCCTGCTCCTTGAATGCGGTGATGCCGAACACGAACGACAAGGCGATCATCAAGCCGCCGGCCACCACCATCGGCAACATGAACGACACGCCGGTCAGCAGGTGTTTATAGACACCGGTTTTCTCCTGTTTGACCGTTGTTTTGGCAGCGCCTGATGCGCTTTCCTGCCGGCCTTCGGCCAAGGCCTTTTTCAAAGTCGCTTCGGCTTGCTTGAGGGCAATGCCGGTGCCACAGCGATAGATTTTCTTGCCGGCAAAGCGCTCGGTGGCGACTTCGATATCGGCCGCCAGCAACACCACATCGGCCTCGGCAATCGCCGCTGCGCTCAGTGGATTGCGCGCACCGACCGAGCCCTGGGTTTCCACCTGCAGGTCATAGCCCAGGCGTTTGGCCGCTTGCTGCAAGGCCTCAGCGGCCATGAACGTATGAGCGACGCCGGTCGGGCACGCGGTGACGGCCACCAGTCGCGGCGTGTTTTGAGGTACCGTCACAGGTTCGACGACGGCTTCGTCAGCGGCGTAAACCTGTGCTTCCTGCGCTCCACGCCGCAGCACGGCTTCCACGTCTTGCAGGGCCTGGGCCGGGGTGCTCTGGAACACTCGCTTGCCAACAAACCGCGACATGTCCACTGGTGCGCTGGTCACCAGCAGCACCCACTCGGCCGCGTCGAGGGTGGCCGCCGACAGTTGCTTTTCGGGATGCGCGGTATCGGTGATTTCGACACTGGTGCTCCAGCCCTGACGCTGGGCCGCGGCATCGAGCAACCGGGCACACAGCACACTGGTGACCATGCCGTTCGGGCAGGCCGTAACGATGGCTAACTTCATGACAAACCCTCTTATTGTTCTGTCAGGGGACGCACGCGCACACCCTGTTCGAGCTGCGCCAGTTGCGCTGCATCGCCAATGCCGAATCCGATCTGGGTCACTGCCATCGCGGCAATCGCCGTGGCGGTGCGCAAGGTCTGCTCCGGCGTATCGGCACTGAGCAAACCGTGGAGCATCCCCGCCAGCAATGAGTCGCCCGCGCCCACCGTACTGGCGACACAGACCCTGGGCGGAGTGGCATGCAGTGCCGAACCGACGCTGAACCAGTTCACACCCTCGGCACCATGGGAAATCACCACATGCTCGATGCCCTGGGCGTGCAAGCGCTCCGCCGCCAAGGCCTGGGCACTGACCGAGACGACCTCGCAATCCAATACTTCGGCCAGCTCTTCAGTGTTGGGTTTGATGAGCCACGGTCCCGCTTTCAGCGCTGCACGCAACGCCTCGCCGCTGGTGTCGAGGGCGACGTTCAAGCCCAACTTCTTCAAGCGCAAAATCAACGCCTGCAACCACTGCGCACTGACGCCCAACGGCAAACTGCCGGCAACCACCACCGCATCATGGCCCGGGGCAATCTGCTCCAGTCGATCCATCAAGGCCTGCTGCGCCGCTTCGCTGACCTGCGGCCCCGGCCCGTTGATGTCGGTGATGCGGCCGTCGCTTTCCGCCAGTTTGATATTGCTGCGGGTTTCACCCGGAACGCGGATGAAGGCATCGACAAAACCGCGGTTGGCGAACAATGTTTCGAACGCTTGCAGGTTGTCCTCACCGAGAAAGCCACTGACGGTCAGCTGGTGACCGAGGTCCGCCAACACTTGCGCCACGTTCACGCCTTTACCGGCGGCGTGGGTGTGCATCACCTCGCTGCGGTTGACCTGGCCGGCTTCAAGGCGCGGCAACTGGACGGTCAGGTCCAGCGCCGGGTTAAGGGTCAAGGTAAGTATCCGGGCCATTACAGGGCCTCCACTAATGCGCGCACTTCATTGGCGCTGCCCACGGCCAGGGCCTGTCGGGCAAGGGTTTGAGTCTGAGTGAAGTCTAGTTCGCGAATCCGCGCCTTGACCTCGGCAATGCTGCGTGCCCCGACGCTGAGTTCATCCACCCCGAGGCCGACCAGCACCGGCACCGCCAGCGGGTCGGCCGCCAGCTCACCGCACACACCGACCCACTTACCGTGAGCATGGGCCGCGCGCACGGTGATGTCGATCAGTTGCAGCACCGCCGGATGCAAACCATCGGCCTGGGCCGACAGCGTCGGATGGCCACGGTCGATGGCCAGGGTGTATTGGGTCAGGTCGTTGGTACCGACACTGAAAAAGTCGACCTCTTTGGCCAGCACCGGCGCCAGCAATGCCGCCGATGGCACTTCGATCATGATCCCCAGTTGCAGGTCGGCGACCGGGATTTCCTGGCGCAGACGTTCGGTCATGTCACGGGCCTGGCGCCACTCGTCAACACTGCCCACCATCGGGAACATGATCCGCAGCGGCCGGTTGTCGGCCGCCCGCAGCAAGGCGCGCAATTGCGCTTCCATGATCTGCGGGCGCTGCAAGGTCAGGCGAATGCCACGCACGCCGAGGAAGGGGTTTTCTTCCTTCGCAATCGGCCAGTACGGCAGCGGTTTGTCGCCACCGACATCGAGAGTGCGCACCACCAGCGGCCGCCCGGCCAGACCGTCGAGGACGCGGCGGTACTCGACTTCCTGGGTCGCTTCGTCGGGCGCTTGCGAGTGGGCCATGAAAATCAGTTCGGTGCGCAACAGGCCAATGCCTTCGGCGCCCTGCTCCACCGCGCCGGTCACGCCAGCGCTTTCACCAATGTTGGCGAACACTTCTACGGCGTGGCCATCGGTGGTCAGCGCCGGTTGATGGCGCCGTTCAGCAGCCGCCTTCAAGCGTTGCTCGCGGGTATCGCGCTCGGCGGTGGCGCGCTGCAAGGTCGCCGCGTCGGCGTCCACATGCAGGCGACCCCGCTGGCCATCGAGCAGCAATGGCGTACCCGGCGCCAGCAGCAACACGCCGGGGCCGGCGCCGACCAGTGCCGGAATGCCCAAGGCCCGGGCAACAATCGCACTGTGCGCCGTAGCGCCACCCCGGGCGGTGAGAATCCCGGCCACGCGAGCCGGATCCAGACGCGCGACGTCGGACGGGCCAACCTCGTCCATCACCAGAATGTACGGTTGATCTGGTTCGCTCGGGGTTTCGATGCCACTGAGCTGCATCAGCACCCGGCGCCCGATGTCGCGCAAGTCGGCTGCGCGCTCGGCCAGCAAGGCATCCTGCAACGCTTCCTGCTGCCGGGCCGCCGCCTCAATCACAGCCATCCACGCCGCCTGGGCGCTTTCGCCCTGCTTGAGGCGCGCATCGACCTCATCGGTCAGTTCCGGGTCGTCGAGCATCTCTTGGTGGGTGATGAAGATTTCGCGGATGGCTTTGCTCTTGCTGCGCTCGATCAGGCCCTGAATGTCACGACGCACCTGCGCCAGGGCGTGCTGGAGACGCTCACGCTCGATGCCGGCGGACTCGCCGCGCAACGGGTAATCGATGGTTTGCAGCACTTGAATATGCGCCGGGCCGATGGCAATCCCCGGGGCGGCGGCAATCGCCTGGACCACGCTGCCTGACACCGGGGCGAGGACCACTTCGGCCATATCGGCAACGACTTCGCGTGCCTGGCTTACTGGCGGCAGCGGCTCGACTTCCTCACCGAGGCCTTCTTCGATGGCGGCCAACAAGGCCGGCAACGCATCAGCCGCGATGCCCGGTTCGGCAATGATTTCCAGAACCTGTCCCCGACGGGCGCCGAGGCTGAGCAACTTGCTCAAACTCTTTACCGACACCGCGCTGTCGTGACCATCGACAATGCGCACGCGGATGTCACCTTCAAAACTCTTTGCCAGTTGCGCGAGGATTTTCGCCGGCCGCGCATGCAAACCGTGGGCGTTGGCCAATGCAATTCGCGCGCTGGGCCAGTCGGCGGGCACTTCACCACCGAGCACTTCGAGGACTTTGCGGCTGCTGGTGGCGCGTCCCAACTCATGGCCACGCCCTTCGATCAACAACGCGCACAGGCGTTCGAGCAGCGCTTGATGGGCCTCACCAAGGCTGGCCAGGCAGAACAGTCCATTGAGTGGCTGGCCGAGATAGCGCAGCGGTTTGTCCGGGGTGACGAAGGCAAGGCCAGGGCGCTTCACCGTTTGCTCGCTGTGCAACCACCACAGGCCATCGCCCAGGGGCAGCGCTTCAACCTGCTGCAGCACGGCGGAGAAACCGTTGCTCACGCAGTCGGCCTGCCGCAACAGACGTGCGCCGCGCCAGACCAGCTCTTCGAAATCTTCGGCCGCCACACCCAGGCCGATCATCTGCGCATCCAGCGCCAGCTCCTGCGGCGCGCCTTGCAGCAACTTCAGCAATGCTTCGGCGGAACCGGCGCGACGCAGGGCCTGGCCCAGATCCGTCTCGCCGAGGGCGCGGGTCAGCAATTGCAACAGGCGCAGGTGTTCATCGGATTTGGCGGCGATACCGATCGCCAGGTAAACGATATGACCATCGCCCCAGTCCACGCCATCGGGGAACTGCATCAGGCGCACACCGGTGGTGAACACCAGGTCGCGGGTTTCGGGCGTACCGTGGGGGATGGCAATACCTTGACCGAGAAAGGTCGAGCCTTGGGCCTCCCGCGCCTGCAAACCGGCGAGATAGCCCTCGGCAACCAGGCCGTCGGCGACCAGATGCCGGGCCAGCAATTGCAGCGCTGCGGATTTATCCACAGCCGACTGGCCCATGGAAATCTGCTCTACAGTGAGCTCGAGCATGTGTTCTCCTTTTTGGCGCCTTGGGACGCCAGGTATTGTTTTGAATGAGCCAGCTCAGACGATTGGTCGTCATTTTGGCGGTTTCACGGCAGAACCGGCCAAAGGCGCCTCTAACGTAGAAAATACGCTTGCTGAAACGTTTAATCTAGAATGAATGGCACGTTACTCGATAATGTCCCATCCTTGAAGCTCAACTTGTCGGATGCGTTGCGACAATGGTCGCCTGCCTTAATCGGTTAGGATTGACGAAAATGTCGAGGCAATCTCGAAAAAACAAGGAAACAGCGGGTTGAAACTCAGTGATATCGCCCAGTTGGCCGGTGTGTCCGTCACCACCGCCAGCTATGTCATCAATGGCAAGGCCGAACAACAGCGCATCAGCAGCGCCACCGTCGAACGCGTGCGCGCAGTCGTCGAACTGCATGGCTTCACGCCTAACCCACAGGCCGCTGGCTTGCGCAGCCGACACACGCGCACATTGGGGTTCATTCTGCCGGATCTGGAAAACCCCAGTTACGCGCGAATCGCCAAATTGCTGGAACAAGGTGCGCGAGCCCGGGGCTATCAGTTGCTGATCGCCAGTTCCGACGATGCACCGGACAGCGAACGGCAATTGCTGCAACTGTTCCGCGCCCGGCGCTGCGACGCACTGATCGTTGCCAGTTGCCTGCCGACCGGCGACGACAGCTATCGCCAATTGCAGGCCAAGGGCCTTCCGATCATCGCCATCGACCGGGTCATGGAGCCCGAGCATTTCTGTTCGGTGATCAGCGACGACCGCGAGGCCAGCCTGCAACTGACCCGCAGCCTGCTGGAACCGCTGCCCAGGCACATCGCGCTGATCGGCGCCCGCCCAGAGCTGAGCATCAGCCGGGAACGTGCCGCTGGCTTCAAAGAGGCCCTCGTCGGGTTCAACGGGGAAGTGCTGATCGAAGAAGGCGAATCCTTCAGTCGCGAGTGCGGCAAACAATTGATGGACGAGTTGCTGCAGCGCCTGGGCCATTTACCCGATGCCCTGGTGACCACCTCCTACGTGCTGCTTCAGGGCGTGTTCGATGCGCTGCACGACTTCCCGCTGAGAAACCGCCCGCTACGCCTCGGCACGTTCGGCGATACCCAGTTACTGGACTTCCTGCCACTGCCGGTCAACGCCATGGCCCAGCAACATCAGCTGATCGCAGACAAGGTCCTCGCGCTGGCCCTGGCAGCCATCGAGCAGTCGGATTACCGGCCCGGCGTGCAAGCCATCCCGCGCACGTTCAAGCAGCGTATTCGCCAGGATTGAACCGTGGAGCTGATCGACACCCACACCCATCTGGATTTTCCGGACTTCGACGCCGACCGTCAGGCGCTGCTGGCCGAAAGCCGCGCCCTGGGGGTGCGGCGGATCGTGGTGCTGGGGGTTTATCAGGCCAACTGGCAGCGGGTCTGGGAGCTGGTGCAGAGTGATCCCGACCTGCACGCCGCGTTCGGATTGCACCCGGTGTACCTGGACGATCATCGACCGCAACACCTGAGCGAACTCGGTGACTGGCTGACCCGTCTGGCCGGCCATCGGCAACTGTGTGCGGTGGGCGAGATCGGCCTGGACTACTTCATCGAAACCCTGGACCGCGACCGTCAGCAGGCGTTGTTCGAGGCGCAATTGCAACTGGCGGTGGATTTCAATCTTCCGGCATTGATCCATGTGCGGCGTAGCCATGCGGCGGTGATTGCCACGCTCAAACGGTTTCGCCTGAAACGGGCCGGCATCATCCACGCCTTCGCCGGCAGCCAGGAAGAAGCGCGGGAATACATCAAGCTCGGTTTCAAACTCGGCCTTGGCGGCGCCCCGACCTGGCCGCAGGCGCTGCGCATGCACCGAGTGCTCGGCGGACTGCCACTGGATTCGGTGGTGCTGGAAACCGACTCGCCGGACATGGCCCCTGCCATGTTCCCCGGCCAGCGCAACAGTCCGGCACACTTGCCGGCGATCTGCACGGCACTGGCGCAATGGATGGCGATCAGCCCGGAACGACTGGCGGCTGCCAGCACCGCCAACAGCTGCGAAGTGTTCGGCTGGTAATCAGTCGACGTGAGCCCTGGCGGCTTCCAGGATCAGCGTCAGGTGCTGGCGCCGGCGGAAATAACGGACCACCGCGAAGTACACGAATATGACGATCAGCGAAGCATTCAGCTGTTCGATGACGCTGAGCATTCCCACCCACTCCATCACCAACGCCACCAGCAAAGCAGTGCAGACCATCACCCGCAAGCTGGCGCGCAACAGCGAAAAAGAGTCGAGCGACTTGAAGCGCCTGAACTGTTCCGGACAACGTAACTGAACGTGTTTCTGGCAGTGGGCACAGGCAAACGCCTCATTGATCGCAATGGCGTTGAGCTGCCAGGGTTGAAGCCGCAATGTGCGCTGACAATGCGCACAGCGTCCCTGGACTCCTGATGTTGCAACAGACATAACCAAGTTCCTCCATGAAGTAAGCCGCGTCACTCTTCCTTGATTGACATCCAAAATCCAGCGCGCGGAAAGAATCAGGAGCATTCTCACCTGGAAAAGGAAAAAGTATTACGAAACTTTCCGACAGTACACCAAAACGTGGGAGCGGGATCGCCGCCCGGAGCAAGCTCGCACACAGGGTTCCCGAGCAGTCTTTCAGACCCGGAATGCACTGATCAACTGTTTCAACTCCACGACCTGGGCCGACAACGCCCGGCTGGCATCTTCGGTCTGATGTGCACCTTCAGCGGTACGCTCGCCGGCGCGATTGATCTCGACGATGTTCTGGTCGATGTCGTGGGCTACGGCGGTTTGTTGCTCCACGGCGGCGGCAATCTGCTGGTTCTGGTCGACGATCATGCCGACCGCGCCCAGGATGTTTTCCAGCGCCCGCTGGACCTTCTCCGACTGCCCCACCGTGCCGTTGGCCATTTCATGGCTGGTGCCCATGGCCTTGACCGCCGCGCCGACACCGCCATGAAGCCTGGCGATCATCTGCTCGATTTCTTCGGTCGATTGCTGGGTTCGTTTGGCCAGGGTCCGGACTTCATCGGCTACCACGGCGAAACCACGGCCCTGCTCACCGGCCCGTGCGGCCTCGATGGCGGCATTGAGCGCCAGCAGGTTGGTCTGCTCGGCGATGCTCTTGATCACGTCGAGCACGCGGCTGATGGACTGGCTGTCGTTGGCCAGTTGATTGATCACCCGCACCGATTGATCGATCTCGCTGGCCAGCGCGGCAATGCTGCCTTGCTGCGACTCCACCAAGCCGCGACCACTGATGGTTTCGTCGTTGACACTGTGGGCACTGCTCACCGCCGCGGCGGCACTGCGCGCGACCTCCTGGGAAGTGGCCGACATCTGGTTCATCGCCGCGGCCACTTGCTCGATTTGCGTGCGCTGCCCGGCGACGGCCTGGTTGCTTTGCGCGGAAACATTTTCCACTTGCCCGGCCTGACGCTCGACTTCGCTGACGGTCTGCCCCACCCGCTCGATCAGGTCATGGATTTTTTTCACCGTGCCGTTGAACACCTCGCCCAGCTCCCCCAGTTCATCGCGGCTGTGGGCGCTGAAGGTCACGGTCATGTCGCCGGCCGCCACCTTGTCCATCACCGCCCCCAGGCGCTTGAGCGTGGTGCGGGTCGAGACATAGAAAGCGCCGTAGAGATAAAAGATCAATACAAATACGACTGACAACGCCACGGCCTGCAAGACCATGTGCGTACGGTTCTGGCCCAGGCGTTGCTGCAACTGCGGGCCCATATACTTCAGGGTCGCCTCGTTGAGTTGGTAGGTCTGGTCCATCAGGGCGCTGACCTGATCGTAAAAGCCCTGCCACGGCGCGTCGAGGGTATCGGCCATGACCACTTGTTCTTCAAACAGCTCGCTGGCTTTCTTCAAGGATGCCCGGCTGCTATCGGCCTGAGCGGCCAAGGTATCGCGTGCGGCTTTGCTGGAACCCAGGGCATCCTGCAGTTTCAGGCCATACTCGGCCTGGAGCTTTTCAATCTGCGCCAGCAATTCATCGAAACGGGTACTCGAAGCCGAGTTGATGAAACCCTGCCCCAACGAATAGGAACCCATTGCCCGACCTTCGCCCAGGATCTGGGTGACACGTGGCGTGACGAGGGTGACCAGCTCGCTCAACTGGCGCATGTCGCTCTGATTGTCGCGACTGAGGCCGGCCTGGCTGGTGATGAGCTGGCTGAAAATCTGCGCGCTGCCGACCAGTTTGCCAATCAGGGCACTTTTGCTTTGCAGGGAGTTTTCCGTTTGCTGGGCCTTGAACGCGGCGATCATTTCATCGCGTTTGCCATCAAACACCGCGACCTGCTCCGGGTCGCTGGTCATTGCCGTCAGCCCTTGCAGGCGAGTCAGAATATTCTGCTCAAGGGCGCTGATTTTCGATTCGACATTGCTGGCCTTGCCGGACTGGCCGAGGCTGACATCGATCTGCACCAGGTTGTTCAGGGTTTCCAGATCGCGCCGCAACGTCAGGCTGCTGCCCAACAGGTCGAGACTTTGCAGTTCGATGCGAGTGCCCTGGAACTCGCGGTAGGAGTCACGTACCAGATAGAAGTTGGTCACCAGCATCGGCACCAGGAACAGTACGCTGATCAGGCTGAACTTCATGCCGAAGCTCAGGCGGTTCATCAGTGCGACAGCGGGATAGAGCAAGCTCTTCACTGGATGTCTCCCTTCGATTTCTTATTTTTTTTATTGGCAGGCGCAGACGGGCGGCAGATAGCCACTATTCAGCGCTATCTCTGTATAACTTAAATCGGCAGGGGGTTTTGTAACTTAAGGTTAACGACAGGGCGAAGCACTTCGGACAAGTGATCGCCCTGTGGCGAGGGAGCTTGCTCTGATTTCTGACTACAGCGCTAAGGCAGGACCGTCCACAGCGCAAACCCGGCATACCAGAGCACTGCGGCACGCAGCAGCAGTTCCCAGATGCGGTCCAGGTTGTTGATACCTTCTGCGCCAGCCACCGGCGCCGGAATTTCACCGGCCACCAGCCCGACTTTCACGATCAATTGCGCGGCGCTGATGTTCCAGTTCAGCAGCTCATGCAGCATGACCCGGCTGACCGCGACAAAATTGCCGACCAATGCCAGGCTCGCCGCCAGCAGACGCACCGGCCCCCAGTCGAAGGCGTGACGCAGTTGCCCGGCGCGTTCGACCACCGCCGGGTTTTTTCCGTGTTCTTCGGCCAGCGCCAGCAACCGATAGCTCAGCGCGGCGACCGGACCCAACAGGAAGTACCAGAAAATCACCGCAAAAAAACTATGGTAGGCCTCCCACAGCAAATGCCCTTCGACCTGTTCCAGCAGTTGCTCGCCACTGTCGGCGCAAATGTCCAGATCGCGCTTGGCGACATGGGCTGCTGCTTGCAGGTCCTCCCGACGCCAGGCATCGCGGAACGGCCCGAGATCGCCCAGCAGATCACCGCGCCCCAGGCTGTAAATCACCACCAGCAAATGAATCGGCAACGCCAGCAACCCGTAGGCCACCGGCTCGATGATGACCAGCAGCAAACCCAGCAACGCCACCGGCAACAAGACCAGTACCGACAACACCAGCCAGGGCCGGCCCGAAAGTCGCGGGCTGGCCTCAAGCTTGTTCAGCTCCTGTGTCCAGCCACTGTCACGCTGAACCCGATGACGCAAGGCCGAGAACTTCTCGATCCACACCGCCAACAGCAACACCAGAAAACTCATCGTCCTTCCTCTTGTGCCAGGGCGGCACGATAGCGTGCCCAGTCGAACGCCGGCCCTGGATCGGTTTTGCGCCCCGGTGCAATGTCGCTGTGCCCGCAGATGCGCTCTGTGGTGATTGCCGTGAACGCCTGCTGCAACTGGCGGGTCAGGGCTGTCAACGCGCTGTATTGCGCGTCGGCGAACGGCTGATCATCCGTGCCTTCCAGTTCGATGCCCACGGAAAAATCGTTACAGGTTTCCCGTCCCTCGAAGCTCGAAACACCCGCATGCCAAGCACGCTCAAGGCATGAAACGAACTGGGTGACGGTACCGTCACGCTCAATCAGAAAGTGCGCGGACACCCGCAAATCCGCGATCCCTTCAAAATAGGGATGTTCGGTGACATCCAGACGATTCTGGAAAAACTCCTGCACCTTACCGGTGGCGAACTGCGCCGGTGGCAGGCTGATGTTGTGGATCACCAGCAGGGAAATTTCGCCTGTGGGGCGCGCATTGAAGTTGGGTGAGGGGCAGACATGCACACCCTGAATCCAACCGCTCGCGGGGTCCAACTGCATACATATTCCTTCGACATCGACTGAGTTGACACAGTATGCCGTGATAATCCCCCGGGGCGCGATCACTTGCCGCGATTGAGGCGCTGGAGGTTGCCGATCTCAAACTGGCGTTTGTTCGGAATCGACGGCCTACGCCGACAACGACAGGGATTCGACCAAATGCAGGCGCCAGCACCAATGTAACGCGCTGATGCCTTGGGTTGGTCGCTGCCATGGCCCTATAATCGAGCCACTTTGTTTGTGGAGTCCGTTATGCCGAATCTACGTCTCGCCGATCTGACCGCCGAAATCGAAGCCAACGTGCGCCGTGCGCTGCGCGAAGACATCGGCAGCGGCGACATCACCGCGCAGTTGATCCCGGCTGAACGCCTGGCCAAAGCCACCATCATTACCCGCGACGCGGCCGTCATCAGCGGCACCGCCTGGGTAGATGCCGTGTTTCGGCAACTGGATCCACGGGTGGCGGTGCACTGGCAGGTTGCCGACGGTGAACGGGTGACGCCCAACCAGGTGCTGTTCCACCTCGAAGGCCCTGCACGCTCACTGCTGACTGGCGAACGCAGCGCCCTGAACTTCCTGCAATTGCTCTCCGGCGTGGCGACCCGCGCGCAATACCTGGCGGACTTCGTGGCCGAGACTCAGGTCAAACTGCTCGACACTCGTAAAACGCTACCGGGGCTGCGCCTGGCGCAAAAGTACGCCGTGACCTGCGGCGGTTGCCATAACCACCGCATCGGCCTGTATGACGCCTTCCTGATCAAGGAAAACCACATCGCCGCCAGCGGCGGCATCGCCCAGGCCATCGCCGCCGCGCACAAGATTGCCCCGGGAAAACCGGTCGAGATTGAAGTGGAAAGCCTGGATGAACTGAAAGAAGCGCTGACGGCCGGTGCCGACATCATCATGCTCGACGAACTGAGCCTGGACGATATGCGCGAAGCCGTGCGCCTGAATGCCGGCAAGGCCAAACTGGAGGCCAGCGGCGGGATCAACGAAAGTACGTTGCTACCGATTGCCCGGACCGGGGTGGATTACATTTCGATTGGCGCGATGACCAAGGATGTGAAGGCTGTAGACCTTTCGATGCGCCTGAGCATCTGATCGCTCTTGTGCAATGAAAAACGCCAGCCCCATTGAGGCTGGCGTTTTTGTTCAAACCACCAGATTGTTCATCTCGCAGTACTCTTCCCACTCGACACCTAGCACCTCGGCCGCTTCTTTATGCAGCTTCAGGCGTTCTGTCTCGTACTCTTCTGGTGTCGAGGTGTATTTGAGGCTCAACTCCCACGGCTGCAAGCCCTGGGCTTCGGCTTCATCCTCAAACGCCCACTGAATCTGGTCCTTCTGATCATCGGCACTCAGGTCCTTGATCTCTTCCATCAGATCCGGCACATCCAGCACGTACTTTTTCAGTGCTTCTTCGTGTCTGGCTTCTTGGGTCAATTCTTTTATTGTCATGACGTTCTCGTTGATCTGGGGAATGGAAGATGGATATGGATCATCAAGGATCTCTCTGACGCAAAAAAACCGTATGAAGCGCGGTTTGTCTGGCCTTCAGAACCATTCGGGATCATCTGAAAACAAGTCTTGCTGGTGCCCGAGACAGGAATCGAACCTGCGACCTTCGCGTTACGAGTGCGCTGCTCTACCGGCTGAGCTACACGGGCGGTGGGCTAAACCTAGCACTGACTTCAGGGGCAGGCAACTTCTGGAACGTCTCAATTTCCTACAGACAAAAAAATGCCCCTTCGTTTTCACGGCGGGGCATTTTTTACAACGTTGAAGCGGTCAGGCGTGAGGCGCGATTAAACGCCCGAAGCCTTGGCTGCTGCCACGTCTTTGATGGACAGCTTGATACGGCCGCGGTTGTCCACGTCCAGTACCAGCACTTCCACTTCCTGGCCTTCTTTCAGGATGTCGGTCACTTTCTCGACGCGAGCGTCGCTCAGCATGGAGATGTGAACCAGACCGTCCTTGCCTGGCAGGATGTTGACGAATGCGCCGAAGTCGACGATGCGTTCAACCTTGCCCACGTAGATCTTGCCGATTTCGGCTTCAGCGGTGATGCCCAGAACGCGCTGACGAGCAGCTTCTGCCGCTTCCTTGGTTTCGCCGAAGATCTTGATCGAGCCGTCGTCTTCGATGTCGATCGAAGCCTTGGTCTCTTCGCAGATCGCACGAATGGTCGCGCCGCCTTTACCGATAACGTCACGGATCTTGTCGGTATCGATCTTCATCGCGATCATGGTCGGAGCGTTGGCCGACAGTTCGGTACGCGACTGGCCAATGATCTGGTTCATCTGGCCGAGGATGTTCAGGCGCGCTTCCAGGGCTTGGCCCAGAGCGATCTCCATGATTTCTTCGGTGATGCCCTTGATCTTGATGTCCATCTGCAGCGCGGTGACGCCTTTGGCGGTACCGGCTACCTTGAAGTCCATGTCGCCCAGGTGGTCTTCGTCACCCAGGATGTCGGTCAGGACGGCGAATTTCTCGCCTTCTTTAACCAGACCCATGGCGATACCGGCAACCGGCGCCTTCATCGGCACACCAGCGTCCATCAGGGCCAGGGAAGCGCCGCAAACGGAAGCCATCGAGCTCGAACCGTTGGATTCGGTGATTTCCGAAACCACGCGGATGGTGTACGGGAACACGTCAGCGGCAGGCAGCATGGCCGAAACCGAACGACGGGCCAGACGGCCGTGACCGATTTCACGACGACCAGCGCCACCCATGCGACCACACTCGCCCACCGAGAACGGAGGGAAGTTGTAGTGCAGCATGAACGGGTCTTTTTTCTCGCCTTCCAGGGTGTCCAGCAGCTGTGCGTCACGGGCGGTGCCCAGAGTCGCGACTACCAGGGCCTGGGTTTCACCACGGGTGAACAGGGCCGAACCGTGAGTCTTCGGCAGAACACCGACTTCGATGTTCAGCGGACGTACAGTCTTGGTGTCGCGCCCGTCGATACGTGGCTTGCCGTTAACGATGTTTTCGCGAACGGTGCGGTATTCGATTTCGCCGAAAGCGGCTTTGACTTCGCTGGAAGAAGGCTGGCCGTCTTCACCGGACAGCTTGGCAACGACCTGGTCCTTCAACTCGCCCAGGCGAGCGTAACGGTCGGCCTTGACGGTGATGGTGTAGGCCTGGGAGATCGCTTCGCCGAACTCGGCACGAATAGCGCCCAGCAGTTCGGTGGCTTCTGGCGCAGGAGCCCAGGTCCAGGTTGGCTTGGCAGCTTCGGCAGCCAGTTCTTTAACAGCGTTGATCACAACCTGGAACTCGTCGTGAGCAAACAGTACCGCGCCCAGCATCTGGTCTTCGGTCAGCTCTTTGGCTTCCGATTCAACCATCAGCACAGCGTCCGAAGTACCGGCAACGACCATGTCCAGGCTCGAAGCAGCCTGTTGCTCGTAAGTCGGGTTCAGCAGGTAGCCGGTGCTTTCGTGGAACGCAACGCGGGCAGCGCCGATCGGGCCATCGAAAGGAATGCCGGAGATCGCCAGGGCAGCCGAGGTACCGATCATCGCAGCGATGTCCGGATCGGTCTTCTTGCTGGTGGAAACGACGGTGCAGACAACCTGCACTTCGTTCATGAAGCCTTCCGGGAACAGCGGACGGATCGGACGGTCGATCAGTCGGGAAGTCAGGGTTTCTTTCTCGGAAGGACGGCCTTCGCGCTTGAAGAAACCGCCAGGGATCTTACCGGCAGCGTAAGTCTTTTCCTGGTAGTGAACAGACAGAGGGAAGAAGCCCTTGCCTGGATCGGCTTGTTTTGCACCGACTACGGTCACCAATACGCTGACGTCGTCGTCAACGGTGACCAATACTGCGCCGGAGGCCTGACGGGCGATACGGCCAGTCTCGAGGGTAACGGTCGACTGACCGAACTGGAATTTTTTGATTACCGGGTTCACGGTGTCCTACCTTCTTTGTGGCTCTTGGGGGAACTGGTTTCTTGCGAAATTCTTGGGCAACGCCGGGAATCGGCCCGACTGGTTTGTCCAGGTGTTACTCAGGCAAAGCAGGTATCCAGATAAAACTTGAGGCTGGGAGCCTGCCATGCACCGGCGGGAAACCCACTGGTGCACGACAGACAACCAACCTCTAGCGCAATCGCTTATTAGCGACGCAGACCCAGGCGACCGATCAGAGTCTGATAGCGACCCAGATCCTTGCCTTTCAGGTAGTCCAGCAGCTTACGACGCTGGTTAACCATGCGGATCAGACCACGACGGGAGTGGTGGTCTTTACCGTTGGCCTTGAAGTGACCTTGCAGCTTGTTGATGTTGGCGGTCAGCAGTGCAACTTGCACTTCTGGCGAACCGGTGTCACCAACAGCTTGCTGGTAGTCAGTTACGATTTGAGCTTTTTCTTGAACGTCGAGAGCCATGAGGCAATCCTTTTATCAGGAAACTGTTTCAGAAAAACAGTTTCAACAGGCCAGGGACAAATCCCTGTATCTAAAAATGAGTAGTGACCGTGCCTGTTGACAGCCACCCTCGCCAGCCTGCTTTGTCACAAGCTGGTTTCCGGTCATTCTGACCGAATCAGTCGACGAGGCGCGATGCGCCCGTCTTCGCTCACTTCACCGATACCGATGAAGCGACCATTGTGATCCTGTACCCGCACCATGCCGAACTTCGGAGCATCCGGGGCACGTACCGGCTGGCCGTTGAGCCAGTAGAACGCACTCGCTTCCGAGAACTGCAACAGTGGCCAATCCAGCAGGCCGCTGTCCGATGGCATCAGGAAGCGATCGACCGCTTCGTTGCCGCCTTCGGCATGTACCGCTTCCAGCTCTTCGAGGGTAACCGTCTGCGCCAAGGTGAATGGCCCGGCCTGGGTACGTCGCAGTTCTGCAACGTAAGCACCACAACCGAGTTGCTCACCGATATCCTCCACCAGGGTGCGGATATAGGTGCCTTTAGTGCAATCCACCGCCAGCCGCGCAGTATCACCTTCGAAGGCCAGCAATTCCAAGCGCGTAATAGTAACAGAACGCGGTTCGCGCTCCACTACTTCGCCTGCACGCGCCAGCTTGTACAGCGGCTGGCCATCACGCTTGAGCGCCGAGTACATCGGCGGTATCTGACTGATTTGCCCACGAAATTTCGGCAGTACCGCCTCGACATCGGGGCGACCAACGGTCACCGGGCGCTCCTGCAAAACTTCACCTTCGGCATCCGCCGTGGTGGTGGTCTTGCCCAGTTGCGCCAGGGTTTCATAACCCTTGTCGGAGTCGAGCAGGTATTGCGAGAACTTGGTGGCTTCGCCGAAGCACAGCGGCAACACGCCGGTGGCCAAGGGATCGAGACTGCCGGTATGACCGGCCTTTTCGGCGTTCAGCAACCAGCGAACCTTCTGCAAGGCCGCGTTGGAGGTGAACCCCAGCGGCTTGTCGAGAAGGATAATGCCGCTGACGTTACGACGGATACGTTTGACCTGAGCCACCGATTACTCCTTGGTGTCTTCGGCTTCTGCCGCAACCGGATGCTGATTGTCTTCAGCCACTGCGCGCTCGATCAATGCCGACAGATGCGCACCACGCACGACGCTTTCGTCGTAGTGGAAGTGCAGCTGTGGAACGCTGCGCAGCTTCATCTCGCGAGCCAGCTGCATGCGCAGGAAACCGGCGGCGGAGTTGAGCACCTTGATGCTTTGTGCGATTTCTTCGGCGCTGTCCTGCCCCATCACGGTGATGAAGATCTTGGCGTGACCGACGTCACGGCTGACTTCCACTGCGGTAATGGTGACCAGGCCGACGCGCGGGTCTTTGACTTCACGACGGATCAGTTGTGCCAGCTCACGCTGCATCTGATCGCCGATGCGTTGGGTACGGCTATATTCTTTTGCCATGTCTTGTTACCTGTTACTGCCCCACGGTGAAACCCGTGAGGTCTGAAAGCGGCAAACGCCCGGCCTGACAAAAGCCAGACCGGGCGTTGCGTTTAGAGTCCTGGTGACGAACTGCGCATTTGCATGCGACGACCCGTCACGGCTCCTGAAGTGCGCGAATTAGAGGCTGCGAGCAACCTGCACCTTCTCGAAGACTTCGATCTTGTCACCGACTTTAACGTCGTTGTAGCTCTTCACGCCGATACCGCATTCCATGCCGGCACGTACTTCGGAAGCGTCATCCTTGAAGCGGCGCAGGGATTCCAGCTCGCCTTCGAAGATAACGATGTCTTCACGCAGTACACGGATTGGACGGTTACGGTGCACAACACCTTCGATAACCATGCAACCGGCGATCGCGCCAAACTTCGGCGAACGGAACACGTCACGCACTTCGGCGATACCCAGGATGTTCTCGCGAACATCGCTGCCGAGCATACCGGTCAGGGCTTTCTTGACGTCTTCGATGATGTCGTAGATCACGTTGTAGTAACGCATGTCCAGACCTTCCTGCTCGACGATCTTGCGCGCGCCGGCATCGGCACGCACGTTGAAGCCGAACAGTACAGCGTTGGAGGCCAGTGCCAGGTTGGCATCGGATTCGGTGATACCACCGACGCCGCCACCGACCACGCGCACTTGCACTTCGTCGTTACCCAGGCCGTTCAAGGCACCGTTCAACGCTTCGAGCGAACCACGGACGTCGGATTTGAGGACGATGTTGAGCGTCTTCTTCTCTTCCTGACCCATGTTTTCGAAGATGTTTTCCAGCTTGCCGGCGTGAGCGCGAGCCAGTTTGACTTCGCGGAACTTGCCTTGACGGAACAGAGCCACTTCACGGGCTTTCTTCTCGTCGGCAACCACGCTCATCTCGTCGCCAGCATCCGGGGTACCGTCCAGGCCGAGGATCTCGACAGGGATGGCCGGACCGGCTTCCTTGATTGGCTTGCCGTTCTCGTCGAGCATGGCGCGAACGCGGCCATAGTTCGAACCGACCAGGACCATGTCGCCCTGACGCAGGGTACCGTCTTGAACCAGAACGGTAGCCACCGGGCCACGGCCCTTGTCCAGACGGGATTCAACCACGACGCCACGGCCAGGAGCCGACGGAGTTGCGGTCAGTTCCAGGACTTCGGCTTGCAGCAGAACAGCTTCGAGCAGTTCGTCGACGCCAGTACCCATCTTCGCCGAGACCGGTACGAACGGCGTGTCACCACCCCACTCTTCCGACGTCACGCCGTGAACCGACAATTCGCTACGGATGCGATCGAGATCGGCGCCCGGCTTGTCGATCTTGTTCACCGCGACGACCAGCGGAACACCCGCGGCCTTGGCATGCTGAACAGCTTCGATGGTCTGCGGCATCACGCCGTCGTCCGCCGCCACCACCAGGATCACGATGTCGGTCGCCTTGGCACCACGGGCACGCATTGCGGTAAACGCGGCGTGACCAGGGGTGTCGAGGAACGTCACCATGCCACGGTCGGTTTCAACGTGGTACGCACCGATGTGCTGGGTGATACCGCCGGCTTCGCCAGCAGCTACCTTGGCACGACGGATGTAGTCGAGCAGGGAAGTCTTACCGTGGTCAACGTGGCCCATTACGGTCACGACTGGTGCACGGGAAACTGCCTCGCCTTCAAACTTCAGGGACTCGGCCAGGGAATCTTCCAGGGCGGTGTCGCTGACCAGGGTCACTTTGTGGCCCAGCTCTTCGGCAACCAGTTGAGCAGTTTCCTGATCCAGTACCTGGTTGATGGTCGCTGGAGTACCCAGTTTGAACATGAACTTGATGATTTCAGCAGCCTTCACCGACATCTGCTGGGCGAGATCGCCAACAGTGATGGTCTCGCCGATCTTCACTTCGCGCACGACAGGGCCGGTCGGGCTCTGGAAACCGTGGGCGTTGCGCTTCTTCAGCTTGGCCTTGCCACGACCACCACGACGGAAGCCATCGCTTTCTTCGTCGGTAGTACGTGGGGCGACGCGTGGAGCCGGCGCCTTTTCCTTGACCGAAGCACGATGCGGAGCGTTTTTGCGCTCGCCATCGCCGCTACCGCGACGACTGTTGTCGTCGGCACGTGGCTTGTCCGGACGACGCTGTTCGTCACGCTTGCGGGTATCGGCCGCAGGAGCTGGAGCGGCTGCCACAACCGGTGCGCTTTCGCGAACTGGCTCGGCCACCACAGCAGGCGCTGCAACAGGTACGGCTTGAGCGGTCGGCGCAGCAGCAGGCTGGCGACGCGCTTCTTCTTCGGCGCGACGCTTGGCTTCTTCTTCAGCCTTCTGACGAGCAGCATTTTCTACTGCGCGACGTTCATCCAGTTCACGCTTGCGCTCGGCTTCGATTTCTTCCGGGCTGCGCTGTACGAAGACTTTCTTCTTGCGTACTTCAACGCTGATGCTTTTGCTGCCAGCAACACGCAGGGTGCTGGTGGTTTTACGCTGCAGCGTAATCTTGCGTGGTTCTTCCACTTTCGCCTTGTGGCTGCTTTTCAAGTGAGTCAGCAACGATTGCTTCTCACTGTCAGTCACATGTTCTTCGGCGGCGGTGTGCGGCAGACCTGCCTCACGCATCTGCTGCAACAGGCGCTCTACCGGTGTTTTGACCTCATCGGCCAGTTGTTTCACCGTGACTTGCGTCATGCACTTCTCTCCTCAGGCCGCGCCTAATTACTCGAACCAGTGGGCTCGGGCGGCCATGATCAACTTGCCGGCACGATCATCGTCAATGCCGTCGATGTCGAGCAGGTCGTCAATAGACTGCTCGGCCAGGTCTTCGCGGGTAATTACGCCGCGCACCGCCAGTTCCATCGCCAAATCCTTGTCCATACCCTCAAGCGAGAGCAGGTCTTCGGCCGGATGGGCGTCTGCCAGCTTTTCCTCAGTAGCGATGGCTTTAGTCAACAAGCGATCCTTGGCCCGAGCGCGAAGCTCGTTGACGGTGTCTTCGTCAAAGCCGTCGATGTTGAGCATTTCTTCCAACGGTACGTAGGCAATCTCTTCCAGGCTGGTAAAGCCTTCGTCCACCAGCACCTGCGCCAGATCTTCGTCGACTTCCAGCTCGTCGATGAAGTTGCGCAGGATGTCGCCGGTTTCTGCTTGCTGTTTAGCCTGGATGTCCGATTCGGTCATCACGTTCAGGGTCCAGCCAGTCAACTGGCTAGCCAGACGCACGTTCTGACCACCGCGACCGATGGCCTGAGCCAGATTGTCTGCGCCAACGGCGATGTCCATTGCGTGGGCATCTTCGTCAACGATAATTGCCGCAACCTCGGCCGGGGACATGGCGTTGATCACGAACTGAGCCGGGTTGTCGTCCCACAGAACGATGTCAACACGCTCACCGCCCAACTCACCCGACACTGCCTGGACGCGCGAACCGCGCATACCGATGCAAGCGCCCTGCGGGTCGATGCGTTTGTCCTTGGAGCGAACGGCGATCTTGGCGCGCGAACCCGGATCACGGGACGCAGCCATCACTTCGATCAGGCCTTCGGCAATTTCCGGCACTTCGATGCGGAACAACTCGATCAGCATTTCCGGCGCGGTGCGCGACAGGATCAACTGCGGGCCGCGGTTCTCGGTGCGGATTTCCTTGAGCAGCGCACGCAGACGCACGCCAACCCGGAAAGTTTCGCGAGAAATGATGTCTTCACGAGCCAGCAACGCTTCAGCGTTGTTACCCAGATCAACGATCACGTTGTCGCGGGTGACTTTTTTCACGGTGCCGGAGATGATTTCACCCAGGCGCTCGCGGTAAGCGTCAACCACCTGAGCGCGCTCGGCTTCGCGAACTTTCTGCACAATGACTTGCTTGGCAGTTTGTGCAGCAATGCGGCCGAACTCGATGGATTCGATTTTCTCTTCTACGACATCACCGACCTTGGCGCCAGGATGCGTTTCGGCAACCTTGCTCGGCCAGGTTTCGATGGCCGGATCGTCCAGGTCTGCTTCTTCGACGACCGTCCAGCGACGGAATGTCTCGTATGCACCCGTGTGGCGATTGATTTCCACACGCAGATCAACTTCGTCTTCGAAACGCTTTTTGGTAGCAGTGGCCAGAGCCAGCTCCAGCGCTTCAAAAATAACGTTTGCCGGTACGCCCTTTTCATTGGATACCGACTCAACAACCAGCAGTACTTCTTTGCTCATCGTACGCCTCGCCTTTCGCAAGCCATTGGATCCGCGGGATCCGCAGTATCTGGCACGCCTCAGTCAAAACTGGGAATAATGTTGGCCTTGTCGATCATATCGATCGGCAACAGGAACTCATGGTCTTCTACCTGCACCACGACATCCTGCTCTTCTACGCCGCGCAGAAGGCCCTGAAAGTTGCGTCGTCCTTCAAAAGGCGAGCGCAGCTTGATCTTCACTTGTTCACCGGCAAATTTTGCAAACTGCTCAAGAGTGAACAGCGGGCGTTCCATGCCAGGCGAGGAAACTTCAAGGGTGTATTCAACGGAAATTGGATCTTCAACATCCAGCACACCGCTGATCTGACGGCTGACGATGGCGCAATCGTCCACCAGCACGCCGCCTTCTTTATCGATATAAACGCGCAACATCGAGTGACGACCCTGAGCCGAAAACTCGATACCCCAGCATTCATAGCCTAGGGCCACGACCACCGGGGCCAGCAAGGCCTGCAACTCTTCTAGCTTGCTCGACACCTGAACCCCCTAGTGCATGTATGTGCATGCTATGCAAAATAAAAAAATGGGCGAAACGCCCATCCTTGAAACGCCGTCGAACAGCGGCGTTGAAAGTGTCCAGCTAACAAAAAGCCCCTTAAAAGGGGCTCCTTAAACTGGTTGCGGGGGCCGGATTTGAACCGACGACCTTCGGGTTATGAGCCCGACGAGCTACCAGACTGCTCCACCCCGCGACAAAGCTGGGGCGGAAGTATACGACCGATCCCCTACAGGGTCAATGTAACCTTCCACCTGCAAGAAAGCCCGCAACAGCGGGCTCTCCTGACTAATTGGTACCGAGAAGGGGACTCGAACCCCTACACCCTATGGGCACAACCACCTCAAGGTTGCGTGTCTACCAATTCCACCACCTCGGCAATACTACGTTTGGAACCCTTCTTACTTCTGCTCTTGAGCTGGAGGCACGTCAGTCGCTGGGGTAGCCGACTTTTGCTCTTGAAGCACCGGGACATCATCAGAAGCCGGTTGTTGCTTTGGAACTTCCAGTACCGCTGGATTTGGGAGACCTACTTGAGTCAGCTGGTGAGCCTTCTCTTTAGCAAAGTAACCTAACCCCAAGCTGGTTATGAAAAAACCTGCGGCAAGTATAGCAGTAAACTTACTAAGAAAGGTAGAGGAACCTTGGCTTCCGAACACAGTATTTGAAGCACCTGCTCCGAAAGACGCGCCAGCATCCGCACCTTTACCCTGCTGCAGCAAAACCAGAGCTACTACGCCCAATGCACCCAGCAGATGAAAAACGACTACGACTGTTTCCAGCATTTTTTCAGTTTCCCGCGGCGCGACAAATCGCACCGAACTCATCTGCATTCAGGGAAGCCCCACCAATGAGACCCCCATCGATATCCGGCATGCCGAACAGTTCGACCGCATTGGCCGCCTTCACGCTGCCGCCGTATAGAAGCCGCACACCTTGTGCGACCTCAGAATTCTCTGCCGCCAACTGGGCGCGAATGGCTGCGTGCACATCCTGCGCCTGTTGTGGCGTTGCAGTCAGCCCGGTGCCAATGGCCCAGACCGGCTCGTAAGCGATCACTGCCTTGGCAAAGACACCGACACCCAGCTCCTCGATGATACTGCCCAGCTGACGCGAGACAACCTCAAGAGTCTTTCCGGCTTCACGCTGTTCAAGGGTTTCCCCTATGCACAACACCGGAATCAAGCCACATGCCTGTGCCGCTGCGAACTTGCGGATCAGCATTCCGTCCTGCTCACCCATGATCTGGCGGCGCTCGGAGTGCCCGACAAGCACCAGGGAACAACCTGCATCCACTAACTGACTCGGTGCAACTTCACCGGTCAACGCACCTTGTCCGGATTCCACCGCAGAATTCTGCGCGCCGACCGAAATCGACTTTCCTTCCAGGCCATCAATCACTTGATTGATATGCAGGCAAGGCGGGAATACCGCAACATCAATATCGCTCGGCAAGGCCAAGTCACGAAGGCCGTTGATCAGCTCAGCGACGCTGGCGCGGGTACCGTGCATCTTCCAGTTACCAGCTACCATAGGGCGACGCATGCTGTACCTCGTCGGTCAAAGTGGGCGCAGATGTTACCCAACACAATCATGGCTGGCAAGCCGAATTCAGGCAGAAACTTCAGTAACCAGTTTTGCCAGCTCTTCGGCATAGCCACGAACCTGCGTTTCGTCTTCGCCTTCGACCATCACACGCACCAGCGGTTCGGTTCCGGACTTGCGCAACAGCACGCGCCCCCGACCCGCCATGGCCTTGGTCACACGCTCGCTGGCTTCCTTGACCGACGGATGGTCGAGTGGGTTTGCGCCGCCACCGAATCGCACATTGATCAGCACCTGAGGGCATTTGCGCAGCGCCTGACGCGCTTCAGCCAAACCTTGCGCACGGGCTTTCAACGCCTTCAGCACCTGCAACGCGGCGATAATCGCATCACCAGTGGTGGTGTAATTGAAGCAAACGATATGACCCGAATTTTCGCCACCGACCAGCCAGTTACGCTCCAGCAGATCAGCAATTACATAACGATCACCAACATTGGCGCGGACAAATGGAATCCCCAGGTCGGCCAAGGCCAACTCCAGTCCCAGGTTGCTCATCAGTGTACCGACTACACCACCTTGCAGCTTGTCTCGCTCATGCAGGTCGCGAGCAATGATGAACAGCAACTCATCACCATCGACGATGGCCCCCGTGTGATCCACCATCAACACCCGGTCGCCATCACCATCGAAGGCGATACCCAGATCGGCGTGTTCAGCCAGCACAGCGGCCTGCAGTTGCCCCATATGGGTCGAGCCGCAGTTGTCATTGATATTCAAACCGTTGGGCTGCGCGGACAAGACCACGACTTCGGCACCCAACTCACGAAACACACTCGGCGCCACTTTATAGGTCGCACCATGGGCGCAGTCGATCACAATCTTGAGGCCGGTAAAGCTGGTACCGGTCGGCACACTGCTCTTGCAGAATTCGATATACCGACCCGACGCGTCATTGATTCGCGACACCTTGCCGATCTTGCTCGACTCAACCACAGTCATTGGGGTATCGAGCAGCTCTTCGATCATGTGCTCGACCTCATCCGGCAGCTTGGTGCCATTGCCGGAGAAGAACTTGATGCCATTGTCATCATGCGGATTGTGCGACGCACTGATCACGATGCCAGCTTCGGCATGAAAGGTACGCGTCAGGTAGGCAATCGCCGGGGTCGGCATAGGCCCAAGGAGCATCACATCAGCACCCGCGGAGGTAAGCCCCGCTTCAAGCGCAGACTCGAACATGTAGCCGGAGATCCGGGTGTCCTTACCTACCAATACCTTGCAGGCGCCCATCTTGCGGAACGCCATACCTGCAGCCCAGCCGAGCTTGAGCATGAAATCAGGAGTAATCGGGTACTCACCGACACGCCCACGAATACCATCGGTGCCAAAATATTTTTTGCTCATAAGTGCTCCATCATTCTTATTCGGCTGATTCCACTGCGGCGATCATCCGCACCACATCCATTGTTTCGGCTACATCATGGACGCGCAATATACGCGCACCTTTCGCCGAAGCCAGCGCCGCGAGCGCCAAACCACCATACAGCCGGTCTCCCACCGGACGATTCAACGCCTGACCAATCATGCTCTTTCGCGAAACCCCGACCAACAGGGGGCGCCCCAAGGCATGCAGGGCTTCCATATGTTTGAACAAACTCAGATTGTGCTGCAAGGTTTTGGCGAAGCCAAAGCCGGGGTCAAGAATGATCCGCTCAGCCGCAATTCCCACCAATGAACACTCATGCATGCGTTCGGCGAGAAACTCACCGACTTCCCTTGTAACGTCCTGATACTGCGGATTGTCCTGCATATCGCCTGGCTCTCCAAGCATATGCATCAGGCAAACCGGTAACCCGGTGGCCGCCGCAGCATCCAGGGCACCATCGCGACGCAACGAACGTACGTCATTGATCAGCCCGGCACCCAGGCGCGCAGTTTCACGCATGACCGCTGGCGTGGAGGTGTCGACCGAGATGATGACGTCCAGTTCGCGACTGATGCGCTCGACAATGGGCGCTACGCGCTCCAGCTCTTCCAGCGGCGACACCGCCCTGGCACCAGGACGGGTGGATTCGCCACCGACATCGATCAGCGTCGCGCCGGCCACAACCATGGCTTCGGCGTGGCGCATGGCCGCGTCGAGCTGGCTGTATTGACCACCATCGGAGAAAGAATCAGGAGTGACATTGAGAATGCCCATGACATGCGTCTGGGCCAAATCAAGAACCCGGTTGCCGCAAGGCAACCGGGTCGAGGACTGAACAGAAGTCATTTCAAACCTTATACGTCAGCAGCAGGACCGCCAATCGGTGTTTCCGGACGCTCATCCTGCACCACCGGAGGGGTGCCGGAAGTACCCGTGCCACCCGACCAATCGCGCGGCTCGCGAGGCGTACGACCCGCCATGATGTCGTCGATCTGCTCGGCATCGATTGTCTCGTACTTCATCAAGGCATCGGCCATCGCATCGAGCTTGTCACGGTTGTCCGTGAGAATCTGCTTCGCCGTGCCATAGCACTGATCGATGATGCTGCGCACTTCGGAGTCGATCAGCTTGGCTGTCTCACCGGAGAAACTTGCATTCTGACCACCGCCGCCGCGACCGAGGAATACCTCACCCTCTTCTTCGGCATACATCAACGGACCGAGTTTTTCCGAAAGACCCCACTTGGTCACCATATTCCGCGCAATCTGGCTGGCGCGCATGATGTCGTTGGAGGCACCGGTGGTCACGCCATCGAAGCCCAGGGTCATTTCTTCAGCGATACGACCGCCGTACAGCGAGCAGATCTGGCTGATCAACGCACGCTTGGACAGGCTGTAACGATCTTCTTCCGGCAGGAACATGGTTACACCCAGCGCACGACCGCGCGGGATGATCGACACCTTGTACACCGGATCATGCTCAGGTACGACGCGACCAACAATGGCGTGGCCGGCTTCGTGATAAGCGGTGTTCTGCTTTTCTTTCTCGGACATGACCATGGATTTGCGCTCGGCGCCCATCATGATCTTGTCTTTGGCCAGTTCGAACTCTTTCATTTCGACGATGCGCTTGCCGGCACGGGCAGCGAACAACGATGCCTCGTTCACCAGATTGGCCAGGTCAGCACCGGAGAAGCCTGGAGTACCACGAGCGATCACGGCCGGAGCAACGTCGTCGCCCATTGGCACTTTGCGCATGTGAACCTTGAGAATCTGTTCGCGACCACGGATGTCCGGCAGCCCCACAACAACCTGACGGTCGAAACGGCCTGGACGCAGCAACGCAGGGTCCAGTACATCAGGACGGTTGGTTGCGGCGATCACGATGATGCCGTCATTCATTTCAAAGCCGTCCATCTCGACCAGCAACTGGTTGAGAGTCTGCTCGCGCTCGTCGTGACCACCACCCATGCCGGCACCACGATGGCGACCGACCGCATCGATTTCGTCGATGAAGATGATGCATGGAGCGTGCTTCTTGGCCTGTTCGAACATGTCGCGAACACGGCTGGCACCGACACCGACGAACATTTCGACGAAGTCGGAACCGGAAATGGTGAAGAACGGCACTTTGGCTTCGCCGGCAATCGCCTTGGCAATCAAGGTTTTACCGGTACCTGGAGGACCAACCATCAGCACGCCGCGAGGAATGCGGCCACCCAGGCGCTGGAACTTGCCCGGATCGCGCAGGAACTCGACCAACTCACCGACTTCTTCCTTGGCTTCGTCGCAACCGGCAACGTCAGCCAGGGTAGTTTTCACCTGATCCTCAGAGAGCAGGCGCGCCTTGCTTTTACCGAAGCTCATCGGCCCGCCCTTGCCACCGGCACCGCCCTGCATCTGCCGCATGAAGAACATGAACACAGCGATGATCACAAGGATCGGGAAGCTGGCGACCAGAAGTTGAGTCCAGATGCTTTGCTGTTCAGGCTGCTTGCCTTCGACCACGACGTGGTTATCCACCAGGTCACCGATCAGGCCGTTGTCCTGGATCGCCGGGCGAATGGTCTTGAAGCTGTCGCCATCGTTGCGCTTGCCGGTAATCACGTAGCCATCAACCGCCACGCGTTCGACCTTGCCATCCTTGACCTGCTGGATGAAGTCGGAATAGTTGAGGGTCTGCGGCTCGTTAGGGCTGGAGAAGTTGTTCATCACCGTCACCAGGACAGCCGCGATGATCAACCACAGGATCAGATTCTTTGCCATATCGTTCAATTAACTACCCTCTGAAGCAAGCTCCGCTACTGGCGCGCGCTTCGCATGATATTCACCGGCCTAACTTACTACATTACCTACAACTTGGCAGGCGCCGTCTGTAACCCTTTGTGAAACACTTCCTACACAATATTCGCTAATTCTGACAAGGCGTAATACAAAAATCCTATCACCTCGATCGAAAATTCACTCATTCCTCACTGCGTCCGCGGAAACCGCGGCCCAGCAGGTACTGCTCGCGAGAACGGTCGCGCGACGAGGTCGGTTTGCGCATCTGCACCTTCTCGAACTGCTGGCGAACGCTCTTGTGGAATTCGTCGAAGCCTTCGCCCTGGAAGATCTTGATCAAAAAATCACCACCGGGCTTGAGCACCCGCGTCGAAAGATCCAGTGCCAACTCGCACAGGAACATCGCTCGCGGCATGTCCACGGCCGGTAATCCACTCATATTGGGGGCCATGTCGGAAATCACAAGGTCTACTTCCTTATTTCCGACGGCATCGAGGATCTGAGCCAGCACGGCATCCTCGGTAAAGTCGCCCTGAATGAAGGTCACGTCCGGGATACTGTCCATTTCCAGAATGTCAGAAGCGATCAGTGTCCCCTGCCCACCAATCAGACGACTGGTCACCTGGGACCACCCACCGGGGGCCGCACCAAGGTCGATTACGCTCATGCCCGGGCGGATCAGACGGTCCTTTTCCTGGATCTCCAGCAGTTTGTAGCTGGCGCGGGAACGGTACCCGTCTTTTTGTGCCATTTTGACGAATGGGTCGTTGAAATGTTCTTTCAGCCAGTTAAGGCTTGTCTTGGAACGGGCCACGGGATACCTCGGAAATAAAACGGGTCGTGATTAACTGGGCGGTCCCGGACTCGCTCGGGTAAACTGGCCGCCGCTTTTTACAAGATCAGACGCAGGGGTCAGATTATGCCGCTCACTCAAGAGCAGAAGAAACAGTACAAATCCATTGGCCACCATCTGAAACCGGTTTTGATTGTGGCAGACAATGGTTTGACTGAAGGTGTGTTAGCCGAACTCGAACGCGCATTGGCGGATCACGAGCTGATCAAGATCAAGCTCAACATCCTCGATCGCGAATCGCGCCTGGCGTCCATTGCAGAGCTCTGCAAGGTCGGCAAAGCGGATCTGGTTCAGGTCATCGGCAAGATGGCACTGATCTACCGCAAGAACTTCAGCGTCAACAAGCAGCTGTCGAACGTCCATCGCTTCAAGTGATGACAAGGGTCAAGGGTGTGCTTCGCGCACCCTGCCACTCCCTCCCGGCACCGGCTCCAACACCAGCACCAGCCCGGAAAAACCCAGAACAAGATAGCTGAACGCCTGCCAACGCACGGCATCCGGCCAGCCGAAACGCACCGCGAAGTACATCGCGCACGCATACAGCGCCATCAACAGCAGTTTCCCGCGAATATCCCGCCATAGACTGACAAGGCCCTCGGTCTTTATCAGCACCAAAGCCTGAAAAATCAAACACGCCGTGGCGAATCCCACTACCAACGTAATGAGCGTGCCTGCGATTTCGTCGATCAGCAGCGGCGCCAGGCCAATTCGCCCCAGCACCGGCAACAGACCAATTTGCAACAGCCACAAGCCGCCGACCCACAACACCTGGGTCAGCTGCCAAAGCATGGCGCCCGCACGAAACGGGCGCCGATCTTCAGATGTGGCGAACTTCGACAATCTCGTACTCGATAACGCCGCCAGGCGTTTTGACTGCAACCACATCACCCTCTTCCTTGGCAATCAAGGCGCGAGCCAGTGGCGAGCCGACCGAAATCTTGCCGAGTTTGAAGTCAGCCTCATCCTCACCCACGATGTGGTAAGTGACGCGCTCATCCGTCTCGACGTTGGCGATTTCAACGGTGGTGCCGAAAATCACTTTGCCGGTGTGCGGAATGCTCGTGACATCAATGATGACCTGATTCTGAATCCGGCCTTCGATATCACGGATCCGCGCCTCGACCATACCCTGCTGCTCGCGGGCAGCGTGGTATTCGGCGTTTTCCTTCAAGTCACCCAACTCGCGGGCCGTACCGATGTCCTGGCTGAGCTTCGGACGAACGACCTTGGTCAGGTGAGTGTGCTCTTCTTCCAGGGCGCGAGCGCCCTGAACGGTCATTGGGTACTTCGTTATGCTCATGCCTTCAATCCTGCGTGTAGATCCTGCAAGCGGCGCACGGTCTTCTCGGGACCGAACTTCAGCGCTTCACAGATGGCTTCGCCAGCAGCAATGGTGGTGGTGCAGTAAATCTTGTGCTGCAGGGCATTACGACGAATGGAGTACGAATCAGCGATCGACTGACGCCCTTCGGTGGTGTTGATGATCAGCGTGACTTCGTCATTCTTGATCATGTCGACCACGTGCGGACGACCTTCGGTCACCTTGTTCACGCGGCGCACTTTCAGGCCTGCCGCTTCGATCAGCTTGGCAGTACCGGCGGTGGCGACCACTTCGAAGCCCAAGTTGATCAGATCACGGGCCACGCCCGCAACCAGTGGCTTGTCGTCGTCACGTACGCTGATGAACGCAGTACCACCGGTCGGCAGCACTTCGCTGGCACCCATCTGGGCCTTGGCGAACGCTTCACCGAAGGTGTCGCCCACGCCCATCACTTCACCGGTGGACTTCATCTCTGGGCCGAGGATCGGGTCAACGCCAGGGAATTTGGCGAACGGGAACACCGCCTCTTTCACGCTGTAGAAGTTCGGGATGATTTCCTTGGTGAAGCCGATTTCCTTCAAGGTCTTACCGGCCATGACGCGAGCCGCGATCATTGCCAGGGAAACACCGATGCACTTGGACACGAACGGCACAGTACGGGAAGCACGCGGATTGACTTCGATGACGTAGATGTCGTCGCCTTGCAGCGCCAACTGTACGTTCATCAGGCCGATCACGCCGAGCTCCAGGGCCATTTTCTTGACCTGTTCGCGCATCTCGTCCTGGATGTGCGCCGGCAGCGAGTACGGCGGCAGCGAGCATGCGGAGTCACCGGAGTGAACGCCAGCCTGCTCGATGTGCTGCATGATCGCGCCGATCACCACATCTTTACCGTCGCAGACCGCATCCACGTCCATTTCGATGGCGCAGTTGAGGAAGTGGTCCAGCAGCACCGGGCTGTCGTTGGACACTTGAACCGCTTCACGCAGGTAGCGCTTGAGTTCTTCTTCTTCGTAGACGATTTCCATCGCACGACCGCCCAGTACGTAGGACGGGCGCACCACCAGCGGGTAACCGATCTTGGCGGCGGCACGAATCGCTTCGTCTTCGCTGCGCACGGTGGCGTTTGGCGGCTGACGCAGGTTCAGGCGCTGGACCATCTGCTGGAAGCGCTCACGGTCTTCGGCGCGGTCGATTGCATCAGGGCTGGTGCCGATGATCGGCACGCCGGCGGCTTCCAGGGCACGCGCCAGTTTCAGCGGAGTCTGGCCGCCGTACTGGACGATCACGCCTTTCGGCTTCTCGACGCGGACGATTTCCAGCACGTCTTCCAGGGTCACTGGTTCGAAGTACAGGCGATCGGAAGTGTCGTAGTCAGTGGAAACGGTTTCCGGGTTGCAGTTGACCATGATGGTCTCGTAGCCGTCATCGCGCAGGGCCAGTGCCGCGTGTACGCAGCAGTAGTCGAACTCGATGCCTTGGCCGATGCGGTTAGGACCGCCACCCAGGATCATGATCTTGTCACGACCCGATGGCGCCGCTTCGCACTCTTCCTCGTACGTCGAGTACAGGTAAGCAGTATCGGTGGCGAACTCGGCAGCGCAGGTGTCGACGCGCTTGTAGACCGGGAAGATTTCCAGTTTGTGACGGTGAGCACGCAGGCTCTTCTCGGTCACACCCAGCAATTTGGCCAGGCGCATATCGGAGAAGCCTTTGCGCTTGAGGCGGAACATCAGATCGCGGTCGATGCTGGTCAGACCCAGGGTCTTGACCTTCTCTTCTTCCTTGATCAGGTCTTCCATCTGCACCAGGAACCAAGGGTCGATCATGGTCATGCCGAAGATGTCTTCGACGGTCATGCCGGCGCGCATTGCGTCCGCCACGTACCAGATACGCTCGGCACCCGGCACGGTCAGCTCGCGCTTGAGTACGCTCATGCTTTCCGGGTTGGCCAGATCAACCTTCTCGTCCAGACCGCAAACGCCCACTTCCAGACCGCGCAGGGCTTTCTGCAGGGATTCCTGGAAGGTACGGCCGATGGCCATGACTTCACCCACCGACTTCATCTGAGTGGTCAGGCGCGCGTCAGCCTTGGGGAACTTCTCGAAAGCGAAACGTGGCAGCTTGGTGACAACGTAGTCGATGGACGGCTCGAAGGACGCCGGTGTCTTGCCGCCGGTGATGTCGTTCGACAGTTCGTCGAGGGTGTAGCCTACAGCCAGCTTGGCCGCGACCTTGGCGATCGGGAAGCCGGTGGCTTTCGAAGCCAGTGCCGAGGAACGGGATACACGCGGGTTCATCTCGATCACGACCATGCGGCCGGTGTTCGGGCAGATACCGAACTGAACGTTGGAACCGCCGGTTTCCACGCCGATCTCGCGCAGTACCGCCAGGGAGGCGTTACGCAGGATCTGGTATTCCTTGTCGGTCAGGGTCTGTGCCGGAGCCACGGTGATCGAGTCACCGGTGTGCACGCCCATCGGGTCGAAGTTTTCGATGGAGCAGACGATGATGCAGTTGTCCTTCTTATCGCGGACAACCTCCATCTCATACTCTTTCCAGCCGATCAGCGATTCGTCGATCAGCAGTTCCTTGGTTGGCGACAGGTCCAGACCACGGGCGCAGATTTCTTCGAACTCTTCACGGTTGTAAGCGATACCGCCACCGGTGCCGCCCATGGTGAAGGACGGACGGATGATGCACGGGAAGCCGAGCTTCTCGAGGACCGCATTGGCCTCTTCCATGCTGTGGGCGATACCGGAACGCGGGCACGCCAGGCCGATGGATTTCATCGCCTTGTCGAAACGCGAACGGTCTTCAGCCTTGTCGATGGTGTCGGCGTTGGCACCGATCATCTCTACGCCGAACTTCTCCAGAACGCCTTCGCGCTCCAGGTCCAGGGCGCAGTTCAGGGCGGTCTGGCCACCCATGGTCGGCAGCAGCGCGTCCGGACGCTCTTTCTCGATGATCTTGGCAACGGTCTGCCACTTGATCGGCTCGATGTAGGTGGCGTCGGCCATGGCCGGGTCGGTCATGATGGTGGCCGGGTTGGAGTTCACCAGGATGACGCGGTAACCCTCCTCGCGCAGGGCTTTACAGGCCTGGGCGCCGGAGTAGTCGAATTCACAGGCCTGGCCGATCACGATCGGGCCAGCGCCAAGAATCAGGATGCTTTTAATGTCTGTACGTTTTGGCATGGGTTTGTCACTCAAATCCGCAGGTCAGTCGGCAAGCCGTCTTGTTCAATCTCTGAAGCCTTGAGGGGGCCGCCGGTGTCGGGACCACCCTCAAGCTTCGCTACATCAGGGCCAGCGATCAGCGTCGCTTTGCCATCTCGGTGATGAAGCGATCGAACAATGGCGCTACGTCGTTCGGGCCAGGGCTGGCTTCCGGGTGACCCTGGAAGCTGAAGGCGCTCTTGTCGGTACGCTCGATACCTTGCAGGGTGCCGTCGAACAGCGATTTGTGAATCGCGCGGACGTTGGCTGGCAGGGTCGCTTCGTCTACCGCAAAACCGTGGTTCTGGCTGGTGATCATCACTACGCCGCTGTCCAGGTCCTGGACGGGGTGGTTGGCACCGTGGTGGCCGTGACCCATTTTCAGGGTCTTGGCGCCGGAGGCCAGGGCCAGCAGTTGGTGACCGAGGCAGATACCGAAGACCGGAATCTCGGTTTCCAGCACGTCCTTGATCGCCTGGATCGCGTAGTCGCAAGGCTCCGGATCACCAGGGCCATTGGACAGGAACACGCCGTCCGGCTTCAGTGCCAGCACATCGGCAGCAGGCGTTTGTGCAGGCACGACGGTCACGCGGCAACCGCGCTCGACCAGCATGCGCAGGATGTTCACCTTGACGCCGTAGTCGTAGGCAACCACGTGGTACGGCAGCTCGGAGGCTTCGATGGTTGCGTGGCTGTCGGTTTTCAGATCCCAGACAGTCGAGCGCCACTCGTAGCTTTCCTTGGTGCTGACGACTTTCGCCAGGTCCATGCCCTTGAGGCCAGGGAAACCCTGGGCGGCGGCGATGGCGGCGGCTTCGGAAATGTTGTCGCCAGCCATGATGCAGCCGTTCTGCGCGCCTTTTTCACGCAGGATGCGTGTCAGGCGGCGGGTGTCGATACCGGCGATGGCCACAACGTTGTTGGCCTTCAGGTAGTCGGACAGGGACATCGTGTTACGCCAGTTGCTCGCCACCAGTGGCAGGTCACGGATGACCAGGCCGGCAGACCAGACGCGGTTGGACTCGGCGTCTTCCGGCGTGGTGCCGGTGTTGCCGATGTGCGGGTAAGTCAGGGTAACGATCTGTTGGGCGTAGGAAGGATCGGTAAGGATTTCCTGATAGCCGGTCATTGCGGTGTTGAACACCACCTCACCAACGGTTTGACCGTCGGCTCCAATGGCTTCGCCGCGAAAAATGCTGCCATCAGCAAGGGCGAGTATGGCTGGCTTAGTCAAGAAGACCTCCCGTAAATAAAGCCTGAAAGGGCGATCGCAGGTTGTAAAAAAGCGGAGTGACGTATGGACACGTCACCCCGCTTCTTCACTGAATTATTCTGCGCGCTTTTAGTGGACACACTAAAGCTGTAGCTTACAGAAAAAGGCCTTTTTGGTCTACCGCAAATGAGCCTTAAAGGCTGGAGAATGCGACAGGACGTCGCTTGGCAGAACAAAACCGGGCTCAAACGCTGTGCGCGAGCCCGATTTCGGGTGCATCTTAACGCAGATCGAGCACGTCTTGCATGTCGTAAAGGCCAGGCTCGCGCCCGTCCAGCCACAATGCAGCACGCACCGCACCCTTGGCGAACGTCATGCGACTGGACGCCTTGTGAGTGATCTCGACACGCTCGCCGTCGGCGGCGAACAGCACAGTGTGATCACCGACGATGTCGCCGGCACGCACCGTGGCGAAACCGATGGTTTCACGATCACGAGCGCCGGTCTGACCTTCACGACCATACACCGCCACCTTTTTCAGATCGCGGCCCAACGCATCGGCAATCACCTCGCCCATGCGCACGGCAGTGCCGGACGGCGCATCGACTTTATGCCGATGGTGAGCTTCGGTGATTTCGATGTCGACATCGTCGCCCAATACGCGAGCTGCCGTGTCGAGCAACTTCAGGCACAGGTTGACCCCGACACTGAAGTTGGCCGCGAAGACAATCGGAATGTCCTTGCCCGCTTCCGCCAGCAACTGCTTTTCTTCAACGCTGAAACCGGTGGTACCGATGATCATGGCCTTGCCGTGCTTACGGCAGAAAGCCAGGTTCTTCAAGGTCACCGTCGGGTGAGTGAAGTCGATCAGCACGTCGAACTCGTCGACCACCCGATCCAGATCACCGGACAGAGGCACACCGATACGACCCAGTGCAGCCAGCTCACCGGCATCCGCACCGACCAACGTGCTGTCGGGACGATCCACCGCCGCCGTCAGACCGGCGCCCGGAGTTTGCTGCACGGCTTCAATCAGGGTCTTGCCCATGCGCCCGGCGGCGCCCATCACTGCAATACGTCGCATGCCTGTCTCCTTACAAATCGCCGAAGAAGCGCTTCACGCCTTCGAACCAACCGGTGGTTTTTGGCGAATGGCTGTTGTCATCCGCCAGCGAACTACGGAATTCCTCGAGCATTTCACGCTGGCGACGGCTCAGGTTGACCGGAGTCTCGACCGCCACGCGGCACATCAAGTCGCCAGCACCACCGCCACGCACCGGCGCAACGCCCTTGCCACGCACACGGAACTGTTTGCCGGTCTGAGTCCCCTCAGGGACCTTCAGCTTGACCCTGCCATCAAGGGTCGGAATCTCCAGCTCGCCACCCAGCGCCGCATCGACGAAGCTGATCGGCACTTCGCAGAACAGGTGTTTGCCATCGCGCTGGAAAATCGAGTGCTCGCGCACATTGATCACCACGTACAGGTCGCCTGTCGGGCCACCATGAGCGCCCGCCTCGCCTTCGCCGGACAGACGAATGCGGTCACCGGTATCGACACCGGCCGGCACTTTCACCGACAGGGTCTTGTACTCTTCGACACGACCTTCGCCGTGGCAGGAATCGCACGGATCGGAAATGATCTTGCCCTGGCCATGGCAACGCGGGCAGGTCTGCTGCACCGAGAAGAAGCCTTGCTGCATGCGCACCTGACCGATACCGCCGCAAGTCGGGCAGGTCACCGGCGAAGAACCTTTCTTGGCCCCGGCGCCGTCGCAAGGCTTGCAGTTGACCAGCGTCGGAACGCGGATATTCACGGTCGTACCGCGCACCGCCTCTTCGAGGTCCAGTTCCAGGGTGTAGCGCAAGTCACTGCCGCGCTGAGCGCCACCACGGGAACCGCCGCGACCGCCACCGAAGAAATCACTGAAGACATCGCCAAAGATGTCGGAGAAGTTCTGACCGCCGAAACCGGCACCGCCGCCACCCATGCTCGGGTCGACACCGGCATGGCCGTACTGGTCGTATGCCGCGCGCTTGCTGGAGTCGGACAGCACTTCGTAGGCCTCGTTGGCCTCCTTGAACATATCTTCCGACGCCTTGTCATCGGGATTACGGTCCGGGTGGTGCTTCATCGCCAGGCGACGGTAGGCCTTTTTCAGGTCCGCTTCGCTTGAGCCACGCTCAACACCCAACACTTCGTAATAGTCACGCTTTGCCATAAGTCTTTGCACTCTTGAGGACGTCCGACAAAACCCTCCTGAGTTTGCCGAACTCGTTGAGCCCCAATACAGGCCCGGACCCAACTCACGTCAATTCAACGATCCTGGTCTTTGTTTCAAATTGGCACTTACAGCTCGGAAAGCAGGAGCATTCCCGGCCATGCCAGCAGCACGCGAACGCTGTCGCATGCTGTAAAAATTCGCGTATTCCAGATACGCCAACGCGGGAGCAAGCTCCCGCGCGGCGACATCCTACCAGTCACCGCCTGAAGGCAGTCAACCGGCCGACCAACAACTTACTTGTGGTCTTTGACTTCTTCGAACTCGGCGTCGACAACGTCGTCAGCCTTTTCCGCCTTGTCGTCGTGCGGTGCCGCGCCTTCAGCAGGCTGAGCCTGTTCGGCGTACATCTTCTGCGCCACTGGAGCGGAGACTTTCGACAGCTCTTCAACCTTGGCGTCGATAGCAGCCTTGTCGTCGCCTTTGACGGCGGCTTCCAGGGCAACTACGGCCGCTTCGATTGCAGTCTTCTCTTCAGCGGTCACTTTATCGCCGGCATCGGCAACCATTTTGCGCGTCGAGTGAACCAGTGCATCACCCTGGTTACGGGCAGCGGCCAGCTCTTCGAACTTGCGGTCTTCCTCGGCGTTCGCCTCGGCATCACGCACCATGCGCTCGATTTCCTCGTCGGACAGACCGGAGTTAGCCTTGATCACGATCGACTGAGTCTTGCCGGTAGCCTTGTCCTTCGCACCTACGTGCAGGATGCCGTTGGCGTCGATGTCGAAGGTCACTTCGATCTGCGGCACACCACGTGGAGCCGGTGGAATGTCGGCCAGGTCGAACTTGCCCAAGGACTTGTTCTGTGCGGCTTGCTTACGCTCGCCCTGCAGCACGTGAATGGTCACGGCGCCCTGGTTGTCATCGGCAGTCGAGAACACTTGCGATTTCTTGGTAGGAATCGTGGTGTTTTTCTCGATCAGCGCGGTCATCACGCCACCCATGGTTTCGATACCCAGGGTCAGCGGGCTGACGTCGAGCAGCAGAACGTCTTTCACGTCACCGGCCAGTACCGCGCCCTGGATAGCAGCACCCATGGCAACCGCTTCGTCCGGGTTGACGTCTTTACGAGCTTCTTTACCGAAGAACTCGGTTACCAGCTTCTGAACCAGCGGCATACGGGTCTGACCGCCCACCAGGATCACGTCGTTGATCGCGCCAACGTCGATACCGGCATCTTTCATTGCGATGCGGCAAGGTTCGATGGTGCGCTGAACCAGGTCTTCCACCAGCGCTTCGAGCTTGGCGCGGGAGATCTTCACGTTCAGGTGCTTTGGACCGGTGGCGTCTGCAGTGATGTACGGCAGGTTCACGTCGGTCGACTGGCTCGAGGACAGCTCGATCTTGGCTTTTTCAGCGGCTTCTTTCAGGCGCTGCATGGCCAGCGGGTCGCCCTTGAGGTTCATGCCGCTTTCTTTCTTGAATTCGTCGACGAGGTAGTCGATCAGACGGATGTCAAAGTCTTCACCGCCCAGGAACGTGTCACCGTTGGTGGCCAATACTTCGAACTGGTGCTCGCCATCGACTTCAGCGATCTCGATCACGGAAACGTCGAAAGTACCACCGCCCAAGTCGTAAACGATCACGGTGTGATCGCCCTTCGCCTTGTCCATACCGTAAGCCAGAGCAGCTGCGGTTGGTTCGTTGATGATACGTTTTACGTCCAGACCGGCGATGCGGCCGGCGTCCTTGGTGGCTTGACGCTGGCTGTCGTTGAAGTAGGCCGGAACGGTGATCACCGCTTCAGTCACAGTCTCGCCGAGGTAGTCTTCGGCGGTCTTCTTCATTTTCTTCAGGATTTCAGCCGAGATTTGTGGCGGTGCCATTTTCTGGCCGTTCACTTCAACCCAGGCGTCGCTGTTGTCAGCCTTGACGATCTTGTAAGGGACCATCTGAATGTCTTTCTGCACGACTTCTTCGTCGAAACGACGACCGATCAGACGCTTCACCGCATACAGGGTGTTATGCGGATTGGTCACAGCCTGACGCTTGGCCGATTGGCCAACCAGAATTTCGCCATCGTTGGCGTAAGCGATGATCGACGGCGTGGTACGCGCGCCTTCAGCGTTTTCAATAACTTTTGCCTTGCCGTTTTCCAGCACGGAGACGCAGGAGTTGGTAGTCCCCAGGTCGATACCGATAATTTTGCCCATGTTCACTCTCCCGAAACTTTGGATTTGGTTGCCGCAGCAGTGGTGGCTAACTGCGGTAGCACTTAAACGCTTGACTTATAAATGGGGGCCTTGCGGCGGATTTCAAGCCTGCTCGTCAATCGAAGGCGAAACCGGCGCAGGCGCCTTGCTGACCACGACCATCGCCGGGCGCAGCAAGCGACCATTGAGCTGATAGCCCTTCTGGAACACCTTCAGAACGCTGTTCGGCTCGACATCGGCGCTTTCCTGCATGGCCATCGCCTGATGTTGAACGGCGTTGAACGGCTCGCCATGCGGATCGATCGCTTCAAGCTGATAACGCTTGAGGGTGTCCTGGAACATTTTCAGGGTCAGCTCGATGCCTTCGCGCATCGGACGGATGCTTTCGTCGTCCGGGCTGGACAGTTCCAGGCCGCGTTCCAGGCTGTCGACGATCGGCAGCAGGTCGCCGGCGAATTTTTCCAGCGCGAACTTGTGAGCCTTCTCCACATCCTGCTCGGCGCGACGGCGGACGTTCTGCAGATCGGCGGCTACACGCAAAGCCTGATCCTGAGCGCCTGCCAGTTGCTCTTCGAGCACTTGTACACGAGCCGCCAGGTCTTCACCCGAAGCCTCGGGCGCCTGGTTGGCGTCTGGGTTTTGCGTATCCACTGTCTGTTCGTCAGCCATAGATTTCTCCTTTCAATATCGTCCGCGAGCTCAACTCGCGCTTCTGCCCAGCTATATGGGGCCGCAAAATCCGGCTTCAAGGGGCGCCGACGATTAACCCTACAAAAAACAACTGCTTTGTCATTCCCGGTCGCGATAAGGCTTTCGTCGGGTCGAGCGAATCGAGCTAACGAGGGGCATTGTCAGCCAGAAACAAAACACTGTATAAATAACCAGACCTAACACCTGGGAGCGGCCCATATGCTGGTGCACCTGTCCGTACACAACTACGCCATCGTTGAACATCTCGATCTCGAACTCGATCGCGGGATGAGCGTGATCACCGGGGAAACCGGCGCGGGCAAGTCGATCATGCTCGACGCGCTGGGCCTTACCCTGGGTGATCGCGCCGACAGCGGCGTGGTCCGCCCCGGCGCCGACAAGGCCGACATCCTGGCCACCTTTGACCTGGCCGACATTCCGGAGGCCAGCGCCTGGCTGGCCGAACGCGACCTCGAAAGCGACGGCCCATGCATCTTGCGCCGGGTGATCACATCCGAAGGACGCTCGCGCGGCTACATCAACGGCACGCCCTGCCCGCTTGGCGACCTCAAGGCGCTGGGCGAGCTACTGATCGACATTCACAGCCAGCACGAACACCAATCCCTGCTCAAGACCGACACCCACCGCCGCCTGCTCGACGAGTACGCCGGGGCCACGGACCTTGCCCGCCAGGTGCAGCTTGCCGCACAGCGCTGGCGCCAGACTCGCCAGGAGCTGGAGCGACTCTCCAACTCCGGCGATGAGCAACGCGCCCGCCATCAGTTGCTCAGCTATCAACTCGAAGAGCTGGAAAACCTTGGTCTTGGCGACAACGAACTGGAGCAGCTTGAGCAGGAACACAAGAACCTGACCAACGCCGAGACCTTGCTCGGGATCTGCCGGCAAGTCGTCGAGCAATGCAGTGAAAGTGATTCCGGAAATGTCCTCAACGCCCTCACTGCCAGCCTCAACCGCCTGTCGAGCGTGAACAGCTCGATCGGCGCGCTGGGCGAAGCCAGCAGCTTGTTGACCAGTGCACAGATCCAGGTTGAAGAGGCCGTGGGTGAACTGAACCGCTTCCTCGACAACTTCGACGCCGATCCGTCGCGCCTTCAATACCTTGAAGAACGCCTCGACGCGATCTACACCCTGGCGCGCAAACACCGCATCCAGCCGACCGAAGTCGCCGAGATGCAGCAGAAACTGCTGGATGAAATCGAAACCCTCAACGCCAACGACGAATCCATCGAGCGGCTGAGCGATGAGCTGTCTTCATACGCTCGCCATTATCAGGAAAAGGCTCGCGAACTGAGCGATCTGCGTCATCAAGCCTCGAGCAGCCTGGCCAGCGCCGTGGAACTGGAGATCCAGCGCCTGGGCATGCCTGGCGGGCGCTTCACCATCGAGTTGCGCCCAAACAGCAGTGATGAACTGCTGCCTAATGGACTTGAACAGGTTGAATTACTGGTCAGCGCCAACCCTGGCCAACCATTGAAAGCCTTGGCAAAAGTCGCATCCGGTGGCGAGCTGTCGCGGATCAGCCTGGCGATTCAGGTCATCACCGCGCAGACCTCCCGCGTACCAACCCTGGTGTTCGACGAAGTCGATGTCGGCATTGGCGGTCCAACCGCGGAAATCGTCGGCCAGTTGCTGCGCAGGCTCGGTGAGCGCGGGCAGGTACTGACCGTGACCCACTTGCCGCAAGTGGCGGCGCAAGGTCATCAACATCTATTTGTGCATAAAGTGCGCGGCGAAGATGCCACCCGCACGGCCGTTTCAAAATTGAGCAAAAACGACCGCGTCGAAGAAGTCGCACGGATGCTGGGCGGCATCGATCTCACCAAGGAATCCTTGGCGCATGCCAAAAAAATGGTGGTGGCCGCAAAAGCCTGACTAAAGGCAGAAAGCACGAAGGCGACCCTGGGGTCGCCTTCGTTCGTTTCGCGAACCTCAAGTTCGCGCGACATGCTTACTTTTTCTTGCGCACGTACAGCACCAGATTGTGATCAACCATCTCGAAGCCATACTTGTCGACGATTGCTTTCTGAAGCCGCTCGATTTCTTCGTCGAAGAATTCGATCACTTCGCTGGTTTCGACGTTGACCATATGGTCGTGATGCTTTCCGTCGTCCAGCTCGAAGACCGCATGGCCTCCGTCGAAGTTGTGCCGCACCACAAGGCCAGCTGCCTCGAACTGGGTCAGAACACGGTAAACCGTGGCCAGACCGACGTCCTCACCAGCCTCCATAAGGGCCTTGTAGACATCCTCGGCACTCATGTGGCGCTGCTCGGCGGAATCGAGCATTTGCAGAATTTTGACCCGTGGCAGGGTCACTTTGAGGCCGGCTTTGCGTAGTTCGCTATTTTCAACCATGGTCAGCTTTCTCGCGATGCTGCTTCGCAGCTTCTCTTAATGCGGGTATGATCGGCGTTTACGTTGTCCCAGCCAAGATAGTGGAAGTCGCCCACCGATGCAAAACACCAAGCTCTTGCTAACCAGTTTCACCTTTGTGGGACTGCTCGCACTCGCCGGTTGTTCATTCCCCGGGGTTTACAAAATCGACATCCAGCAGGGCAATGTCGTCACGCAGGACATGATAGACCAGTTACGCCCGGGAATGACCCGTAAGCAAGTACGGTTTATCATGGGCAACCCTCTGCTGACTGACACGTTCCATGCCGATCGCTGGGATTATCTGTACAGCCTGCAACCCGGTGGCGGTGAACGCCAACAGGAACGCATCAGCGTTATCTTCAACCCAAATGACCAGCTTGTCAGCCTCTCCGGTGATTTCATGCCAGGCGTGAGCCGTGACGAAGCCATCCTTGGCAAGGACAGCGGCACGACAGTGGCTGCCCCGGCAGAAAACGTCGAAAAACCAAAACCGGAAAAACCGGTCAAGCCAGGTTCGTTGCTGGATCAGATCCAGAAGGACGTCGACGGTGTAGAAACCGCTCCAGTCCCGACGCCTGAACCGCTGGACACCTCGCCGCAGTAATTGGCGAATGATGCCGCTTGCCTGGGTATTCAAGCTCCAGCAAGGCTGCTCTGAAAATCCGCTACCAGACCTCTGGCGGCGGATTTTTTTGTACCGGCAATAGTGATCGATCCGGATCGCTTGCCGGAATCACTATCGATGATTCCCGCTTATTTAATACACATCAGCATAAAGTCTTGGGAACCATCACCGGAAGGGCCCTTCATTCCTGCCAGTTGAGTGATCACACTCAAATTATCCTGCTTGGGTGTAGACCCAAGTCGCGCCCGCCCATAATAAATATCATCTTCGGAACTGCTGTTCGTAAGGGATACAGAGCAGAACCGTGGAGCCTGGATGAAGACATCCGACTTGAAGCTAACCTTATAGTTCGCAAAATAATCAGCCTGGGAGAAGTACTCTACCGCAGAGATCCACTCGGGTGCCTGAGCCACCACCTTGCCTTGTGCGCTTATCGTGGCGGTTAACACATTGGAGGCTGCACTGGCCGGCATGACAGTGAAAGCCGCACCCATTGCTGCCAGCACACTTATATGCTTCAACGACTTGATCAAGTCCATTTCAGATTTATCCCTAAATGAGTTTATTTGCCCCTCACATAACGAGGGCAAGACTTGATTTAGGCTTAATCGGAACCACATTCAATCAAGATTGAAGCAAAGAGAAAATTCTCTTCAATACTCAAACCAATCCTACATTCCCCCGATAAAAAGCCTACAAAGCATATTTACACTCAGGGATTGAACCACCTGTGGGCGGAAATTTTAGTGCCTGGCGCGCAATTCAATCATTGATTCCGCGCCTTGGCCTCGGCCGCTTTTGCTGCACGCAGGCGACGGACCTCTTTCGGATCCGCCAGCAGCGGCCGGTAGATTTCGATTCGATCCCCCGCCTGAATCGTTCGAGTGTCCGGGTCGGTGATCACCTTGCCAAAGATACCCACCGGGCAGGCGGCAAGATCCAGCTCAGGAAACTCTGCCCCTACACCAGACTTGAGCACGGCCGCCCGAACCGTAGTGCCGACCGGCACCGCGAGTGAAAGTAGCACCTGCCTGTCCACAGCGGCGTACACCACTTCGATATCGATCACGGCTTCAACCATGAATCTGCTTGGCGCGCTGACAGAACGCATCCACCAGCGTATTGGCGGCCTGATTGAACAATGGCCCCAATGTGGCGCGAACCAGCGGCCCGGCATAATCGAACGAAAGATCAAGACTGATCTTGCAGGCCTTCTCGCCCAGCGGCTTGAACACCCACACCCCATGCAATTGATTGAAAGGGCCTTCTTCAAGATTCATTTCGATTGATTGACCGGGAACCAGAGTATTGCGCGTCACGAAATGCTGACTGAGGCCACCCTTCGCCACGCCAACGCTCGCCCGCATATGCTCAGGCGAGCTCTCCAGGACTTCGGCTGCCGAGCACCACGGCAGAAACTCCGGATAGCGTGCCACGTCGTTGACCAGGTCATACAGCGCTTGTGCCGGGTACGGCAGCAAGGCCGAACGTGAAATGTGTGTCGTCATGTCAGCGTCACTTCCACAGCTGGGCGGCAAACACTACGAGAATGCCGATGGGCGCCACATAGCGCATCAAGAACAAGGACAGGCCAAACAGCGCAGGGTTGCGGATCGACAACTCGTCGCGCACCGCTTCACGCCCCATGATCCAGCCCGCAAACACCACGAAACACAAACCGCCAAGCGGCAACATGAGTCGCGAGGTGAAGAAATCGATCACGCCAAAGAAGTCGAGACCACCGGCGGCTCCCCATTGGTAGAGGTGGAACATCCCGCCTTCGTTCACGAAGAACTTGGCCTCCTTCCAGATATTGAAGGAGAACACAGTGCCCAGACCGACAAACCAGCAGCTGAAAGCCAGCCAGAAAGTAACCCATGCACGACTCACCTTAGTGCGCTCGACCAGGTAGGCCACCATCGGTTCAAGCAGGGAAATCGCCGAACTCCAGGCAGCGACCGCCACCAGCACGAAGAACACCACCCCCATCAATTGCCCGAACGCCACGTTACCGAAGGCAAACGGCAGGCTGACGAACATCAGCCCCGGCCCTTCGCTCGGATTCAGGCCCGCCGCGAAAACAATCGGAAACAATGCCAGTCCGGCAACCAGGGAAACGAAGGTATCGAGCAGCGCCACGCCGACGACCGTCCCTGAGATCGACGAGTTCTTCGGCATGTAGGCGCCATAGATCATGATCGAGCCGACGCCCACGCTCAGGGAAAAGAACGCATGCCCCATCGCGGGCAACAAGCCGTCCAGAACCTTTTCCGGGTGGAAGTCGAACATGAAATGCACGCCCTCCATGAAATGACCGGTGGTCATGCTGTAGCCCAGCAGCACCAGGATCATCACGAACAACAACGGCATCATGATGCGCAAACTGCGCTCAAGCCCGGCAACCACGCCCTTGGCGATCACCACCGCGGACAACAGCATGAAAATCGTGTGCCAAAGTGTCAGGCGCCAGGGATCGGCGATCACATTGCCGAAGTAAGCCCCCACCTGATCAGGCGTCGCGCCCTGAAAATCGCCACGCCCCATGTCGATGATGTAATCCAGCGACCAGCCGCCAACCACACTGTAGAAAGACAGGATCAGCAATGCCGTGATCATCCCGGCAAATGCGCCCCAGGACCATTTCGTCGAGTGCCCCGCCTCGACCGCCAGCGTCTTCAAGGCATTGGCCGGGCTCTGCCGGGCACGCCGGCCGATCAGGGTTTCGGCCAGCATGACCGGTACGCCAATCAGCGCGATGCAGGCCAGAAACATCAGCACGAAGGCGCCGCCGCCATAGACGCCGACCATGTACGGGAATTTCCAGATACTACCCAGCCCCACGGCCGAACCGGTCGCGGCGAGTATGAAGACCCAGCGGCTAGCCCAACTGCCGTGGACAGAAACCTTGTCTGTCGACATCGTTATCACGCCCAAGCGTTCAAAAAAGAGGCCGCATTGTCCGGGATTCAATCAACCTGCTCAAGCACGTAGCAACACCGTAGCCGACTCGCGTGCAACTCCCTATAATGCCGCCCCTATGGCTAAACAGAAGAAACACCCAACAGGGACCATCGCGCAAAATAAAAAGGCGCGACACGATTACTTCATCGAACATCGGTTCGAGGCTGGTCTGGTCCTGGCCGGCTGGGAAGTAAAAAGTCTGCGGGCAAGCAAGCTGCAGCTGGTTGACAGCTACGTACTGCTCAAGGATGGCGAAGCCTGGCTGCTCGGCAGCCACATTACGCCCCTGACGACCGCCAGTACCCACGTCATCGCTGACCCGGTGCGCACCCGTAAATTGCTGCTCAATCGGCGCGAGCTGGAAAAGCTGGCCGCTGCCGTGCAGCAAAAGGGTTACGCCTGCGTGTGCCTGTCCTGGTACTGGAGCAAGCACATGGTCAAGTGCGAGATCGCGCTGGGCAAGGGCAAGAAGGAATACGACAAGCGCGATACCGAGCGCGAACGCGACGCCGGTCGCGAGTTGCAGCGTGCGGTGCGCAACAAGGGCAAGGAAGAGTAGTTTTCCTGCTTGAGGCGAGGGAGCTTGCTCCCTCCCACAGCCACCTCTCTACATCCCCTTGCGCCGCTCCGCCCGGGCCATGCGCTGCACTTCCTGACGCACTTCTTCCAGCACCTCCTGTACATACAGAATGTGTCGACTGGAAACTTCACGCGCCTGCTCCGCCCGCCCTTCGATGATCGCCTGATACAACTCCCGATGCTGCGCGATCAACATGTCGCGGGTTTCGGTGCGCTGCTTGTACATGCCACCGATGTTGGTCACCACGTTGCGCTTGAGCAGGTCGAACAGCCCGCGAATGGTGTGCAGCAACACGGCATTGTGGCTGGCCTCGGCGATCGCCAGGTGAAAACTTGCGTCTGCAGCCCCCTCTTCGGCACGACTCACTTCTTCGTGACGGGAATAGCAGTCCTGCAGTTCGTTGAACGCAGCGGTCAGCCGTTCGCGATCCACCTCCGTGGCACGCAGCGCCGCGTAGTAGGCGCAAGACGCTTCCAGCGTATGGCGAAACTCCAGCAGATCGCGTTGCGCCTCAGGATTGCTTTCCAGCAGATGCAACAAGGGATCACTGAAGGTGCTACCCAGTGATTCCACCACATAGTTGCCGCCACCCTGGCGACTGACCAGCAGGCCCTTGGCGGTCAGCTTCTGAATGGCTTCGCGCAACGAAGGGCGTGACACGCCAAATTGCTCGGCCAGCGCGCGCTCGGCCGGCAAGCGCTCACCCGCTTTCAGCGTGCCCTCGAGGATCATGCCCTCAAGCTGCTCGACAATATCGTCAGACAAACGGCGCTGACGAATCTGATCAAACCCCATAACTCGATTACTCCACGATCCGACGGCTCGCCGGGGCTCTATTCTGGCCTATCGGCGCCGCGCCAGCACCTGCCACAGCGCATTTGGTCATACCAGACAGACGACCTGCGCACTTCGCATTCGACAAAAGTTTTAGGGCGGCAAATTGACACACCGCCTACAAGGCTTTTACCCTAGCCAACAGCGATTGTAAATTGGTCTTACCAATTATCCAAGAACGCTGATCAGTGCCTGACCAACAACAATTAGGGGCCACCCCATATGCAAACCTGGCAACAGCTCTATACCCCGCTCGGCAGCCTCGGCCTGTCCGCACTCGCAGCCGTTATCCCCATCGTGTTTTTCTTCCTGGCTTTGGCCGTGTTCCGCCTCAAAGGGCATGTGGCCGGTAGCATCACCCTGGCGTTGTCGATTCTGGTGGCGATCTTTGCTTTCCAGATGCCGGTCGATATGGCGTTCGCCGCCGCCGGGTATGGCTTCGCTTATGGCCTGTGGCCGATTGCCTGGATCATTGTGGCAGCGGTGTTCCTCTACAAACTGACGGTCAAGAGTGGCCAGTTTGAAGTCATCCGCAGTTCGGTCCTGTCGATCACCGATGACCAGCGCCTGCAGGTCCTGCTGATCGGCTTCTGCTTCGGTGCCTTCCTCGAAGGGGCGGCCGGTTTTGGCGCACCGGTAGCAATTACCGCCGCCCTGCTGGTAGGACTGGGCTTCAACCCGCTGTACGCCGCTGGCTTGTGCCTGATCGCCAACACCGCGCCGGTGGCCTTTGGCGCCCTGGGCATTCCAATCATCGTTGCCGGGCAAGTCACTGGCATCGACGCGTTCAAGATCGGCGCCATGACCGGCCGCCAATTGCCGCTGCTGTCGCTGTTCGTGCCGTTCTGGCTGGTGTTCATGATGGACGGCCTGCGCGGCGTGCGGGAAACCTGGCCGGCAGCCCTGGTGGCCGGCTTGAGCTTTGCCGTGACCCAGTACTTCACCTCGAACTTCATCGGCCCGGAACTGCCGGACATCACCTCGGCCCTGGCCAGCCTGATTGCCCTGACCCTGTTCCTGAAAGTCTGGCAACCAAAACGCGCCGCCGGCCAACACATCGTCGGCGCCGTCTCGGCCTCCGTGGTGAGCGCCAGCGTCGGTGGTTTCGGCCAGAAACGCACAACCGTGGCTTCGCCTTACAGCCTTGGGGAAATCTTCAAGGCCTGGTCTCCGTTTCTGATTCTCACCGTACTGGTCACGATCTGGACCTTGAAACCGTTCAAGGCCATGTTCGCCGCCGGCGGTTCGATGTACAGCTTCGTATTCAACTTCGCCATCCCGCACCTGGACCAGATGGTGATCAAGGTCGCACCGATCGTGGCCGCGCCAACCGCCCTTCCGGCAGTGTTCAAACTGGACCCGATTTCCGCCACCGGCACGGCGATTTTCTTCTCGGCGCTGATCTCGATGCTGGTCCTGAAGGTCAATTTCAAAACTGGTCTGACCACTTTGAAAGAGACCTTCTACGAACTGCGCTGGCCGATCCTGTCCATCGGCATGGTGCTGGCGTTTGCCTTCGTGACCAACTACTCGGGCATGTCCTCGACCATGGCGCTGGTACTGGCGGCGACGGGGGCAGCCTTTCCGTTCTTCTCGCCGTTCCTCGGCTGGCTGGGCGTGTTCCTCACCGGTTCCGATACCTCGTCCAACGCCCTGTTCAGTTCGCTGCAAGCGACCACCGCGCACCAGATCGGTGTCAACGACACCTTGCTGGTGGCGGCGAACACCAGTGGCGGTGTGACCGGCAAGATGATCTCGCCACAATCGATCGCCGTGGCTTGTGCCGCGACCGGCCTTGTGGGCAAAGAATCGGATCTGTTCCGCTTCACCCTCAAGCACAGCCTATTCTTTGCAACGATTGTCGGTTTGATCACATTGGCCCAGGCCTACTGGTTCACCGGCATGCTGGTGCACTAAGGGCTACAGGCAACACGATAAAAACCGACACCGGGCCACGCCCCCGGCGTCTGCTATTCACACCCCGGTCTGTAAGGCTGCTGAAAGCTTCCGGTTTTATATTCAGCAGCCTCAACAGACGAATAACCGGGACCACCCGGAGACCGCCTGATGAGCGAGCTTTTTTACAACGCCGTGCCGAATGCGACCCGTGTCGCCCCGCCACTGCCAGAGCCTCGGCAGTACCCCAGCGAGAAACCGTCACGGGTCTACCTGTTCGGGACCTGCGTGGTCGATTTGTTCTACCCCGAAGCCGGGATGGACGCGATCCACCTGCTTGAACGCGAAGGCATTCGTGTCGAATACCCGCAAGGGCAAAGCTGCTGCGGCCAACCGGCCTACACCTCCGGTTACACCGAACAGGCACGGACCGTGGCGCGCTCGCAATTGGCGCTGTTTGCCGGCGACTATCCGGTGGTGGTGCCGTCAGGTTCTTGCGCGGGCATGCTCCGCGAACATTACGCCGACTTGTTCAAGGACGAGCCGGACACGTTGAAACAGGTTCAGGCCTTGGCTGCCAGAACCTACGAACTGGCCGAGTTTCTGTTGTTTGTCTGCAAGGTGCAGCTCAAGGACAGCGGCGAACCGGTAAAAGTGGCGCTGCACACCTCGTGCTCGGCACGCCGTGAAATGAACACCCACCTGCACGGCCGCGAATTATTGGCGCAGTTGAGCAACGTGGAACGGGTCAACCACGACCACGAAAGCGAATGCTGTGGCTTCGGCGGGACATTCAGCGTCCGTATGCCAGACATTTCCGGCGCGATGGTGGCTGACAAGACCCGGGCGTTGAAGGAATCCGGCGCGCACAAGATATTGAGTGCCGACTGCGGTTGCTTGATGAACATCAACGGCTCGCTGGAAAAACAGCAGGAAGCGTTGCGCGGTCAGCATCTGGCCAGTTTCCTCTGGCAGCGTACCGGAGGTGCCCGATGAGCACTTCCGCGATTATTCCTACGGTTGCCGTAGAAGAAGATTTTCGCACCCGCGCCCACAAGGCGTTGGGTGACGCGCAATTGCGAGGCAACTTTCGCAAGGCGATGGATTCACTGATGAGCAAACGGGCAGCGGCGTTCAGCGATGCCCATGAAAGAGAACACTTGCGCGCACTGGGCAATGCCGTCCGTGCCCGCGCGCTCTCCAAGTTGCCCGAGCTGCTCGAGCAACTGGAACAGAACCTGACCCGCAACGGTGTGACAGTGCACTGGGCGGAAACGGTGGACGAGGCCAATGGCATCGTCCTCTCGATCATCCGCGCTCACGAGGGGCGGCAAGTGATCAAGGGCAAATCGATGGTCAGCGAAGAGATGGAGATGAACCATTTCCTCGCTGAACAGGGCATTGAATGCCTGGAATCGGACATGGGCGAGTACATCGTCCAGCTCGACCACGAGAAGCCTTCACACATAATCATGCCGGCGATCCACAAGAATGCCGGTCAGGTCGCGTCCTTGTTCCACGACAAACTTGGGGTGGAATACACCAAGGACGTTGACCAACTCATTCAGATCGGTCGCAAGGTCTTGCGGCAGAAATTCTTCGAAGCGGACATCGGCGTCTCCGGTGTCAACTTCGCCGTAGCCGAAACCGGCACCCTGCTGCTGGTAGAAAACGAAGGCAACGGCCGCATGACCACCACGGTGCCGCCCGTGCATATCGCCGTCACCGGCATCGAAAAAGTCGTCGAGAACCTGCGCGATGTGGTGCCGTTGCTGTCATTGCTGACCCGCTCGGCCCTGGGCATTCCGATCACCACTTACGTCAACATGATCTCCGGCCCGCGCAAGGAACATGAACTCGACGGCCCGCAGGAAGTGCACCTGGTACTGCTCGACAACGGCCGTAGCCAGGCCTTTGCCGACAGCGAACTGCGCCAGACCCTGAACTGCATTCGCTGTGGCGCCTGTATGAATCATTGCCCGGTCTACACCCGAATCGGTGGTCACGCCTATGGGGAGGTTTACCCCGGGCCTATCGGAAAAATCATCACCCCGCACATGGTTGGCCTGGCGAAAGTCCCGGATCACCCGAGCGCCTCGTCGCTGTGCGGCGCCTGCGGTGAAGTCTGCCCGGTGAAAATTCCGATCCCTGCTCTGTTGCGTCGCCTGCGGGAAGAAAACGTCAAGGCCCCCGACAGCCCCCATCAAGTGATGCGCGGTCAGGGCAGCAAGTATTCGCGCAAGGAGCGGTTCATCTGGAATGCCTGGGCGAAGCTCAACAGCTCGCCGACGCTGTATCGCCTGTTCGGATTCTTCGCCACCCGTTTGCGCGCCCTCACGCCGAGCAATGTCGGTCCGTGGACGCAAAACCACAGCGCACCCAAACCCGCCGCCCGCTCACTGCATGACATGGCCCGCGAGCATTTGGCCAAACAGGGAGACCGTTGATGAGCGCCAAGCAAAATATCCTCGCCAAACTGCGTAAAAGTCTGACAGGCACCACGCCAGTGGCCGATAACTTCGATATCGATCTAGTGACCCAGCCTTACACCTACGCGCCTGAGCAACGCATTGCGCAACTGCGCAAACTGATGGAAGCGGTGCACACGGAAATTCATCTGACGTCCGGCCAAGAATGGCCGACGCTACTCGCGCAATTGCTGCGCGAGCGCCAATTGCCGAGTCTGCTGATCGCACCGACAACGCCCCACGGTCAACGGATCACACAGCACTGGGCGAACAATCCCGATTTACCGAAGCTCAAGGCCTACGACCGCCCGGTTGAAGAATGGAAGGCCGAACTGTTCAACGACACCCCGGCGAGCCTGACCGCCAGCCTCGGCGCCATCGCGGCGACCGGTAGCCTGATTCTCTGGCCGACGCGGGAAGAACCGCGCCTGATGAGCCTCGCACCACCGGTGCATTTCGCCCTGCTCAAGGCCAGTGAAATCCACGACAACTTCTATCAGGTGCAGCAGGAGTTCGAATGGGCCCAGGGCATGCCGACCAATGCGTTGCTGGTGTCCGGCCCGTCGAAGACTGCCGACATCGAGCAAGTGCTGGCGTACGGCGCCCACGGTCCGAAAGACCTGGTGGTATTGATCCTGGAGGACCAATGAGTCTACCGGCTGCTTTCCTGCGTGATGCACAGCAACTGATTCCACAAGAGCGACGCTTCGACGACCCGCTGTCGACCCTGGCCTTCGGCACCGATGCCAGTTTCTATCGGTTGATTCCGCAACTGGTAATCCGCGTCGAGTCCGAAGACGAAGTGGTGGCGCTACTGAAACTGGCGCAGCGCGATCACGTCCCGGTAACTTTCCGCGCCGCTGGCACCAGCCTCTCTGGTCAGGCCATCAGCGATTCGGTTTTGATCGTGCTTGGGGATAACTGGAACGCGCGTGAGATTCGCGGGCAAGGCACACAGATTCGTCTGCAACCGGGCGTGATTGGTGCCCAGGCCAACGCCTGGCTGGCACCGTTCGGACGCAAGATCGGCCCGGACCCGGCCTCGATCAACGCCTGCAAGATCGGCGGTATCGTCGCCAACAATGCCAGCGGTATGTGCTGCGGCACGGCGCAAAACACCTATCACACCCTGGCCGGCATTCGTCTGGTGCTGGCTGACGGCAGTCGTCTCGACACTGAAGATGCCACCAGCGTCGCAGCGTTTCGCCAAAGCCACGCCGCTCTGTTGGAGCGTTTGACAACCCTGGGACGCGAGACCCGCGCCAACGCCGAACTGGCTGCGAGAATTCGCCACAAATACCGTCTGAAAAATACCACCGGCCTGTCGCTCAATGCCTTGGTGGATTTCGACGAGCCTGTGGATATCTTGAGCCACTTGCTGGTGGGCTCCGAGGGCACGCTAGGGTTCATCAGCGCGGTGACCTACGACACGGTGATCGACCATCCGAACAAGGCCTCGGCCCTGATTGTGTTCCCGGATGTCGAGACCTGCTGCAACGCGGTCACCGTACTGAAAAGCCAACCGGTGTCGGCCGTGGAACTGCTGGACCGGCGCAGCCTGCGTTCAGTGCAGGACAAACCCGGCATGCCGCCTTTCGTACAACAGCTGTCGAACAATGCCTGCGCCTTGCTGATCGAATCCCGCGCCGCGTCGTCCAACTTGCTGCACGAACAACTGGCGCAGATCATGGCGTCGCTGAAAACGTTCCCCGTGGAAAAGCAGGTCGACTTCACCGAAGACCCGCAGGAAAACGCCCGACTCTGGGCCATCCGCAAAGACACCTTCCCGGCCGTCGGCGCGGTACGCAAGACCGGCACCACGGTGATCATCGAAGACGTCACCTTCCCGGTCGAACAACTGGCCAGCGGCGTTAACCGCCTGATCGAACTGTTCGACAAACATCACTACGACGAAGCGATCCTTTTCGGACACGCGCTGGAAGGCAATCTGCACTTTGTCTTCACCCAGGGCTTCAACAACGCAGAAGAAGTCGCACGCTATCAGGCGTTCATGGACGACGTGGCGCAACTGGTGGCAGTGGAGTTCGGCGGTTCGCTGAAAGCCGAACACGGCACCGGGCGCAACATGGCACCCTTCGTTGAGCTGGAATGGGGCAGCGATGCCTACCAATTGATGTGGCAGCTCAAGCGTCTGCTGGATCCCAACGGCATTCTCAACCCGGACGTGGTACTCAGCGAAGATCCGCAGATCCACCTCAAGCACCTCAAGCCCTTGCCGGCCGCCGACGAGATTGTGGATAAGTGCATCGAATGCGGCTTCTGCGAACCGGTCTGCCCGTCGAAAGGCCTGACCCTGAGCCCACGCCAGCGCATCGTGATCTGGCGCGACATTCAGGCGAGAAAACGCGCCGGCATCGACACCACCGAACTCGAAGCTGCGTACGAATACCAGGGCATCGATACCTGTGCCGCCACCGGCCTGTGTGCACAACGTTGCCCTGTAGGCATCAATACCGGCGAACTGGTGAAAAAGCTGCGTAGCCGGAAGGCGACGCATACGAAAACCGCCAACTGGCTTGAAGGAAATTTCGCCACGGCACTGCAAGGTGCACGCTTCACCCTGCACGTGGCCAATGGCGCGCGGATGTTGCTGGGGGCACCAAGATTGGCGAAGTTGTCGGCGACGTTGACGCGCCTGTCCAAGGGTCAGGTCCCGCAATGGACCAACGCGATGCCGCAACCGGAAAAAGCCATTCGCTTCAGTCCGGCGGTGACCGACGCGCGTCCGCGTGTGGTCTATCTGGCAGCCTGTGTATCCCGCGCCATGGGTCCGGCGGCGGGCGACACGGAACAAATGTCGCTGCACGACAAGACCCGAGGCCTGCTGGAAAAGGCCGGTTATCAGGTGGTTTTCCCGGACAACCTCGACAACCTGTGCTGCGGTCAGCCGTTCGCGTCCAAAGGCTACGCCGAGCAAGCCGAACACAAACGCCAGGAGCTGATTGGCGCGTTGCTGCACGCCAGCCGCGGCGGGCTCGACCCGATCTACTGCGACACCAGCCCCTGCACCTTGCGTCTGGTTCAGGACATGAGCGAAAACCGTCTGGACCTGTACGACCCGGTGCGCTTCATTCGCACGCACTTGATGGATCGCCTCGACTTCACACCGCAGGATGCGCCGATTGCGGTGCACGTCACTTGCAGCACTCAGCACCTTGGCGAAAGTCAGGCGCTGATCGATCTGGCGCGCAAATGCAGCAAAAACGTGGTCATTCCCGAAGGCATTCACTGCTGCGGCTTCGCCGGCGACAAGGGTTTCACCACGCCGGAGTTGAACGCCCATTCCCTGCGCACGCTCAAGGACGCGGTGCAACAATGCAGCGAGGGGATATCGACCAGCCGCACCTGTGAGATCGGTCTGACGCAACATGGCGGCATTGACTACCACGGACTAGTCTATCTGGTGGACCGCGTTACCCAGGCTAGGGTGCCCTGATAGCAGGATCTACAGGAAGGTGCATAGACGTGCATTCCTTAACGCTACTTGCCGGAATCGACAGCTCTACAGTAGAAAAGCAGAACCCTGACGTGCCGCCGCAGTCCACTGATCAAGTCCCGCTAATGCGGGACTTCCTAAAACTCGGTAGACCGTTTTGATGGCCAGCAATGACTGGTCCTTCAGTCCAAGGAGATACACATGAATCGTTCTGTGCTGTTAGGTTTGTTCGTTGTTGCTTCCATGATGGCTTCCACTTCGTTTGCGGCCGAAAAAGACCAGTGCGCGGTCAACCTGCAAACCATCGAAAACGGCAAGGCACAGATTCCCGGGGAAATGCTTGACCAGGTGGAGGCCTCCGTCAAGAAAGCCAAAGCCGACCAGGCAAAAGGCACCAAGGCAGGTATTGATGATTGCATCGCCGAGACCAACCAAACCATCATGGACGTCACGAACGCGCACAAAGGCGCGAAGTAACTCAGTTCAAGGCCAACCTTCGGGTGGGCCTTGTTGGTGTACATCAACAACGGAGTACTGGCAGCCGGGAGTTCAAAGCCCGGCCGCGTCCGATACGAAGCAAACCAAAACCCGCCAGTTGCGGGTTTTGTTGCATCTGGGGTCTGGAAATGTGTAACCGTCCGCATCGCTGGAAAAAGCTCGACACGTTTTCTGAAAAAACCGAATTCTTGCGTTGAATCGTAGTCTTTGAGGTAAGCCCCATCAGATCGTGGCTGATTTTTCGGGCTCGGCTTGGCCGTCCACTCATACGGCAGCACCGAGACCATCAGCTCAAGGAGATACCCATGAAACGCACCACACTCGCTGGCCTGTTCATTGCTGCTGCCATGCTGGCCTCTCCTGTATTTGCTGCGGACAACAACCTTTGTACGAGCAAGCTGCAAGAGCTCAAAGGCAAAGTGAATGCGCTGCCGGCGACCTCCGGAAGCACCACAATGGAGATCAAAAGACTGATGTCCAGCGCCGAAGCCTCACAAGCCTCCGGAGACGACAAAAAATGCGTCACCGAGGCCACCCAGGCAATGGCACTCGCTGACAGACAGAGCAACGAGCCCAACCCATAATTTGTGGTGGCCAACCTTCGGGTTGGCCTTCTGGGTCACGTTGACGTACACTGTACAGGCTTGTTGCTCACTTGATTCAAAGAGCACCAGGCTCGGGGCCGTTTAGGATTCGACGCCGGTTGCGAAACTTTAGGTGCATGCCGAGTTGGTAACAGAACTCGTAAATCCACTGTTGCAACTTCCTATAGTTGCCAATGACGAAACCTACGGGGAATACGCTCTCGCTGCGTAAGCAGCCTTAGCCCTTCCCTCCTGGTACCTTCGGGTCCAGCAATCATCAGGGGATGTCTGTAAACCCAAAGTGATTGTCATATAGAACAGAATCGCCGTGCAGTACGTTGTGGACGAAGCGGCTAAAACTTACACAACTCGCCCAAAGCACCCTGCCCGTCGGGTCGCTGAGGGTTAACTTAATAGACACGGCTACGCATGTAGTACCGACAGCGGAGTACTGGCGGACGGGGGTTCAAATCCCCCCGGCTCCACCACTTCATCATCTAAAGACGTCCACGGACGTCTTTTTTTGTGCCTGAAATCCAGTAAATACGCGGCTTCCAGGGCTTCCGAGGACTTTTGAGGATTTCTGAGTTCCAGCCGCTTTGGTATCCCAGGTGGTATCCCGGGCTGCCAAATGCTACTTTCAGGATACCAAAACGGTGCTGGAGGTAGCCCCCATGCCTACTAACGCAACCCGCCTCTCCGATCGCCAGCTCAAGGCAGTCAAGGCAACTGGTAAAGACTTCGTCCTCAGCGACGGCGACGGCCTTCAGCTTCGAGTACGCGCCAGCGGCTCGATGCTGTGGAATTTCAATTATCGCGAGCCGTTGACCAGAAGCCGTCTTAATATGGCGCTCGGCCCATACCCCGACCTCTCATTAGCGAATGCTCGGAAGAAAGCAGTCGAGGCGCGAGAGCTACTTGCTCAAGGCATTGATCCCAAAGCCCAGCGCGATGAGCAAAGGCAAGCCAGACTGGCTGAGACCGAACACACCTTCGAGAAGATAGCCACAGCCTGGTTCGAACTGAAGAAAGACTCAGTGACGCCAGCGTATGCCGAGGACATTTGGCGTTCACTCATGCTGCATGTTTTTCCGAGCATGAAATCGACGCCGCTTTCTGAAGTCAGTGCTCCTATGGTGATCAAGCTCCTTCGCCCGATTGAGGCCAAAGGCAGCCTCGAAACAGTGAAGCGGCTGAGCCAACGACTCAACGAGATCATGACCTACGGGGTCAATTCAGGACTGATCTTTGCGAACCCCCTCAGTGGCATTCGGGCGGTGTTCAAGAAACCCAGGAAAGAGAACATGGCCGCGCTACGACCTGACGAGCTTCCGGAGCTCATGATGGAAATCGCGAATGCCAGCATCAAGCGAGTCACGCGCTGTCTGATCGAATGGCAGTTGCACACGATGACCCGCCCTGTCGAGGCAGCCACCACTCGGTGGGCAGACATCGATTTCGACAAACGCATTTGGACCATCCCACCGGAGCGCATGAAAAAGCGTCGCCCGCATACCATCCCGCTGACTGAACAGGCACTCGCGTTACTGGAGACACTCAAGCCCCATAGCGGCCACAGAGAATACGTGTTCCCGGCAGATAGAAACCCGCGTACCCACGCTAATAGCCAGACCGCCAACATGGCGTTGAAACGCATGGGCTTTCAGGACCGCTTGGTCAGCCACGGCATGCGCTCCATGGCCAGCACCATCCTGAACGAGCATGGGTGGGATCCGGAGCTGATCGAAGTCGCGCTGGCGCATGTCGACAAGGACGAAGTCCGAAGCGCTTACAACCGAGCGGACTACATCGAGCGCCGGCGTCCGATGATGGCTTGGTGGAGTGAGCACATCCAGAAAGCGGCCACTGGCAACCTGTCGGCATCTGCGATCAATCAAACCAGGGACCACAACGTCGTGCCGATACGGTAAGCGCTCACCGGACGCCGCCAGTAACCGAGAATGACTCCCCAGATGGAGTGATGCTTGATTTGGCGACAGCGGCGACACCGGCGACAACCCGCGTAATACCTGGCCTGCTGCATGGCGACAGAAGTGGCGACTGTCGCCGTTACAAGTCTCGCTCGTGGGGCTTTCTCGGCCAAGCCCACGCGAGCGGGAAGGCTCCGCATTCCCACTCGCATGGGCTCACATTAAAAACCGACGAACGACCACCCGGCCATGGAAAACCACCGGTTTCCAAGGTCTTCCAGCGTTACCGATTGGCGCAACAACTGCCCCCAAAATACGGTTGACCGCGAGCAGAACGAGCGCTAAACCAGAACCGTACCAGCGCTGTCCTCGACAGCACCCAGGTAGCCAGAACCTTTGAGGCTACGCCATACCGTGGTGGTTCACCCTCAAGTGCGATTAGCGTCCGGCGGCTCGCACGGTCACAGCGATGTGATGGATGCCACTTCTTTCAGAATGCCCACTGCGGCAGCTCATACTCTCCCTGGCTGCTCTGCAGCAACATATCCGCTTGGCCATTTCTTGCGCCAACCTGTTGCCCGTCTCTTTGCCCCCTAAAGAGACGGGCGCTCCTACCACTGCTGCAGCCCCGCTCGCATGGGGCTTTGCGGCTTTCCCCCTCGTGACAATCGGCGTGACAAACACCGAATGCTCACTCGCCACAGCGATGCCGATGATGGTGCCGCAGCCCACGGAATGGACTGCACCTGACTGACAGTCAGGCATGCCCCAGTCATCGCTTCGCTGCCTTCACCTGACTCAGGATCTCGCGGCACCGGCTTCGTCAGCCAGTGCAGCCTCCACCCGCCCACTTCTACGGAAGTGTTCAGGAGGCCAGATCATGAGATGCCCAAGCTCCCGGCCGTAAGGAGCCGTCAGTCCTGCGTGAGTGGACAAACCTCACAGGTCGCAGGGGCCTTGATCCCTGAAAACACTCAACAACCGTGGCGGGATGAGTGAGGACGAAGTCGATAATCTCAGGAGAATGGCGATGCAACTGTGCGAAGCGTTCGTGCCACCACAACCATTGCTGGAATACCAGCAGGCGCCACTGCCCTACCCGGTCGAAGCACTCGGGGATCTGTTGGGCCCTGCGGTCGAACGACTGGCCGAGGTGATCGGCGTACCCTGCGCCATGGCTGCACAGTCGGTGCTGGCCAGCGCCGCTTTGGTGAGCCAGGGTCATGCCAATGTCCACCTCGACGGTCGAACCTATCCGCTGTCCCTCTACCTAGTAACGGTGGCGTCCTCGGGTGATCGCAAAAGCGCGGTGGATCATCTGGCACTGAAGGCCGCGCGCGACTGGGAACGACAGCAGTGGACCCTGTATGCGGAAAAGCTCAAAGCCTATCGCGCCGCTACCAGTATCATGGCCAAACCCAAAACCTCAAAGAACCACGCAGAGGCGGAAGGCAGCGAACTATCCGAGCCGGTACCGCCGAGACTGATCATTGCCGAGCCCACCATTGAGGCCCTGGTCAAAAGCCTGTGCCATGGCTTGCCCAGCATGGGCTTGTTCAATGATGAAGGTGGCCAGTTCTTGGGCAGCAGCACCATGAGCAAAGAGAACCTGCTCAAGGCGATCACCACCTTGTCGACATTGTGGGATGGCAGCCCGATCGACCGGGCCCGCTCTATGACAGGGGAAAGCCTGCGGGCCTATGATCGCCGCCTCAGCCTGCATCTGATGCTGCAGCCCTACCTGGCCAACCAACTGTTCAAAGACCCGGTGATCAATGGTCAAGGCATCCTCGGCCGTTGCCTGATCAGTTGGCCTGAACGCCTGGCCGGCCAGCGACTCTACAAGGCGATCGACCTGACCCGAGATGCCAAAGTCCAGTGCTACCAACAGCGGATCACCGCCCTGCTGCAAAAGCCCTGGTCACTTCACAAAGATGGCTCACTCAATCCCGCCACGTTGGAGCTGACTCCCCGCGCCCGTCGTGCCTGGATTGATATTCACGACACCATCGAATGTCAGTCTGGCGAGTTCGGCGAGCTGGCCGGTGTCCAGCCTGTCGCGGCCAAGGCGGCGGCGAATGTACTGCGTATCGCGGGCGTGCTGGCCATGGTTGAAGAGGCCAGTGCGTTGGACGAAGGACACATCCAGCGCGCCTCCACGTTGATGGATTACTACCTGGCCGAGATCCAGCGCCTGACCGAACAGGAGCCGGTCAATAGCCGATGCGAAGAGGCGGATCGGCTGTTGCGTTGGCTGGTGCAGAAAGGCTGGACCCACTTCACCATTCGCGACATCAATCGCAACGGCCCTCGTTTTGCCCGCAAGAGCGCTGACCATACCGCCTCTTTATTGGTCGTGCTGATCACTCATCGCTGGCTGAGCAGCCGCGACGGAAAAACTTTCGAGGTCCGCCATGTTTCGCCTCAATGACGCGGTGCGCCGCTACCAGGCACAACATCAATTGCAACCAGAATCGCGGCATGTCGCCACCTCTGTCGCCACCCTGTCGCCACGCCCCAGGCCAGAAACGACGCGGGTTGTCGCCACTGTCGCCGCTGTCGCCACACCACACCTGGAGCCTGCCCACCTCGCCCTGCTGATCGAGCAACTGCGTGAGGAAGGGGCACTGCTGCAACACCAGGAGAACGCCCTCCTGATCCGCCCGACACACTGGCAACAGATGGACAGGCTCAGCCTGCACTGGAAAGCCCTGCTGCTCTTTCTACAAACAAACGAAAACGGTGATGAAAGTGGCTTTGGTCGGTCGGCGTGAGGGTCGCAACTTTGGCTACGGTCGCCAGCTAAGTTACGCCGGCCCACAAGCGCTAGAGGATTTGTTTGCCGGCGGCCACTTCGCCACGGTCAAAGCGCATAGTGATCGCTGGCAAGCGTTCGTGCGTTGGTGTCGGTCAGAGGACGGCCCCGGTTACAACGATGCACGCCAGATCGATCGACAGACGCTGCAAGACTACGCTGCGCATCTGCGCCAGCAGATCCAGCAAGGTGAACTCGGCATCGCTACCGCGCAGAACCGCCTAAGCAGCGTCAACCGTACCCTCGCCGCGCTGCGCGGTGATCAGGATGTGAGGATCGCCAGCCCGAGTCAGGTGTTGGGACAGAAGCGCTCGAGCGTACGCACCCGCGCGCCGGATGGCCAAGACCACCAACAGGTGCGGCGAGTACTCGAGGCGCTTGGCAAACAGCAACACGAGCGGGTGGCCGCGATTGTCCTTTTGGCCCGATCAACCGGTATGCGCCTGCGCGAAGCGATCCTGGCTGACCTGCCACGCTTGCATCGCGAAGCTGAGCACTTAGGCCGCATCAATATCCAGGACGGCACCAAAGGCGGCCGCTCAGGCGCTTCCGCGCCGCGATGGGTTGTGGCTAATGACGAGGTGAAGGCGGCGCTGCAGTTGGCTCGTCATGCGTCGCCACCCCATAGCCGCAACTTGCTGGCCCGAGACGAAAGCTACGCCGCATTCCTGCAACAGACCGTGCTCCCCGCCCGTGAAACGCTGCATGAACACGGGCTGAAGGGCTTTCATGAACTGCGAGCGGCTTACGCCTGCGAACGTTACGAGCAGCTCACTGGCCACGCGGCCCCGATCAATGGTGGTCACTGCTATCGCATTGACCGCAACCTTGATCGACAGACGCGGCAACAGATCAGCGTTGAACTCGGGCATAACCGGATCGATGTGGTTTCGGCCTACATTGGAGGTCGAGCGTGACCAAGATCTTTGATATGACGCTGTTCCTGAGCGGCGTACTGACCGGCTCGAAGGCCACTCAGCAACGCCACCTTCGCCATGCCCGAATCATGCAAGCGGCCATTCAACAACGATGGCAACGCGATAATCCCTGGACCTGGCAGCTCAAGCATGTGCGTTGGTTTTTGGCGCAACACCTCAAGGGTCGTTCCAAGGCTACCCGATATTACTATCAGCTCACGGCCCTACTGATCTGGAGACGGATGGGAAACAGCCCGCTGAACGGTGGGGATGGGGCCGATTGGTTTTGCTAAGTACGCAGCTAGGTTTCATCTTTGTAACCGCTGAGTGGATGAATGATAGTTAGGGAGTGGCATGCAAGGTTGCTGCATCTGTGCCATGGGACGTAAAGTCCCTCAACAGTCTCTCCGGCAGCAATGTGGAGGGCATTCACAGACTTGGGCTACGGACGACCAAACATGAGCGAATCCCCCTTTCTCAGATACAAGGACGTGCTCGTCAATGACCACAGTGCCTCCGCTAAATGTTTACGGTCGATCGTACTGTCGATGCGTGGACCTTACAGGTATGCCGTGGCCGCAGATGATCTGGGGCAGCTTAGTCCGGAGCATTTTGATGCGGCGCAAGCCCTATTGAGCGTTTACAAGAAAGGGTTGGACAAAGACCCTGAGGCCGGGGATGTGCTCCGTGAGATTGAGCAGCGCTGGCCGGATTATAGGAAGGTACCTTTTGGGCTGTACCCGTTCCCGGACCCCGAGACAGTTTTCGTGCCCGATCAGGCCGACCTCATCGAGCACTTGCAACCGTTTTTTGGCATTGACCTCAATGTGGTTAACCGCGAGTGGTCTGGGTATCTGACCATGCTGGGGCCGTTGGAGCCGACAGAACATAAATTCGTTGGCCAAGCGACCGAAGATACCCCGTGGCATTCCATGCTTTTGCATACTAACTGGATTGGCTTCAAGGTCGAGGAAGGGCGGTACCGCCTGATGGGCGACCCGCGCTATTTCTTCCTCCATGCGGATAACGAGCAATTGGGCGACCCGTATGAGGGCGCGCGCGAAAGTTTGCTTGCGCTGTATGCTGATCAGAAAGCTGCCTATGAGGCGGCCAAAAAGCTTTATCACGATTCGGGGCGCTTGTTCTTCCCATCAGCGTTAGCGGAGAGAGTCCCCCTGTACGACGTTGAGCCGATGACGTTTGTTGAGCAGATTGGCGGTGTGGCGGACTTCTCAAAATTCCCGAACTCCAGCCTGTCGCTTAGTTATGTGGAAAGCGCGAAGAACGGAGTCACAGCGGGATACCCGCGCAGCCCCGCTGGCCGTCTGTTTCATCACGTGGCCAGCGTGCCCGCACATCATTACCAGAGTTGGGGGGCGGATCTGATAATGATGTTTTATGAACCGGTGGAGCAGTTGGTGCTATTTACGTTTTATTGGGAGGCTAGCGAGGACGAAGGGCGTGCCGGATATTAGCCTAACCGACTGACCTACGATCTCTTTTGGTTTTCGGCTCGGCCGCACGTTGGGCGCGCTTAGAGTTCTCTTTGCTGGCGGAAAACCCGGCCAGTAACTGACCTGGGGTGAGGTGGCCAGTCATACGTTCGTGGCGTTTACAGCCGCAGACTGTGCGTAAGGACCACGCCATAGGAGCCGCTACCGCCAAAGCGTACTGCTGATAGTTAGACGTCTGGGCAAAGTTGAGATGGCAACGCGCATGCAAAGGTAAATCTTCGCTTACTCGTTAAAGGTCAAGACCAGCTCCACGCCCCCGCAGCCATTCCTTCCGGTCGCGATAATCGGGTAGCACCTTGTCGACCTCATTCCAGAACGCATCAGAATGATCACGATGATGCAAGTGACACAGCTCATGAACGACTATGTAGTCAATGATGGTCAGCGGAGCCATCAGGCACTTCCAGTGAAAATGCAAATCTCCATTTTTCAGACAGGATGCCCAGCGGTAACCGATATCTTTAACGTGAACATTGCCCGGCGTCACCCCCACCTTGCTGGCGAAGAAAGCGACCCGCTTGCTCAGCCGGGCAAGACCTTTTTCCTTATAGAAGGATTCAAAGATCTGCTGCGCAAGTTCGTGCCCCCCCGTTTCTACAACGGACCGCAACAGGCAGAACCGTCCATCCTTGAGTTTCAGAGGCTCATCCTGCTCTTGCACCAGCTGCAAGCGATAGCTGCTGCCCAGGTACAGAAAAGACTCGCCACCGACCCACTCACGTGTCACGCGAGTGGCGTTGAGGTCACGCCAATCGGCAAGGTTGCGATAGATCCACATACGTTTGCTGAGTACGGTTTCATCCACCTGCTCAGGGGTCATACGCCTGGGTGGGCGCACTGTGATCAAACCATCTCGCTCAATCACGATATCTGTAGTCTGGCGGTCTGAGCCTGGCAGTAACTGATACTCGATGTCTCGAACCTGACGAAGTTGCATTTATGCGTCTCCACGGCGCAGGGCTCGGATTAGCTCATCATGACGGTTCTTGGCCAATTTCATGACTTCAATTGCCACGCGTTCACGATTCTGCTTGAGTTCCTCGATGCCCGCTTTAGTGATTTCAGCCTTGAGCAGTCCTCGAACACGCTTTTGTTTGTCCGGATTTTGCCAAAAATCAATGCTGGCAATCGTTTCCTGCAAAATCTCCACCGTAACGCCCATCAATGCTTTGAACTTGGGTTTATCCCCACCTTCAACCGTGCCGTTTGGAAAGCCAACCTGGACGATATGCTCGTAGAAGGTCGTCACCTCCTTACTCATCCCCTCTTCGCCCTGCTGACGGCCAGCGATAGCTTGGTTTCTAAGTTCGGCCAATTTTTCCGCTAACAAATCCCACTCGTCGTGGTGCTTCTCAATGAGGGCATCAACCTTTTCCGACAAGCTCTTGAAGAAGGATGGATCCTCATCATGATGGACAGTGCAATGCTTACGGATGGCATGCTCCATCTCACTGGCCTTGGCCTCACTGTTTTTACCAGCATGGGCATTGAGTTTCTCCAGGAAGTCCTCGGCTAATAGCTCCACCGGTTCAATCTTGGGGTTAATGCCTAGGCTAATTAAGTGCTCGTTGATTAACGCCTTCACTTTTTCACCTGCGCTGCCCAAGTCGAGGCTGGAATCTTTGTAGCGCTCCTTGGTGACTTGCAGGATATAACCAAAACGCTTGGCGGGGACGCGGTAGAGCTGTGCAGACGAGTGAGGCAAAATGATGTCCAGGCTCATCAAAAATTTCTTGAGGTAAACCTCGAAATCCGCCCGTTGCTTTTCATCCTTCAGGGCCTTGACGGCCTCATGCACCACCGCTGCATCCGCATCCAATGTGGGTAAAGCACCCGTGACAAAGGCCTTGATGTTATTCACACCCAAGGTTGTGAAATGTTGCAGTAACCGCTGATAACGCTCCTCCAACACCGGCAACTCGGAGGTAATGTTTTGCATACCGTCCTGCAGCTCTTGTAGCTCATCACTGGCCGCGTACAGCGTCAGCGCATCGGTCAGATGGTTGGCCAAGCCGATGTAATCGACGATATAGCCGCGCTGCTTGCCCCTCTTGACCCGGTTAGTACGGGCAATAGCTTGAAGCAAGGTGTGCTCGCGCAGTTTCTTGTCGATGTACATCACCTGCTCGATGGGCGCATCGAAGCCCGTCAGCAGCATGTCGCAGACAATCAGAAACGCGATGCCGGTGTGCTCTTTGTCCGGATCGTCAAAATCGAAACTACGGCAAAAATTATCAACCGCGTTCATCCGCACGGCCTGTTTGCGCGCATCAGTGATAAACGCCGCCTCATTAGTGCCGTCTGACGACACCACGACGGCTGTTTTCAAAAAACTCAGCCGTCGGATCAGTTCTGCGTCAGGCAGTGCCCGGGCCTGTTCTTGTACGATGCGGTCGGACAACGCTGCTTTGATACCTGCTTGATAGCGCACACAGGCCAGCTTGGAATGGCACACCACCTGCGCCTTAAAACCGTTGGGCAAGATGTTGTCGACGTAATGCTTAACTAGGTCGCGGGCAATTGCGTTGATGCGGTTCTCGGCCTCTAGGATGTCGCCGGTAGCGCCGTACTTCTTTTTAATCGCTAGTAGTTCTTCTTCGCTGCGGTCGCGGAACAGGTCTTCAAAGGCCTCATCAAAAGCATGTTTTTCATTCAGTGCGCTATCAGCCGTTTTACCCTCGTACAAAATCTGCAGGGTGGCGCCATCCTTGACCGCATCCATCAGCCGGTAAGTGTCGATGTACTCACCAAAGCGTTTGCGGGTTTTGCGCTCACCGTGTCGCTCCGTCAGCAACGGAGTACCAGTGAAGGCCAAGCGAGTGGCATTGGGAAAAGCCTCAAACAGGTTTTCACCCAGGTCTGAGCTTTGGGTGCGGTGCGCCTCGTCGATCATCAGGATGATCCGTTCCGAAGGGTTTACCACACCAAAAGTCTTGCCTGCTGGTATAGCCAAGTAGGTGCCCAACGCCTCAGCCACGGTATTACTCAGGATCTGTTTGTGCTCCTGAAACTTGTGCACCATGACCATATTGATGTCGGAGCTGTCTGTGGCCAGGTGCTGGCGTAACTCTTGACGGTTCTCGATCACATTGACCCGACCACCAATCAACGTGGCGGTTTTTCCTAGTTGCTCTTCCAGATCTTGCCGATCATTGACCAACACAATCTTGTAGTCAGCAAGATCACGGCTAGCCCGCAGCATCCGCGCCAGAAACACCATTGTCAGAGATTTTCCCGAGCCTTGGGTATGCCATACCACACCACTGCGCTCCATGGCCGTGGAGCCGCTACGCAAGCGCGCCATGACTTTGTTCGCAGCACGAAATTGCTGGTAGCGACATACCACCTTCACACGAGGGCCACCATCAGCGTCCATCACTACCGAACTGGTGCGCAGGATCTGCAGCAGGTTGGCTCGACTCAACATCCCCGCGATCAGTTGCTGCTGCGGGTTTAATCCTTCGAGTGCCGCATCGTCCTGCGGATAGAGCGTCTTCCAGGTATAGAAATGCTCCGCCTCTGAGGTAATGGTGCCGTAGTCTGCTTGCAGGCCACTGCTGCGGATCAGTAGCAGGTTGCTATGAAACAGCCCCGGTTCACCCTCCTTCAACCCAACGCTTTGCGTTTCCGGGCGTTTGCGCATATAGCGCTGTAGCTGCACGAATGCTTCCTGCATCGGGTTGGCGCAGATTTGCGAGGCTTTTTTGCATTCCACCACTCCGAGAGGGATCCCATTCACGAACAGCACAATGTCCGGAATGATGAAGTCCTTTACGCACCCTGGCGTATCAATACGGAACTGATTGATGGCATGGAACTGGTTATTCTCAGGCGTTTTGAAATCGATCAGCCGCACTATTGGATCGGCCTCTCCAGTCAGCTCATTCACATCCACCTGCGCCTTAAACAGCAAAGCCTGAATCGCTTCGTTGGCCTCTAATAGTGTGCGATTGGGCTGATGCAACACTTGGCCACGTAAATCGTCCAGCTGCCGATCGGTCAGCCACGGCAGACCTTCATCTGTGCGGTTGTTTGCCCGGACGGCGTTATTGAATACTTCGGGCAACAACCATTGACGAAAGTGAGTACGCAAGCTGCCATGCGCGCTCTGCGGAATACCTGCTCCTTGGTCAATCACCGTCCAACCTTGTTCTGCCAACTGCTGCAGAAAGGGTTGTTCGACTTCGCTGTACTCACTCATCGTGTGCTTCTTTGGCTATTGGCCTGCAACCAGTGCTGACCTATGGTTGTTAGGCGGTAACGTTGCAACCGACTGTTGGGTTGCTCGGGCAATGTCCTTTCTAGCCGGGCCGCAATGGCGGCTAGACCCACCGAAGGCAATAGCGGCTGCCCTGCCATCACAATCCTGCCCAATCACCACGTTACCGCCGCCCAGATTTTAAAAGTCATCGGCGAAGGTGCAAAGCGTGCGAATAATGGCGTCCGGATTTCAGCCCGTCTTGTATTCGATACGCTCGCCTTTGACCGCGCGTTGGCGCAGGAATTGATTGAGGTTGATGGGCAGTTTGTCAGGCATAGGTAGTCTCCGGGGTACCGACGTTGACGGCGACTTTGCCGGTTAGGAGGTCTTGCATTAAACCAAGCTTTTGAGCTCGTAGTTTTTCCAAAAAGGCACGATCAATCGACAGTTTGCTCGCGACGGCATTAATCTTATTTTGTATTTTTATTTGCTCGTCTGGGTTCGGAAGAGCAACGAGCAATTCTCGCATTTCCCCAACATTAAAGTGCTGCTGCGCCATCCCACCCTGTTGACGAAGGACTTGACCTTTCCCAAAGGATGAGTTTATCCAGTAGCAAAGATACTCCGAGCTGATTTGTTCACTCGGTGTTGAGATAAGAATATCGATGCAGTTCGCACCTTGAAACTCTGGAGAAATAATCGCGCTGGTGCCCGGATAGCCAGTGCGAACAGAAACAATATCTCCAGCTTTTACTTGGCTTTTTACAAGTAGCTGGTTAGACGCCGCTGAAATATAAACGAGGTTACTTGGATCAATACCATCTTCACGGACGTTAGCCGATCTGAAAGCGGGAATACCCTCTTCTACATAGTACTGTGTTGGTTGAATGACTATTCCGACACAAATTCGTGTGCACAAATCAGCACAACGCTTTAAATCCCACTCCCTGGGAATCCACCCAATCGCCGTTTCTTGATACAACTCCGGAGCGAGTTCGCGCGTGGGGCGGAGTTGGCCATTGGGCAGCACACCGCGGGTGAACAAGTCATGCATCAACCCGGCCTTGATCTGCTGGTATTTGGCGACCAAGGCTTTTGTTTTTTCGATGGCGGTGTCAATGCTTACGAGAACACTTGAAATGACTTTCTGCTTCGCTAGCGGTGGTAGTGGAATGGGAGCGTTCGCTAACGCCCCCTTAGAAAGCCCATAACGTGTTGAGCCCGCAGCGCGTTGACCAAAATACCTAGCAACTCGCTCGCTTCCCAATTGCTTGCCAAGAAAGACGGGATCGACAAAATCCTGCTTGGTTTTTAGCAACGCCAAGTGGTAACCACAAACGAAATTCTCACCCTGCATCATGACAACAGCAGGGATCCCAATGTCATCCGGAGATTCAGAGTCTTTGGTTATGACTACATCACCGAGCTCAATCCTAAACTTTGAAATCTCCATATCAGTAGCAGTAGCTTCCATGAATACAATATCCGAACGGATGTAGTCGTTCGCATAAGCATCCATGTAGTTGCATAACAACACCGGCTTCTCGCCAGGCGAGGACTTTTTATCGACGTTACTTATGCGAATATCGGCCAGCTGACTGAGTGGCCGGATGTTCCACTCACTCATACCCAAGCTCCACAAGAAACTTCTGCAATACCTGAGCAGCCTGATCGCGCTCCGATTCAATCTGCCTAGCTGTAACCGCGTATTTGCTCCACAGGTTCTCAATCGCCGTAACGCAAGCTCGCTGATCGGCCCGCAAGTATTGACGATAACTGTCAAACAGCACCTTGCCCAGCCTCTCTACAATCACTACGCGGGCTTCGTCGCGGTTGATCTTCCCTCGGGCTTTTTCCACCAACGCATCGCGGCTTTGCTCGGTCGCCTTGATCTGTGCTTTGAGATTTTTCGCTTCGTCTTCCAGCGCCTTATGGCGAGCCAGTTGTTCCTCAATGCGTTCTGCTTCGCGCTGGTGACTTTTCCAGTCGCCAAAGCTGGTATCGCGCTTGGCCAGTTTCATCAGCCCACGGGCTTCTTTAAGGCTAGCTTTGAGGGTTTTTACCTCATCGGATGGCAGCACACCACCATCATCGGCATCCTCGAAGTCTTCTTCACCCGCAGCGGCGAACATCGCTTGCAGTTCGGCCAGACGGCTGTGCTGTTGTTCCAGTTCTGCCAGTACTTCTGGGAACTGGCTTTGCAAAATATCAGCGTTGGGAATCAGCTCTGGCCCCCAACCACTGGCAGCGATGGATTTGAAATCGGCGGCCAGCAGCTTGTAATAGTTGGCGAAGGCACCGCGCACTTGATATCGATTTAGCAGGTGCTGACCCGCAAAGGTGCGCTCAATACTGTCCAATAACGTGGCGCGCATCTGGTAGACATTGTTGGCCCGTGCTTGCTGGTTCGTGGTATCCGGCGCCAGTGCTTCGACAACGGGTAAGTGCTGTTGCCACCAATTGTGCAGTTCGGCCATAAACTTGGACTGGCACTGAACAACGCCAGGGTGTGCGATGACGTAATCGGCGATGGCGCGCTTATCTAGAAGCCCAGTCGAGAAGTCGGCGTAGGGCACGGCGTTGACCGGCGCTGAGCGGGAGACAAAACAATTGTCACGTAGCCCAGAATAATTTTTCCAGAAGTGTTCCAACGCATCGATCTCCCTGACCGGCACACCGCCTTGTAGATGGGCCCGCACATCGTGAGGCTCGGGAGGCGGCGCGTTGTCCACATAGCGGCGAATATTGCAGTTGTAGTCTTCCGCGCTAATGGCAGCCACCGGAATTCGCTGTGCATAGCCAGGAATATCCTGCCCTGCACGATAGGCATGCACAATCTTATCGATGTCTTCGGGTCGCAGATGGTTCTGGGCCTTGCCTTCGCGGTACTCACGATCGGCGTTGATAAACAACACATGGTCACGCTCGCCCGCACCGGCCTTATTCAGTACCAGAATGCAGGCAGGGATCCCGGTGCCATAGAACAGGTTGCTTGGTAGCCCGACTACAGCTTCGAGATAACCCTTTTCTATAAAGTACTTGCGCGCTTCGCGCTCCTCGCCACCACGGAACAGCACGCCATGGGGCATTACCGTCGCCATCCGGCCATTGCTTTTGAGCACAGCAAGCATGTGTTGCACGAACATCAGGTCAGCTTTTTTGCCTTTTTCAGGCATCCAAACTGGGAAACGCCCTGGGAATTTTATGTCTTTCTTGATGTAGTTCTGGCTGAACGGGGGGTTGGCCAGCACGCGGTCAAAACGCTTGAGCTGACCATCTTCGGTCTGATGTTGGGGCTCGCGCAGAGTATCTTGCTGGCGAATCACCGCGTGGGAGATGCCGTGTAGCAACATGTTCATTTTGCAGATGGACCAGGTGGTGCCCATCTTCTCCTGACCGTACAAAGCCAGCTCGGAGGCATCAGCGCCGCACTCCCGCAGATAATCACGCGCCTGGATAAGCATGCCTCCCGACCCTACAGTCGGGTCGTAAACGCTCATGTTTTCCTGGGGGTCACAGATCTCGACGCAGATACGCACGACTTCAGCCGGGGTATAGAACTCGCCAGCCTTTTTACCTGCAGAGTCCGCGAAGTGCTTGATCAACCATTCATAGGCGGTGCCCAGTAGATCTGGGAATTCGAAGTCTTCGTCACGCAGCGGGATTTTTTCGAAATTTTGGATGAAGTTGACCAAAGTGTCGTCATCCAGCGTGTTCTGGCCGATCCTTTTGTTGAAGTTGATGTGTTTGAGCACATCCTGCAAGGCCTCGGGGTTGGCTTCTTCCAATGCTTCCAGCGCTTTATTGAGGGCCGTGCCAACGTTTTCTTTAACGTGTTTGAGAGCCGGATGCAGATTCCAGGCACTATCGACCCAGCCTTGATTCCATCGGGCTCGCTCCGGCACGAAGAAATATTTGCCAGAGTATTGATCCGGATCTTCTAGGTTGAGTTGGATATCAGAATCGCTCAGGCCTGCAGCCTTACCTTCTGCGGCGATCTCTTCGCGGCGCTGATCAAACAGATCGCTGGCACGCTTGAGGAACAGCATGCCGAAAATGTATTCCTTGTATTCGCTGGCATCCATATTGCCGCGTAAGTCGTCACAGGCAGTCAGCAGCAGGCTCTCAAGCCGTGCGAGTGTCAATTTGGCGTTTGCCATAAGTATTCAGGTTCCTGTCACAACGTCGAACGGTGTGCTAATTGGGTGCAACGAAGCACCTTTGAGATGTCCGTGCAAAAATGCCATAGGATACCCCACTAAGTTAGTAGAGACAGCTCAACTGGTCGCCCGAGATTTCACTTACGCCTGCAGACTGACCAAGTGACTCAACCCAACAAATTCCTCCGTCAAAGGAAGACCAAATGCCCGTTCCCACTTATGACCAGTTCATCGAGCCTGTGCTACGTTTTTTAGCGACCAAGACCGAAGGTGCACCTACGCGGGACGCCCAGGAAGCAGCCGCGAAAGCTCTGCACTTGACCGAAGAGCAACGGCAGGAGCTCATCACTAGCGGTCAGGCAACCTACAAAAACCGCGCGGGTTGGGCGCATGACCGGCTGAAACGTGCGGGTTTGTCCAGCAGCGCAAAGCGTGGGTATTGGAAGCTGACGGACACCGGAATAACCTATGCTGAAAGGAACGCGGCGCCACTCCCTCACGAAGAAGTGGAACGTTTGGCTATCGGCTATATGAATGTGAAACTGAAAGTCGCAACCGATGCCGCCCCATTGGATGATCAGACTCAAATTGAGCCTGAAGTCACTTCAGCCACTGCTAGTCCCGACGACCGTCTTGAGCAGGCGTTGCAAGAATTGCGCGAAGCTACCGCCAGCGATTTACTGGATAACCTATTACAGGTGACTCCAAACCGCTTTGAGGTGATTGTGCTGGATGTTCTGCACCGCCTGGGCTACGGCGCCAGTCGTAATGACCTGCAGCGTGTAGGTGGCTCGGGCGACGCAGGTATCGACGGCATTATCTCGCTCGACAAACTTGGGCTTGAGAAGGTCTACGTTCAGGCCAAACGCTGGCAAAACACGGTTGGCCGGCCTGAGTTGCAAGCGTTCTATGGAGCTCTAGCAGGGCAGAAAGCAAAGCGCGGCGTATTCATCACCACTTCTGGCTTCAGCGCCCATGCTATTGATTTTGCCAAGTCCGTTGAAGGAATCGTACTCGTGGACGGCAGCCGCCTGGTGAATTTGATGATGGATCATGAGGTCGGGGTTACCTCACGACTGATAAGACTTCCTGCATTAGATCGTGATTATTTCGACGATGAATAAGAGAAGAGGCAAAAACGCAAGCGTAGATCGAGGGACTGCTGGATCGCATTCAGATCAACTTTCCCCAGCAGAGGACACTCAGAAGAAGGCCAGCTTGACACGGTTGGCCGGTGATTACTTCACCATGCGGGTATCACTATCAATACTGTTATCTATGACTTGAAGGCCCCAACGGCACTTGCGTCTCTGCCGATATCGTTGCGAGGAGTGTTGGCCATTCGATGCTACTGGTAATCATATCGAACGCAAACGGGGGTTCAAGCAGAGTGCAGTATTCCATTTGGTATTCCAGCCAAAAATAAATATACACATTAACGCTATAAATCAGTAGGTTAATGCACTAATTCAACTTACCCCGGCCCACCAATTGAAACACCAACGAAGCCCGCCCAGTGCGGGCTTTGTTGTTTCTGGCTGTATCGCAAGCCCTGCAACAGTCTGAAGCAGGACCCACGCTAACGATCAGTACTTGATGTCCCGGGCTGTGCGACGGGTATCTTGCTTGGTACTGCGCTTGTCCTGGCGACAGTCTGCATTGCTCTTGTCATTGCCCTGTCTACAATCATCCTTGGTTTGCCGGGCAGTGGAGCGCCCTTCCTGCCTGGTATCGCGAGCTTCACGCCGTTGTTGACCCTGCTCGGTCGCGTAGGCGGGTAGCGTCACCCACTGCACGCCAGTGGCGATGAGCAGCGTCGCCAGGGCTTTCAAGTAGTGCCTGCGAATCATGATTTTTCTCCAATCCCATATCACTCAGTCGCTTCGTTCGCGCCCCCAGGAATTCAGCGAAAACGTGAGTTACATCGTACGCTCACAACTCACAAAAGCACTTCGTGGCAGGTGAAATCTGACGATAGGGTCCACATAGACGTTCACGTAAGACCGCTATGTGCATGGTTGCAACATGGACATCGGCCACAACTAAGCTTTGCAGCTGGCCTGCCAGCGAGACCATCCACAATATTTTGCATCCACGGTCGCCCCTATCACTGCCACCTCCTCGGAAAAGCCCATGCGCCAAGCCCTCCTCATCATCGACGTACAACCCGGCTTCGCCCCGCCGCCGTGGCTGATCGACGGTATCCAGGCGCTCATCGGCACCCTGCCCAGGGTCGCCACAGTCGAGCGCCACGACGAGTCATAACCCCCTTCGAAAAACAGCTCGGCTGGCACCCCGCGCCGGACGATGACAGCCTGATCCCGGCCGACCGCATCTTTATCAAGCACGGCTACGCGCCCACACCGGAAACCATCGACTACCTGAAAAGCCTGAACGTCGAGCGCGTGCTGGTGTGCGGCCGGCAGACCTAAACCTGCTGCCTGGCGGCGGGGTTTGCACTGTTTGATGCGGGTTTGCAGCCTACGTTGATCAAGGATTTGACGGTGGGGTCGTCGCTGGACCGGACGGGTGGTTTGGGAGTCCGGCTATAGGAGCATCATTTCAAGCACACGGTAAAACTGGCGGATTTGTAAGCTGTTATGTTCACGCAAAAGCCATCGTTTCACTCGAACAATTCACCTAGTTCTTCAAGCGTTGGCAGTGCTGCCGGAATCACAGAAAGCTCACAATCCAATGCGCACAAAACTCGGGCATACGCGACCATCGCAACGGTGGATGTACCCTTTTCCACGGCAATAACTTTCTGTCGCGGCAACCCGGAAAGCTCGGCAACTCTTGATTGCGTCAGTCCGTGACTCTTACGCTTTTCACGTATTTGGTGTCCCAGGCGGGATAGCAGAAGAGATTGATCCATGTTCGGTTACCGTGACATTGGTGATCGAATGTATTGCATACAGGACATTACTACGAATCGATTTGACTCAGCATCCAAGCTGTTACCCATCTCGACGCCTTCCTCACGTCCTAGGATATTTCCCGCAAAACGCATCGCCTTTCATGAACTGGCGGAAGCAACTTCTCGACGATAGCCTTCGAGGGTCGCTGAACATCAGCGATCGGCTTTGACAGGCTGAAAACAGGAACCTTCCACTCGCCCCAATAAAACGGCATGCTTTCGCGCGTGCAGTTTTCCATGGTGGCTGTGCGTGGGGCATCTTCGGATGCACCGGTTTCCTGGGTTGCCGGTCTGTCAACCTGCGTACAGCTGCCACCCACCTTGTTTGACAGCAGGAGAATGGCGGCTCCTCTAAACAAACCAGGAACTCCATCATGAAAAAGCACAGCCCTAATCCGCCAGATTCAACAACCGAAACACCCGACTTATCAAACCTCTCCAAAACCACCGAACCCGCCATCAGCGCCCGTCTCCGCAACCCCATTCACCTCGACCCAGTCAGCCACGTCTTCACGATCCGCCCCAACATCGACACACCGTCCCTGCTCACCCACGCCAGCGAAACCCTCGCCTCGCTCAACGTCATGAGCACCGACCTTGCCTGCGAGCTTGAGAGTTCGCGTCGCAACATCGCCCTGGCGATCCAGCAGTTGGCCGTGCTGGCACAATTGTTGGTAAACCGGGCTCTGGACAACATCGCGCCTCTCGACGAAGTGGAGGCCTGAAATGGATCGATACATGCCGATGACCGGCATCGACTGCACCATCGCTTCGCTGCTGATCGACACCGAGGCACCGCTGGATGTGCTGCACGAAACAGCCGCCTATCGCATTCGAACCGCGACGCAATTGCTGGAGAGTTTCGCGGCTGATGAGGGTGTTTACAGCGAACTGGCGCGGGTGCTGGTCACGTCCCTGCGCGATGGATGCGATTTGCTGGATGTGGTTGGGCGACGGCTGCAAATGCAGGTTTGATCCTTGAAAAATGGACGGTCTCATTGAGGTCGTCCAACTCCAGAGCCGCGATCATCAAGCACGCAGTCGCCTCACCCCAACCCCCACCAATATCCCCAACACAATCGACACCAACGGCACCGCCCCCACCCAGGTCAGCGTCGGAAACACCAACAAAATCTGCGAGTCATTGCCGCCCAGCATCATCGATGCACCGGTCCCCATCAACACACCCGCGAGCAAATGCCTGACCGCTGTCGTCGCCGCAAAGCGCTGATAGTTGAACGTGCGGCGATACAAGGTGTAACAGAGCATGCCCAGCATCAGCATGGCGAACACCGCCACACGCGGGGTGGTCAATGATGTGTCGCCCGAGACCCAGAACATGTGCGAGAGATCGTAGAAAAACACGCTGGGCGTCCACAGTGGTTCGAAGGTGTAGAGGGCGCCGGTCAGGGCACCCAGCAGCAGGCTCGACAGCACCAGGTGTCTGTCGCCGTGAATCCGGATCAGGAACAGCAAAATCAGCAGCACGATGCCGATGACCAGCCAGTAATGACGGCTGGTGATCATCGGCATTTGCAGCGCCCGGTGTTCGGTCAGCATGTTCAGGTGATGCCACAGCACGATGCCCAACACCCAGCCGAGGATGGTGAAGACCTTGTTGAGGTTGCCGCTGGCGAGCTTGGTGAGGGTGCCGACACTGCATCCGTCGTTGAGCACCGACGCGAGGCCGAACAACAACCCGCCACCGACCAGTGACAGATAGCCAACCTCAGGGATGAACAGCGGCTGACTGACGCCAGACAACGCGTAGAACGGAGCGAGCAACAGACCGAACAGACCGCAACTGACCAGCGACACGAACAGGGTCGGCCGGCGTTTGAGCAGCAGCCCCATGGCATTGACCAGGCACATGCCCATGCGCTGGGACACCCAGCCAATGAGGAACGCCAGCAGCAGTGAAACCGGCAATGAAAACACGGGGCTCCCTGTTTCCGGGTGATGGCGTCGAGTCGATGCCTGACAGACAGATTAGTCGCTGGGCAAACACTTCGGATGAACCCGCAAAGCCCTTCTACACTCAATTCGCAATCGTCCTATAACCCTGTCGAATAGGCCTCCATGACCACCCTCACCGACCGTTTGAAGCAAGGCAAGGATGCGCGCAAGAAGTGCTCCCGCAGTTCGCAAGCAGCCTTGGGTAAGGTCGACCGCGACCCAATACCGCTGATCAAGGCGTCGAGTGAAGGACGCGTCAAATCCCTGGTGGAGTTGCGCTACGGACGCATGCTGGTGTCACCATTCACCTTTTATCGCGGCAATGCGCTGCTGCAGGCCCACGACCTGGCGGGCACCTCGAGCATGGGGCTGGTATCGCCGATTTGCGGTGATAGCCACCTGATGAATTTCGGGGGATTCGCAACGCCTGAACGCAACCTGCTGTTCAGCGTCAACGACTTCGATGAGGCCCACCCCGGGCCGTGGGAGTGGGACTTGAAACGGCTGGTGGCGAGTTTCCTGGTGGCGGCTCGCGATCTGCGTCATGGGGAAACGGTTGAAGAAATGGTCTGCCATCAGGTCGTGGGCGCCTATCAGAAAACCATGCTCGAATGCGCCGAACAAAGTTCGCTGGAAACCTGGTACGAATCCATCAGCTATGACGACCTGCTGGCGCAGGCCAACAAAAGCACTCTGGAACATGTGCAACGCGCCGTCGAAAAGGCCGAACGTCGCACCCATGCCGAACTGCTGCCAAAAATCAGCGAACGCGACGCCCATGGTCGTCTGATCATTCGCGATGACCTGCCGGAAATTTTCCACCTGCACAAAAACACCACGCTGCTGGATGCCGATGATGACTGGTTGCGCCTCTCGGACTGGCGTCCGCTCTACGACACCTTCATGCGCGACTATCGCGGCACCCTGCAAGCGGACCGCCGTGATCTGGTGTCGCGTTTTCACGTTCAGGACATGGCGTTCAAAGTGGTGGGCGTGGGCAGTGTCGGCATCCGTTGCCTGGTGGCGCTGCTGACCGACGATCAGGAGTTCCCGCTGTTCCTGCAATTCAAGGAAGCGCGACGCTCGGTGCTCGCCGGCTACGTGAAGACCAGGTCGCGGGTGCGGCATGAAGGGCAGCGGGTGGTCGACGGGCAGCGATTGATGCAATCGGCCAGCGACCTGTTCCTCGGCTGGACCACCGGTCCCAGCGGGCGACATTTCTATGTGCGGCAATTGCGCGACATGAAAATCTCCGCGGAACTCGAGACCTTCGATGGCGACGCATTCGCCGCCTATGGCCGGCTCTGCGGCCGGGCCCTGGCTCGCGCCCATGCCAAGTCTTCCGGGCACGCGGCGGTGATCAGCGGCTACATTGGCAAGAGCGACGCACTGGCCGATGCGCTCTATAAATATGCCCAAGGCTATACCGAGCACAACGAGCGCGATTTCGAGCGGTTCCAGCAAGCCTGCCGCAAGGGCCGCTTGCGTGCCCGGTCGGAAGCTGACTTTGCCGCGGATCATTTGCCGTAGCGGTGTCGCAAGCTCTGGTACGGGGCATTGAGCGAGATGAATTTTTCTTCACCCCACCACCCCGCGCCAGCCTGTACATTTCGCTCGCTCATTCAAGAAACTACGGTTTGCCCGCTCTCCCGCGGGCTTTTTTTTGCCTGCGGGTTTGCGCCCATCACTGTGCCACCTGCGCGACGCTCCCTTGCGATGGCTCGGGCAGCAAACAGCCTTTGGCCATCCACTGGCAGTCTCTGACCCAGCGAAAGCCGGATTCCAGATCGCCGCGGTCGTTGTAATACCCCAGCCTGAGTTGAGTGGCGCTCAGATCGAGTTTGGCAAAACCAGCCCGCGAGTCAGTAAAGGTGCTATCCGGTGTTGGCGTTTGCAAGGCAGACAGCCTCTTGCCACCGGCCCCGGAAATCACCCAAGCGGGTTCGCCTGCACGCAACAGCAATTGCTGGTTGTGATCATGACCCGACAAAAGCAGATCGACGTGGTTGCGTTGCAACACTGGCAAGAGCCATGTGAGCAGATTCGACTCCTCGTCATGCTTGCCTTGATTGCGCACCGGGTGATGGGACGCGGCTATTCGCCATACCGGTGCCGGTCCGGGTGCCTGGTACGCCTGATCGATCAAGTCGATTTGCTGCTGCAAACTCTCACGTGGCGCCGAGGTGTCGAGGAATACCATCCGCACCAATGGCCGCCCGTCAACGTCACCGAAATCCTTGACGTAGAAATTCGCCGGCATATGCCAACGGCCCGATCCCTTGTGCTGTTGGCCGTACTCGATCTCGTATTTTTGCGACACCGGGTAATCGTGGTTGCCCAGCACCGCGTAGAACGGCACATGGCTGAGCCAATGACCCCAATAGACACGCTCGAATCGGGTTTCCCAGTGGAGATCGTGGGTGCTGGTCAATGGCTTGCCATAGAAGTTGTCGCCGAGGAAAACCACCATGTCCAGGCGCCCCTCTTTGGACGCAACCCGCTCCATGGCTTGCCCCACCCGCCACTGTTGCAAGTCACCGCTGCCCTGATCGCCCACCGCGATCATCGACACCGATGCAGGGTCCAGACCATTCAACGGAACGTACGGCGATGGCGGCGTAAACAGCCAGTAACCACCGGCCGCCAGTAGAAGAGCGAAGGCAATACCAAAGCCAAGCGCGATCCTCCGGAGCACCAACCGTTTTGCAGAAATCGAGGTGGAATTTGTGCGCTTCAATCAGGAACTCACTGGGCTTGGAAAGCCAGACAGGGTGGCGAAATGAAGGTCGACCTTCACCCTCAATAGATCACAGCAGTTGTTCACGATTTGTTAAGAAATCGTTCCGTACACTTTTTTCCAGCCTGTTTTTTTGGCCTTCCTTTTCCGGTAGCCAGAAGTTATGTCGCGCCCTGTCCCATCGTTGATCGCAGTCGCACACAAACCCTGAGCTCACTGGAGGTTTCCTCGGGCAAGAAAAAACCCGCCGCCCTTTCGGGTTGCGGGTTTCACCGTTCAAAGCGGACTCAATTCACTGGTTCAGTCTGAGTCGCCGGTACCGGTTTTTGCGATTTGGAGAGCACCGGCTGTTCCAGCCTCGCTCGCCCGTAAAACGCCAGCGCCGTCAGCAAACACGCCAGCCACACAAAGATCCCGGCCCAGAGGGTGTGGGACATGTAGTGCCAGCCTTGCAGCACCCGCGTTGTGCCGTAGATGAAACCGAGGGTCAGCGAGCCGTACATGATCGCTTTGGAATAGCGCCAGCGATAACGGCGAGCCACGAAGTACAACGCCAGCATGGTGAACCCGCCCGATGCGTGTCCGCCCGGCCAGCAGCGACCGTCACCGGCGACTTTCAGCAGGTCGAAATTCTCATACCACTCAACGTGCTCCTTTTTGCCGCCGTACTGGGTCGTCTCGATCGGGCAATACACGCTGGTGTGGCCCTTGAGGTAGTGAATGACCCCGGTGCTGATGGAAAACGCGAACACCACGTAGAGAAAATCGCGACGGTGCCGGGTGGCAAAGCGCAGCACCGGTGCGACTTTGATTTTCTCCAGGAAAGCGATGATTTTCGAATGTTTTTCGGCCTTCAGGCGCGGCCAGAGAAATGACAGCAAGGCACCGATAATCGCAATTTCGCCGGTCCAGTTGGGAATGATCCGCGCCCATTTATGGGTGATTTTTTCGAACAGATGGACATGGTCCAACGGGTACGTCTGCGTTACCGGATCAAAAAAGTAATTGTTGAAGGCGATGTCGATGCTGGTCATGTCGAACATCAGAAACACCACGACCGCGCAGGCCAGCGGAATACCGAAATTCACCCAGTAAAAGCGGTAGCGAGAAGCGGTCAGCATTGTGAATCCTGATTAAAAAAGAGAAGGAAAAAACTCAATGAGTGCTCACCGAGCTCCAGTCGGAAGCGTCGATGAAGCCAAGCAAGCGCGGAGTCTGCGGGGTTTCGGCGGAAATAAACAGTGAAGCGCCATAACCCAGGGTCGAAGTCGGTAACTTGAGGTCTTTTTCCAGTTGCTCCATGCACTCGCTGTGGGTCACCAGAATCAGGTTACGCCCAGCCACTTTATGCCCAAGCGTGTCGCGCAGCATGGTGCCCTTGCAACTGATCAGCCAGTTTTCACCCGTGCCAACCTTGTTGAACATGAAGTTGGCGGTCTGCGCTGTACGCAATATCGGGCTGTTGTAGATATCGGCCTTGTCCAGGCCCAGGTGCTTGAACTGTGCCCCGAGGCTCTCGGCAACACTGCGAGAGCGCTCGGTAATGCCATCGTTGCCGATCAGGCAAGGCGCCGAGGAGTGATCGCAGCGCTCGACGTGACGCACCAGCACGATCATGTCGCCCTTGGCCCATCCCGTCATCAAAGCCTGTGCACCGGCTAAATTGCCGTGAGCCAGGTCCGGTGCGGTGGCGGGACGTAACAAAAATACGGTCAGCGGGATGACCAGCAGCGCCGAGGCCAACACCACGGCGGCATTGCGATAGCGAGCATAGCGGTTCAGATCGATCGAGCGTTTTTTCCCGAAAAGACTCAGTCTCAATTCCACATCAAGCCGCCTCACCGGCACGCAACACCTCATTAGATCCCGAAAGGCTAAAGAAACGTGCGTTGCCGGCGAGTGAAAGACATGTGAAAAAAAGCTTAAAGCATTGTAAAAACCTTGTTACAGAATCCGCCGCACAAAAACCTTTCAGCTCCCGGGATTGCTGCCGATACATCCTGCTTACACAGCTTGGCGGCCCCCAAAAAAAACAATCTTCCAGCCAACCGACGATAGAGAAGCACTAAGTTCCTGGAGGAATGTGATGAATAGCTGGTTCGGCAACATCAGCGTGAACCTGAAACTGGGCCTGGGATTTGGCCTGGTCCTGGCACTGACCTGCATCCTCGCTCTGACCGGCTGGACCAGCCTGGGCGGGTTGATCGACCGCAGTAACTGGATGAGCGACATCACCCAGCTCAACGCCGGCCTGACCAAGCTGCGCGTGGTTCGCCTGCAATACATGCTGACCAACGGCGACGAAACCGCCGCACAGAGCGTGCAGACCACCCTCGACGCCTTCTTGGCCCAGCAGCAAGCCCTGCTGGCGAAGTTCAAGAGCCCGGAAAACCTCAAGCTGCTGCGAGAGCAAGGCGCCGTCATCGACGCCTACAAGACGTCCCTGGGCAAGATGCGCAGCGCCTATCGCGCCGGCAACAGCGCCCGCGACGCCATGAGTGCCAACGCCGAAACCGCCAACACGCTGATCAATGACATCAATACCCGCGTGCAGCAAATGCCGCTGAGCGACCAGCGCTTCGAACAGTTCCAGACCATTACGGCTGCAAAGGAGGCGTTCCTCCTGGCCCGATACGAAGTGCGTGGCTACACCGCCAGTACCGATGCCGAGACAGAGCAAAAAGCCGTCGGCCAACTGGACGCCGCCATTGCCAGCCTGAAACCGCTGAATGCGCATTTCGCCGATTCGCAGCAAGACGCCCTGCGTCAGCTGGAAACGGCGCTTGGCAACTATAGCGGTGCCTTGCAGGCCTACAAGGCCGCCAGCAATGACGCGGTGCAAGCGCGCAAGGAAATGACCGACCAGGGTGCCGCCATCGTGGCCCAGAGCGATCAGCTGTATCAGACTCAGCTCGATCGCCGTGACGCCGAAAGCGCCCAGGCGCGCACCCTGCAACTGATCAGCACATTACTGGCGTTGCTGGTGGGCATCATTGCCGCCGTGGTCATCACTCGCCAGATTACCCGTCCACTGCGCGAAACCCTGGCGGTGGTCGATCGCATCGCCAGCGGTGACCTGTCCCAGAACGTGGTGGTCAGCCGTCGCGATGAACTCGGCGTGTTGCAGCAAGGCATTGCGCGCATGGGCGTGACCCTGCGCGACTTGATCAGCGGCATCCGCGATGGCGTGACCCAAATCGCCAGCGCCGCCGAAGAGCTGTCGGCTGTGACCGAACAGACCAGTGCCGGGGTCAACAGCCAGAAAGTCGAGACCGATCAGGTGGCCACCGCCATGCACGAGATGACCGCCACGGTGCAGGAAGTCGCGCGCAACGCCGAAGAAGCCTCGCAAGCCGCTGCGGCGGCGGATGGCGAAGCCCGTGTAGGTGACAAAGTGGTCAACGAAGCCATCGCCCAGATCGAGCGTCTGGCCCGCGAAGTGGTGCGTTCCACCGAGGCCATGAGCGTGCTGCAACGGGAAAGTGACAAGATCGGCAGCGTCATGGACGTGATCAAGGCCGTGGCCGAACAGACCAACCTGCTGGCGCTCAACGCCGCCATCGAAGCGGCCCGTGCCGGTGAAGCCGGTCGTGGTTTTGCCGTGGTGGCCGACGAGGTCCGCGGCCTGGCCCAGCGCACGCAAAAATCCACCGAGGAAATCGAAGGCCTGGTGGCCGGCTTGCAGAACGGCACGCAACAAGTGTCGGCGGTGATGAACAACAGCCGCACGCTCACCGACAGCAGCGTGGCCCTGACCCGCAAGGCCGGCGAGTCGCTGGAGAACATCACCCGCACGGTGTCCAGCATCCAGTCGATGAACCAGCAGATCGCCGCCGCTGCCGAACAACAAAGCGCCGTGGCCGAAGAGATCAGCCGCAGCATCATCAACGTGCGCGACGTGTCTGAACAGACGGCTGCTGCGAGTGATGAAACGGCTGCGTCGAGTGTTGAACTGGCGCGGTTGGGGAATCAGTTGCAGATGATGGTGAGTCACTTCAGGGTCTAGGCCGAACACGTCAGCGCGTTGCCAGGAAGCCCTTTGAATAAAGGGCTTCTCTCATTCCAGGCAGTCGAGCTGCCTATTTGGCGAAGTTTTCGATTTTTACCTGGCCTTCAGGAAAGGTGGCGATGATTTCCAACTCGCCACCCATCGCGCGGATGTAGTTGCGCAAGGTGCTGATGTACATGTCTGTGCGCCGTTCCATTTTTGAGATTGCCGCCTGGTTGATGTGCAGGGCCTTGGCCAATGTTTCCTGGCTCAGTTCCTGGGCTTTTCGAAGCTCATGCAGAGGCATTTCTTTCAAGTGTTGTCGGAGCAACTGCTCTGCATCGGCACGTGACTCAGGCGACATGCGTGCTTGAAGCTCAGCGAATTTTTTAGCCATCGTTGCGGCCCTCTTTACCCAGTGTTTCCAAATGTTCGTCATACAGCTTTTCGGCCACGGGGACATGAACTTCATACCAGCGATCCTGACCAGTCTTATCGCCACCGATCAGCAATAACGCACATCGACGCGGATCAAATGCATACAACACGCGATAAGGGCGACCACCATGCTGTATCCGCAGCTCTCGGAGATTGCCATGTCGCGAACCCTTGATGTCGCTGCTGTGGGGAAATCCGAGACCCGGTCCGAAGAGCTCCGGCAAGTCGACATTCGCCGATACTGAAGCCTGCTCCTTTTCATTCAGATTGCCCCACCAATCGCCAAATTCATCCGTGTATTCAACGTCCCATTTCATACAAATATGCCACCTGCGGAATATAACCTCAAGGGAATAACTGTATGAGTTTCAGCGACCCTTCGACTAGCCTTGAGCCTCCACACAATTGTTAATGATGATTGCTGGTGGAACCTGGATGTCGTCGAGTTCTAGAGGGCGCGCGAGTGCTGGCGCAGTCCTTGAAACTCACTGAAACCCCGTACGCAAATCCCCTTCCCGTGCCAGGAACCGCCCTTCCCTGCGCCCGTTGGCCTGACCATCGCGGTAGCTCAACACACCGTTGACCCATACGCCCTCGATACCTTGTGCCGCCTGCTGCGGATCGTTGAAGTCGGCGATATCGCGGATGGTTGCCGGATCGAACAACACCAGGTCCGCCCAATGACCTTCGCGGATTTCGCCGCGTTCCTTCAAACCGAAGCGCGCCGCCGATAGCCCGGTCATTTTGTGCACGGCGGTGTGCAGCGGGAACAATCCTACGTCACGGCTGAAATGTCCGAGCACCCGGGGGAATGCGCCCCACAAGCGTGGGTGCGGAAACGGGTCTTCCGGCAAGCCGTCGGAGCCGACCATCGACAGCGGATGCGCGAGGATTCTGCGCACATCCGCCTCATCCATTCCGTAGTACACCGCACCGGCCGGTTGCAGTTGGCGAGCGGCCTCCAGCAACGGCACATTCCATTCGGCGGCGATGTCCATCAGGTCGCGGCCGCCCATTTCCGGGTGCGGGGTCGACCAGGTGATGGTGATACGGTGGGCATCGGTCACCTGCTTGAGGTCCAGGGTCGATGAGCTCGCGGCGTAGGGATAACAGTCGCAACCGACCGGGTGGGTTTTCGCTGCCTGTTCGAGGGACGCCAACAGTTGCGGACTACGCCCCCAGTTGCCGGCACCGGCACACTTGAGGTGGGAAATGATCACCGGGCTTTGTGCATGGCGACCGATCTGGAAGGCCTCGTCCATGGCCTCCAGCACCGGTTCGAATTCGCTGCGCAAATGGGTGGTGTAGACCGCCCCGAACGCGGTCAACTCTTCGGTCAGTTGCATCACTTCGTCGGTGGATGCCGAGAAGGCGCTGGCATAGGCAAGACCGGTGGACAGGCCCAGCGCACCGGCCTCAAGGCTTTCGCGCAGTTGCTCGCGCATCGCGCTGATTTCATCGGCACTGGCGGTACGAAACAGGTCGTCCAGATGATTGCTGCGCAACGCCGTGTGGCCGACCAACGCAGCAACGTTCAGCGTGGTGTTCGCCGCTTCGACCGCCGCGCGGTAATCGCGGAAGGTCGGATAAACGAACGCCGCAGCCGTACCGAGCAGGTTCATCGGGTCCGGCGGATCGCCACGCAAACTCACCGGCGAAGCACTGATCCCGCAGTTGCCGACGATCACCGTGGTCACGCCCTGGCTGAGCTTGGGCAGCATCTGCGGCTGACGAATCACAACGGTGTCGTCATGGGTGTGCACGTCGATGAAACCCGGCGCCAGCACATGGCCCTGCGCGTCGATTTCCTCGCTGGCGTGGGCATCGCGCAAGTCGCCAATACGCTCGATGCGCCCGTCGAGAATGGCCACGTCGGCGGGGTAACCGGGGCTGTTGCTGCCATCGATGATCAGGGCGTTGCGAATCAGCGTGTCGTACAGCATGTCAGTCTCCCAGCGGTAACTGATCGTCGCCGCCGCGGTATTCGTCGAGGACGAGTTTATTACGCTCAGTCGTGTTGCATCCTGGCGCGTTTGAGCAATTTCTTGCAACGCTCGGACAAATGCAGCACCCGCAGATGCTTGCCGGCCTTGGCGTAGCGCTCGCGCAAGGTGCCCAGCGCGGCGATGGCCGAGTAGTCGACAAAACTCAGATGCTGGCAATCCAGCGTCACTTGCACCGGGTCATTGGCCGTATCGAACTGATTGAGAAACGGTGTGGTCGAGGCGAAGAACAGCGTGCCATGCACCCGGTACAGCTTAGTGCCGTCGTTCTCCAGGTGGCTGTCGGCATACAGCTGACGGGCCTGCTGCCAGGCAAAGTTCAGCGCCGCAATGATGATGCCGCAGAGCACCGCAATGGCCAGATCGGTGAGAACGGTAATCACCGTCACCGCGATGATCACCAGCACGTCATTCAGCGGCACTTTGTTCATCACCCGCAACGAGGCCCAGGCGAAGGTCTGTTGCGACACCACGAACATCACCCCGACCAGCGCGGCCAATGGAATGCGCTCGATCAGCGGCGAGAGAAACAGAATGAACAGCAGGATCGACACCCCGGCCACCAACCCGGACAAGCGCCCGCGCCCGCCAGAACTGAGGTTGATCACGGTCTGGCCGATCATCGCGCACCCGCCCATGCCGCCGAACGCACCGGACACCAGATTCGCCGCCCCCAGCGCCACGCACTCGCGATCCGGGTAACCACGGCTCTCGGTGATTTCGTCGGTGAGGTTCAGGGTCAACAGGGTTTCCAGCAACCCGACCAGCGCCATCAGGATCGCATAGGGCGCGATGATCCGCAGGGTGTCCAGATTCCACGCGATGTCCGGCAGCGCCAGCGTCGGCAAGCCACCGGCAATGTGCGCCATGTCGCCCAAGGTGCGGGTCGGCAGGCCAAGCAGATACACCGCCAGGCCCACACCGAGAATCGCCACCAGCGCCGGCGGCACGGTACGGGTCAGGCGCGGCAGCACATAGACAACGGCCATGGTCACCGCGACCAGCCCGAGCATCATGTACAGCGGCGTACCGCTCAACCAGGCCTCACCGCTCTTGAAGTGCTCCAGTTGCGCCAAGGCAATGATGATCGCCAGGCCGTTGACGAAGCCGAGCATCACCGGGTGCGGCACCATGCGCACCAGCTTGCCGAGCTTGAGCAGTCCGAACGCCATCATGATCAGCCCACCCAGCAACACCGTGGCCAGCAAGTACTGCACGCCGTGTTGCACCACCAGCGCGACGATCACCACCGCCATCGAGCCGGCCGCGCCGGACACCATGCCGGGTCGCCCGCCGAACAGCGCGGTCAGGGTGCAGATGATGAACGCGCCATAGAGCCCCATCAGCGGATTGAGATGCGCCACCAGCGCGAAAGCGATGCATTCGGGCAACAGGGCGAAGGACGTGGTAAGTCCGGCCAGGACATCGGCTCGGAGATGTTTTGGTTTCATGGAGGACCGCATGCAGGGGAAGCAGGAAAAGAGTGTGCGGATGTTACGGAATCAGAGGCAGCCCGGCCAGCAGATGGGCCAGTGGAAACGCAATCGCGAGCAGGCTCACTCCTACATTTAACCGCGTTCCATCAGAAGGAATGCAATCAAATGTAGGAGTGAGCCTGCTCGCGATGAACGATAACGCGGTCTAAAGCGAGCTCACACCATCTCGCCGCGAATCCACTCAACCACCGAAGTGCGCTTCGGCACCCAGCCCAACAATTCCCGAGCCTGTTTGCCGCGCACCCGACTGTTGGAGCCAAGGCCATAGTTGGCCATTTCATAGCCCCACTCGGCTTCCGCGTCCTTGAGCGGCCAGTCCTGCGGTTCGCCCAGGTTCAGCGCCTGGGCCATCGCGGTGGTCATGTCGATGAACGACGCTTCACCGCTTTCAACGAAGTAGAAGGTGCCGGGTACGTTTTCAGTCAGCGCCAGCAGGTACAGGGAAACCACGTCTTCGATGTGCACATTGGACCAGATGTTCCGGCCCTTGCCGACATGGCGTACCACGCCGCTTTTGCGCGCCTGTTTGAGCAGGCGCGGCAACTGCACGCTGTCGCGATGGACGCCCAGGCTGTGACCGTAGATCAGCGTGTTGCAGATCACCGCCGAATTCACCCCATCCATGGCCGCCGCCAGGATCAGATTATCGATGGCCACGCGCGCAGCCTTGTCGACGGTCGGCTCCGGCAGATTGTCTTCGAAGTAGATGACATCACTGGACTTACCGCCCGAAGCATCACCGACGATGCTCGAACCGCTGGTGTGCAGGAACACTTTGCCAGCACCGCGCAGGGCATCGAGCAGAGCTTCCACCGCACCACGATGATCACTGCTGGCCGCGTTGATCACCGCGTCGGCAGCCAGCGCCTGATCGGCCAACAGGGCATGGTCTTCCAGACTGCCCACCACCGGAGAAATGCCCAGTGCGCGCAGTTCATCGGCTTGTTCGGCGCTGCGTACCAGACCGGTGACGTTGTGGCCGGCCTGGACCAGGCCCGTGGCGATGGAGCCGCCGATAAAACCGGCAGCACCGGTAACGAATACGTTCATGGAGAAACTCCCTGCGATGATTGGTGATGCAAGGAGTATCAAGGAGCGATCACTGCCGAAAAATGCCCTCTGACCCAATTCACTTTTGCGCAGGAATCACGAATCAGCCCTTGAAATCTGCGCTCGCATAATCCACCAACTTGCCCTGGATAAAGTCCAGGAAGCATTGAATCCGCAGGGCCAGCTGCGAATTGCGGTAGTACACCGCGTTGATCGGCTGGCGATAGCCGCTGTTGAATTCGGCCAACAACACTTTCAAGCGCCCGGCACGAATGTCCTCGATGGTCATGAAATGCGACAGGCTGGCGATGCCCTGGCCGTCCAGTGCGAGATGGCGGATGGTCTCGCCGCTGGAGGCGCTGATCGATGCCTGGATCGGCCAGCGATCGCCATGCACGTAACGCAGCGGCCATTGGTTGAGGCCTTCGTTCTGGGTGAACCCCAGTAACGTATGGTGGGCCAGGTCAGCCACGACTTGCGGCGTGCCATGCTTTTCCAGATACGCCGGACTGGCGACGATGTGCAGCGGGCTGCAACCCAGGGAGCGGGCATGCAATGTCGAGTCGGTCAAGGTGCCGATGCGGATGGCGATGTCGGTGCCCTGCTCCAGCAGGTCGATGATCAAGTCATTGCTGTTGAGTTCGAGCTGGATGTCCGGGTAAAGCCTGCGGAACTCATCGATGTAGGGCACGATGGCGTGCAGCATGAAAGGCGATGCCGCGTTGATCCGCAGCCGCCCGGACGGCGTTTGCTGGCGTGAGGACAGGCGCTCCTCGAGTTCGTCCATCTGATCGAGAATCCGCTTGGCGTGCTCGAAGAAGTACTTGCCCTCTTCGGTCAGGTCCATGCGCCGCGTGGTGCGATTGATCAGCGTGGTGTCGAGCTTGGCCTCCAGCCGCGACAGCGTGCGACTGACCGCCGAAGGCGTTTGCCCGACCTGCTCGGCCGCCGCAGAAATCGACCCGCATTCAATCACGCAGACGAAAATCTGCAATTCATCGGATCTGGCTTTCACGTGTGTCCTCGTTTGCGAATCGGCGCTGCGATCTTCCTGGCCGTTGCATCGGATAGTAGCCGAGCGTTAAGCCTTGAGGCCAAACACCTCAGCCAAATGCTGCTCATAACGCGCCACGTCGCCTTCGATGTTCGGGCGCTTCATCACGTCCACGCAGAGGAACGTCGGCAACCCGGTCATGCCAAGGAACTCGTTGGCCTTGTGGAACGGGAAGTACACCGCGTCCACGCCTTTGGCCTCGAAGAAATCGGTCGGATCGTCGAAGGCTTGATGCGGGGCGTTCCAGGTCAGCGACAACATGTATTGCTTGCCGTGAATCAGGCCGCCGCTGCCGTATTTCTGCGAGGCGTCGGAGCGAGTGCGACCGTCGCTGGCATAGAGGCTGCCATGGCCTTCGGTAAAGACTTCATCGATGTACTTCTTCACGGTCCACGGCGCGCCCATCCACCAGCCGGGCATCTGGTAGATGATCACGTCGGCCCAGAGGAACTTGGCCACTTCTTCGGCGACGTCGTAGCCCTCGTCGATGAAGGTGGTTTTGACATCCACGCCGCCGCGATCCAGCACGCTCAACGCGACTTCATGCAGGGTGGTGTTGTAGCGGCCGTCGGAGTGCGCAAATTTTTTGCCGCCATTGAGCAACAGGACTTTTTTCATGAGAGATCTCGGGAAGGGTCGGGAATCGGATGGCGGCAGAGTACCGATCAGCCTCGCGCGGAATAAGCGCCGATTTGGCAAAATTCATTTGACCTACAGGCACGAATCAACAGGCGATTATTGCCTTAGACTGACGCCAATTCTGACTTGATGAGAGATGTAGATGAGTGAAATCCAGGGCTTCATTCTGCACGCCAAGACCCGCCCGGAAAAATCCGATGCCTTCGAAGCGTTTTTCAGCGGCTACGTGCAAGCGAGCCGAGCCGAACCCGGTTGCATCGAATACCACATGTTGCGCGACAAACAGGACCCGACCCTGTTCATCTTCTACGAGATCTGGCAATCCCGGGCCCACCTCGACGTGCACTCGAACCTGCCGCACATGAAGCAGTTCCTCGAGCAGCGCGATGAATACCTGGAGCGGGACTTCGAGATCCGCGTCATCGACATGATCAGCCCGTCGTCCGCTAGCCGCTGATCAGCAAATGGCCACCGAGCAAACCCAGGCCAATGAAGAACACACGCTTGAACAGCAGGACGCTGATCCGCTGGCGCAGCGATTGCCCCAGCCACATGCCGAGCATGGCCGGGATCAGCGCCAGCAACGATGCGCTCAACTCGCCCCCGCCGAGCGCGCCACGCCATAACAAGCCACCGGCCAGGGCCAGGGTCGAGACGGTGAACGACAGGCCCAGCGCCTGCACCAGCTCGTCCTTGCTCAAGCCCAGCGCTTGCAGATAAGGTACCGCCGGAATCACGAACACGCCGGTGGCCGAAGTGATGACGCCGGTCAGCACACCACACAATGGACCGAGCCAGCGTTCGCTGTGAGGCCCCACGCGCAAGCTCGGCAGGCACAATCCGCTCAGCGCATACAGCAACAACGCCGCTCCCAACCCTCGCACCACCCAGTGACCACCGCTCATGCCGATCCACAGCGTGCCTGCCCCGGTGCCGATGAAGATCGCCAGCAACATCGGCCACAACCGTTTGACTAGCCCCGACAGATGCCCGCCGAATGCCAGTTGCCAGACGTTGGTCAGGGTCGCCGGAATGATCAACAGCGCCGCAGCCTGCGTCGGTGCCATAGCCAGACCGAGCAGGCCCATGGCAACGGTCGGCAGGCCGAGGCCGATCACGCCCTTGATCATGCCGGCCAGCACAAAGGTGCCGATAACCAACAGCGAAAGGGTTAAACCGAGATTCTGATAAAACGCCGAGAGAGTGTTCATGGGGCTATGGTGAGCCCGCAAAGGTTGATTGAAAATCTGCCATATACTGAGGCTGCCTCTTGTGTTGACAGAGGCTGAGTATTTCGCTGAAACGACTGGCCTCTTCGCGGGCAAGCCCGCTCCTACAGGTGACGCGATCCACTGTAGGAGCGGGCTTGCCCGCGAAGGCGCTAGTCCAGACAGCAAAAAATCCGGGGATGACAATGCACTTCGACCTGACCGACCTGCGCCTGTACCTGAACATCCTCGACTCCGGCAACATCACCGCCGGCGCCGCACACAGTCATTTGTCCCTCGCGGCGGCCAGCGCGCGAATTCGCGCCATGGAGGCGTCGCTGGGCGTCGAGTTTCTACTGCGCAATCGCCGTGGGGTCAGCCCGACGCCGGCCGGCAATGCCCTGGCCCGACACGCCCGGGTTCTATTGCAACAGGCCGAACGCCTGCAACAGGAACTGGCCGAATACGCCCAGGGCGTCAAAGGCCAGGTGCGGCTGCTGTGCAACACCACGGCGATCACCGAGTACCTGCCAGAGTTGCTCGCGGATTTCCTGCGTAGCCATCCCAACCTCGACATCGACCTGCAGGAACTGCCCAGCACCCGCATCACCCACGCCTTGCGCCAGGGTGCGGCGGACCTCGGCATCGTTTCCGACGCGGTGGACACCGATGACTTGCAGACCCAACCGTTCCGCGATGATCCGCTGGTGCTGATCATGCCCCGCGAACATCCCTTGGCACAGGCGACCTCGGTGAGCTTCACCGACACGCTGCATCACGACTACGTCGGCCTGAATGCCAACAGCGCGCTGGCGGTGTATCTGGAAGAACAGGCGCTTCACGCCGGCTTGCGCATGCAGATTCGCATTCGCGCCGACGGTTTCGATGGTGTGATGCGCATGGTCGCCCGTGGGGCAGGACTGGCAATCGTACCGCTGGCCGCAGTCAAACGCAGGTCAGGCAGACTGTCCTTCAAAAGCTGCGCCCTGCAAGAACCCTGGGGCCAACGCAAACTGTTGCTCTGTGCCCGGGACTTCGCCGCATTACCCGGCTATGCCAAGGCTCTGCTGCACGCCTTGACTCTCCCCTGAGGGGCAGACTTTATCCTTGAGGTTTGATCTTCAAGGACAGCGATGATGGGCAAACGAATACTGGTGATACTCGGGCATCCGTCCGGCAACAGCTTCTGCGCCGCCCTCGCCGAACGTTACACGCAGTCGGCAGTGCGCGCCGGGCATGAGGTGCGTCAGTTGTTTCTCGGCACAATGAATTTTGACCCGGTGCTGCGTGAAGGCTATCAACAGGTCCAGCCGCTGGAGGCCGACTTGCGTAACGCCCAGGCCGACATCCTGTGGGCCGAACAACTGACGCTGGTTTATCCGATCTGGTGGGGTGGAATTCCGGCCTTGCTCAAGGGCTTTTTCGACCGGGTGTTCTTGCCGGGTTTTGCTTTCAAGTATCGCCAGGGCAAAGCCTTTCCCGACAAACTCCTGCGCGGCCGAACCGCCCACCTGCTGGTGACCATGGACACACCGCCCTGGTACTACCGATGGATCTACCGCATGCCCGGTTTGCATCAGGTCCGCAAAACCACGCTGGAATTCTGTGGCATCAAGCCAACCCGAACCCTCACCTTCGGGCCAATTCTCGGCGCCAGCGCAGACCGGCATGCGGCCTGGTTACGGCAAGCCGAAGCTATCGCCAGCGGGTGAGTCTGTCGATAATGCACCGAGCTTTACCCTCGGAGAAAAGGACCTTCCCATGTACATCGGCCAAGCCGCGCAACGTTCCGGAACCACTGTCAAAGGCATCCGCCACTACGAGTCGATTGGCCTGCTGCCTGCCGCTCGCCGCCAGGGCAAGTACCGCATCTATGACCAGCACAGCGTCGAACTGCTGATTTTCATCAAATGTGCGCAGCAGCTGGGTTTCAGACTCAAGGAATTGCAGTCAATCTTCGCCGGACATCTGGGCCCACAGTTGCCATGGGAACGGGCACATCAGGTCATCGCCAGCAAAAAACAGGAAATCGGCGAACGGATAGCGGCGCTGTCGCAACAGCACTCGCAATTGGTCGAGTTCGAGAACAGCCTCGAACAATCCCGGCTCGACTGTCCACTGAACCGTATTTGAGGGTCGTGCGTTTCTGGACAGCTCAGTGTCGAGCACAGACAACTGATGGTTGGGCAGGCGCTATAGGGTGCGACTTCAGTTCTTGAGCCCACTGCCCGGAGTCATCATGACCGCACCGATTACCGTTCTTCGCGACACCCACCCGTTGCCCGTGCTCGACGCCTGCAAATGGGAAAAGCTCGAAGGTGACCCGCACACCGTCAATCTCAACGCCTACACGAGTGAAGACGGCAGCAAGATCATGGGCACCTGGATCTGCACGCCGGGCAAGTGGTACGTGGAATATGTGAAGTGGGAGTATTGCCATTTCCAGGAAGGCTACTGCGTCATCACCCCGGAAGGCATGGCGCCGATCCACCTGCGCGCCGGTGACATTTTCGTCATCGAGCCAGGCATGAAAGGCACCTGGGAAGTGGTGGAAACCGTGCGCAAATATTTCGTGTTTGCCTGATAAAGCAAAAGATCGCAGCCTTCGGCAGCTCCTACGGGGTGTATACATTCCCCTGTAGGAGCTGCCGAAGGCTGCGATCTTTTCTTTCTGCCAAATAAAAAACCGGGAACCCGCCCGACGCGGATTCCCGGAAATATCCCTTATTGCGGTTTGCGATAACCATTGATGATCGCCGAGAAGTCCTGACCACCCTCCCCACGCAAACTCATCGCCTGATACAACTGCTGCGCCACCGCGCCGAGTACCACCGGCTGGTGCGCCTGACGTGCCGCTTCAGTAGCCAGCCCCAGATCCTTGAGCATCAGTTCGGCACCGAAACCACCGGTGTAACCGCGCGACGCCGGCGCTGTTTCAACGATGCCCGGCCACGGGTTGTACATCTCCGAACTCCAGCAACGCCCGGTTGAGCTATTGATGATGCCCGCCAGCACCTTGGTGTCGATGCCCAGGGCATCGCCCAGCGCCATGGCTTCGCTGACGCCGACCATGGAAATCCCCAGCAGCAGGTTGTTGCAGATTTTAGCGATTTGCCCGGTGCCGACCTCACCACAATGGACGATGTTGCGGCCCATTTGCGCCAGTACCGGTTGCAGGGTGGCGAACAGTTCGGGAGTGGCGCCGACCATGAAGGTCAGCGTCCCGGCGGCTGCACCACCGGTGCCGCCAGAGACCGGCGCATCGGCCATGGCCACGCCCTGTTTGGCCGCGGCGGCGGCCACGTCCCGCGCGGTCTGTGGATCGATGGTGCTGCAATCCACGGTCGGTACACCTTTGCCGATACCGGCGAGCACGCCGTCTTCACCCAGCCACACGCTGCGTACATGCACCGCGGCTGGCAGCATGGTGATCACCAGTTCGGCGCCCTCTGCCGCTTCACGGGCCGATGCGCTGATACTGCCGCCCAGTTGTTCCAGCTCCGCCAGCACGGCTTTGTTCAGGTCTACCAGGCGCAGAGCATGGCCGGCCTTGATCAGGTTGCGCGCCATCGGCGCGCCCATGTTGCCCAGACCGATAAAAGCGATTTTCATGTCCGGCTCCTTATCGCAGGTTGATGGTGGTGTTCACACCGTCATTGACGCTGTCGTCATCGAACCAGCGACTGGTGACGGTCTTGGTCTGAGTGTAGAACTGCACCACTTGCTTGCCATACGGGCCGAGGTCGCCAAGCTTGGAACCGCGCGAACCGGTGAAACTGAAGAACGGCACCGGCACCGGAATCGGGATGTTGATACCGACCTGGCCAACATCGATTTCGTTCTGGAATTTGCGTGCCGCCGCGCCGCTCTGGGTGAACAGGCCCGTGCCGTTGCCGAACGGGTTGGCGTTGACCAGGGCGATGGCCTCGTCGAGCGTATTAACTTCCAGCACCACCAGCACCGGGCCGAAGATTTCCTGGGTGTAGATCTGCATGTCGGTGGTCACGCCGGAGAACAGGGTCGGGCCGACAAAGTTGCCCTTCTCGTAACCGGGAACCGAGATCTCGCGACCGTCCAGCTCCAGTTTGGCGCCTTCCTTGATGCCGCTCTCGATCAGGTCGAGAATCCGCGCCTTGGCCTTTTTCGAGATCACCGGACCGACATCGGTGCCCGGCTCGCTGCCGGCATTGACCTTGAGCTTTTGCGCCAGCGCCTTCAGATCCGGCAACCATTGCTTGGCCGCGCCCACCAGCACCACCACCGAGGTGGCCATGCAGCGTTGACCGGCGGCACCGAAACCGGCACCCACCAGCGCATTCAGCGCTTGTTCGCGATTGGCGTCTGGCAGCACCACGGCGTGGTTCTTGGCACCCATCATCGATTGCACGCGCTTGCCGTGTTTGCCCGCCAGGTCATAGACGTGAGTACCGACGGCGGTCGAACCGACGAAGGAAACCGCCTTGATGTCTTTGTGGGTGCAGAGCCCGTCCACCACGTCCTTGCCACCGTGCACGACGTTGAGCACGCCAGCAGGAATGCCGGCCTCAATCGCCAGCTCCACCAGCAGCATGGTCGACATCGGGTCCTGTTCGGACGGCTTGAGCACGAAGGTGTTGCCACAGGCGATGGCCATCGGGAACATCCACAGCGGAATCATCGCCGGGAAGTTGAACGGAGTAATGCCTGCGCACACGCCGATCGGTTGGCGCAGGGTGTAGGTATCGACGCCACCGGCGACGTTTTCAGCGAATTCGCCCATTTGCAGGCTGCCGATGGAGCAGGCGTGCTCGACCACTTCCAGTCCACGGAAAATGTCGCCTTCGGCGTCGGCAATGGTCTTGCCCTGCTCGGCACTCAGGACCGCAGCGATGCGCTTGGAGTGTTCGCGAATCAGTGCCTGGAGCTTGAGCATGATGCGCATCCGCGCGCCGATGGGCGTCAGCTTCCAGGTCTGGAAAGCGCGATGGGCTGCGCTGATGGCCGCGTCGACTTCTTCGGCGGTGGCAAACGGCACTTTGGCCAGCACTTGCTGGGTCGCCGGGTTGATGATGTCGTGCCATTCGGTGGTCTTGGATTCGACCCACTCGCCGTCGATCAACAGCTTGACCTTCTGCACGGTGGTTTCGTTGGGCGTGAGCGATGCGTTCATGTGGGTCTCCAGATCTTTGTTTTTATCTTGGGAGTCAAGGCGAGAAAGTCGCCTTGAGATGAGGCGTGTGCCGCGAATTGGTTAACGGACTGTTTTTGGAGTATAGATGTGCAAACTTCTAATAAGAACGCACATAAAAACCGGTCCAACATGCAAAAAAACATCACCTCCCTCGGCTCATTGAACTGGGATGACCTCAAGTTTTTCCTTGAAGTCGCCCGCACCCGCAAGGCCAGCACCGCGGCCAAGCGCCTTGCGGTGGACTACACCACGGTGTCGCGACGCATCAGCTCCCTGGAAACCGCGTTGGGCACATTGCTGTTCGAAAAATCCCGGACCAACGGCTTTATCCTGACCGCCGAAGGCCAGCGGTTGATGGGGTATGCCGAGTCGATCGAAAGTACCCTGCACATGGCGTGCGAGCAGGTTTCCGGGTCTGGCGTGGCCCTATCGGGTCACGTGCGCATGGGCTGCACCGAAGGCTTCGGCAGCTTTTTCATCACGCCGCAGCTGAGCCACTTCGTCGACACCTATCCGGCCATTTCGGTGGATATCCTGCCGCTGCCGCACTTCATCAGCCTGTCCAAGCGCGAGGCCGACATTGTCATCGCTCTGGAGCGTCCGGAGCATGGCCCGTACGTCTGCTGCAAACTATGCGACTACCGATTGCAGCTGTATGCGACCCAGGATTATCTGGACAACCACCCGCCGATCCGCAAACCAGCCGATTTGGCCAAGCATTCATTTATCAGTTACGTCGACGACCTGGCCTTCAGCTCGGAGCTGTTGTACCTGGCCAACGTATTGCCCGGCGCCAGCGCCAACCTGCGCAGCACCAGCGTGATCGCGCAGTTCGTGGCCGCGCAGCAAGGACGCTCACTGGCGATCCTGCCGTGCTTCCTCGCCACCCAGGACCCGCGCCTGCTGCCGGTGTTGCCGCAGGAAATCAATATCACCCGACAATTCTGGATGTACTGCCGCGAAGACCTGCGCAAGCTCAAGCGGATCACCCTGTTATGGGATTACATCCGCGAGGTCACCGAGCAGAATCAGGGTCTGCTGATGGGTGAAAGCCGGGAGATGCTGTTTGCCGATTAGTGACCTTTCAGCCTGTCGGCTCGCTGGCTTCCTTTAGCTCCAGCATCAGCCCGCTCAAGCGTTTGACCCGGCGTTTCACCGCCTCTTCAAACACGCCCGCACGCGACTCGATCAAGGTGAACCAGTCCTTGGCCCGGGTAATTCCGGTGTAGATCAGTTCCTTGGTGAGCACTGGATTCAAGGCATCAGGAAGAATCAATGCGGTATGCGCGAACTCCGAGCCCTGGGATTTATGCACGGTCATGGCGTACACGGTTTCGACATCATTCAGACGGCTGGGCAGGACAAATCGCACGCCACCCTGGCCATCATTGCGTGGGAATGCCACGCGCAAAACCTGTTTTCCGTGGCCTTCCTGCTCCGGGAGCTTGAGGGCGATGCCGATATCGCCGTTCATCAAACCCAGCCCGTAATCGTTGCGGGTCATCAGGACAGGGCGACCTTCGTACCACTGCTGGTCACTGTCGATCAGGCGCGCCCTGAGCAATGCCTCCGTCACCCGCTGGTTCAAGCCCTCCACACCCCACGGCCCTTTGCGCACGGCACATAACAACTGGAATGCGTCGAAGGCCAGCAGCACTTCTCGAGCCCAATCAATCCAGCGCGAATCTTCCAGCGGGCTGTCCAGTGGCGGCCGCTGATTGCGCAGCACGCTCAGGTAATGTCGATAACCCTGCGGCCCCTCACCGTGGCCGTCGAGAAGCAAGCGTTCCAGGGCCCGGTCCTGCTCCCCCTTGAGGGCCAGGCAATACACATCGTCATGGCTGCGCGCCGACAACAACTTTCGGGCTTCTTCGGGTTGCTGCTGGTTGACCCAGCGAGCCAGTTGGCCAATGCCGCTGCCCTCACCGAATCGCCGGGAATGGCGCAACATCACGACCTGTTGGGCCAATGGATGAGTGCCCTGCATGTCCTCCTGCAATCCGCTGGCCTGCAGGTTTTCGCCACTGACGGTTTCCAGCCACTGGCGCGTCTGGGAGCTGTACCAGCCAGCCTCCGCGTCGCGACACAGATCCCCCAATACCGCACCGGCCTCTACCGAAGCCAGTTGATCCTTGTCCCCCAACAGCACGAGGCGCGCATGGGCCGGCAAGGCGTCGAGCAGGTTGGCCATCATTTCCAGGTCGATCATCGAGGCCTCGTCTACCACCAACACATCCAGCGGCAGGCGATTGCCCGCGTGATGCCGGAAATGACGAGTCCCGGGGCGGCTGCCGAGCAGGCGGTGAACGGTGGTGACGTCGGAGGGGATCTTGTCTCGTATGTCTTGGGTGACCTTCAAGGTCCGGACTTGCTGGCTGATGGATTCTGTCAGACGCGCCGCGGCCTTGCCGGTCGGCGCGGCGAGACGAATGCGCAGGGGCATGCCGGCCTCGACTGCCGGCGCCTGGAGCAACGCCAGCAAGCGCACGACGGTGGTGGTCTTGCCGGTTCCCGGCCCCCCCGTCACGATGCTGAAGGCGCTGCGGGTCGCCAGTGCGCACGCGAGCTTCTGCCAGTCGATTACGTCACCGGACCGGGCAGGACCAAACAGCCCGGTGAGGCGCTGGAGCAAGTCGTTCGGCGTGGACTCGTGTTCCGTCAAACGCTCGCGCAGTGAAAGGTCAATCCGCCGCTCGTAGGCCCAATAGCGGCGCAGGTACAAGCGTTTGCCCGATAAAACCAAAGGTCGGTCGCGCACGTTGTCACGGCTGTCAACGGCCAGCGCGACTAGGTTGCTGGCGGCCAGCACCTTGCACCAGTGAGCACCGTCCAGCGATCCCAGCAATTGCGAGGGCAACAGCATCGCGCCGCCTTGCACGTCACCTTCGGGTGGTAACGACAGGGCGAAGTCCGGTTCTTTCAGCGTCTCGAACAGGTCGAGACAGACATGCCCATGGCCCAATTGGTGACTGGTCAGCGCGGCCGCCAGTAACACCAACGGATCATCCTCCGGAGCCAGTTCATGCAGAAACGCCACAAAGGCTTTGTCCAGCGCGCGCAACCAGCCACGTTCGACCCAGCGCGTGAGCAACAACAGCAAGTCGTCGGCACGACTCAGCGGCGCCAGATCGGCCAGGCTTTCGGCTGCCAGCGATGTGGGCAACAAATCGGCGAATGTGCGATTCATAACAGTACTCCCTGTTCCCAGGCGGGCTCGGCCTTGGGTTCCGGCTTGCCCTGGAACAGTCTGTCCAGACGCTCGATCAGCTCTCTTGGCGGCCGGGCGAAAAACACACCCTGGCTGGCCGCACGCGTACCGCGTAAAAACAGGTACAACGCACCGCCGACATGCCGGTCGTAGTCGTAATCGGCGAGCCGCGCCTTGAGCTGGCGGTGCAGGGCCAACAGGTACAACACGTATTGCAAGTCATAACGGTTGTCGAGAATCGATTGTTCCATGGCCTGCGCGGTGTAGGCCGCATCATCGACGCCAAGCCAGTTGGATTTGTAATCGGCCACGTAATAGCGGCCGTCATGTTCGAACGTCAGGTCGATGAAACCCTTGAACATGCCGTTGAGCAACACCGGTTCCGCGGCCACCCGGACCACGCCGTTATGGGTGTATTGGCACACCAGCGCATCGAGCTTGAGCACATCGACCTTATGGCTGGCGAACCAGAACTCCATCTCGACCTGATACTGCGTCAACTGGCCAAATACCACCGGCGCCTGACCGCCGCCCAGTTGCAACGGCGACTTGAGCAGATGCTGCAGCCAGTCACTCAAGGTGCTGATCCAGCCCTCCCAGCCTCGACGGTTGCAGCGACGGGCAATGGCGTCGATCACCTCTTGCGGTGCCGCATCAAAACCCTCGCCTCCCGCCCACTCGAGCAAGCCATGGAGGAAGGTGCCGGGATTCGGGCCGCGCGGGAAGCGATGGATATCGCCGCCACCGGTCACCACTTCCCTGGGGGCCTGCGGGTCGAGGCGTTCGTCATCGAACAGTTTTTGCGCCTGCGGGCTCTCCGGCGCCTCGTCGGTGCCGACACTCAGGGTGTCGCCAATGCGTAACGCGCTGTAGGAAGCGATCCACCAGTTTTCACTGGCCTTGCGTTTCGGAACCAGCGGAACCAGCAGTGCCGCGTCATTTTGCGGTGGCCGGTAATGCTCTGCAGTCGCTTCAGGCATCTCGGCATACGCCAGCGCCGGGCAGTCCTGTTGCAGGTCCCGCAACCAAAGCTGCAACGCCGGGGAATCGGCCAATGGCGCACCGCCGCCCAGCAGATAACCCAATGCCGACAGATGCAGCACCGAGCCATTGTTGTTGCCGCGCTTGAGGTCGGCCACCCCCAGCCAGCAAGCGTGTTGCGCCCGGGTCAGGGCGACATAGAGCAAGCGCAGATCCTCGGCCAGACGCTCATCGTCAGCCAGGGCAATCAATTCTGTCGTCGGCTTCAACGTGACCTGAGCATTGCCGGATTCATCGTGGTAGTGCAACGGCAGGCGGCTGCCATCCACCGGTTTCGCCGAGCAAATGAACGGCAGGAACACCAAGGGATATTCAAGGCCTTTAGACTTGTGAATGGTCACGACCTTGACCAATTGCTCATCACTTTCCAGACGCAGGATCTGCTCTTCGCCAGCCTGCCCGGACAACGCCAGATGCTCGGACAAATGCCGGATCAGGGCTTGCTCGCCATCGAGTTCCGCGGCCGCCTGTTGCAGCAATTCGGACAGGTGCAACAGATTCGTCAAAACCCGCTCGCCGTCACTGCGGGCGATCAACGCCTGGGGCAGACGGAAGTCATGCAGCAAGCGCCGCAGCATCGGCAGTACGCCCTGCTTGCGCCAGACTTCGCGATAGCCACGGAACTGCATGACCCGGGATTCCCAGGCCAACTCGTCCTGATTCAGCCGCTCCAGCTCAGTCAACGAAAGGTTCAACGTGATGCTGGCCAACGCGGCTCGCAGCGGGCGCTCGACATCCGGCTCGGCGCAGGCCTTGAGCCAGGTCAGCACGTCATGCGCCTCCTGGGCGGCGAACACCGAGTCCTTGTCCGACAGGTAAACACTGCGCACGCCACGGGCGGCCAATTGCGCACGAACCGCCTGCGCCTCCTTGCCGTCGCGGACCAGGATGGCGATGTCCGCCGGCAGCAGGCCCCTGAAGGCTTTGCCGTCTTGGCTGAACCCCGCTTGCCCCTGCTGCCCGCCATTGAGCAATGCTGTGATTTCACTGGCGCAGGCAGCCGCCAGATGTTGCCGGTACACCGCGCCGGACAACGGTTGTTCGGCCGGCAAGTGCCAAATGTTCAAGGCCGGGATTGCCTGGTCATTGATGCGCAAGACTTCTTTGCGGCCCTGGGAGGCAACCGGCGTGAACGGCACCGGGTTGTCGCCATTCTTCTGCCGAAAGAGGAAAGCGCCGCGTCCTGACTCCCGGGCTTCGGCGCGCTCGAACACATGGTTCACCGCGTTGACCATGCCGTGGCTCGAGCGAAAGTTGGTGCCCAAGGTGTGCAGGCGGCCAGTGGTGGCCTGGCGGGCGCGCAGGTAGGTATGGATGTCGGCACCGCGAAAAGCGTAGATCGCCTGTTTCGGGTCGCCGATCAGGAACAGACCGCACTCGGGGCTGTTCTCTTCAATGCGGTAGATACTCTCGAAGATCCGGTATTGCACCGGGTCGGTGTCCTGGAACTCATCGATCAGGGCGACCGGAAACTGTTCACGAATCAGGGTTGCCAGTCGCTCGCCGCCATCGGACTGCAAGGCCGCATCAAGGCGCAGCAACATGTCGTCGAAACCCATTTCCGCACGGCGACGTTTCTCTTCCTCGAATCGCGCCCCGACCCAGCGGGCCGCATGTTGCAGCACGGCGGCATCAGGTGTTGGCAACCCATCGAGACAGGCCTTGAGGCCGGCCATCGCATCGAGCCCCGGATGTCGAGGCGCTTCGCCCTTCCAGGCTTCGGCCATGCCATCAGGGGTCAGGCGCGTGAAGCCGGTGCCGATATCCAATTGCTCGAGGGATTCGTCTTCGGCCCAGGCTTTGATCTTTTCAAACCAGGGCTCGAAATAGCGAGCCTGCATCTTGCGACCGTCGACAGCCTTGCCGGCAACGCCCTGGTGACAGATCGCAAGCAACTCGTCCGCCCACTGCAGCCAGGGCTTCTTGAGTTCGATCAGTGCCGCCCGTCGTTCTTGCAGGCATTGCGAAATCACTTCGGCGGGCTCTTTCCCTTGCAGCGTATCCCGCTCGCTGGCGAACAGCGCACGAATCCGCGGCAGCAGCGCCGCCGGTCCGCCCCAATTGCTGCGTACCCAATTCAATGCGTCACCTTGCATCGGGTAACAGAACAGCCGCCAGTAATCGCGCAGGACTTCCCCCAGCAAGTCGCTGTGGTCGGTTTCCAGGGTCTGGGTAAACAGGCTGCCGCTGTCGAAGGCGTGCTCGCGCAACATGCGCTGGCACCAACTGTGGATGGTCGACACCGCCGCCTCATCCATCCACTGCGCCGCGATATCCAGGCGGTTTGCGCACCCGGGCCATTGCTCGGGCAAATATTGATCACGCAACTCGGCAATCAGGCTGTCGGGGGCAGGTGTTTCATCGCGGAAAAATCGCGCGGCCTCGGCGAGCCGCGTGCGAATGCGTTCGCGCAGCTCTTTGGTAGCGGCGTCGGTGAACGTCACGACGAGGATTTGCGGCGGCAACAGCTCACGTCCGAAGCCACTGTCCTCCCCGCCATTGCCAAGCACCAGACGCAGGTACAGCGCGGAAATGGTGAACGTCTTGCCGGTCCCGGCACTGGCTTCGATCAGTTGGCTGCCACGCAGCGGGAAGGCCAGGGCCAACGGTGTCTTCGTGCTCATCAGCGCGACTCCTCGCTGGACAGTGAACGCCAAGGAGCTTCAAGAAGCGGGCGATAGAGCGCGTCACACCAATCGGGGAACGTCTCATCGGCATTCAAGGCATCGTAATCGGCGAATTGGCGAGCGAGTGCCGGGCTTTCGCGACGCTCTCCGTCCGTCGTCTGCCCGTCGCCTTCATAGGCCTTGCGCGCAGCGGCATCGGCCTTGACCGGGTCGGTTTGCCCCAGCCACGCAAAGGCTGTCTTGACCGCGATCGGCAGAGGCTGGCGCATGCCCGACTGCCAGGCCATCAACAGGTCACCGAGAATTTTCTGCGCTGTGGTCTCATCCAGCGGAGCGAGCAGCAGGCTGTCGTCACTGGCCACCAATGCGGTGGTCAACGCCACGCCACTGGCACAAGCCACCAGATGAGTGAGCCACGGACGTGTCAGACGATGCCATTTGCGTGACTTGATCGAGCCGATACTGTTGGGGATCGTAGTGATAGACAGCAATCCACCATCGGCGCGCTGATGCAGGCCGCTGAGCCAGCCCTCAATGTGCAGGCCTTGCAGTTCAAGACTGACTGGCAACGCGCTGCTGAGCGGTGTAGGCCACAAAGCCAGGAGCTGTTGGTGGCGTTGCAGCAAGTCAGGTAATGGCTCGATCAATTCACGCTGCAGGCACTCACCGAATCCGGCCATGGGCAGCAGCCCGCTGTTTTGCAGGCGTTTCGCCTGATCCTCCAGTGCCTGTCCGGTATTTCCCGGGTCAGCCAGCGCCGCTTCGAGCAAACGGTCACTTAGGCTGTAACGCTGCAACGCATCCAGGACAAAAGGCTCTTCATCAGCCAAGGGCACTTCGGCCGCCTCGAAGAAGACCTTCAGGCGCTGGCTGAAAAAGTGCCGTACCGGGTTGCGCAGGAAATCCTGCAACTGACCGAGACTCAGTGGTTCGTCCTGAACGTGAGCCTCGAGCACTTCCGCGCTTGCCTGTTGCTCTGTCGCCTGATGAAGCACCTGCCATTCGGTGGCGTAGCTGAACGACTCATCCCCTTCGTGAAAGTAGCGGGCACTGAAAGGTTGCAACGGGTGTTCCCGGGTCATGGCCTCCAGCAGATCATTGTCGCTTTGTGACAATCGCCAACCGCTGGCCAAGTGGTCGCGTAACTGGCCGATCAGCACCGACGCAGGCCTCTCGCTGTTATCGCGGATGCTGCGGCCCACCCAACTGATGTAGAGCTGGTCCCGTGCCGACAACAAGGCTTCCAGTAGCAGGTAGCGGTCATCTTCGCGTCGGGAGCGGTCACCTGGACGGTAATCACTGCCCATGAGATCGAAATCCAGTGGCGGCTGCGCGCGCGGATAATCGCCGTCATTCATGCCCAGCAGGCACACCAGTTTGAACGGGATGGCGCGCATGGGCATCAAGGTGCAGAAGTTGACCGCTCCGGCCAGAAAGCGTTGGGACAAACGGCCCTGATCCAGACCCGCAAGCCAGGCTTCACGGACGACGGTCAGCGGTAACTCGTCCTGCAACCCGACCGACTCGCAGGTCTCGAGCCAGGTCTCACGCAGCTCTTCGAGCTGAGCCAGCAAGTAGTCATCGTGTTCGTTACTGGCAAGGAAGAACAACTGCACCAACGCCTGCAAGCGCAAGCCCCATTGCCCCGGCGATGCAGGCTGAGAAAGTTCGTGGTGAGCCACTTCCAGCGCGTCCAGCAGCGCAACCAGCGGGCCGATTAGCGCGGCGTCCAGGCCCCCGATTTCGTCGTAGGGCTCGATACCCTCATAAGCATCGGCGCTGCCAACGGCATAACCGAGCAACATCCGGCGCAAGCCGAAACGCCAGCTATTTTGCTCCAGTTCATTCGGCAGCCCGAGCCCGGCACGCTGCTCGGCGTTCATGCCCCAGCGAATGCCGGCACCTTCGATCCAGCGGTGCAGCGTCGGCAGATCGCGCTCCTCAACACCAAAGCGAGCACGCAGTGCCGGGACGTCCAGCAGATCGAGAATCTCACTGACGGGGAATCGGCTGTCAGGCAGCTTGAGCAGGTGCTCGACCGCAATCAGTAGTGGATCGCGGCCACGCTGGCCCTGGTCCGCCAGGGTAAACGGAATGAAGCGCGGATCCTGGCGGTCAAGCTGACCAAACACGGCACGAATGTGCGGTGCGTAACTGTCGATGTCCGGGACCATCACGATAATGTCCCGGGGCCGCAAGTGCGGGTCGGCGCTGAAACGCGCGAGCAGTTGATCGTGGAGAATCTCGACTTCTCGCTGGGCGCTGTGGGCGATGTGAAAACGGATCGATTCGTCCTTCGCAAGATCGATAGCGGGCCAACGCTCCCGAGTCTCATTAAGTGGACGCAACTCGAGGATGTCATCCTGCAACTGGTTGAGCACGTTCAGCGGCTGACCATCACTGAACAGGTCGATGCGCCCGTCGCGGAATGCCGAACGATAGCTGTTGGGATCGTCATAACTGTCGAGCAGGTTGATATAGTCCCGCCCCTGTTTACCCCAGGCAGCCAGCAATGGGTGAGCATGCTGGTGGAGGGTTTGCGGATCGATCACTACCGGCATGCCGCTTTTGCGGGCCTGACGCTTGTATTGATGCCGCAACAGGTCTTTATCGGCGACGATGTCCGCCCAATGGTGACGACACGGGTTGTGTACGCACAGCAGGACCTGGCTGAATCGTGCCAGTCCCGCCAGTGCCTCCAGGGCTTGCGCAGGCAGCGAAGAAATCCCGAAAACGATCACTCGTGAGGGTAATCCCTTGGGGGCGACTTCGAGATTGTTGATACGCTCGACAAATCGCTGATGGACCCCGGCACGGCTTTGCGCCATGCCTTCTTCTCCCACATCCAGCAAGAGTGCGCGCCATAACTCTGCCTGCCAGCAATTGGCCGGGGTCAGGGGTTTGGCTTCGCCCCTGCCGTTTCTTGTTTGATGTCGACCTTCTGCCCAGTCTTCCAGCCAGTCAGCCCGATAGACCTGGTATTGGTCGAACAGATCCGCCAGACGCTCGGCCAATTGATAGCGTTTGCGCAGATCGGTGTCATGGGTCAGGAAACGCTGCAGCGGCTCGAAGTGCGGTTGGTTGATCAATTGCGGCAGCAGGCGCATCAGACGCCAGGTCAGCGGTGCTTTATCGAGCAGGGACTTGACCGGAATTTCGTCACGGCCAAGTACCATGCGATAGAGCTGCCACATGAAACTACCGGGCAACTGCACGTCAATGGCCGCGGCGATGCCGCAGCCTCCCATGTCGCCGTCCTCAGAATCTTCCGCCAGTGCCAGCTTCAGCCATTGGGCAATGCCATTGCTTTGCACCAACGCGATTTCATTCTCCAGGGGAGCCAGCGGGTAGCGCCGCATCCAGCTGACCACCAGGCTGCGCAACTCATCCAGGCGGTTGCCGTGAACCACCATAAAACCAGCACTGAGGGACGTCGCGTCCGGCATAAAGGCTTCCTTGGAAAATACAAACGCCAAGGGCGAACCTTAACATTGTCGGGAGACTGTGACAGCGTGGAGCTGTCCGGTATTGCTGTATGAGTTTTTCTGCGGACAAAAACAAAACCCCAACTGCTTTCGCAATTGGGGTTTCGGAATTTAATCTTGACGATGACCTACTCTCACATGGGGAAACCCCACACTACCATCGGCGATGCATCGTTTCACTGCTGAGTTCGGGATGGGATCAGGTGGTTCCAATGCTCTATGGTCGTCAAGAAATTCGGGTACTGAGTCGTGACCAGATGGCCTCGCTTCAGCAAATTGGGTAGGTGATAGCTTTCGGTGTTTTGCGAGCGTCGAACTTTCGGTTCATTGCGTCTTCACACACCGCAATCTGATG